>DCWS01000057.1:2567-10075 GCA_002328165.1 Desulfobacteraceae bacterium UBA2156 | reverse complement strand
TGTAGCGTTTCAAAGGAAAGTGGACAGACATAAGAAATGAATAAGAGACGGTTTTAGGATATAATAACGTCATAGAAAGGAGAGGCCAATGAAACCTAAAACCGATCGAAGTCCGGGATCTATTGTTAGAGAGATCAAACGGAGAACCCGCCGCAAATTTAATCCGGAGGAAAAAATCAGGATCATCTTAGAAGGTCTGAAGGGCGAAGACCATAAAATAACCTTTATTGAGCTTTGAAATTTCGTTTCGATATTCACGGTTGCGTCGAAGTGGCTCCCAAATCCGCCACTTGATGAATTCAAGCTCTTGGTCGGTCAAAGTCCGCCATACAGCCCTGCACATGCAACACAGGCAGGAACAGTTAGCTGCCCACTACTTGAAATCAGATCTGTGAAACGGAAGTATGGTACAAAAAAACAAAAGAGTGCCGAATTTGTTAAAATCCAGCATTACGTAACTATCTGATTTTATTGGTCGGGGCGCCCAGATTTGAACTGGGGACTTCCTGCTCCCAAAGCAGGCGCGCTTCCAGGCTGCGCCACGCCCCGATATTGACCGAATTTTTTATTATGCTTCTTTTCATTGCACAAGTCAATAAGTCAGGCGCCCGGATCTTTATTAAAAAAATCTATGATCCCGTTTCGGATATCTTCCGCAAGGTCAGAGAGATAATCCGGATCAGCCAGCTTTTTCTCTTCAGCCGGATTTGTCAGATATCCGATTTCAATCAGAACGGCCGGCATGTCAGCCCCCTCAAGCACCATTAATGGAGCGGTTTGAACCGGTTTTTTCAAAGGACCGGTTTGGCCCCTGAGGTGTTCCCTGATTGTTTCAGCAAGAGTCCGACTTGTCTTTTTATGTTTTATCTGAATGGTATGCCAGGCAATCGGAGTAGGGGTATTCTTATCCGTCTTTGATAGTGCCGGCCGGTTCTCCTGATCGGTATTTGACATTTCATCAAAATAAAAGATTGAAATACCACTTGTTTTATGAAGGAAACTTCCACCTGTATGAAGACTGATGAAAAGATCTGCCTTTAAATGGTTGGCCGCAGCAGTCCGTTCGAATATTTTCATCCCGTAATCATCGGTCCGGGTCAGCACCACTTTGAAGTCGTCTTCGAGTTCGGCTACAATCCGCCGTGCAAGGGAGAGGGTAACGGCTTTTTCCATTATACCCTCCGGACCCCGAACGCCGTTGTCATGTCCGCCATGTCCCGGATCCAAAACAACGATCTTTTTATTTTTTGAAAACGTTTCGCCGCTTGATCGACCTGCGGTGAAAACAACACTAAACATTATGATCATGATGATGGCATGAATATTTATTATCAATTGTGGTCTGTCCCTAAGGAACATCGTCTGCTCCTCCCCCAATTTTCCTTGACACGTGTTGAGGTTTGATATTATTTTTATTCCACTTTTTGGAAATGTAATCGATTTGATCCAAAAGTCAAGGCCGATCCGAAATGATCGACGAAGCCGTTTGCGAGAGTGGCGGAATTGGTAGACGCACTGGACTTAGGATCCAGTGGACTTTACGTTCGTGGGAGTTCAAGTCTCCCCTCTCGCACCAGTTTATATCTCTTTAGGAATTGTTTTTAGGAAAGGAACCCCAATGCAAGTTACGGTTGAAGATGTGAGCAGTGTCAAAAAGGTTCTCCACATCGAAATCCCTGAAGATAAAGTGACGCGCGAACTCGATAATGCATATGTACAGCTTAAAAAGACAGCAAAAATTAGAGGATTTCGACCCGGAAAGGCACCTCGCGGCGTTCTGGAAAGAATGTTCAAAAAGGAGGTCCAGGCGGATGTTTCTTCAAGATTAATCCAGGAATCGTTTATCGAAGCCATCAAAGAAACCGATCTCAAAATTGTGGGAAGCCCCAAGGTGGACCCCCCCGGCATAGAGCCAAAAACGCCGTATAAATATGACGCAACGATTGAGATCCGCCCGAAAATCGACACCATCGAGTTCAAAGGGTTAAAATTAAAAAAAACAAAATATCAGGTGAGTGACAGCGAAATTCACGCCCAGCTCAAAATACTTCAAAAAAACATGGCCCAAATGAAATCGATCGATGAAAACCGGCCGGCGAAAAAAGATGACGTTTTGGTGATCGATTATGAGGGATTTAGAGACGGAAAGCCTTTTGCAGAAACCCAGGCGATAAAAAACACCACGATCAAAATCGGTGACGGCCCCATGCTGAAGGACTTTGACGAAGAATTGGTGGGGATGAAAACGGGAGACGAAAAGGAGTTCAACGTCCGTTTTCCTAAGGACTACTCCAATAAAAAACTTGCAGATCTCGACATCACCTTTCAGGTGAAACTCAATGAAATAAAGGAAGAGATACTCCCGGAAATAGATGATGAGCTTGCAAAGGATATAGGTGAATACAACACCTTGGATGAACTGAAGGATGTGATTACCGACAACCTGGAACAGGGGTATGCTAAGCGAACCGAGCAGGAATTAAACGAACAGGCCTTTAAAGCATTGATAGAAAAGACGGAATTTGAGGTGCCCGAATCACTGGTCGACGCAGAGGTTCAGGAGATTGTAGCTGAAGCTGAAAAGTCATTTTCCTATCAGAACAGATCGTTGGAAGATCTGGGGCTTTCGAGGGAGACACTATTGGAACAGTATCGTGAAACCGCCGAAAAGCAGGTCCGAAGACATCTCATCTTAACCGAGATCATCGACCAGGAGAATATGGTCCTTCCCGATGAAGACCTCGAAGCCGGTTTCAGGCAGATGTCCGATACATACCGCCAACCCTTGGAAGACTTGAAAAATTATTACGCCAAACACAAAGACAAACTAGCCTTTTTTAAACATACGCTACTTGAAAACCAGGCAATCAGGCTTATTATTGATAGTGGCAAGATTGAAGAGGTGGAACCTGAAAAAAACCAAGAAGATACCACCGACAACACATAGCTGACAAAGGAGACAATTTGTGCCATTAATACCGATGGTCGTGGAGCAGAGCAGCAGAGGGGAGCGTGCCTACGATATCTATTCCAGGCTCCTCAAAGACAGGATTATCTTTCTTGGAACCCCCATGAACGATGAGGTGGCCAACCTTTTAATCGCACAATTTCTTTTTCTGGAGTCTGAAGATTCCGAAAAGGAGATTAATTTCTATTTAAATTCGCCGGGCGGAATCGTCACCTCGGGTTTGGCTGTGTATGATACCATGCAGTATATCAAACCCGATATAGCCACCGTCTGCATCGGCCAGGCTGCCAGCATGGGCGCACTTTTACTCGCCGCTGGTGCCAAAGGAAAGCGCTATAGCCTGCCAAATTCCAGGATACTGATCCATCAGCCGATGGGAGGATTTCAGGGGCAGGCATCTGATATTGCCATCCAGGCAAAGGAAATTCTCAGAATGAAGGAAAGTTTAAATCAAATCCTGTCGCTTCACACAGGAAAAGACATCAACATCATTCAGGGTGACACGGATCGTGATTTCTTCATGTCAGGCGAAGAAGCAAAAGAGTATGGCATCGTTGATCACGTCATCGAAAACAGAGAAGATCTCGATCATCTGGAGGAGACGGAGGGTTAAAATGGCTTCAAAAGAAAGCGAAGGTGATAACCTTTTTTGTTCATTTTGCGGCAAAAATCAAAAAGAAGTCAAAAAGCTCATTGCAGGCCCCGCGGTTTATATCTGCGATGAATGTATACAGCTTTGCAGTGAAATTATTGAAGAGGAAGGCGAAAAAGAACCGGGAGATTTTGATGAAATCCTGGTTCCAAAAAAAATCAAAGGGATGCTCGATGAATATGTGATCGAACAGGAGGCTGCTAAAAAAATTCTTGCCGTGGCGGTTTACAATCATTACAAGCGGCTTGAAACTTCCGTCTCCACAGAAGATGTGGAAATCCAGAAGAGCAACATCCTGCTGATTGGACCGACCGGTTGCGGAAAGACCTTGCTCGCACAGACACTCGCTCGGTTTTTAAACGTTCCTTTCACCATAGCAGATGCCACCAGCCTCACAGAGGCCGGATATGTGGGTGAGGATGTGGAAAACATCATTTTGTCGCTTTTACAAAATGCGGACTACGATCTCGAAAAGGCCAAACGCGGCATCGTCTACATTGACGAAATAGATAAAATCGCACGTAAGTCCGACAACCCCTCCATTACCCGTGATGTATCAGGGGAAGGCGTGCAGCAGGCGTTGCTGAAGATAATCGAAGGAACAACGGCGAGTGTGCCGCCCAAGGGTGGAAGAAAACACCCCCAGCAGGATTTTGTTAAGGTCGATACATCGAATATTCTTTTTATTTGCGGCGGTACGTTTACCGGACTGGAAGAGGTTGTTCGGCGGCGAACCGGATCCAGCCTGATGGGTTTTGGCGCTAAAATCGTCTCCGAAAAAAAGAAAAGTATCGGTGAAACCTTGAAAATGGTTCAACCCGAGGATCTGATTAAATTCGGGTTGATTCCGGAATTTCTCGGCCGCCTCCCGGTTATTGCGACCCTTGACGAATTAAGCCAGCACTCCCTGATTCGGATTCTCAAAGAGCCGAAAAACGCCCTAATCAAACAGTTTGAAAAGCTTTTTGAGATCGAAAATGTCAACCTGAAATTAACCGACAGCGCTCTTTTGGCTATTGCAAAAGAAGCCCTGAAACGAAAATCGGGTGCCCGGGGTCTTCGGGCAATTTTAGAGAAATGTCTTCTCGACATTATGTATGAAATTCCATCCATCGAAAATGTTAAAGAATGCGTCATCGGTGAAGATGTGGTCCTGAACAATGAGGATCCCATCCTATTGTACGAGCAAACAAAACAACAAGCCTAAGCTTATAAATAAAGTATAGATCATTATGGTAAATATACCCAAGTTTTTCAAAGAAGATGAAGAGTCGACTTCCCCGGGCCAGATACTCCCCCTGTTACCACTGCGGGACATTGTGGTCTTTCCCAACATGGTAGCCCCTCTTTTTGTGGGTCGGACAAAATCGGTGAACGCACTCGCTGACGCAATGAGCAATGACAAAAGCGTTTTTCTCGTCACACAGAAAAAGGCGGGGGTTGATAACCCCCGTGAAAAAGATATCAGTCCCTTGGGAACCATCGGAACAGTTCTTCAGCTACTCCGGCTCCCCGACGGCACAGTGAAAGCCCTGGTTGAAGGAAAAATGAGGGCCCATATTGTCCGTTTTATTTCCAATGAAGGCTTTTTTCAGGTGGAAGTCAAACCGGCCCTTGATATCAAAGCGCCGGCAGCTGAAGCCGATGCTCTGGTCAGGGCCATTGTCGAGAGTTTTGAGGAATACGCAAAGCTGAACAAAAACATTTCCAAAGAACTCGTTGGCAGCGTTTCAGCCACCATAGAACCTTCCAAGTTGGCGGATACGGTGGCTGCCCATTTTTCATTCAAAATAGAGGATAAACAGCGATTGCTGGAAGCCCTTTCCTTGAGCGAGCGGCTTTCTCTCCTTCTTCGCTTAACCCGGACCGAGATCGATATTTACAAGATGGACCAGCGGATAAGAGGCAACGTCAAGGATCAGATGGAAAAAACCCAGAAGAACTACTATCTGACCGAACAGATGCGGGCCATCAAAAAGGAGATGGGAACAGAGGAAGACCCAAGCGAAGAGCTCAATGAGCTTGAAAAGCGAATCAAGCGGAAAAAGATGTCCCGGGAAGCGGCGGCCAAAACACGGCAGGAGTTTAAAAAACTCAAGATGATGACACCGATGTCCGCCGAAGCGACCGTAGTTCGAGGCTATATTGAGTGGTTGATCAGCCTGCCCTGGTTTGACCGGAGCAAGATCCGAAATGACATTGAGGAAGCCGAGAAAATACTCGATAAAGACCACTACGGGCTCGAAAAGCCGAAGGAGCGCATTCTGGAATATCTCGCGGTCCAGGCTTTGATAAAAAAGGTCCGTGGACCGATCCTCTGTTTTGTGGGTCCGCCGGGTGTAGGAAAAACATCTTTGGCCACATCGGTTGCAAGGGCAACCGGAAGAAAATTTATCCGTCTCTCCCTGGGTGGCGTGCGGGATGAAGCTGAAATACGGGGGCACAGACGAACCTATATCGGTGCAATGCCCGGTAAAATTGTACAGTCTTTGAAGAAGGCAGGGGTTAACAATCCGGTATTTTGTCTCGATGAAGTGGATAAGATGAGCATGGATTTCAGGGGCGACCCTTCGGCAGCCTTGTTGGAGGTCCTTGACCCTGAACAAAACTTCAGCTTCAATGACCATTACCTGGATGTCGATTACGACCTGACCAACATTCTATTTATCACCACGGCCAATACCCTGCCGGATATACCGCTTCCGCTGCAGGACCGGATGGAGGTCATTCACCTACCTGGGTACACCGAGTATGAAAAGTATCATATTGCCGTTGAGTTTCTCATCTCCAAACAGATCAAACTAAACGGTTTGGAAGGAAAAAATATTCAATTTTCGAAAAACGGGATCCTAACCCTCATCCATCGCTATACCCGGGAAGCGGGCGTCAGAAACCTCGAACGCGAAATTGCTTCCATCTGTCGGAAGATTGCACGCAATGTGTTAAAAAACAAGGAGACCGAGTCGTTCAAAGTTTCATCAAACTCGATACAAAAATATCTGGGGCCGCCGCGGTTCAGGCAGAGTCAGATAGAAGAAACAGATCAAATCGGCATGGTGACCGGGCTGGCGTGGACCCAGGCTGGCGGTGAACTTCTCTGTGTCGAAACCTTGACCATGCCCGGCAAAGGTGAGCTGACCATCACTGGCAAACTCGGTGATGTGATGAAGGAATCCGCACAGGCAGCGGTGAGTTATGTGCGATCGCGGGCCAACTGCCTGATGATCGACAACAAATTTTACAAATCGATAGATCTCCACATCCACATCCCAGAAGGCGCCATTCCAAAGGATGGCCCTTCGGCCGGCATCTCCATGTGTACATCGATTATATCCGCCCTCACCCAGCGACCGGTCTTCCGGGATATCGCCATGACCGGTGAGATCACCCTGCGGGGTCGGATCCTTCCGATCGGGGGATTAAAGGAAAAGATTCTGGCTGCCCATCGGGGCGGTATTAAAAAGGTGATCATACCCGAAGAAAATGAAAAAGATTTGAAGGATATTCCTTCAACCATATCCAAACAGATCGATATTATCACCGTGAATCACATGGACGAGGTTCTAACCCATGCCTTGATCCTTGGGGAGGGAGAAAAGCTCTTTAAAGCAAGCGATATCTCCCTTGAAATTTCTGCTAAAGATCAGGAAAAAAGACCACCTTTAATCTAGATTAATTATCTTTTGGATAAACACGTTCCAAAATCTATTTGTCTTGACATTTTTTTATCAAACTGTTTAGCTTTACACCTCCTTTAGTTGGGCGGGTAGCTCAGTTGGGAGAGCACCGGCTTTACAAGCCGGGGGTCACAGGTTCAAGCCCTGTTCCGCCTACCATCATTAATTTCCGGGGGCGTAGTTCAGTTTTGGTTAGAACGCCGGCCTGTCA
>DCWS01000057.1:0-2250 GCA_002328165.1 Desulfobacteraceae bacterium UBA2156 | reverse complement strand
GCCTGTCACGCCGGAGGTCGCGAGTTCGAGTCTCGTCGTCCCCGCCAGTAATATCAAGGACTTAGGAGCTTTTCCTGAGTCCTTTTTTGTTTTGGTTGCGGATTGTTGCATTTAAACTAAAGTCATCAAGTTTATCAACTGCTGCCTTGTTACCTTCCGGCGCCAGGTGACCATAAATGTCAACTGTCACCTTTATACTGTGATGGCCCAATTGATCTCGAATATAGGGCGCGGGGTTTGCGCTTCATTTCGCTAAACGCTTTTTGATAAATATTCACAAAATTGACTTCAAAGATGTTTTGAAATGGGTTGTAGCCATTTGAAACGTGATTCCCTCCCAAACCGTTTAACCTTAGCGCCTTGTTTCTCGAATCATTCTTTATGATCGCTTATCGACAACACATTCTTTTTCTTTTTATCATTTGAGGCTCCCTCAATAAGTCTTCCGGCCAGCTCTGAGGCGCGTTTTAATGCATCATCGCGAAGATGGGCATAAACGTTTTGAGTCATAATCGGGCTTTTATGGGTGAGCAGCTTCTGAAGGGTGTACATATCAACTTTTCCAGATGAGGCCAGCGTCCAGCCTCGAGCCTCCATAGCCCATGGCCAACATTAGATCGACTACCAAAGATTCGAAAAACCCAGGGCTGTTATCCCCGATTCGCACAAGAAGGTCACCCACTAGGTCACTGCGGATGCTTTAATAAGAACTCTGCAGCGTCTCTTCCGGGGTTTCGTGAGTGTCTGCCACAGCTTCCTTTAAGGTATCAATTATGTCATCTGGGTTGAAATCTGAACTAATATGATGAATTCTGCGTTTATTAAAATAAATAATCTTGTCGTCAGAATCCACATTATTTGTACTTCGTTTCACTTCTATTTCTAAAAATTCAGTTTGTGCTTTAATCGAACTAGGAAAATAAAAATCGTATTTCGACTTTTTATTAGGTGCAATATATTCATCATATTCCGAACTAAAAGTTAGGACTTGTTCGTCTAATATCTGTCCATCCAAGCTTTTTAACGAAACAAAGAAATCAATTTCTTTAAAACCATAGTATACAGCCGGCAATGCATGCGGTATATCATGGCTGACTATGATTCTGACAGGCCATTTTGCGTTTGTTTCTGATAATACTTCAGTTTCAATTAATAACCATGAATCTCTTTTATTGTTGGGTGCAGGACTGCCTGTAAAAGTATGTTTGCGCGCTTCGTGCTCCTGATGGACATATTGAAAAAACCCTTGTGTAATCAGCTTTCTGCGAATTTGAGGCATGTGACATTCCTGACAAGACAAAATAGTTTTTTTAGGATTAGATTGATTAATTAATTCCATAGTCTGCTCCCATTGTTCAAAATGTTCATCATGACAGGTACCACATAAAGCACTACGGCGATAAAAGGGATCATTCATATTAGTCGCATGGGCTGGAAAAACTGAAAGGGGGCCGGCAATTTTCTGTTCAGGCGTTAAATGACAAGTGACGCAATTAATTCCTTCATTGAGATTATGGTTCCTTGCTGTTAATTCTTCTGCACCATAAATAGGGTTTGGCACATGGCAGGTTAAACATTCCTCATCACCATAACTGTCTGATTGTTCTTTGAAGTCGTCTGAAATATAAGAATTTCGATGAGCACTTTGTTGCCATTCCCTGTATTCTTTTACATGACATTTTCCGCATATCTGGCTTTGCGCGGTATTAGGCGTAGCCCGCACAACCTCTCTATGCAGCAGGCTACAGCTGTTTAAGATCAACAATATCGCGCCAAGCAAAAAATAAGTAAGGACATTTTTCATCGAAGTCGATTCAGCATTGCAATGCCATTCAAGCAAAAAGGGCCATTTATGGATGGACACTATCTAAAACTGGGGATGTATGTCAAATTATTTTGATCTATGGAAAAGCGGGAAGGGCTTGGGTCCGGCCGGGGAATAAGTTTTCTTTCAAGAAAAATGTAACCGTTCAATGCGAATCAAACTATGGTCCTCAAATTGCTGGCTGCTTGCAAGTATCAATTTTTACATAAAATTGTGATACGGCAACAACTTATCCCAAAAATGATGTCTCTTTAATTTAAGTGAAAGCTTGCCAATATTTCGAAACGGCTGAACTATGGATATCCGAGTTGTCATTATCTGGGGAATCGTACCGACCAATTTCAAGCCCTTTGAACAGGAAAACATCGATGCTTTGGAAAGACGTCTTATTGATTTGATTCTTTTTATGATAAGACATTGCTTTT
>DCWS01000061.1 GCA_002328165.1 Desulfobacteraceae bacterium UBA2156 | reverse complement strand
AATATTCTTTAAAGAAAAGCGAAGCGCCCCCCCCTGGGGGGTTTTTGGTGTTTCGGGAATGCAAAAAAAACCTCGGGAAATCACCCATGGCATTTTTTTTCGATAGTGATTTGGTCGAACGGTTCCTCCGACTAATTTGACCACACATTTTGGCTATATGAGAGGTCGGGGAGTTTATCCCAAAACTTCATCTTTAATTTGCCAAGTTGAACGGTTTTCACGATATGCATTAAGCTGATGCATCTGGATGGTCAGTTCCATTGCAGCAAAACGATCTTCACCCGGTATTTGAATTTTGGCTGTCTGAAGCCGTTTGGGACTTGCTGTCGCATCGTTGCAATACAATATGTTATTACTCTCCAGTTGCCACACAACTCTGTTTTTCCGTTGGTCTGTTTTCAAAAAGCGAATTCTTATCTTTAAATTAATTATTAAATGTTTCAATATGTTATATTGTATTACCTTGAAACACCTTTAACTTAATAAACCCCGCCACATCCGATCGACAGGGTTCATTTAAAAAGTTTTCTTTAACACGCAGGATGAGATTTAACAAGGCCTGGAGAGTGGAACTCTTCTGATAATGCTGTGGGGGGTGTAAAGGATCTCGAGGGTCAGGTCAGCTTGATTTTTCGGTTTGATCATATGGTCCAAATTTCATGATTTTCGCCGGCTCGGCAATGTCATGGTTTTCGAGCTTAGAGTTTCTGGGAAAGATCAACTCTTCTTTTTCATGGTGCTCAAGCCCACGCGGATCAATTGTTTTTATCTCTTTTTTTCAATTCATTTTTTTCCCCTATTTCTATCCATCGGTTCATCTCTTTTTCTTCCACCAACATGTTCCGTACTTTTTCCATCCAAAGGTTTTGAAATTCAATTTTTTCGTCCTTATTTGCAGCCTCCCAAACCACCTTCTCCAGCAATTCTCCCAGCCTCGTGGCCTTCTCCCTGGCAAAAGGGATTTTATCGGGATGGTATGCAACGCAAACCGTTCGGTTGTTGTCCAATCTTTTAAAATCAAAGGAGAGTGTATTTGAATCGTTTTTTTTCAAACCAAATTTGAGTAGATCCTTCCGTTTGAATTTATGTCCCAACCCCCTGAATCCACTGGCTGGAGCGGCACCGGTCAACAGGGTAAGTACCTGGCCGATGACGCCATAGACCCCCTCATCAGGTTCCCCATGGATATCAATGGATATATCACCTCTTATGGGAATTTCGTCAGGATAAAGTTTTTTCAGGGCTTCTCGGCAGCACAAAAACGCCCCGGCTGTTGTCGGACAAGCATGGCCGGCCATCTTTATCACATCGATATAAGTATATTTCAAAACCGTGTCTTCTTTTTTAAAGGCACCAAGTGTCTCTGCGAATGGTTCATTTAATCGAATCGGGTCGACCTCGCTTAAGAAGTCCCTGAAAATGTCGTCATATTTTTGATCTAGATTATTGGCCATTGGTTTGTCCTTATTGTTTTAAACACGGCTTAATTAATTTTATTCAACCCACTCCTGCTGCAAAATATCTCCCTGAACACCGACAACGACACATTTGGTTGGCACTTTTCTCTCAGCTGATTGGGCCGCCTGCTGAACTAAATTCATTAACCCCATACAGCAGGGTACCTGCATGATCAGCACCGTTAGGGTATTAATCTTGGCATCATCGAACCAGGCCTTTATTTTTTCCTGATAAATATCCTGTTCCGCATCGAGCTTGGGGCAGGCAATGGCGATACTTTTCCCTTTCAAAAATTCACGGTGAAAATCACCCAGTGCATAGGCCACACAATCAGCCGTCAGAAGCACATCGGCGCCTTCATAGTAAGGAGCGGTGGGTGAAATAAGGTGCATTTGGATCGGCCACTGCCCCAGCTGCGATTTGATTTTTCCGACGTCCTGATCAGCATCATTACCATCTTGGTCTTTAAAACTCATCGCCTGGGAACCCGGGCAGCCTTCAAATTGAGTCATTTTTTATTTCTCCTTTTGTTTAAATTTTTCCTCTAAATTAATGATAAAACGTTCATATTTTTCTGGCGAAAATCCAATCTCTTTATCAGCTTTTGTAAACTGGGAATAAAGTTTTCCTACCTGGATTGTGGAGAGATTGTTATCCATCCAGGGATACAAAATTTCATCTTCCTTTTTGATATGTTCGGTGAGAAGTTCTCGATAGGCCATCAGATTTTCCGAAATGGCGGTTTCATCCCCCTTGTCAAGCGCATCAAGTACGGCTTTTACATAACCCCTGGCGCGTGTGTGATCTTCGTACATCACTTTTATGATGTCTGAATTTTCATCAAAATATTTAAAAAGAATATCTTCCTCCTTGGCGTGGTGGAATTTGTCAGCGTAAGATCGTATTAAATCTACCCCGTCAAGAATGAGTTGGCGGCCTTCTTCGGTTTTTAAATCACAATAGTCGACGACTTGAGGAATCAATCCAATCCATCGTTTGATCAAAACATGTTCATCAACCAGTTTTTTAATCGGTGGAGCATATCTGAATTCTTTGGGTTTAACCTCGGTTCTTTTCTCAATTTCAGGTATCTTTATATCTTTACCCGGGTGTATCGCTTTAGCGATTCTGGCCATCAGCTCCTGCTCCTGGTCTTTGGTAAGACGATGAATCGTCACAATATCTTTAAGAAGACAGGTTCCAACACTGCACGGCCCACAACTAATTTCATAATCATTTAAAATGCCGTCGATCTCAGGAAATTCAGTGATAATTTCTTTGATACCCCTGTTTAAATATTCATTCATCTATTCTCTCCACAGGCGTTAAATGTTTTAGAGCTCCGAAAACCATGGATTTGTCTGCTTGAATGTAATAATAACGTATTATCTATTGATTTCATTGATCTAAGTCAAAAGATGATTTTTTTTTATTTTTGGAAATATCCGACTCTCCCCACCTTTTAATTCCTTTTGATAAAATGCCGCGTGTTCATCTTCAAGATCCATCCATGATTAAAAAAGACCGATTACCAGATTTTCATCCGCACAGGCAGGCCCATAAAATTCCATTGACACATATTCTCAATTTTTTTTTTGCATCTTGACATCTATTTATAATCCATATATTTAGACAACTTACACGCTCTTATTCGTACAAGATTATGGAAAAATTGGCTCTATTAATCGTCAAACAAAGAAAAGGGGCTCTTTACCTGACAGAACAGATTTAATTAGGAGGCGCTATGGCATTAACAAAGAGTTATATTGTTGCAAGGGTACACGAACTCGGGTTTACCAAAAAAAAATCCGTCGAAACCATCGAATCCCTTCTTGAAATCATCAAAACCACATTAGAAAAAGGTGAAGATGTCTTGATATCGGGATTTGGAAAATTCTGTGTGAAGAACAAAATGGAACGAAGGGGTCGGAACCCGTCAACAGGCTCTGATTTGGTGCTACGGAAAAGAAAGGTTGTGACATTTAAATGTTCCGGAAAATTAAGAGATAAAATAAACGGCCGGAAGTACCAGAAGTAATTGAACCCAGCCCACTAACGATCCTTGGGAGCGAGCCGCCTAAATTGATAGGGCTTTAATTTAACTCCTATTCAACACAGAGGAAGGATATTTCCACCAAAATAAACCGGTTAACTTTTCACTTTCCTCACCATACGAATTTTTTCAAACTCATCTGATTTCTAATTCCAACCATGCTAATATACTTTCTTTGGGGGGGAGTCGTATTCGTCACTTTTGGAAATGTTTGGGTTCTGTCTTCTCTTTTTGAAAATTTTACTTTGTATTTTATTAATTCGGATTTAGATATCTCTTCCAATGGCTCCATTGTACATTTTCCCCACATGTAGTTTATCTCAAATATCTTTTCCAACAATAATGCTAACACATGGGCTCTTACTCTAGCTGCTAACCATTGCCTGATTGGTCTTTAATCCTCTGAAAAACATTTCCACCTCAGCATGTCGTGGTTCGAAAACCATCAGCGTGAAGCATATCTCTGATACTCTGGATATGGGGTGCGCCCACAAAGGCAAGGGTGTTTCCCTTTTCCAAATAAGCCACCATGCGTTCATACAAAATGGTGTCCCGCCGGTCGATGACAGATGAATCGCGGCTTAGAAAGCCAACTCTGGAAGATTTGAGTCTTTTCAGATCTCCATCCAAATAACATGCTGCGTATTCCTGTGCATATTCACCCCAGCGATCAATCCAACCAAGAAAATCAATAATTTTCTTGTGAGAAATGCGCTCCAGGACATCTATCTGTTCTTCAATCGTTTCCAGAAAAATAACTTTTTTAGCCATACGGCAGGCAACCCCATACGCCTCCATATCGACCGAATATTTCCAACCATTTTTTTCTAAAAACCGGTCCATAGTGTAAAAAAAGCCGGCCAAGACTTCATCCCGGAAACCATGGCGTATGGGGTGTTTGCGCTTAAATGGTGCTCGTTAAGAAAAAAAAAACAAAAGTCTGTTTTGGCGGAAAGGGATCAGAGCATGGGTGATTCTGTTGATGGTATGTGGATTCAATTCTTCAAAAAGATGGGGGGGCATTTTCCTCATAAAATCCTGCTTAAACCACTTTATTCATATTTTTCCTGTCCAAGGGGCCTTCGAACAGCACATGTTCCACACCTTTGATATACTGTTTAAGAGAGGCCTTGAAGCTATAGGGGAAAAAATGAGCCGTACCGACAAGGTGTGATGTTTGTTTATTTTTCTCCACTGTCCAAACCATCTTTAATTTTTTTTCGTACAATCCGTCCAAAAACGTAAAAACCCCGATCAGTTGGGTAAGGTCACCTGTATGCCGTTTCATCTCCCTGTTAACAGACCCGGTAACATCGGAAATGTTATGTGTGCGCACGCATCAGCCGAAGGGTATCCAGTATGGATGTTTTTCAAAATTAAGGACACACATTTCATATGTCGGCGTGGGGCTTCCCCCCCCATTTTTTTTTAAATCTTTCTATCCCCAGATTCACCCTCAAACCGAGATGAATATATCGTTTATCGTACACCTTACTCATTTGGATCATTTCAAAAAACAGAAGATCAGACGCTCCTGGAATTGGGCATTTTTTCGAACGGCATCCGATCACATAGGTGGAAAAATCTCGTGCAGAAAGATCAACAACGTAAAATGCAGCCGGGTTGCTATTTTTATCCCAGGCGTTCAGGACAACCGAATCCCTCGAACGGTTTACAAATGACAGCATCTTGAGCAAAAGATTTTTTACACGAATGGGTAGTTTGACTTCTTCGATAAACTCCGCGGAAAGGATGCCCTGTGCTTTTCCCATCTCAGTGGAGTGTTCAATAGACAATTTTTCCAATGCAGTACTGCTCAGGCGGCCCTTACTTTTTTGTTGCTTCAATCGTGGATATTTAGCGTATAGTAATCATCGCACTCATTTTCCATACAGGATGATGTGAATTGTTTTGATAGTTCAGGTGCAATGAGTGATATCGTTGAAGGATTGAATTTTTTTCGCATCTGATCGACGAAGGTCCCCAATTCGTTGGCATCAAACTTATGCTGCAAGGGATATCCCACCAGAATGATTTCCTCCCCTTTGTGACAACCAAAATATCCATCGATCAGAAACGGCTCACCACCGGATACAGATGGCATCAGATCTACACTATGCTCTGGAACATATGCATTTGCTAAAATAAATCGTTTTTCATCGGCGGTTATCATGCACATGCATTTCCTCTATACAAGGGATCGTTTGGAATATATCGCTCGAAGACAAAATCACCCAGTTTAAATATTATATAGATAATGACAGATTCTGCACCCCTCCGGCGCTTCAGGCATGGCGTTTTTGGCTGCATCCATGATCTTCGAACGGTTGGAAGATCCGGCGACAAAGCTCTCAAGGATTTTCTTATCATGCGCCTTCACCCGGTTATGAAAACGCTCCCGATAAAATGTGCACTTGTCACTCTCCCAAAGGTCCATCAAATCATCATCAAGAAGGCAGCCATAGTGAACCGTCGGCATGGTTGTTTCCCTACCCAAAAATGTGGTCGGACCGCCGGTGGCAAGATTAATACAAGGTGCGACTTTTCCATCGTGGCGAATAAAAATGGAATTGCGAGGATCCTGATCACAGACCGGTTGTTCCTCCGGCGTAAAAGGGAAAGTAGTGGTATGTACATTTATTTTTTTTGCAAAGCGGCGGGCCTTTGACAACTCCTTTTTTAAACGGAGGACCTCCGGGGTCTCTTTTGTATTGAAAAGCCCGTAACCATTACCATCCTCTCCCCGAATGACGTCGCATTGTTTGTAATTCACCTGATCGACCCCCAGGCGAGCGGTCAGACTGATAATTTCTTCCACCTGATGAAAATTCATCGGCATTAGGACAAAGTTAATCATCGTCTTTGGAACCTTTCCAACCCGAAGCCGGGTGATATTACCCAGATTTTCACACACGCGTTCAAAATTCGAACCGATTCGAATCTGTTCGTAAACTTCTTTTGTCGCGCCATCCATTGACACGCAGATCCAATTCAAACCTGCGCTGATCATTTGTTCCGCTTTATTTTTATTCAAAAGGAGTCCATTGGTCAGAATACCCGTCTCACATCCCGCCGCATGGGCCTCTTTAACCCAGTTAACCAACTCCGGTTGGAGCAGGGGTTCACCGCCGCCGGTAAAATCGATCGACTCAGCCTCAGGCAGATAAGTGCGTAGAGATTTCCATATCGTCTCTGACATGATACCTCTATTTTCTCCCTGTTTACTGGCCTGCTTCCAGGGACACATCACACATTTAAGATTGCAGGCAATAGCTGATTCTATCTGTAAAAGCTGCCAACGTCTTTTTTTAAAAGATCTTCCCCGGAAGGCCTTGTTCAAAATCGGCTTGAGGCGGCGTTCCACATGTTTTGGCCATATCAGGGCTGAACCAACGCCACCACTGGCACCGGTGACCAAAACATTCTTATCTTTAAAAGAAAATCTGTCCATTATCCACCTCTCTCTGTCGGAATCCTATCGCCAATATTTTCGGATCGCTTACAAATTGCCCACGTTTCATGCCCCAATCCATCCGGGCATTACAATTCACAAAATAACGATTTCATTTCAGATAAGCAAGGGCAAGTACATGTATGGCTCCCCTGGGGCCACCGCAAAAGCCTCCATTGACTTTACGTTTCTCTTTTTATAATTTTTAGATTTCGTAATTTACATATCTCTCAATCCGTTTTATATAATAACATAGATGAAAAAAATATATCAAACTATCTGGAATCACGAAGTTAAACAGTATGATCAAATTTCTCGCATCCTCCTCGCACACACACAGATAAAACCCGGATGGAAAAGTCTTTTGCCCCCTCTTTTGTTGCTCGATTATTTTCGTTATAAGAGACGCCTTTATCTTACACAAAAAAATCTCCTTTTAACCAAACAATTGGCTTTCAATGCTGCCAGGGGAATCCACAATGGAAAAGATAAAGCATGGGAAATGCGCTCAATAGAAATTGAGACAAAGGAGCTTTTAGATAAAGAAAAAAAGGGATATTATGGCCCCAAGGTCAGGCGTAAACAGTTATATGAAATTGAAATTCTCATCGATCATTACCTGGGCCTTTTACGATCAACACCTTCCAAGTTTAACGAAATGGTTAAACAGGCCTATCCAACCAAAACAATTTACCTCTCTTTTCTTAACAAACTGAACCGGGCAGAAAAAGAAGTGATGCAGGCCGCAATTTCAACCATGCGAAAAGGGAGCAAAAAAGATCGAAACAAATGGTTTGATAAAGTTGCCCAAACTATTTCGAAAATAAGAATAAAAGAGGCGAGTCACCTATTCTCCAAAAAATAGTCAGAGTTTGTCCATCAATCTGTCCAGCTCCGTGGATTTTCTAACAACCAGAGCTGATGCATAGGAACAGAAAGGGACACCACCCCATTTTTCTTTAAAACGGCGAATCCCCGGATGGATGCCGAGACCAAGGTTGATAGCCGCCTTTCCTTCGGATTGAGCCAATTGAATCATATGACTGAAAAGCAGATCAGAAGCACCGGGAATCATTTTTTTTGACGACCGGAAGTTAAACAGGTAAAACGCGTAATCCGCTGCACCCAAATCCACGATACTGAAGGCAACCAACACATTTTTCTTTCTTGCTTCCAACAGCCGGGCAGTTGTCGAAGTCTTTAAATATTGGGGCACCTGTTTGAAAATATGTAGTTGCTCTTGAGACAAATCATGCGTTGAAATAAACTCTCTAATCAGTTTACCATGGGCCTTGTCATATTTCGCCTCAGTAACGTTCAGCTCTCTTTTGGCTCGTCTGACCATATAATTCACTGCAGAATCGAGGGACAATAGAGGCAATTGAATCCGATAATAGATGTCCGTTGACCGCTTCCTGAGGTGGTGATCGGAAAGCCAGATTTCAGGGGCAATGATGGCAACGGTGGAAGGCTGGAAATATTTACAGGCCCAATAATAGGCTTGCGGAACATCTTTTTGTATATTTCCGAGTGGGTAGCCGATGAATATAAGGTGTTTTTTTTGAAAAAAACTCAGGTAGTTTTCATGGAGGTGCGATTTCGCACCGGAAATTGATTCAACATACTCAATCAGGTGCTCCGGCAGATAGGCGTGCTGGTAAACCCGTTTTGTCTCTTCCCTATTGAGCATCCTTCTATTTGAGTTTAGGTCCGAAAATCCTTTCGACCTCTGCCTTCCTCACACGCTCTGTGGCAGCTTCTATTTTTGATAAAGCGGCGGTATCGGCCTTCTCTCCCAAAACCCGTTTGGCAGCATTCGACACCTCCTTTTCTGTATCTTTGAGTTTGGAAAAAAAAGCAGTATATCCCCTCCGGTCCTGATAGGTATTGATCACCAAAGAAGAATAATCCACGCCATCTGTCTTGAAAAGCTTGCAATAGTGATCGATGAGCAGATCGATCTCTTCCATCTGAGACCGGCGAATTTCTTCTGAATAGATGCCATCGGTATCAGCATCTAGAATACTCTTGGTTTTATCCTCGATTTGAGCCAATTCTGATTCTCGGGTCCGGCCCTTTTTAATGATGTTCCTTGCCGCATCCAGGGCCAGTTCTTTAGTAAACATGAAATTTTGGATAAATATTTCCCTGGTTTGTTTCAGTTTCATAAAATTTAGGATAAATATGATCGGTATCATCACATCCCATACACCGAGTGGTTTTGGCTTTACCACGGCCATTGATACCGATTTGGCCATTGTACGATCGCGGTCGAGTATATTTTCAAACTTTCTGTCCAAATTTTCTGGCAAGCCAGTCCCCTGTTTCTTCACCGTTCTAAATCGCTAAAAAATTTCGCCTGCAAGGTTTCGGCGCCGCATTTCAATTTGCTGTCTTTCAATCGATAATTTTTCCCGAACTTTTTCGGTATCACCCAATTTTTCAAGGATTGCCCGATCCGCCTCTTGTTCAGCATCCATAAGTAGATCCAGATGGGACTGGAACGCTCGCCGATTTTGATAGGTGTTCCGAATCAATTGACAGTAATCATTTCCCTCGCTTTTGATCAATTTAAAATAGTGATCAGCAAGCAGATGCACTATCTTCTCCAGGGCCTTTTGTATGTTCGGGGAATCCAGTTTCAAGGATTGAAGCCCTGTGCTGATATCTTTCGAGATTTGTGAAGTCTCAATTTTTTTTTCCGCCACCCCAGACATACTTCTAGCCATATTCAGTGCAAGATTTCGCGGAAACATAAAATGTTTGGTATACAGACGAATGGCGCTTCCCCTCCGGAGATAGTCGATAATAAACATCCCTGGTATGAGATAGCTCCAAACTGCCATCGGCCGTTTAACAATTCGCCCCAGGGTCACCTCTCGGGCAAACTGCTCTTCTGCAGCCAGTATCATGTTGTGTTTTTCCATTATAACACCTCGGCCCGCTTGAACGTGTGGATAACACTGAATGACCGATGAAGTCAATGGCCTTCACCCCCTGGATATTAACCCTTAAACAGGTAACCTTCAAAATTCCATCCCAAGACGGCAGGTCATACTTATTCCAATTCTTAACCTGGAATCTTATGACCATAATTTTAAACCGTCCCGACGTTAAAAACATATTGGAGAATTAAATAAATCAAGTAGACGCCTAAAAGCCAGGCACCCTGCCACTTCTTAAACTGACCGTCTTTGTTCATAAAAATAAATGCCCGAAAGGGATAAAGGATGAGGATCATCGCAGGAAAGTGAAAGCTGAAAAAATTGGGTGGAACCGCAAGCGGTCGTACAACCGCAGCAGCACCGATAACGAAAAGACAATTGAGCACATCGGCACCGACAACATTGCCCACCATAATCTCCGGGTGTTTTTTGCGGATTGCCGCCACTGCTGTCATCAGTTCCGGAAGCGAGGTCCCGAATGCAACCATGGTTGCAGCAATCACATCATCGGGGACACCGATTCTATGAGCAATTTCCCCCGCACTCGGGACCAAAAAGCGGGCTCCCAAAACCACCAGGAAAAGACCGCCCAAAATCATCCACCAGCATTTTCCCATTCCCATCAGCTCTGAGTCATCCGCCGCCTCTTCTTCGACACCCAAGTCGGATCCCTGCCTGGCCCAGACATATGTACTATACATATAACCAGCCAGCAATATGAGAAAAATAATGCCGACCCATCTTTGTAAAACCGGCCCGTCAGGCGTCGATGCCAACGCACCCAGTGAAATGATTACCAGCAGAGTGGCCGCGCCAACCTGCACCCAACCGGTGCGATTGAGAATAAAACGGTTAACCGGCACCCGGGTCACCACGCAGGTAAGGCCAAAAATTAAGCCTGTGTCGGCAATGATCGATCCGACGCCGTTGCCCAGTGCCAATCCAGGGTTACCCATCCACGCCGCCATTGTCGAAACCACCGCTTCCGGTGTGGTCGTACCCAGAGAAATAATCGTGGCACCAATGACGATTCGTGGTAAACCGGTTCTTCGGGCCAGATGAACCACACCGTCAATCATCCAGTCAGCGCCCTTTGACAGTATCACAATACATATTGCGATTATCAGCAGTAAAACGACCACGGGAAATTCTTGAACAAAGTTCTGAAGAACTGCTTCATCCAAAATCCAACTAAATACCACTTTTAACATTTGCATCCTTCCCGGCCTTCATGAAACCAGCTATTTTCTTAACGATGAGGGTTTTAGCCATAATTGCAAAAAACCCGGAACCATTTGATGATTCCGGGTTTATATAAAAAATTTTCGGCAGCGTCCTACTCTCCCACTCAGTCTCCCAAGCAGTACCATCGGCGCTGAAGAGCTTAACTGCCGTGTTCGGGATGGGAACGGGTGTTGCCTCATCGCTATCGCCACCGAAAAAATTGTAGCTATCTATTTACTAAAAAGCACATGAAAACGCACGGAGGTAGAAACATGCTAAATGTTGTGGCCAAGCCTCACGACCGATTAGTACCAGTTAGCTAAACATATTGCTATGCTTACACACCTGGCCTATCAACCTTGTAGTCTTCAAGGGGTCTTCAGTTTCGATGTTTCCATCGAAAGGGATATCTAATCTCGAGGTTGGCTTCCCGCTTAGATGCTTTCAGCGGTTATCCATTCCGAACTTAGCTACCCAGCAATGCCGCTGGCGCGACAACTGGAACACCATTGGTTCGTCCGTTCCGGTCCTCTCGTACTAGGAACAGATCCTCTCAAATATCCTACGCCCACGAAAGATAGGGACCAAACTGTCTCACGACGTTTTAAACCCAGCTCACGTACCACTTTAATTGGCGA
>DCWS01000071.1 GCA_002328165.1 Desulfobacteraceae bacterium UBA2156 | reverse complement strand
ATTTGAGCCTGACGCTGAAATTGGGCAAAAGGTGGGGTTTTGCAAAGGTTTCATTGCCAGTGCCCATTTTTTCAAAGATACCCAAGACAATCTTTCTTTTATCTCCAGGTAACCGGTGATAACGAAAGTCGCAAAAAAGAGTCCCCGGATGCTGATGCCGTGGAACACGACCTGTGGACATTTGAAAAAAAAGCCATAGAGAACGGTTGTGAAAGAATTGCCGGTATTGATGAGGCCGGCCGGGGCCCGCTGGCCGGACCGGTTGTCTCTGCAGCGGTTGTGCTCTCATTTTCGTTTCCAATTTGGGATCTGCCGGATTCAAAACGACTGACCTCAAGACAGCGGCTTAAAATTCTTCCGGTCATTTATCAACATGCATTTTCTATCGGTATCGGTATCGTCGATCCCGTGGAAATTGATCGGATTAACATCCTCAATGCATCGCTTCTTTCCATGGCCATTTCGGTGAAAAACCTTCACCCGCAACCGGACATCCTTCTGATCGACGGTCTCCACCGGATTTCAGGCTTTGTTTCATCAGACATCCTGCAACAACCAATACCCAAAGGAGATATCCTCAGTGTTTCCATCGCCGCGGCATCTATCATTGCAAAGGTGACCCGGGACCGCTTGATGGAAAGATATCATCAGGATTATCCGGAATTCGGATTTTGCCGCCACAAAGGATATCCGACCCGGGCACACAGGGAAGCGATAAAAACTTTCGGGTGCTGTCCCATCCACAGACGTAGCTTCAAAGGGGTGAAAGAGTATCTGTGATGCTGAGCGATAGCCAGGAATTCGGGAAAAAAAGCGAATCCGTCGCGGTCAGGTATTTAAAAAAGAATGGATATAAGATTTTAATACGGAATTATCGTACAAAATTAGGTGAAATTGATATCATTGCCAAGGATAAAGATACCCTTGTCTTTGTGGAGGTTAAAGCGAGAAAGTCATCTTATTACGCCAATCCGAAATGGGGGGTCACTCTAAAAAAACAAAAGAAAATTTCAATGGTCGCTCTATGGTACCTTAAATCGACAAAACAGAACCGGACAAAAGCCCGGTTTGATGTGGTGGCGGTCAGCGCGGGTGGAGATAAACCCAAAATAGAGCTCATAAAAAACGCATTTGAACTCGCCTATGGATGATCCGGAACACATGCAATTGGAAGCCGGGCTTTATATTGTTGCCACACCGATCGGCAACCTGGACGATATTACGTTAAGGGCACTGAAAATACTTAAGGCGGTCGATTTTATTGCAGCAGAAGATACCAGACATACCGCCAGGCTCCTTTCCCATCACCGGATCAAAGGTGCCCGCCTGATTTCTTACCACGACCACAACGAGACAAACCGTACACCTGAACTGATAGACAGGATCAAAAGAGGCTCCTCAGTGGCGGTTGTTTCGAAGGCAGGAACACCCTTGATATCAGACCCCGGGTACCGTCTTATAAAGATGTCGGTTGCAAATCATACAAGGATTATTCCGGTTCCCGGCGCATCTGCTGCCATTGCCGCCATTTCTGTATCAGGTCTTCCAACCGATTCATTTGTCTTTGAGGGATTTCTACCCCGGACAAAGGGAAATCGAATTAAAAGGCTGAAAGAACTCGCCGTTGAAAAACGTACCCTCATATTTTATGAATCCCCCCGCCGGGTTCTTACCCTTCTAAAGGACATTCAAACGATCATGGGGGACCGGCCCGGTGTATTGTCCCGGGAGATGACCAAGATTTACGAAGAATTTGTAAGGGGGAGACTCTCTGCAATAATCAGCACCCTTACAGATCGTTCCGGAATAAGAGGCGAATGCACGCTCGTTGTCATGGGAGGTAAAATAAAGGGCGATGTTGCTGAAATAACATTACGAGCGGCAATAGAGCTGGGTTTGCAGAACCGGGATGAAACGCTTTCAGCTATCGCAAAAACGGTGGCAAAAAAATATGGCCTGTCCAAAAATCGGGTTTATGAGGAAGTATTGAGGATAAAAAATGAACAATAGAAACCCCATATATCCCGTCATATTGTCTGTTCCCACAAATAGCAGGAAACAGTTGGCCAGAGAAAGGGTACGAGCCTTAAGGCATCGTGCCAGAGAAGCCCTTGAAATATCCGCTCAAAAAAGTGGTGTTGTTTTGGGCAAGCTGCAAAAGCATAAAAATGGGGCGCCGCTTCCCTTTAACGGAATTCACTGGTCTCTTACACATAAATCCAAATATGTCGCAGCTGTGATTTGTCCCGAACAGATCGGAATTGATATCGAGGAAATTCGTCCCTGCCCAACGCATCTTTTTGGTAAAATTGCGAATGGTAGAGAATGGAGACTGATAGACGAAGATAAATTTAAGTCGTTCTTTCGGTACTGGACTTCAAAGGAGGCGACCCTCAAAGCGGTTGGAACCGGGCTGACAGAACTTTCAAAATGCCACATCGAGAAGGTGATAGATGATGTTCATCTGATCACCCAACACCGGGGAGTCCGATTTCATATCGAACATCATTTTTTTAAAGGACACATCGTATCGATTGTTAAAAATTCGTTTCAAGTCATATGGACACTCCTGGGCGAAAACAATTCAGCTGGTTTGAGGAAATTGTAAACCATTTGGGTCTGTCTTGCTAAAAATCTCCCGGACAAAATAAAGAAGAATTGAAAAATCTTGATGAAATCGGTCAGAAATTTTTTCCACCTTTACAACAGCCTTTTCAATGTTATTTTCTTGATTTTGTTCCTGTATTTATTCCTGCTCAGCCTTGAGTTGATGGGGACTTCCCTCAAGATGTTTGGAAAGGGCCTGGCAGAAGGCTTGATCAAAAGCACCACGAACCCCTTTGTGGGGCTGTTCATCGGCATACTGGCAACATCTATCATCCAATCATCGTCATCTACGACTACGATTGTCGTTGGGCTGGTAGCCGGAGGGGCACTGAATATCGGTAACGCCATCCCGATCATCATGGGTGCCAATATCGGCACATCGGTTACAAATATATTGGTATCGTTAACTCAAATAAACCGCTCTTTAGAATTTCAGCGTTCATTTGCCGCGGCGATCGTCCATGACTTCTTTAATTTGCTGGCGGTTCTAGTGTTGTTTCCCCTACAGTATTTCACTAATTTCCTCGGTCGAATCGCAACTTTTCTTGGTCAGGAACTTCAACACATCGGAGGACTAAAATTTTTAAGTCCAGTCAAGGCTCTGACCGAACCCGCGGTTATGCTTTTGAAGAATATAATTGGTGAATACCCCTGGGTTCTTCTTGTACTATCACTGATTTTATTGATATTGTCATTGGTCCTTATGGTGAAATCCCTCAAGCATCTGGTCGTAGAAAAGGCGGAAGCCTGGTTTGACCGATACCTATTCAAAAATGCCAGGTGGGCTTTTCTTGTGGGCATAATTCTTACGTCCATGGTGCAGAGCAGTTCCATTACCACTTCACTGGTGGTGCCGATGGCGGGGGCAGGGCTTCTGACCATGGCCCAGCTTTTTCCGTACACTTTAGGCACAAACATCGGGACGACGATAACAGCAATACTGGCTGCGCTCGTGACCGGAAATCTTTCGGCGATAATTGTGGCATTCTCCCATCTGATGTTCAATATCTCAGGGATCGTTATCTGGTGGCCATTTAAGCGTGTTCCCATCACCTTGGCACAGAGATTTGCAACGTTTTCAACCAAGAGAAAATTTATTCCGGTTTTATATATTATTTTCGTATTTTTTATTTTACCGATAACTTTGATTTACTTTTTTAAGTAAGGAGAGTGACCGATGTTTAAACAATGGATAGCAATTTTTAAGAAAGACACATTGATGGATCGCGCTTACCAACGGTCATTTGAGATGCTGGATATTACTCGGGAGATGTTTTTAAAGGCCAAAGAATCGCTCCGGTTCAGAGAAGGAAGTGCAGGGGATATAGATGTACGTGAAAAGGATAAACAGATTAACAGCTACGAACGGGAAGTAAGGCGGAATGTGTTTAACCATCTCGCGGTCAGCGGTCCAGAAAAATTACCTTCCGGTCTGGTCCTGATAAGCATCATCATCGATATTGAACGCATCGGTGATTATACCAAAAACATGGTCGATCTGGCATTGAATCATCCTAGCAGGTTGTATGGGGGCAAATTCGAAGAATCGGTTCAGGAAATTGAAAAGTCCCTTGAGAATAATTTTATCAAAACTAAAAAAAGCTTCGAGGGTGGAGACAGCGGACTGGCTTTGGAGATTTTAAATGAATACAAATGGGTTAACCAGGCCTGTGACGAGTGCCTGTTCGCCCTGGTTAAAGAAGAAGATAAGGGAATCCGGCCCGGAGATTCAGTTGCTCTCGGTATCTACGCCCGCTGGCTAAAACGAATCAATTCGCATCTGCGTAATATCACAACTAGTGTCATTAACCCGATTGATCGAATCGGATTTGAGATAGAAAAGCAATAGTCCGTCTCTTTTCCGTTTGTTTGCTCAACAATAGCGAATTATGGAATAGCGATGAATAACTTAAAGAACATGCCGATTATTGGAATTGATCGTGGTGCATCCTTTACAGATTTTGGTGTTGTCGTATCTAACCAGCTAATTGACGCCGTAAGTGTTAATAAAAGAGATTGGGACAGCATTTTTCCCATCTACGAGCGGTTGATTGGCAAATATCAAACCGATCTCCTGGTGTTCACCGGATCGGTATCGGATATGCCCGCCGATCTGGAAAAACGGATTCAGGTTATACCTGAGATCGATTCGGTTGGTTTTGGCGGGTCAACACTTGCCGACTGCAATGAATGCATTGTGGTCAGCTTTGGAACAGGATCAGCCATTGTGCATTTTGCAGACAACCATTCCAAGCATGTCGGTGGAACCGGTATAGGGGGCGGAACCATTCAAGGCCTTTCGTCTTTGATGTGCGGTATCGAAAATCCCGAGGTAGTAGAAACCCAGGCATTGAAAGGCAATGCCTCACATTTGAACTTAACGATTTCAGATCTCGGTTATGAAAGGATCAGTTTTTTGGGTTCGGATGTTACTGCCGGCAATTTCGCATCCGTCCAATCAAAACAAATCGAAGATCTGGCCGCAGCTATTTTAACGCTGGTAGCCGAAACCGTCGGTATCATCTCGTCGATTTGTGCCCGTGAAGCGGGTTGTGTAGATAAAATTGTCGTAGTAGGCAAAGTGGCTCAAAATCAATTTATCCGGCACATATTAAATCTTGTCGGTAAATTGTATCAGACAACCTTTATTTTCCCGGACAAACCGGGGTTTGCCACCGTCTATGGGGCAGCCATGAAATATAAGTATGATTTGTTAAATCCTGATAAAAAAAACGTTTAATTCCATTCTCTTGCTGATTAACCTTCGCCACAGTGGTCGAGAAAGAGATGTTATGACCATTAATCGAGTTCGATGTCCGACTCCAAGCATTGGACTATGAACCCCACCGGCACCTCAAGTTCAGTTGCAATATGGTTCAGCAAGTCTCGCTCAGCATCCGAGACTGGTTGTTCAGTAGCGGCAACAACACACAGGTCGCGCAGCACCTGCATGCGCTGGGTATGACTAACTCGTTTTTTGACTTCAGCGATTCGGCGCGGCAGATCCTCTTTAAGTCGGTCAGCGTCCAGTATGTCAATCGAGTAAGCCTCACCCAGGTAACGCTTTAGCGTGTTGCGTTCTTTTTTGCTGATGCCCTCATAGGCGTTAGCAATGACAACCGCAGTAGCAAGAAAAAGATCGCGCATCGCACGACTGCTTTCTGTTTTGCCCTGCAGATAATCCGGTTCCATCAGCCTCATGAACTGTTGGACCTGGTCTTCCAGTGTTGATTTGTCTATACCAGTGGTCGTCATTAGGTCAGATTCATGAAAAAGCTTCAGCGCTTTGACCCTTAAGGGACTGAACGGGTGTGTTGCAAACCAGTCCTGTTTGGGCGCACCTTGGCCGGGCTGGTCATCAAATGCCAGCATGTCATCGACCTGGGCGAGAAACTCGTGGAGCTCAAATCGCACCACCCGCTCGTCGGTGATGCCAGACGCCAGCTTAAACAGTGCCCTTGCAACACTTTCCAGGTCCTGGGCGCAAAAGGCCCCGGCTCTGTCAGCGGAGATCTCGGCGTAGCGGGACCAGGCAAATAGATCGAGCGCCAGATCGGCTGGTGGCGGTTGTCGACCTCTCAGTACATAGCCGATTGGAACCCGATGATGGTCATAGACATGGTGGCCGAGTTCATGTCCCATGACAAACAACAGTTCTGAGTCATTGAAGGCTTCCAGCAGGCTGGATGAGAACATGATAAAGACCCGCCCTTCCTCAGGCTTAAAGCAGGCTGCGTTGAATTGTGGGCTCGCATAGGCATAGAGCTCTAACGGATTATCGATACCAAGCCGTTCAACACAACGTTCGGCTTTTTGATGTACCGCGGCAGCCATGCCAGGGCTGAGTCGTACCGATGTTGCCAGTAGATGGCGGCGGGTGGCGGACTGTTCGCCTTTTTCCGATTTGCGTTTTATCGACCGATTGAGTCGTTTGATTTCCTGCCGGGCGAGTAGGACCTTACTAAGTTTCAGATCGTTGGTGCAGCGTATTGCGCCAGCAGTCATGATTGATCCCGTGATCTGTCTAAATGTGAGTCGATAGCATGTGAGTATCGATTATCGCTCAGCAAGGGATAAGAAGTTCCTTTTGGGAAGCGAACAAACCGAAAAGTCCGTCTTGTATACGGCATTAAAATCAACCAGAAACTCATAATATCCATTATTAGAGACATCTGAAGTATTCAACTGGTTCTATGATGAAGAACCTTCAATGTCAAAGGTAATTTCCGCATCATCATAGGCAACAGAAGTAAAGGTGATGGTATCATTAAGAGCCCCGCACTGTAATCCCTTTGAATTCCATCACAAAATTCACTCAATGCGTCTTTTATAATGGTGCTTTCTATTTGCTTGCCGATAAGAATTTTTCGTGCTTCCTTCTCATGATTCGCCTGCAATTCCCGCCATCTATCATCTCCGGAATAGCGTACTTACATATCCAGACTGTTCCTTTCAAATTGATGGCCATGATCCCGTCCCAGACCACTTCATCGGTCCTTGTCACATCCCGATCCCTGTCTCGCCACAGTACCCCGGCGTTATTGAAGAGGACATCCAGTCGCTGGTAGGCCTCGATACCCTTTCTGATTGCATATTTTACATCCTCTTCGACGCCTACGTCACATTGCACAAAAATTCCCTTTCCACCCCAGCTTTTAATAAGGGTATTTGCTCCAGGGGTTTGGTATCTACAGCCGGAGAAACGAAAAACATACCATTTTTGTGAAAACAACCATCGGATACCAGGATATGCACATGCGGATGAAATCCAAGGAAGTCACCGAAGGGCTGTGTGGCGACAACCGCACCCGAGACCGCCTTTTCGTCACGAACACCGGTTGTGTAAAAAGTCTTCAAAGCCTCCCAGCCACAGCGGTTGAGATCCGAAAGTAACCTCCGGCCATAAAGAAAATACCGCCGCAGGATTTATTCAGACACTTCGAAAAAGCAATGTCTTATCATATCATACATTCTAACAAGTTAAATTAACTAGGCGTTCATTTCATAAGTATCAGATAGTGAAAATACATGTTTTTCTACAACCCGTTTAAAGCGGTCTGTAGCTGTGATTGGTCTTCGGAGCATACGCTTGCAGAAAAACTTCTGCGGGGCAGTACTGCTTGTCTTGGAATACAGAACCAGGGCATATTTGGAAAAATCTCTGACCATGAAATCAAAGATCTGATCTAGTAAATCAAGATCCAAATCGTCCATCTTGAACTTTTCAATGATGAGCTGCCCGTAAACCACCAAAGTAAACAACTCCCCTAAGTTCAATAAAAAATCAAAATCCTTGATTTGCTCTTTTTTCGGACGGGCAAAAAACAAAAGTTTCTTTAGCGCTGCAATTTGTTTTCTGAAAATATCGATATTAGGTAAATCCATGCTATTGTACGCCAATCGGTAATCGTGAAATTTGATCTTTCCCAGTCCTTTGGTTGCACCCTGGTTAAACAGGAAATCATCATTAACAGGTTCAGCTTTGAGAGGAATTTCAGGAAATGATTTTGGATGGAAGAAATAATTTGCCATAAATTTTATGATCAATGCCATATTCACATGAACCGTTCCCTCCAGTTTTGGGAGGGCGCGAATGTCCCTTACAGCCATCTCAAAGTACAGGTCTTTTTCAAATCCTTTAGCCGCAATAATTTCCCAGAGATGATTGATCACATTTTCCCCCTGCATGGTCACCTTCATCTTAACCGTAGGATTGTACAACAGATATCGCCGATCTTCCAAAGATGCGGAGCGCATGTAATCAGACGCTCGCAGAGAAAACAATTTCATAGCGGCCAGTCGGGAGTATGCATCCACGAACAACTGTTTAATATGGGTGAAATCGGTAACGGTATGGTTGAACAGGTTCCGATGGGCGGCGTGATTTAACGCTTCATAAAATGCGTGCGTACAAATTCCTATCGACGCCCAGCCAAGATTGTATTTCCCAACATTAACGGTATTGAGCGATGTATCCCAGGCATCGGGTCCTTTAGTTATAATATCTTCTTCAGTAATGGGGTAATCGTTCAGAATGAATTCACCCACATAATTCTGGGAATTACATACATTTTGCACACATTCATAGTTTGAGTGTTCCGGGTTTACAACAAAAAATACGTAATCGTTGGTATCTTCCATTCTCCCGAATGTTGATACAAGCGCGGCCTTGTTGGCATTACCGATGTAATATTTATCTCCGTCGGCCAGATATGTACCATCCTTTTGAGGCTTCAGCATCATATCGGTTGCGTAAATATCCGCCCCATGTTCTTTTTCTGACAGACCAAATGCAAAGATACCTCCGGCTTGCAATAATTGTGCGGTATTTTTCTTTAGCGACTCATTTTGACTCAACCAAACAGGAACCAACCCAAGGATAGTGACCTGCCACGTGTACCAGTAAGCCAAACCGTAAAATCCCAGGACCTCATTCAAAGCAATGTTTCGATAGGTATCCCAGCGTGTGTCCTCATCACCGTAGCCTCCGTGAGTCAGAAAAGTGGCAAAAAGTTTTTCCTTTTTTACAAATTCAAGAAAATCCGCATACCAGACTCGTTCGTGGTCATCATCTTTGAGTTTTTGTTTTCCCCGGGACTCAAACCACTGAATAGTTTTTTTTAAAAGATCGCGAGTATGAGGATCAAGGTGGTCAAAATTTTCGGTTTTTGGATTTAGCAGAATCATGTTTCCTCCTGAATTTAAGCTGGTATGGACTGCATATTATATACTCTTGCCAAATCAATTTTCTGTATGATTAATCAAAGCTTCCAGATAACGTGACTTCACTTGCTGACTTGCAAGAACTTGTTTGACCGGCGGAAGTTTCAGAATCGCGCCTAAAACACCAGCCAAGGCACGATGGCTCCTTAAGACCTGATTATCAAAAATCAAGTCTGTAACTTACCTCGTTCAATGGCCATTAACACCGCCCTGTGTGTTCCATTCAGGGGTGTAATAACTCTGCTCGGCCGAGATTTCAGACAAATGCTGTCTTTTGTACAGGTCCTGACACACACACCACATCCCAGACAAATATCTTCATCCAGCTTAGCCACTTTCATTTTGGGTTTGACAGGGTTGTTTGATGAAACTAATGTCATTGCTTCAACAGGGCAGGCGTTTACACAATTACCACATCCATTACAGTCAGATTCAGTCACAACCGGGATAAAGTTGGTTGTATGGACAGGATTCAGAATTGCAAATCGCCGGGCGGAAATCATAGCCTCGCAGCAGCACCCGCAGCAGTTGCAAATGAAATTAACTTTCTCTCTTACATTTTCACCGAACTGAACCAGGTTGTGCTCATAAGCTACCTGTAATAAATCAAGGCATTCTTCCACATCAATGGAACGAGCGTTGTCGTGCTTGATCAGAGATGCAGCGGTATTATTAAACGTCATACAAATATCCTGTGGTGTATCACACGCCATACCAACATGATGCATCTTATGCCGGCAATAGCAGATGCCGACTCCGCGGTGAGTAGCCTTTTTAATTACTTCAGTGGCTCGTTCGTAATCCAAAACATGCAATGCATTCTCGTTGGACAAGACAGGCTCATGGACAAAAACGCGACCCAACTGTGTTACCCCCCGGGTAAAAAGTTTTCTGATGAAATCTTCCTCTACATTCATGTATTCATAAAACAGTTCGCTTAATACCTTCTGATCAATATCGTTTCGCACACGCATTAAAGAGAATTCAAAAAATCCTGCCATGGGCGGAGGCAAAGCATAAACGGATTCTCCATTCTTTTCAATGTCCACCAGAATAGCACGGCCGGCTAATTCATCCAGTATCTTTTGAGTACTTACCATATCCATTTTCCAGATACGGCTGGCTTTTTTTGTTGTAAAGGGCTTGATCGGCATGAGTGAAACCAGATTGGCTTCTTTCTCACTAAAAAGCATTTTCAAGATTTTAAATAATAGTTCAGAAGGAGGTGCTCCCTGGGGAAAGCGATTCAATCTGTCAGCTAAATTGGAATAACCGGTTTTGATTGTATTATGAGCCATAATTATACGAAAAAACAAAGCCTGCCGGGCTGCCCAGCTCAACCCCAATCTTTTACCGCCTCATATCTTTCTATCGACTATGCATATCAGACAGGGCAACCATAATGAGACTCGAACGGAGGTGGCAGAAGTTTTGAGAATAAGTCCCGATTACACTATGGAACGGTTCGCCGAATTGATCCCGATAGCAGATCAGGCGATCATGATCAAAGTGTTTGACAGCTTGCGGAAAGCAGGTCTACGGTAAAGATTGAGTGCTTGAGATAGCCCAAGTCCTCCATGTTTTAACTTCAAGCCTTCTTACATGTCCGGTTGAAGTGGCATAACTTTCACAACTGTTTTTGTGGCTTTTTCCCCGTTTTTTAGTCTATAGGAACGGTAGACGATTTTAAGACGGCCTTCAGCAAACAGTTGTATGCATTGCGGGTAAAGCTCCCACTCCAGCTTTAACCCTTTTTTTTTGATCGTCTCAACCGTATCGTCTCCATCAATCTCAAATGCTTTCTGCCCGATAATCGGGCCGGAATCTTCTCCGTAATCAACAAAATGGACTGTACCCCCACCGATCTTACACCCGTACCGATACGTATCACCATACCCGTCAGTACCGGGAAATGATGGGAGGAGAGCAGGGTGGATGTTCATGATTCGGAAATGGCCGGGGTGGGTATTGATCCTGTCGATAAAGTAGGGAGTCAATACCCGCATAAATCCTGCCAGCACCAGAACATCGAATGGGAAAGCCATCATTTCAGCCAAAAGTCGTGCCTCTGCGATTGCCCTGGGAGTGAAAAAAGTATTTATCTTCTCAGGGGCGGCATTTGCAGAAAAAATGGACTGCTTTGAAAGCAGATCCGTTAGATCAAAATCTCTAGGTGGGAGAATTTTTTCAGGATCTGTTTTAAAGTTTTGCTGGATTGTCTCATAGTCCACAGAAAAGACAGGAATGCGGTGCTTTATGGCCCTTTTCAGACCCGCAGCTTTCGGGTTGTCAGACCCCACGAACACCATTTCGCCATCGATTCGGCCGGTTTCACAACCGTCGATGATTGCCTGCAGGTTTGTCCCGCCACCTGAAATCAACGCGCCGATACGGATTCTTTTATCCATTTTTCATCCCAACAAGGGAGGCCATATATTCGGACCCTTTTTCATCTGACTCCCTCGTTTCCCGATAAAGGAGGATTTGCAGCGGCAAAAAAGCATGAAGAAGTTCGTTTTTCTTGAGTAGATGTTTCCGCCTTGAAGGTTCTTCGATTTTTTTCCCAAACGGCTCAAGATATGTCTCAAAAATGAGGAGACCGCCGGAGACAAGGCCTTCCTGCATGAACGGAAACAGCCGCCTTTCCAAAAACCGGCAGTTGACGATTAGGCTGTAGCGGTCTTTGGGGATATCAAAATTATCGAGATCTGCACAGATCAGGTTCAGATTAATGTGGTGTTTTGACACCCGGTTAAATCCCATATCCGAAATATCGACGGCGTCAACATAAAATCCATTTTTTGCAAGAAAGAGGGCGTTTCGCCCATTTCCGGCAGCGATGTCCAGCACCCGTCCCTTTGGGGCCAGGTTATAAAAGTCCTGAACAATCCGTGAGGGGTTGATCGGATGGGTTTCATCGGTATATTTTTGATTCCATCGGATGCGATCTTGCTGCATGCGAATCTCTTTTACTGCATTTAGTGTTTATGTTCCGAACTTGAAAACCTGGTTCAACACCTGAACCGTCTTTTCACTTACATCAAGATTTTCAATATCGCTGGAAGATGCCCAGCAGACATCGAGGGCGTCGTCTCCCGCTCGGGGTTCACCACTTATATAATCTGCCATTAAGTCAACAATCACGTAGTGAAACCGGATCTGACCCATCTCATCCCGATCGACCACATCAAACGTGAAGACCGGCATCCGGGCGTGTATGGTAATACCGGTCTCTTCCAAAATCTCCCGTTCTGCCGCTTCCTGAAGGGTTTCGCCCAATTCCACACTTCCCCCTGGAATCGCCCATTTTCCTATAGCCGGCGGGGCTCCCCGTTTCACGAGCAAAACCCGGTTTTTATAAAATACAAAGGCACCCACAGCCACACGAGGGTATTTTGGGTATGCAGAACGCTTTAAGTCAACCACAGTTTGCTTTTTTCCATGTTACGCATCTCTTTGAAGATTCACCCGATCAGATCAAAAGGGGCGTTGATCAAACTCTATATGAAATAGTTTGGAGATGTCAATATTTCACCGGCCTTCAAAATATTTATTATGTATCATCTATTTTATTAGGGCGATGGTTAAAAAGACATGGTTGACATTCGGATGCGTTATTACTATATTTCAGCATGTTTATCCCAATTAATTTCAGAAAGGATGTTGTGTGATGGCTAAAGGGATTATTGAAATCGATGACAAGAATTTCGACGCCGAGGTATTACAATCGGGAGAACCTGTTCTTGTCGATTTTTGGGCGCCCTGGTGTGGTCCATGCAGGGCAATCGGACCGATGGTCGAAGAGCTTGCAGGTACGTTTGAGAATGAAGTCAAATTTGCAAAGTGCAATGTGGATGATAATCCTGTTACGCCTGGCAAATATGGCATCAGGGCCATTCCAACCTTAATTTTCTTCAAAGATGGAAATGTTGTTGATCAGATTACCGGTATGGTTGCCAAATCAAAACTAGAGGTAGCTATAAAAAATATTTTGTATAGCGACTCTTCGCCTCTGACCACCGCTTAAAAAGTATCCGGTGATGAAAAACGTTGATTTCGATCTTGTTATTATCGGCGGTGGCCCGGCCGGGCTGGCCGCCGGTCTTTATGCTGCGCGTGCCAGGTTAAAGGTCGTCCTATTGGAGAAGGCAGCACCTGGCGGGCAGGTCCTGATTACAGACTGGATTGAAAACTATCCGGGCTTCCCCGAAGGACTCAGCGGTTTTGACCTGGTACAGAAATTGACCGAACAGGTTAGAAAGGTAGATCTCAAGATTATAACCGACGAAGTTCGTTTCGTTGATTTCTCTAACCGGATAAAAAAAATTCAACTCAGCGATCGTTCCATTTCAACCCATACGATCATCATTGCCACCGGCGCTGTCCCAAAAAGGTTGGGAGTGCCGGGAGAAGAGAAGTTTTTAGGCAGGGGCGTCTCTTTTTGCGGTACCTGCGATGGTCCTTTTTACAAGGAACAGGTTGTGGCTGCGGTGGGGGGTGGTGATACGGCGGTCAAAGAAAGCGTATTTCTGACTAAATTCGCAAAGAAGGTCTATCAAATCCATCGACGGGATCAGCTGAGGGCAGAAGCTATTTTGCAGGAACGTGCGTTTGCAAATGATAAAATAGAGTTTATTTGGGACTCTGTGGTCATCCAAATAAGCGGCTCGACCGGTGTTGAAAAAATAACGGTAAAAAATGTCAAAACCAATAAAAACAGGGAACTTGCCGTTGATGGATGCTTTATATGGGTGGGAATTCATCCGAAAACGGAATTTTTGGAGAATAAGGTTAAACTGGATAGTTCCGGTTTTGTGATAGTCGATACCAATATGAAGACTTCGGTTCCGGGCGTATTTGCAGCAGGTGATGTAAGAAATACCCCTTTACGGCAAGTTGTTACGGCGGTCGGCGACGCTGCCATCGCAGCATTTTCAGCACAACATTATATCGAAAGCCATCTACAATGAAACGACTGTTCATTTTATGTATCATTGCGCTTCTCTTTTTCTCGGGCTGTGCCCTGTTTAGATCAAAAGAGGAAAAACCCGCACCCGAACTGGCGAGCGATGGAATGGATCAATTTAAAAGCGAAAATTATCGAGACAGTATCGAATCGTTTGAGACACTGAAGAACTGGTACCCCTTTAGTAAATATGCTATTCTAGCGGAATTGAAAATCGGGGACGCCCACTATAAGTTAAAGGAGTATGAAGAGGCGATCTTCGCGTATGAAGAATTTGAAAATCTGCATCCCCGAAATGAAGCGGTACCCTATGTTATTCATCAAATTGGACTCTGTCATTTTGAACAAATCGATACGTGGGACAGGGATCAGGCCCCTGCCCGAAAGGCGCTTGATACATTCAACCGTTTGGTTAAACAGTTTCCAACAAACCCCTATGCTAAAAAATCGGCCAGGTTGATCAAAAAAAGCTTGAAAAGCATTGCCGAACACGAAATTTACGTCGGTCTGTTTTATTTTAAAGGCAAGCACTACAAAGCAGCCTTAAAGCGTTTCAAGAAACTGATTTCCAACTACCCTGATGTCGGCACCCACCAAAAAGCATTGGCGTATATTGCACGGTGTGATGCCTTGCTGAAAAAAAGAGAATAGTTGTTCGACATTTGCACACCCAATCCGATGGAGTGTTTGTCTATGGAGCATAAAAGACAGCATGCTGTCTGATAAAAAAGGTATTTTGCAAGGAGAATAAATCATGTCGAGAATGTGTGATATATGCGGAAAAAAACCACAGGTGGGAAACCATGTGAGTCACGCCCACAACCAGACCAAGCGGCGGTTTAATCCGAACCTTCAAAGGGTACGGACTTTGCATAACGGAAGGGTTAAAAGAATGGTTGTTTGCACCAACTGTATAAAATCAGGGCGGGTTGTTAAGGTTGCTTAATGATCAATTCGTTTGACCTCCTGAACGTTTTTCACCTTTTTGATTGCCGATAGAACCCTGTTTAAGTGGTCGGTATCCTCGACCGCGATGGTAAATAAACTGGTAACTGTTTTGTCTTCATTCGCCTCTGATTTGGCATTGAGAATATTGGCAGCGTTTTTGCTGATATTAGAGGAGACATCGGCCAGCAAACCCACTCTATCATAAGAACGAACACGAATCTTGACCGGATAGGTTTCTCCCGAGTCGATATTCCACTCCACATCGATCTGTCTTTCCGGACTCATTTTCAGAGCATTGACGCAACTGGTCCGATGAACGGTTACACCATAACCTCTGGTGATGTAACCGGTTATCGCGTCTCCGGGAACCGGTTCACAGCACCTGCCAAACTTGATGAGAATGTCATCAACGCCCTTAACCACCACGCCTTTTCTCGGTTTTTTCTTCCGTACCCGGCCAATGACTTTGGTCAGGATCGATTTTTGTTCTTCTTCTGTTTCCGTTTTAGGGCTAAACTTCCTCACGATCTGTAAGGGCGTAATTTTGCCATACCCCACACTTGCGATCAGATCGTCGAGTGACTTGAATCCAAAATCAGCTATGACCCTCTCCATCTTATCAGATTTCACAGTTTCGTTAAAATTGAGTCGGTATTTACGAAATGCCTTTTCGCACATTTCTCGACCGAGGGTTAAGCTCCGCTCTTTTTCCTGAACCTTTATCCAATGCCTAATTCTGGAGCGAGCCTTGACCGTTTTTACAAAATTAAGCCAGTCCTTGCTCGGATGGTGACCTTTAGAGGTGATTATTTCGATTGTATTTCCGGTTTCCAATTCAGTCTTAAGGGGAACCATCCGTCCGTTAACTTTTGCGCCTGTACATTGGTTTCCCACTTCGGAGTGGATGAGATAGGCAAAGTCGACCGGGGTTGCACCCCGGGGCAGTGTTTTGATTGCCCCTTGGGGGGTAAACAGATAAACTTCATCCGGGAACAGGTCAATGCGAACATTTTCTAAAAATTCGTTCGGGTCTCCAAAATTTTCCTGATCTTCAACCAGATCCTGAATCCACGAAAATGCTTTACTCGCCTTCTCATCGATATACTTTCCTTCCTTGTAGCTCCAATGTGCGGCAATACCGGACTTGGCAATCCGATCCAGTTCCCACGTCCGGATCTGAATTTCCACCCGTTCGCCGAAGGGGCCTATTACCGTCGTATGGAGGGCCTGGTACATGTTTGGTTTGGGTACGGCGATATAATCCTTGAACTTTTTTGGAATCGGCTTCCACATGGAATGCAAAAGCCCCAGTGCTTCATAGCATTGGGGTATTGCATCAAGGATGATCCGAAATGCAATAATGTCGTATATGTCCTTAAATTCAAGTTGCTGGTTTATCATCTTTTGATATATGCTGAAAAAATGTTTGAACCTGCCCAAAACCTCGCATTTCAAGTTCGCTTCCATCATCTTTTTTTGGATAAAACTTTTGACGGTTTCAATATATTTTTCACTTTCCTTTCTCCCCTGCGTGATTCGACTTTTTATCTTTGAATATTCGGAATAATTGAGATTCATAAAAGAGATATCTTCAAGTTCCTTTTTCATCCGATAAATACCCAACCGCGCAGCAATCGGTGAATAGATGTCAAGAGTTTCCTGTGCGATTTCTTTTCTTTTGCTCTCTTTGTGAAATTGAATGGTCCTCATATTGTGAAGGCGGTCTGCCAGCTTGATCAGGATAACCCGGATATCATCGGCCATGGCGAGGATCATCTTTCTAATGCTTTCAGCCTGGCGGGCCTGTGAGCTGTCAAGCGGGAGAGCACCCAGCTTGGTGACGCCGAAAACGATATGAAAAACTTCTTCACCAAATACATTTTTTATGTCTTCCGGTGTGGCGTGGGTATCTTCGATAACATCGTGGAGGAGGCCCGCCGCAATGCTGACCGAATCAAGTTTCATATCCGCAAGAATATCAGCCACCTCGAGGGGATGGGAAAGATATGGTTCACCGGATAGCCGATTTTGTCCTTCGTGAACCCGTGCGGAATATATATACGCGCGCTCTATGAGATCCAGATCAGCATCTGGATTGTTTTTTGCAATTTTATCAACAATTTCATTAATACGGATCATCGACACGCCCATTGTGAGGTAATGGCGATAGATTTCTAAACCGAACCGGCAGATTTCAGCCGGCATACATATATCATGGGGATGTGTTATGCAGAAAGCGAATCAATACGCCTTGGCAAATACGACACGTCCATTTCCTGTCTCGCCGCAGCAGACACACTTGCCCCTTTCTGTCTTTTTGTCAAAGGGAACACATCTTATGGTAACGCCCAGATCGTTTTTTGTTTTCAACTCACATGCCGCTGAACCGCACCACTGAGACAATACAAACCCCCCGTGAATTTCAGGTTTTTCCTGATTATTTGGAGTGAAGAATTGATAAAAAGCATTCCGATCATCAATAGCAACGGTGTTGTTGTTTTTGAACGAAGCAGCCCGTTCAAAAAGCGTTTTTTGTATTTCATCTAGCATGCGGGTAATCTCTCTGACAAAACGATCGCGTTTGATCGACTCTCTCTCTTTGTGTCCCCTGTCTCTACGTCCGACATAGACCGCGTTGTCCGCAATGTCTCGCGGGCCGATTTCGACACGCAGCGGGATACCCTTTTTAACCCAGTCCCATCCCCTGGCACCACCGGTATCCCGGTCATCAATTTCTACTTTCAGCTTGCCTGAACCATACCGCAGACTTTTTAGTTCCCTGGACAGGCCTTCTGTAAATTCCATCACCTTTGCCCGGTCTTTTGGTTTTCTAAAAATCGGCAGGAGAACCACTTGCGAGGGGGCAACCTTCGGCGGAATAATAATACCATCATCGTCACCGTGTGTCATGATAAGCGCGCCAATCAATCGTGTGGAAGTCCCCCATGAGGTGGTCCAGGCATATTCCTCTTTTTCATCTGCAGCTTGGAATACGATATTGGAGGCCTTTGAAAAATTTTGCCCTAAAAAATGCGAGGTGCCGGCTTGGAGCGCCCTTTTATCCTGCATCATCGCTTCGATGCACAGGGTGTCCACGGCGCCTGGAAATCTTTCCGAGGCAGTTTTGCTTCCCCTGATCACCGGAATTGCCAGAGATTTTTCAACCAACCCAGCGTAAACATCAAGCATCAGCCGGGTCCGCTCTATCGCTTCATCCGCCGTGGCGTGGGCGGTGTGCCCTTCCTGCCATAAAAATTCGCTGGTTCTCAAAAATATACGGGTTCGCATCTCCCATCTGACCACATTTCCCCACTGGTTGATCAGCAGCGGAAGGTCCCGGTAGCTATCGATCCATTTGGAAAATGAATCCCCGATAATTGTTTCAGAGGTTGGCCGCACAACCAGCGGCTCCTGGAGCGGTCCGGCAGGCACAAGACCTTTTCCGGGCATTTTTTCAAGCCTGTGGTGCGTGACCACTGCACATTCCTTTGCAAAGCCTTCGACATGCTCTGCCTCTTTTTCAAAGAACGACAGCGGGATAAAAAGCGGAAAATAGGCGTTTTTGACTCCGGTTTCTTTGAACATGTCATCGAGCTCACGTACGATATTTTCCCAAAGCGCATAACCCCAGGGTTTAATCACCATGCAACCCCGGACGGGTGACCTTTCCGCTAGATCGGAAGCATTGACAACCTGCTGATACCACTCGGAGTAATCTTCGGTTCGAGTGGGTGAAATGGCGGTTTTTGCCTTTATTTTCATTTGAATCCTTTCATAGCCGCAGGTTCATAAGGGCTGGATACTTCATTCTTTGTTATTATTTTGCAATTGAGGATAATCGATTGTCTCGTATTTCTCGACCTCTTTGAGAAGAACTTCAACAAGTTTTTCCTGGGAGAACTTCCTTGTGACCTTTCCTTTTCTAAAAAGAATCCCCATTCCATCTGCCCCAGCAATACCGATATCTGCTTCTTTAGCCTCTCCCGGCCCATTAACCATGCACCCCATTATCGCCAGTTTAATCGGAAGCGACTTTTTCAACATCGCCTTTTCTACACTTTCCACAATGCTAAAAAGATCGATGTTGCACCGACCACATGTGGGGCACGAAATAATCTCAGGTCCATGCCTTCGGATCTCAAGCGCTTTTAAAATCTCAAACCCCACCCTTACCTCTTCAACCGGATCCCGGGTTAATGAAACCCGAATCGTATCCCCAATCCCTTCTGATATGAGAATGCCGATACCAAGAGAAGATTTTACGATTCCGGAATAAAGTGTGCCTGCCTCCGTCACACCGAGGTGGAGGGGAAAATCGGTTTTTGACGATAGAAGCCGGTAAGCTTCGAGGGTTCGATGAACATCAGAGGCTTTTATCGAAATTTTTATATCGTGAAAATCGAAGGCGGCAAGCAGTTCAATGTGCCTGACCGCACTTTCGACCATGGCTTCCGCCGTAACACCCTTATATTTATTAAGGATATCTTTTTCAAGTGACCCCGAATTGATACCAATCCGGATCGGAATATTGTACCTCATAGCACAATCAACCACGGCTTTTACTTTTTTAATGCCACCGATATTCCCCGGATTGAGCCGCAATCCGTCTGCACCGGCTTCAGCTGCGGCAATTGCCAGACGATAATCAAAGTGAATATCTGCGATCAGCGGAATCGAAATCTTCTTTTTAATCGAAAATATGGCAGCAGCGGCCTCCATGTCCGGCACCGCCACCCTGACAATTTCACAACCGCTGTTTTCCATTCGATGAATTTGCGCCGTAGTGGCCGGAACATCCTGTGTCCGTGTATTTGTCATCGATTGAACAACGATAGGAGCGTCACTGCCGATTTTTACGTTTCCAACCCTTATCTGGCGGGTCGGTCTTCGTTTAATCACTAAAGACATAAAGCGTATAAAACCTTCTTTTTTTCAAATCCCTAAAAATTCCTTTTAACATCATTTATATAATGCAATTTATGGTGGAAAACAAATTAAAACATAAGTCGTCCATATCTGTTGCATAAAATGAGGCTGTGTGATAAGCAGGTAAAGCGATTTGGATGGCGATGTATCGAGTCATCCAAATCGATTCAACTGGAAAGGAGATATTGAATGGGTTTGCGTAAAAAGAAAAATTTTGCAACGAAACACGGGCCTAGAATAAAATTAGACCGCGCAATCGAAAACGAAATAGCAAAACGCATTAAAGAAAAGGAACTGTCCTGTGCTGATGCATTTGAAATCGCAGAAAAGCTTCGGGTTTCATCCGGTGAAGTCGGGATATCCGCTGATCTGCTTGGGGTTAAAATTATCAAATGCCAGTTGGGCTTGTTCGGTTATAAGGCAGGAAAAAAGATTTTAAAATCACAAAACAACACCACACAAGACCTAACACATGCAATCGAAAACGCATTGGTCGACGGCAAGCTTCCGTGTGAAAATGCCTGGTCAATTGCGTCGCGGTTAAATGTTCAGCGGTTGACAGTCAGTCGGGCCGGCGAGGAGATGGGGTTAAAAATCAAATCGTGCCAGCTGGGCGCGTTTTAAAGCATTCTGATGCTTCATGGCATAAGGGAGGGGAATCTGTCTCTCTTTTATTATCCCAGTCCCACAAAGGGATTATATTTTTTTTCCTGGCCGATGGTGGTTTCCGGGCCATGTCCCGGAAAGACCCGGACGTCATCCCCAAGCACAAATAGCTTGTTCCTGATACTGGATATCAACGTTTCGTGATCTCCACCCGGAAAGTCGCTGCGTCCGATCGAGCCTTGAAAAAGAGAATCCCCCACGAAGACACAACCATCGGTATAAAGTGAAATTCCTCCCGGTGAGTGGCCCGGCGTGTGAATCACCTTCAGTGTGATGGTGCCGAAGGTGATCGTGTCGTTATCTTTCAGTTCTTGATCGGGCGGTGATGAGTCATCTGCTGAAAACCCCCAGTTTGCGGCAGTCGCTGAAAGGTGTTTCAGCATCGGGGTATCGAGAGCGTGGATCATAAGCTCCGCATGGGTCGCATCTTTTAGTTTTTTATTTCCTCCCACATGGTCGAAATGGCCGTGGGTGTTGATGATATACCTCACTCTCAGCTTTGACTCCGCCAGTGAAAATAGAATCCGATCGGTTTCATCACCCGGATCGATGACAGCCGCTTCTGTTGTTTGCTCACAGCCCAAAATAAAAGAGTTGGCCATTATAGGGCCAACCGTTAATGATTTAATAATCAATTCGGCCTCCTGTCGAATAGTTGATGTTCAACATTGACGGCTTTTTAATTCCTCAAAATAAGCTCCAGGGTCTCATTGGCCGTCAATTTAAGTTTTGGAACAAATATCTTCCTTTCCCAGAGAGATTCGGACATTGTCTAAGATGCCGTTGATAAACGCACCTGATTCTTTGGTACCAAATTTTTTCCCAACATCAATCGCCTCGTTGATCGTTACTTTTGGTGGGATATCATCACAGAACAAAAGTTCATATACTGCAATTCGCATGATGTTTCGGTCAACACCGGACATGCGACTCATTTTCCAGTTGCTGGAAAAGCGTCCGATAATCGCATCGATTTCAGGTTTGGCGGCGATAACGCCCTTTACCAGCTTTTCAGAAAAAGGAAGTATCTCTTGTGGCGAGTCGAAACTGTTACAATAACGCTCAAACATTTCGCTGGAAATGTTCTGGTTCATGTCCATATAAAAAAGCGCCTGCATAGCACATACCCGTGATGCGCGACGCCCGCCCATCATCATACCTGATGAACAACTTCGATCAAGTTGGCCATTTCCACGGCGGCCATTGCCGCGTGGAAACCCTTATTCCCGGCTTTGGCTCCCGCACGTTCGATGGCCTGCTCAAGTGTATCTGCGGTAATAATTCCAAAGAGAACCGGCACTTTTGTTTCCATGCTCGCCAGGGCGATCCCCTTGGAAACTTCGGCACACACGAAATCAAAATGGGGTGTGTCACCTCTGATCACGGCCCCCAGGCAAACAACCGCATGATATACGCCCATTTCCGCCATCTTTTTGGCAACCAATGGAATTTCAAATGAACCCGGAACCTTAACGAGATCAATCTCTTCATCCTTTGCACCACAGCGTACCAGGGCATCAACGGCTCCTAAAACCAGCTTGTCGGTAATAAAATCGTTGAACCGGCTGACCACCAATGCAAATTTTTTGCCTTCGGCGTTTAGTTTGGCCTCAAGAATTTTTGGCATCTATCCCCCTCCTCATTTCAATCGAAACATCCATGATAATGAAATATTTTAATCAATTCTTAAAAAATGAAGTCACCAACAAAAGGCCGACAAACCCCAAAACTTAAGGAGCGGCATCAACATTCAGCAGATGCCCCATTTTGAGTTCTTTGCATTTTAGATAACACCGGTTGTATTCATTTGGCTCTATCTCAATCGGCACCTGCTCAACCACACTGAGCCCATATCCTTCAAGCCCGACTATTTTTTTGGGATTATTGGTCAGAAGCCTCATTTTTCTTACCCCGAGATCCACCAGGATTTGAGCACCAATACCATAATTTCTCAAGTCGGGTTCAAAGCCAAGTTTTTCATTTGCCTCAACCGTATCAAGCCCCTTATCTTGCAACTCATAAGCTCTCAGCTTATTTACCAGCCCAATTCCTCTTCCTTCCTGCCGGATGTACAAAAGAACTCCAGATCCTTCATTTTTCATCATTTCCATTGCCTTGTGCAACTGATTACCACAGTCACAACGGAGTGAGCCAAAAATATCTCCGGTCAGACATTCTGAATGAACCCTAACGAGAATAGGCTTCTCCGAATCGATATCACCCTTGACCATGGCGATATGAAGCAGGTCATCCACATCACTCACAAATACTATTGATTTACACTCACCGACATGGGCGGTGGGAATCACTGTTTCAACAACCCGGTGCACAAACGATTCGGTTCGCATCCGATATTCAATAAAATCCGCAATGGTGCAGATGCCGATATCATGTTTTTTGCCGAATTTTTCCAGTGTCGGCATTCTAGCCATGGTACCGTCTTCATCCATGATTTCACAAATTACCCCCGCAGGTTTTAAACCGGCAAGCCGGGCCAGATCAACCGAGCCTTCAGTCTGACCCGCCCGCACCGTGACACCACCATCTTTGGCCCGCAGGGGGAAGATATGTCCAGGTCTGACCAGGTCACTCGGTTTGGCATCATCCGCCACCGCTGCAAGTATGGTGGTGGCGCGGTCGGCAGCAGAAATTCCGGTGGTCACGCCGCATCTTGCCTCTATGGATATGGTAAAACCGGTTTGGAACCGGGAGGTGTTGTTGTTCACCATCAGCGGAAGATCAAGCGTATCGATCTTTTTCCCTGTCATCGAGAGGCAAATAAGTCCCCGCCCATATTTTGCCATAAAATTAATATCGGCCGGAGTCACCTTTTCAGCGGCCATTGTGAGATCACCCTCGTTTTCCCGGTCTTCATCATCAACCAGGATGACCATGCGGCCTTCTCGTATGTCGTTAATCGCCTCTTCAATCGTTATCAGTGGCATGGTATGTAAATCTCTCCTTGATTTGTAATTAATAAAATGGGCAATGTATGCATCAATCGGTTCAAATTAGAGAAAACCGGTCTTTTCCAAAAAATTTAAACCGATGGACGATTTCCCGGTTTTCTGTTGTGCGGTTCGGTCGGTTTTTTCCATCATAAACCGTTCAATATATTTTCCGACCATGTCTGTTTCGATATTGATCGAATCGCCATTTTTTTTAAAGCCGATCGTCGTTAATTTCGCCGTATGTGGAATAATACTAACATCAAAGCTGTTCTCCCCGCACCTATTGATAGTCAAACTGATACCATCGACGGCAACCGATCCTTTGGGTATCATATACCTTAAAAGAGCTTCGGGAACTGCGACGGTGATTCGGATTGAATTCCCCAGGACTTCTCGCTGTTTGATAATGCCCCTGCCGTCGATATGTCCTGAAACCAGATGTCCATCAACTCTGTTAGAGAGTTTGAGCGCTCGTTCAATATTGATCCGTTCTCCGGTCTTTACCCGGCCAAAGGTTGTCTTTGAGAGGGTTTCCGGGGATAGATCGACTTCAAAACGCTTTCCTGAAATCCCCACAACGGTTAGACAAGCCCCGTTTACAGCTATGCTGTCTCCAACTCGGGTTTTCTCAAGGTTGAAATCGGCGTCTATGATAAATCTTTTGGCCAGGCCCATAGATTTTATGGTGGTGATGGTACCTAGTCCTTCAATAATGCCCGTAAACATTTATGACTTCCTAATCAAATTGTACATTCTTTCTCAAACAGCACCTTTAAAAACATCCGCAAAATGATCCCATGAGGGTAAACTTTTTTTATCGGTTACTCCGCCCCGATATATCCTTCTATCATGACATCATTTTCAAAGCGAGAAACGCTGATATTTTTTACCGGTATACACCCGGACATCGTTGCCGGCCCCGTCCCCTTGCAAATGGGGAAACCATCATCACCGCCAAGAATTTTGGGGGCGAAAAAAAACAGTATTTTGTCTCCGATGCCCGATGAAAGCGCTGATCCGATCACACGACTCCCGCCTTCAACAAGAAGGCTTGTCAGCCCCATAGCTCCTAAGCGATCCATCAGGCGATCCAGATCGATCCAGCCGCCTTTAACCGGTGACTCGATCACCCTGAAACCCCTTTTTTCTATTTGGGCTTTTTTTCCCACCGTGGTTGGATCAGAGTCGGTTTTTCCTGTCACAACAAGGGTATCGGACGCCGAACCGGGTGACAACACATTTGCATTTTCAGGGATTGAAAGATGCGTATCCAGAATGATCCTGGTCGAATCGAGACCCTTTGTTCCATCGAGTCGGGTTGTCAGATGGGGATTATCTCTTTTTATTGTTTCAACACCCACCATAATACCATCGACCTGATGGCGCAACCCGTGGACAAATTTTCTCGATGCATTACCTGAAACCCATCTGGCATCACCGGTTCGGGTTGCGATGCGGCCATCCAGTGTTGAGGCACACTTTATGGTTACAAACGGACGTTTGGTGTTAACATATTTGATAAAGGCTTCATTTAGTCTTGCAGCCTCGTTTTCACACACGCCCGATAATACGGAGATGCCCTTTTTCTTTAAATAAGTGATCCCCCCACCCACAATATCCGGATTTGGGTCTTTCATCGCCACCACCATGCGGCTGATCCCCGCCTCCAAAACTTTTTCCGTGCAGGGACTTGTCCGACCGGTGTGATTACAAGGCTCAAGCGTCACATACAAAGTGGCGCCGTTTGCAGAAAAACCGGCGTCGTTAATCGCCATAACCTCTGCATGATCTTTTCCCGCTGCTTTGTGAAAACCTTTTCCGACAACCGTTTGGCTCTTCACAACAACAGCACCAACCATCGGGTTGGGCGATGTATATCCTTCCCCTTTTTTTGCGAGCGTAAGTGCGATTTCCATAAAATGTTTATCATCCATTGCCGACCTGCCCGCCAATTTAGGTTCACTCTCCTACCGCTCGCTCAAAAGGCTTTTAAGTTCAGCGACAAAATCGTTTACATCCTTGAACTCCCGGTATACCGACGCAAATCGAACGTAAGCGACATCATCCAGTTCTTGGAGTTTTATCATCATCTTTTCGCCGATGATCCGTGATGAGATTTCTTTTTCTCCTGTTTCCTTAAGATCCCGTTCAAGCTCATCGACAAATTCTTCGATGACATTGATACTGATGTCCCGCTTTTCACAGGCTTTTTTCATACCGGTGTAAACTTTTTCACGGGAAAAGACTTCACGGCGGCCATCTTTCTTGATGATCATAATCGGAATTTCTTCGAAATTCTCGTAGGTGGTAAATCGTCTCCCGCAAATGATACATTCCCTACGTCTCCTGATTGCATCTCCATCCTTGGCCAGCCTGGAATCGATGACCTTGTTGTCAAGTTTTCCGCAAAATGGACACTTCATCAATCTCTCCCCCGATGGTTGCGATTAAATCGAATGACTTCAATACCTGCGTCACTCAACATTTCGGTCGACATCAGATCGGCATACCCGTCCTTGAAATAGATTTTTTTAATGCCGGCATTGATGATCATTTTGGCACATATGGAACATGGCAGATTTGTACAGAAGAGACTGGCACCCTTTATGGAAACGCCGTGAAATGCAGCCTGGATGATGACATTTTGTTCGGCATGGATACCGCGGCAGAGTTCATGCCGCTCACCTGAGGTTACATTCATCTGCTGACGAAGACAACCGGTCTCGATGCAATGCCGGATACCGGTTGGTACGCCATTGTACCCGGTAGCGAGAATCTGTTTATTTTTTACCGCTGCCGCCCCAACCGTCCGTCTCAGGCAGGTGGAACGTTTGGCCACCAGAGCAGCAATATCCATGAAATAGGCTTCCCATGACGGTCGGTTTTCTTCATCCGGCATTTATCAACTCTCTATATTTTCGGTCTTCATTCTGGCCCATGACTACCGGTCCTCAACAGGTGTTTTCGTGACCAAGTCGATTTTTTCTATTCTGAGCCGGTGACGTCCCTCGTCAAAAGGCGTTTCAAACCAGGTATTAACGATTGCCCTGGCAAGTCCCTCGCCGATGATTCGACTTCCCATAACCAGAATATTGGCATCGTTGTGCTGTCTGCTCAGGGTTGCTGAAAAAAGATCATTGCAAAGCGCTGCCCTGACGCCGATAAATCGATTGGCAACGATGGACATGCCGATTCCGGTTGCGCAGATGAGGATGCCACGATCATATTCTCCTTTTGAGACTGACGATGCGACCCGGGCTGCGAAATCAGGATAATCGACCGAATCCATATCAAAAGTTCCAATATCCTCGATATCGATGCTCTTCTCAGTAAGATATATTTTGAGCTTTTCTTTTAAATCGTAGGCGGCATGGTCACACCCGATCAAAACCGATTTTATATGTTCGTCCATTTTGTCATTCCCGTTGATCTGAACGGTTATAAAATAAAGATATTCGCATAACTCCTTAAAATATAACCGTATTTTAATTTTCGCAAGAGAAAACGTATCATTTAATAAACAAAACAGCTCTATTTAATCCCTAATGGTTTTTAAGGTCTGTTTTGATTAAGTCTTTTGTTTGTTCTGCTAAAACCACTTTTCAGCCGGTCGCGGTCAATCCGCTCGTTGTTGCGTTTCAGTACGGTTTTTAAAGGAAATGATTCGAAAAGAAAATTTCTTGTCAGAGAGTAAAAATGCATCCGGGCCGGTTAAACCCGGTATTTTTTAAGAACCAGGCTCCCATTGGTACCGCCGAAACCAAAGGAATTGGTCATGGCAAATTCGACATCTTTCTTGCGGGAAACGTGTGGGACATAATCGAGATCGCATTCTTCACCCGGATTATCAAGATTGATAGTCGGCGGAATGACTCCCTCATCGATGGTCAAAGCGGTAATAACGGTTTCAATTCCGCCGGCACCGCCGAGGAGATGACCAGTCATCGATTTGGTTGAACTGATCGGCATTAAATGTGCCTGATCCTTGAATATGGTTTTCACCGCCCGGGTTTCATACAGGTCGTTCAATTGGGTGGAGGTACCGTGGGCGTTGATGTAGTCGATCTGTTTGTAGGAGATTCCGGCATCATTTATCGCCGCCAGCATGCATCTTGCCGCACCCTCTCCATCCGGTGAAGGGGCGGTCATGTGATATCCGTCTCCAGACATTCCGTATCCGCATATTTCAGCATAAATGTGAGCCCCTCGCTCCCTCGCCGCCTCAAGGGTTTCGAGGATAACGATACCGCATCCCTCACCCACAACAAAACCATCGCGGTCCCGATCAAAAGGCCGGGATGCTTTTTGAGGCGCGTCATTTCGTGTGGACAGGGCTTTCATGGCGTTGAACCCTGCGATGCACGAAGGCGTGATGACTGACTCGACTCCTCCTGAAATCATACCATCCGCTCTGCCCTGTTGGATAAGCTTGAACGCATCGCCGATCGAGTGTGAACCGGCTGCACAGGCTGTTGCCATGCAGGCGTTAGGACCCTTGGCGCCAAACTGCATTGAAATCATCCCTGCGGCCATGTTCCCGATCATCATGGGGATAAAAAACGGGCTTACGCGACTCGGGCCCCTTGTTTCGATGATTCTGTTTGTTTCCTCCAGTGAAGCCAGCCCCCCCAACCCGCATCCTATGAAAACACCGACCCGATCGGCATTGGATTGATCGATCACCAGGCCGGAATCTTCCAGGGCCATCCGGGTGGCAGCAACAGCATAGGCGATAAAGGTCGTTGTCCGTCTGGCATCTTTTTGAGTCAGAAAATCTTCGGGACGAAAATCTTTGACCTCTCCGGCAATCTTGGTTTGAAAATCAGAGGTATCGAACCGGGTGATCTCCCCAATTCCTGATTTTCCTGCACAGAGCTCACGCCAGGTCTCCTCAACGCCGATTCCAAGCGGTGTAATAAGACCCACACCACTGATTACGACCCGTCTGCTAGGCAATATTTTCTCCTCAGATATAAAAAAGACGCGGACCGTCGATTAGCAGACAACAATCATGAATGATTAACGACATACTCCAAGGCGTCTTTGACAGTTAAGAGTTTTTCAGCATCATCGTCGGAAATTTCGATGTCAAATTCTTCTTCCATCGACATGATCAGCTCAACAAGATCGAGTGAATCCGCACCGAGGTCATCGACAAACGATGCTTGGGGTATAATTTCTTCAAGATCCGTACCTAACTTTTCTGCAATGATTTTTTTGATTTTATCCTCAAGTGACATACAGTTTTCCTCCTTATTAAATATACATACCGCCATTGACGTGAATCACCTGTCCTGTAATGTATGATGACTTTTCAGAAGCAAGAAAGGCAACGGCCTCTGCCACATCTTCCGGTTTTCCAGGACGCCCCAGCGGAATCTGGCTCAGCATGACCTCTTTTACCTTGTCCGGGAGCACTGCGGTCATGTCGGTGTCAATAAAACCCGGTGCAACCGCGTTGACCGTAATACCCCGCTGGGCCAGTTCTTTTGCCACAGTTTTTGTTAATCCGATGATTCCGGCCTTTGACGCGGCATAATTGGCCTGACCAATATTGCCGGTAACTCCGGAAAGAGATGCGATATTGATGATCCGGCCCTGACGTTGATTCATCATGGTCCTGGCAGCTGCCTTTGTACAGTGAAATGTACCCTTTAAATTGATATTGATCACATCATCCCACTCATTCTCCTTCATACGGAGCAGGAGCTTGTCCCTGGTAATCCCCGCGTTGTTTACCAAAACATCGATTCTTCCGGTTTCCGCCAGTATATTCTTGAAAAAAAGGGCGACCTCTTCCTCCGCCATTACATTCATGGAACTACCGACGGCTATACCGCCGAAATTGGCGATCAGGCTTTCGGTCTCATCGGCAGCCGCTTTTTCACCCGCCGGGTCTGCGGGCGAAAAATAGTTAAAATAAACTTTCGTATTCCGCCCGGCCAAAGACAGGCAGATGGCCCGCCCAATCCCCCGTGAACCGCCTGTAACGACCACGGTGCGTTTTTCTCGATCCGACATATGATTACCTCTCAAATATAATATCCGCAACACGATCCATATCACCGATCAGGTGGTGAAAGCTGCCCAGCAGTTGATAATATGAGATTGCCTTGATAAAATCAGAAATTTTCTTTTCATCAAATACGCCGGATCCCATCAGGATTTTAGGCACATTCTGCATCATCAGCTGGGACGCTTCATTTGAAAATATTTTTGACATCAGGGTGATCTTTTCCGCTTCAGCGCTCTGGGCTTCCGTTAGTTTCGACGCCTTCCGCGCCAGGCTGACACCGATTTCCAGATGGGTGATCATATCCGCCAGTGCAAACATGATATACTGTTTTCGAGTCAATCTGTTTTCATGGGCCAGCGTAATGATCTCGTTGAGTGCATTTGCGGCCAATTGATAAAAGCGACAGCCGGCATCTTTTAACGTTCGATTCAGTGTTTCCATTTCTAAAGCTATGCTGTTGTAATACTCGCCCTTGGTTTTACGGGTTTTCTTCCATCGAAACGTAGAGATGATGTTCTGTTGGATCTCGCTGGTTCCTTCGTAAATGCAGGTGATTTTGACATCTCTTTTAATCTTTTCAACCTCAAACTCGTTGATGTATCCATAGCCGCCTAAGGCCTGCATGGCGTCGTCGGCCGTTTTGTTAGCGGATTCGGTGGCGAACAGCTTTGCAATGGAACCCTCGATCTGCAGGTCTTGTTCACCCGCATCCAGCCGCTTTGCGATTTCTTCGATATAGGCGGTTGCGGCCTCGAGCCTGACCATATTCGGGACGATCAATTTGTGGGTGTAACCCTGTTTTTCCGACAGGGGGGATCCGAACTGAATTCTCTCCTTTGCATAGGAAATAACGATTTCCATTGCAGCGTCAGAGGCGCCCAGTGCCATTGCACCGACCATCAGACGGGTATAACCGAAAACTTTGTTTGATTGGGCCAGCCCCTTTCCGGGAATACCGCCGATCAAATTTTGAGCCGGAACAAAGACATCTGTAAATGAAAGTGGAGAGGTGCTGGAGGCGCGGATGCCGTGTTTTTCTTCATCTTTTCCGTGATCAAAGCCCTTTGCCTCTTTTTCAACAACAAAAAAGGTCGGTCCTTCCGGGGTCTTGGCCAAAAGTGTGATGAAATCGGCATATGCCCCGGTGGAAATGAACTGCTTGGTCCCGTTTATTTGATATCCGGTGATTTCACCGGCTTCGTTTCGGACCGAATCCGCCTTTGTTGTGAGCGCCGCAACATTGCTGCCTGCATTCGGTTCAGTCACCGCATAGGCCACCAGGGCTTTGCCTTCGGCAATGGCACCAAGCCATTTTGATTTCTGCTCTTCGGTACCGCCGACCACCAGAGGGTCCGAACCGAGCTGGATGGCAAAAAAGGCGGTCGCAATGCCGAGACATATCCTTGACATTTCGCGGGTCACCGCGCAGCAGTCGAGGGCACCACCGCCCATCCCCCCATAGGCTTCAGGGATAAAAAGAAGCTGTAACCCGATTTCCGGGCCTAGCATTTTTCGGATGGTCTCTTCCGGAAAAATCTCTTTTTTATCAAATTCGGAAATTATCTCTTTTGTCAAAAGCCGCTCCCTGAGCTGGCGAACAGTGTCAATGACCATCTGTCTTGACTCTGCGTCCAATCCTTTTAAAGCGGTACCGGTTTCAACTCCCGATCCTGCCATTTCTCAGTCTACCCCTTCTGTATGTTTATTCCTCGGTTTTCATAAATGTTCTGCCCCGGTATGTACCGCAGTTCGGGCAGACATGATGCGGAAGCTTCGCTTCTCCGCACTTGGCACAAGTCGTTAAATTCGGCGCTGTCAGTTTTTGATGGGTTCGCCGCTTATTTCGTCTTGACTTAGATGTTTTGCATTTTGGAACAGCCATGAGTAATCTCCTAACTATCTGAATATCTTATATATATCTCTCTTTAACTACTTATTAATAAAATTTCGCATCTAGTAATTTATATCAAATCAATTGTCAAGATATTTATCTATATTTTTTTGACCGCCTTGTACTCTGAACATCGATGTGCTATTGAGGTGTCTTATTGCACCGATAAGGTGCCATTAATATTAACTATCTAATTGATATCATTAAAAAATATATATTTCACCGGCAGACTCTAAACCCGACCATTTCTTGCACAAAATGGTTTTGGAAGAGTGCGAGCGATATATATCGCTCCCGGAAATCGGCTTTGAAAAAATGAATGGTTTTTCTAATTACTCATATCAACTCCTCTGGAGTAAGTAAAGTGGAAAACAACCTGATTATCACCCGTTTTCCGCCCAGTCCCACAGGATATCTTCATGTGGGTGGGGCACGGACCGCTCTCTTTAATTGGCTTCATGCACGCCACATGAAGGGTAAATTTATTTTAAGGATCGAGGACACCGATCGTCTGCGTTCGACCCAGGAGTCGATCGATGCCATATTCGAAGCGCTTGATTGGCTTGAAATCGATTGGGATAAAGGGCCTTTTTTCCAATCCGAACGGTTTGACATTTACAGGAAATATGTCGAAAAACTTCTTGATTCCGGTGATGCCTACTACTGCACCTGCTCTCCTGAAAAGCTGAAAAAGATGAGAGAAAAAGCAATGGCAGCCGGTGGCAAACCCAGATACGACGGTATATGCCGGGAGAAGGGGCTCGGGAGCGGTGAAGACGCGGTTGTCCGGTTCAGATCACCGAGAACCGGGACCACGGTTTTGCAAGACACGATTAAGGGAAACATCGTTTTTCAAAATAACGAACTGGACGATTTTATCATTACACGGAGCGATGGCACACCCACCTACAATTTTGTCGTTGTCGTCGACGATATAACGATGAATATCAATACGGTCATCCGGGGCGACGATCATGTGATGAATACGCCCAAACAGATTTTGCTCTACCGGGCCCTGAATTCCCCGCTCCCCGCCTTTGGCCACGTTCCCATGGTCCTTGGAAGCGATCGGACCCGTTTGAGTAAACGGCACGGTGCAATGTCCGTGCTGGCATACAGGGAAATGGGCTATCTTCCGGATGCGTTTTTGAACTACCTGGTCCGCCTCGGATGGTCGTATGGTGATCAGGAATTTTTTACCCGAGATGAACTGATCGAAAAATTTACCCTCAGCAACATCGGTCAATCTCCGGGTGTTTTTGATCAGGAAAAACTCCTAGCACTGAATGCGGCCCATATCAAAACAGTGCCGCCTAACCGTCTTGTAAACCGGTTGTCACCTTTTCTAAAAGCCCACGGATACGACATACAACCGTCACCATTTATCGAAAGCGTTATTAAAACCCTCAATGCCCGGAGCAAAACCCTTAAAGCGATGGCTGAAAGCGCCCTGTTTTATTTTAAGGATGAGATTTCATACGATGACAAAGCGGCAAACAAATTTCTCAGACCCGGCGTGCTGCCCTCTATTCAATTATTGATTCAGACACTTCAGGCCCTGGACCGTTTTGAGGAAAAAGATCTTGAGGGTGCATTTCTGGCCGTGATGGAACAGACCGGGCTGAAGCTGGGAAAAATCGCTCAACCGGTACGGATCGCCCTCACCGGAAAAACCGCCAGTCCGGGGATATTTGAAATTATAGAAATTCTCGGAAAAGATCGGGTGATATCACGGTTAAAGAAAGCTGTAGATTTCATCATGGAAAAAAGTGACTGATCATCCAGGTCTATTTTTACTCTATCCGTTTGGACAGAAAACCGGGAAGTTCAAAATCGACTTGACTAAAGCGCCGCTTTTCTTATATTGGATCTGTAAACATGCTTCTGGGGGATCGTCTAACGGCAAGACGACGGGTTCTGGCCCCGTTAATCCAGGTTCGAATCCTGGTCTCCCAGCCAAATAATTTCAATGGGTTACAGGCAATTTCTGTAACCCTTTATCTTTGAATTCTAGAATTTCTCCCACTCCTCTCCCACCTTTTTTTGTTTTTGCGCCATCATCGGCCGAAATGTCCAACGCTCTGTCATCCTCCGGACAGTGTTCACGTCGTAAACAGGATTCTGGATGCGTTTAAAGGCGGAAGCAAAGATGATGCCCAATTCTGGCTTCAACTAGGGGGCAAGTTAATTCTTATTCGATATTTTGCCTTACGTGACGAAAACGGCACTTATAACGGTTGTCTGGAAGTAAGCCAGGATATTACCCAAATCCAAAAAATAGAAGGCTAAAGGCGTCTGTTTGGATTGGGAATAAAGAATTTGACTTAGGTCAATGCAACCCGCCTGTGACCGAATCTATTAATAATCGCCAATTCTTTATAACTTGAAAAGGAGGTACACAATGGCGTGCTGTTTCTGATGGCTTTTGTCACCCTGCTGCCGATCGGGGCCATGCAGGCCTGGATCGCTTTTAAAGAGGGCTATTGGGTGGCACACAGTGCGGATTTCTTCGCAAAGGGCACGGTCGTCTTTTTGGGAACCTTTCGCGCCATCCCGGACACGATTATCATCGTTTTAGGGGTTCTGCCGCTGGCGTACTTTCTCATCACAACCTATCCGTATTTGAAGACAACCGAAATAAAGGATGGTGAGTCGGTGTGGGAAAGGCTCGGAATCGAATTATAAATTATCACCAAACACATTCCCGCCCGGATTCGGGCGGGAATGTGTTTCCAATATGGACGACTTTTGACCAAAAAATGACAAAGGATTATCCCGATGAAAAAAATTAGTCTTTATGAAGAAAACGACTTTAGTGAAAAAGCCTTCAAACGCTTGCTGGTTCATGATTCGGCTTATTTTAAGATTTTAAATTTCAATTTTAAGGCCGGGCAGGAACTCCCGATCCACTCCCATCTGATTGAAGGTCAGGTGAGTATCGTCGTAATCGAAGGAGAAGGTGAGTTTCTGGGTAAGGATAACAGTGCATTACCCGCCAGCAAGGGCGATGTGCTTATTTCTGATATCGCCAAACCCCATGGTATCCGGGCCAAAAGCGATCTGCGGGTACTAGTAACGATAGCACCACCAATTTAGTTTCCATCCAGAAATGGCCTTGTTGCCCAATCTCTGCGTCAATCAAGGCAAACAGAAATTGCCATTATGAGGGCGAATTAATGGCAAAATGCTGTTATCTCCGATGGTCGAGCCCCGCCATTTCGGTTTACGGCACTACGGGTTAAGGTCTTGAAAAACCATTTCCCGAATGGCAGAGATAGCGGGGATCATCTGCGGTTTCAGACCCGCAGTGCTGCAGAAGATTGGATCTTATAAATCCCCCCTTGCCCCCCGATGTAAAATAAATTTTCCCTTATTCCGAGCTCAAAAGGGAATTCTTATACTTTCACAGTCTTGAGAAGCCAGACGATATCAAGATTATTTTCCTTACCTTCCAGCAAGGAAAAGAATATTCGTTTATTAATTGACATGAAAAACGACCTGATGTCAATCTGGAGAAAAAAAGCGGCCCGTGACCTGTTGTTACTGACTTTCCGTATAAAACACTGAAGCCGTTTTACGGCCGCATGTGTACCTTTCCCTTCCCGGCAGGCGTAACTGTCATAAATAAAACGGGGCTCCCACTCTGGTTCAAGATAGCGCACCAGAAGATGATGAACGATGCGGTCGCGAAAATGAGCGGCAAAGACTTCTCTCGGCTTTGGACTTTCGGTGACAAAGCAGGCAGACGAAAGGATGCGGTAGGTACGTTCACGCGATTCCCTTGTCAGTTCAAACGGTTCTTCTTCAGCACGCAGCTCAAACTCAAGAACCTTTCTTTTCCACCGTTTATTCTTATGGCAGTTGAGATAGGCCCGGTAAAGGTTTTCAAAAGTAAAGACAGGTTCGTTCCTTTGTCACCGCGCACCGGCAACGCCCGGGTGCCGTCGGTGCAGGACTGGCCGCCCCAGCAAAGATCGCCGGCGTCAAAATGGAAGTGGACAGCCTTAGAGCCGCGAGTTTTAGATGCCCAAGGGCAACAAGCCGATAACCCGATAATCTGGTTGTCCCGATGATCCCTGATACCGGCCTTGTACAATGCAACCAGTTCTCCCTTGGTGGGCAGGCGCCAATCGTTGAAACCGCCGCCCTTGTAAGTTTGGCAATAGGCTTCGGCGTTCGGCCAATTAATTTTCTTGCCATTGTCATGGGCAGCCCACATCAAGCCGGTTTTGGTGTCGGTCACAACTCCGTTGGCCCTGGTAAACCTGACTGCCAGGGAGAGTTTTATGGTCTTTTCGTCACCAGTTGTTTGAATTTTTTTTCTTTCGTTTGTCTTCCATGACCCGGATGTTGGAATAAGAATATAACCGGAAAACGGGTACAACTTGTCAAATCGGAATGTTCCATCGGAACCGGTCTTC
>DCWS01000060.1 GCA_002328165.1 Desulfobacteraceae bacterium UBA2156 | reverse complement strand
ACCATGAACATGCCCTTCATGGCTGCCGCTGTATGCATGCATGGGCTCAATCACTTCCTTCTCTACCTGTTCCTTTGAGAGTTTTTCGTCAAGGATAGGCAAATATATTTCATTTTCCTTCTGGAAATGTGGGTCGATAATGCCCTGAAGTTTGCTTGCGGTCGTTTGGATCATTTTTAGGGTCACATCATCGGCCGATTCCTTATGGACGTTCTTCATCGTTGTTTCCAGCTCGGTTATATACTGCTTTATGAACTGATGGTCCATCTCCATGGTCTTTGTGAACAGGGGGTTTTTCATCAATTCAGCAACCTTTCCGTACAGATGTTTTTCTTCGCCTTCGGCATGAGGAAGGAGTTTTTCTTTGAGGAAGGTCATCAAAGCATCGAGCAGCCTCCTTTCCTGCTCCCTGAATTTTTGCAGACTCTCTATATTACGCCAGAAGCCGTGAAGCCTTTCCTCCAACATCTTGTGATGCTCTCTTATATCTTCTGTAGGTCTTGCCATCCGTTAAATATCTCCGATATTTTAGTTATCAAACAGTTAATCTTGTTTTGGTTCTCGGCGGCCTCTGCCAGAATAAATAGAGGTACAAAAATCTCTAGGCTTAAATCCACTCTTCCTGCAAAATTTCTCCCTGAACGCCGACAACGACACTTTTAGTGGGGACTTTTCTCTCAGCTGATTGGGCCGCCTGCTGAGCTAAACTCAGCAATCCCATGCAGCAGGGCACCTGCATGATCAGCACCGTTAGGGTGTTAATCTTGGCATCATCAAACCAGGCTTTTATTTTCTCCTGATAGATATCCTGACCTTCATCCAACTTTGGACAGGCAATTGCGATGGATTTATCTTTCAAATACTCATGGTGAAAATCACCCAGTGCATAGGCCACACAATCTGCGGTGAGAAGCACATCCGCTCCTTGATAATAGGGAGCAGTCGGTGAAATGAGATGCATTTGGATCGGCCATTGCCTCAGTTGGGATTCTATTTTTCCTGCCGCTTCCCCAACATCCTTTTTATCTTTATCCTTAAAGTCTAACACTTGAGAACCAGGGCATCCTTCCATTGGATTCATTTTCCTATCTCCTTTTTTTCCTTCCGACTCTTTAATAAACTCTTCCTTTATTTAACCTTTTTTATATACAATTTGTAACAGTCCTCGTCCTCTTCCATGCCAATAAATTCCTGGCCGCATTTTGTACACCATTCCGGTATATCCTCCAACGCTCCGTCGTAGTCCGTCAAAACTTGTAAAACCTGCCCCTTTTTCAGACAGTTAAGCCTGTCACCAGGCTCTAATAGATGCAATGGACAAGAACGGCATACCAGGTCTAACGTGTCATCTGAAGGCTGGTTTTCAATAAATTTCATCTCATCCCCCTTTCACCGTTTCAGCTCCTCAGGATTGCTCGGTATATTATCAATAATTACAGTATGATATAAAATAAAAACTCTTCGATCCCTTAAATGTATATTCTCATTATTATTAAAATATTCTTACCATTTATTACACGTAGATTTATGCTTTTCATTGACTTAGATCAAAATAAATGCATATTTTTTATTTGTCCGACCCCTTTTTTGTTCATTAAAGATCATATACATGGAGAGCATGCAGATATTTGTATTTCACAAAACATTTGGTTTAAATAACCGGCAAAAATTTGGAACCAATCTCAATCTTTTTCAAATCATCTATTTCTAAAGATGGTTTTTCAATTTAAGCCGTTACGGTTTTTAAATAGCTCTTTACATATCTCAAACAATAAAAATTCTCTTGCTTCTTTGCTGATTTTCAAATCTTGGCATCACAGCCCTTCCAATATTTCTCCCGGATCTCACGTTTGAGTATTTTACCCTCAGGGCCGGTATTCATAAAATCAAGGGTGCGAAACCCGAGTAAATTATTCAAAGACATAGACTCAGGTTCTGGATGTTCGTTCTATGGCAAGAAGGGCAGCACCCAAGGCGCCGATATACTGAGGTTCTTCCGAAATATAGGCATGCATGTCAACCTTGGCCTCCACGCGTTTTACCACTCCGATGTTTTTTGCGATCCCGCCGGAAATGACAAAATCGGCATCGATTCCGATTCTTTTTAACAGACCGTAAACTCGGTCGGCTGTTGCAGCGTGGAGCCCGCCGAAAATATTCGCCTTGGAAACTCCCCGCCGAAGGTAACGAGAAACTTCTGATTTTGCGAACACCGTGCAAATATTGCTGATCTTGGTCTCCTCTGTTGCCTGCAGAGAGAGCGGACCGATTTCATCGATCGGCACTTTTAAAAGCCCGGCCATGATTTCAAGGAAGCGCCCGGTCCCCGCCGCACACTTGTCGTTCATTGAAAAAGCAACATGGTTACCCCCATCGTCAATGCGAATGGCTTTACAATCCTGGCCACCCATGTCTAAAATGGTGCGCGCCCTTGGGAAAAGAAAGTGAACGCCTTTGGCGTGGCAGGCTATCTCGGTGATCACCTCTGCCGCAAAAGGGACGTTGATTCGCCCGTAACCTGTAGCGATGATATATTTCATATCCTCTAAACGAAGATCGCTTTTCCTCAGGGTTTCATCCATTACGGACTCTGCGGACCCCTGGCTCTCCGGGCCGGTCTCAATGATGGTAGTGGACATCACTTTGTGGTTGTTGAGTATGACGGCCTTCGATGTGGCCGATCCAATGTCTATGCCGGCAACGTGCATGGTATCTTTCATTCAGCGGTTGAAGGGTTTGCGGTTTCGCCCGCCGTCTCTTTTCAAAAAGGCCTGGATAGCCGCACCCAGTGCAATCGCAGTTCGGGGATTTTCTGGTACTCGAAAAGAGACTCCGGTCATTTCTTCGAGGGCTTTAACCAATCCCGAATTCATAGCAGCTCCACCGACAATCACCGCATCTCCAACAAGCCCGACGCGACCGATGAGCTCGATGACCCGGGTAGCCACCGCCCGGTGGATCCCTGCAGCGATTCGTTCCCTGGATTCCCCGTTATGGATGTGTGAGATAATCACCGATTCGGCGAAAACAGCGCATGTGCTACTGATCTCTGCCACACCGTCTGCAGTTATTGAAAGTGGTCCCATCTGATCGACGGGAACTTTGAGATACACGGCACCCAGTTCGATGGACGAACCGGTACCCGAAGCGCACTTCACATTATTGGCAAAGTCCTCCATAGTTCCTTTGGGGCCCAGTTTCATCACCCGACATCCCTCTGCACCAAGATCGACCACAGTGCGGGCCGTGGGAACCAGCCACCGAGCCCCTCGAGCTGCGCAGATCTGCTCCGAGCTTTTTCTGACCGCAAAGGAGACCTCACCCGCCCCACATCCCGTAGCAAACACTTTGCCCACATCCTGGGCCTGGTACTGCAAATCTGTTAGAAGATCTTCAAACACCTCCTTGGCTGCTGCATCCGCTTCTTTTTCGGTCACAGCCGATTTGTTACCGATGATCTTCTCGCCGTCGAAAACCACCGCCTTAACGCTCTGGGCCCCTATATCGATTCCTCCGTAAAGCATCCGAAGCTATCCCTCGATCATCTCTATGAAGGCCTCAACTCTCCCGCGCATCTGTTCCAATCCTTCTACGGTATAGTCCCCTTCCAGAAAGAGTACAGGGATGCCGAGCTCTTCTCTGAACTTGTTACGCAGATGAGGAAACTCTGCGAGTCGTGCGTCGCAACACTTGAGAACGTAAAAAATGGCAGCATCTATGTTGAAGTTCTGAGTGGTATTAACGATGTGGGTCCACCTATTCTCCGGAATGGCGGTAGTGACCGTGGATCGCGGGCACGCTGTTCCAAGAGAACGACGGGCGATCGCCTCCAGAGGGGGTACCACCTGCTTGAGATTGTACCAGAAGGCCCGGGTACCTACGCACAGGTCGTCGGAGACCACCTGTCCCCCGGAGTCTTCAATGATTTGGTAGATCCCCGCGTTGACCAAATCCATGGCGGACCCTGAAAGATAGATCCGAACCCCCTCAGGGGCAGTCTGCCCGTCGGATTGGAGATCATCCAGATAGTTTTTTAGCAGGGCCGCGTGTTCGTCCTTGGGCATAAGTAACCCTGCGTATACGATTTGCCAGGCATCGTGCCCGGACAGAGCAGGTGGATCGGACCTGCGCATTTCGTACATGCGCCTTATTTGAGCCTTGTCTTCGTTGTAAACCGAGATGGCCCGCTCGATGTCAGCATCAGGAATGGAACGATTCAAAGACCTTTCCAATTCCTGCTTGAAACCCTTTAGAATTTCCAAATAATAAGGGAGGACCTCTCGACCGATTATTTTTTCCGGATAGTTGATGTAGTGGACATATGGTTTGATATCCACCCCTGCAATCAAGGCAGGTTTGGTGGGACGGGGAACCAGGGCTCGCCAAAAGTACTCCATGGAGAAGATAATATCACAGCTGTTCGGAACAACGACACCGTCTAGGTAGTCGTAAAGTCCTCTTAAACCTGCGTCCAGACAACTCCTGGCAAATGCACAGGCGTTGGATTGTATGTAAGCGTCAGCATGTTCCAGGGGCTCTCCAGTACCGGTAATACGAACCGGTAAAATATCTGCGGCATATAAGATCTCCTCAGGTGTCATGCAGCAGAAGTATCCATAGACCCTCTTCCCTGTTTTCTGTTTCCATTTTCGCACCGCATCGTGGCGGTCTGCAGCATATTTTGCAAAAATCTTGTCCATATCATGCTCCTGTTTAGCCGGTCTGACAGGCCGCTTCGGTCTCCATTTTTTTGAGGATCATTTCCGAAAATGCGTCCATTCGCGTCCTGACCTGCGCCTCGGAATAGCTCCGTTCGTCCACCAGATCGCTCTCAATAAAAACAGACGGGACGCCAAGTTCTTTCTTGAGAACACGTGCCAACTCTAGAACCGGTAGATAATAGGGCCGGCAGGTGATCAGGTAGGCCAAAACCCCCCCCACGATATTGTACTCTGTACACTGTTCCAAGACCGCCCTGATCCGGGACCCCATCGACGTTCCAATGGACAGGGTGCGAATAGCCATCTCCGTAAGCGGATCCGCAGTGTTCCGAGGGGGCGAGGGCACAGGATTGTAGTTGGGCTCGTACGCAAACACCCCCCCAACCGGCTCAAAATAGTTGAAGATGCTCATATTGAACCAGATGGGGATACCGAACCACAGGAGACGGAATCGTTCGTTAGGGATCTGCCCCTTCCCTGCTTTGACTTTGGCTCTCACCTCGTCGCGTAATGCCTTGTAAAATTCGTAAGCCCTCTCCGTGCCCGAACAATACATGCCCGGGTACATTGTCGCAAATGAATCAGCGCTGCCCATGGGTGAAGGCACATTTTTACGAAGCTCCAGTATCTCCAACCGTAGTTCATTGGTTTTGTATGCCCAGTCCATGCACTCGTTGAGTCGGTCCTGGTCAAATTTGTTGCCGGTCACCTCTGTCGTAAAGGATAGAAAATCCTCTAACTGGGAACGGTAATACAGGATCTCATGGGGTTTCGGATGCCCCATGATGTCCTCAAAAACCTGCTCCGGCCTGTCGAGGGTAAACAGTGGCACCTGAAGCCGTTGTGCCATGTCCTCAAACCATTTGAGCCGGACATCACAAACGCTGGAGGTGGTCACGAGCATGTCGGGTGGCGCCATGCCTCCCAAAGGGGCGTCGGACAGATCACCGTTGACCACATAACCGGTGCAGACCCTTTCATAGCCGCACAGATCGGTGGAATAACCCGCCTGTTCAGCATAGCGAGCAAATCGGACCGCCTCCTTCTCCGAGTCCTTTGTTTTCCGGCGGACTGCACACAGGGATGCAAACTGTTCTGGATAATACGGAAAAAGCCCCATCGAATAGTAAAGTTCCTTTTCCACCAGGGCGCAGGACCAGACCACCGGTTTTCCGGCATTTTTGTGCTCGTGGCCTTCGCCATAGTCCTGCCTGATGAACTTCCAGGTATTTCTCGCCATTTCCAAGGTCTTACGAGAACCCTTGGTGGCTGCTTTTTGCTGCTCACCCATTGCATTCTCCCTTCCCCACCGGTTAACGAGGCAGTTCCTTGTAACCCGTTTGAGGGTCCTTTTTCGTATGGTCCTCCCCCTTTTTTGTTTGATCGGCATTGAGTTGATCGATCGGACGACAATGATGCTTGAAATGTTTAATGCAAGGGGTGACCTGTAGTCAAATGAATTCTTATCCCGCGGGCTCCCTTAGATATCATAATTTTGTGATTTTAGAGTTGACAAAAAAATTTAAAAAAATAATATTCTCCCTCGCTGCAAACTTTCCTGATGTAAAGGGTTATGTGTTCGGAGGTAGGGGCGAAGTTATCTATTTAGCCATCCCTTTGCGGATGCTGCCGGATGCCACTTCGATTTATTCGTACCCTTATTATAGTGCATCCGACGTTTTGGATGAGACAAATTGGTTAGATCTTCACGCCAGTTCAATTTTCAACGGAAAATCCAGACCGGTTCAAGCAACCAAATTTTTTAGAAAATGGGGAGTTAAAAAATGAAAACGGAAAACAAGAAAATCAAAAAAAAGTCGGGAAAGACCCTTCAAACCGCTCGAGAGGCGAGTTATTTTGCAAAAAAGATGTTAAAAAATGCCTTGCAAGCCCAGGAGGAAGGCCGTCCAATCGGTTGGTCAATGGTCACCTGGTGGCAAGGCGAATTGATTGCCAGAGCAATTGGGGCGGAGCTGGTCTTTCCGGAAAACTATGGTGCCTTTTGCGCGGCCACTGGCGGGGCGGAAAAACATCTGGAAATCTCCGACAGCGAGGGATACCCTGCCACCCTTTGTGGATATGCCAGAAATAGCATCGGTTATGCCAAGCTGCTTTCCGATAATAATTTTGTCCCATACGAAGGCGCCCCGGGTGGCGGATTGGCTAAACCGAAATTTTTTCTGGCGTCCGGCACCGCCTGTGATGCACGGTACAAATGGTTCCAGGCGCTGAAACGGTATTTCACTGAAGCACCGGTTTGGACGGTTGATCTGCCGATGCCCGGAACCAAAGAATTCTTCTATAAAGGAAATAAAGAACTCGGCCTCAAATATATTGTCGACCATCTAAAAGATTATGTAGCTTTTCTGGAAAATTTACTTGGCACAAAGTTAGATTACGACCGTTTAAATGAAATTGTGGATCAGACATTTAAAACCCTTGCGCTGGCGCACGAAGTCGACATTTTGCGTCGGGCTGTACCGTCCCCAATGGTTGGTTCGGATTTTTGGTCGATCATGATTCCTCATCTTTATCTCCCGGAGGATCCGGAAGCCTATGAATTTTACAAAAAAGTGTATGCCGAGGTCAAACAGAGGGTCGATAACAAAATCGGAGCAATTCCCAACGAGAAATACCGCTTGATGTTTGCGGAGCTTCCACCCTGGCACTCCCTTGGCTTCTTTGGCGAATTGGCTGAAAAATTTGGCATGGCCATTGTCATTGAAAGTTGGAATTATCATGCGATTCTCCCCATTCCAGAGGAAGAGTTTGAAGGCGTAACCGACCCCTTGGAAAAAGTGGCTATGTTAACATATTACAAATGGACGGAGTACAACAAGGTGGCCTTGGAATATAATGTTGATCCAGGCTTTTTTATGGCCGCCTATTTTCAATTTGCCAAGGACTATAAAACCGATGGCCTCCTGGCCCATCCCCTGATGTCCTGCCGTCCGGCAACGTATACGCTTTTGCATACTAAAAATACACTGGAAAACAAACTCAAGATTCCCGGAGTGGTTATCGATGGTGATATCATTGATCTGCGAGTGTTTAATGAAAAAGAGGCATTTTCCAAAATGGAGGCCTTTGTTGAAACCATGGACCACTATCGGGAAGAAAGAAAAAAAGCAGGAATAGCTTGGTAACTTGGAAAGGAAATTTCAATTATGAAAGATATAAACAAGAAGACAGGATTAGCCAGAGCAAAGGACATATATAATCATCGGAGCAAACGGGCGCGTGAATTAAAGGCGGAAGGGAAAAAGGTCATAGGTTATTTTTGTTGTTTTCCACCGGTGGAGATAATGACCGCCCTCGATTTTTTACCCCTTCGGCTCTTGGGAGACATGGATGAACCGATAACGGTGGCCGATGGCTATTTACCAACCGTTATGTGTATTTTTTATCGCAGCACTTTTGATCTAGGCATGAAAGGCCGGTTTGACTTTATAGATGGTTTTATAGGGGCCCACGCCTGTGACGGCGCTGAAAGAACCTCTTACATCTGGAGCAATTATATTAAAACGCCGTGTAATTTCTTTCTGGATTTACCCCATGTCGACAAGGGGGAAGCGGTCAGTTATTTTAAAGGACAGCTGAATTATTTAAAGGAGACCATAGAAGGGCTTGCAGGCAAAAAATTAGACATCGAATCCCTTAAAGAAGCAATCTCTCTTCATAACAAACAGCGGCAATTGGTGCGGGAATTGTACTATTTGCGGAAACCCGATCCACCGTTGATCAACGGTTCTGAGGTTTTACAGGTCATGATTTCCATAATGATGATACCGGCGGAGGAAGGCAATGCATTGATTCAGGAAGTCATCGATGAAGTCAAAACACGGCAGGATATTCCAGATAAAAAAAATGGCCGCCTCCTTGTTTGGGGATCGTTGATCGACAACATTAAATTTACGGACCTCATCGAAAGTTCGGGGCTGAACATTATCATTGAAGATACAGCTACCGGTACACGTCCCTTCTGGCATGATATCGAGGAAACTGAAGATCCTTTAGATGGCGTGGCCCGACATTATCTACAGGAAGTCAAGTGTCCCCGAACCTTTGCAGAAACAGACACCTCTTATAAAGAAGATCTGGAAAACAGATATAGCTACCTCAAAGATTTTGCAAAATACTGGAAGGTTAACGGGGTATTTGGGAATATAATTCGAAACTGCGATATCCACGGTTATGAAATTCCAGCGGTCAAGGATTACCTGGAGAGTTTGGGGTTGCCGGTGTTGATTATTGAACAAGATTATTCGACTGCTTCTCTTGAGCCTTTACGAACCCGATTTCAAGCCTTTGCGGAGACAATTGGTTAGCCAAATTCGGATTTTTTATTATTCACCTTCCCCCCTTCTGGACCTTTAGGATGTATGTAAGGTAAATTTTAAAAAGGAAAGTTCTATGTTTTATGCCGGTCTGGACATCGGTTCCACTATTACCAAAGTTCTCATAAAAAATGAACGGAAGGTCTGTACGACGGTCATTAAACCGACCGGGGCGGAACATCGCCGACTGGCGAACGAAATCATGGATGAAGCGCTCCGCAAACTAAACTTAACCACTGCAAATATTTCTTATATCGTTGCCACCGGCTATGGCAGAATTAACGTTCCTTTCGCAGACAAACAAGTAACGGAAATCACCTGCCACATGCGCGGTATAAACTGGCTCTTTCCGAGTGTTAAAACCATTATCGATATTGGTGGACAGGATTCTAAAGGCATTAAGGTCGATAATGGCAAACTGGTCAATTTTGTCATGAATGACAAATGCGCTGCGGGAACCGGCAGGTTTCTGGAAGTCATATCGGATTTGCTGGGTGTAAAACTAGATGATATTGGTGAAATCTCCTTACAATCCACCCGACCGACGAATATTAGCAGTATATGTACGGTTTTTGCAGAGCAGGAAACGCTTTTACAGTTATCGAAAGGGACATCGATTGAAGATATCCTAGCCGGCATTCACAGGGCGAGTGCCAGCCGAATTCATTCCATGGTAAAAAAAATTAAAATAGAAAAGGACGTGGCGATTACCGGTGGAGGAGCCAAAAATATCGGCCTTTGCAAGGCGTTGGAGGAAAGGGTCGGCTTTCCGGTAATTGTTCCGCCTGAGCCTCTGATTACCGGCGCCCTGGGGGCGGCTCTGATCGCCAGTGAAGAAACCAAAAAAATCAGTAAAGAGGAATTGATCGAGAAACAGCTAAAGCGTCGCTGGGAAGCGGTCACGTTTTTTGATGAAAAGCCGACCAAAGGATAAAACAGGTGGGATTACGGATGATTGAAAAATGTCTTTTATAATCGGGTTGGATATCGGATCCGCACTGTCTAAAGCGGTAATCATGCAGGACAAAACTTTGTTGTCATCCGGTATCAGCCCTTCCGAAGGTAATTTTTTATCCGCCATAAACAGTGTGCTACAGAAAGCGCTTGGAAAAGCAAAACTCGCTATTTCTGATATTGATTTAATCGGCGCTTGTGGGCTGGGAGCCTCGTTTATACCCCATTCGTTTCATAAAATTTCAGATATCTCTTGCCAAAGCAGGGGAACGAGCTATCTCCTGCCGACTATACGGACATTGATCGAAATCGGGAATCAGTCCAGCCGAATTATTCAAGTTACCGAGCAAGGCAAAGTAGCGGACAGTCTTGTCAGCGATAAGTGTGCGGCTGGAAGTGGGCGTATTTTACAGATCGTTGCCAAGGTATTAAAGGTCGATCTAAAAGACATGGGGCAATTGTCTCTGAAATCCACCCAGCCTGTAAAATTCACCACCGGATGTGCTGTTTTTTTAGAAACAGAAGCGATTTCCCGGGTAGCCGAAGGTGCGTCCAGGGAAAATATAATTGCCGGGCTGCATCAAGCGTTGACCGCAAGAATCGCTGCCATGGCACACCGAATGGGTCTCAAAGAAGATTGTGTAATCACTGGCGGAGGCGCAAAAGACCGTGGATTGGTCAAAATTATGGGGGAAAAAATGGGAAAAACTCTTTTGGTCCCCGACAATCCGCTGATCACCGGTGCCATCGGAGCCGCCCTTATCGTCACTGAAAAAAAGGGTTAATTTGAAAAGGAGGAGAATCATGCCGTTGAAACAAGTTGCCATTATTGATGGGTTTAGAACCCCTTTTGCGAGGATGTTTTCCGATTTTAAAGAAATGACGGCAATCGATTTGGCCAAGGTCTGCTTAACCGAGCTGGTCAACAGAACTGAAATTGACCCAGTGGAGATAGATGAAATCGCCATGGGCGTCAGCATACCCAAACCCACAACCACCAATATCGCCCGTATCGCCGCCTTGGGAATCGGCCTACCGAAAACCATCAATGCTTATCACATGCAGCTGGCCTGTGCAACGAGCCTATTGACCACCGCCCATGTCGCCATGAGTATTGCAACCGGAAATGCCGATGTCGGTATCGCCGGTGGTGCCGAATCCATGTCTGACGTTCCGGTCAGTACCACAGAGCCTTTTCGTCGCATAATTTTAGAGGCACAGACCAAAAGAACACCCGAAGAACAGATGCTGACTTTAGGCCAGGTCAAATTGGCGGATATGATTCCACCGCCCATGCCCCTGGCCGAGGCCTATACCGGCCTGACCATGGGAGAGCATACGGAATTGATGGTAAAGGAATGGGGCATTACGAGGGAGGAACAGGATGATTATGCTGCACGGACCCACGAACTAGCCGGCAAAGCGATTGCTGACGGCCGGATACCGGCAGAAGTTTCCCCTGTAACTCCACCGCCTGACTACCATGTAGCGGAAACCGACAATCTAGTTCGCCCGAAACCGAATCGAGAAAAAATCGGTTCGCTTTCACCTGTGTTCGACAAAGAATTCGGCTCCATTACGGCTGCCAATTCCAGTCCGCTCACTGATGGGGCAGCTGCCGTTTTGCTGATGGCTGAGGATAAAGCCAAGGCGCTGGGATATCAACCCAAGGCGTTTATCAAGTCTTTCGGGTTTTCAGGCCTCGATCTGGATATCGGCATGCTGTTCGGACCTGCTTTTTCTACACCCAAGGCTTTGAAGATGGCAGGGTTAAAACTGTCCGACATCGACCTGGTTGAAATGCATGAAGCCTTTGCCGGCCAGGTTCTGTGTAATCTTAAGGCATTCAATAGTAAATCATGGTTAGCTGAAAATGTGGGCCTAAAAGAACCGATCGGGGAGGTCAATATGGACCGGTTCAACATGATGGGTGGTTCGGTCTCCATTGGACACCCCTTTGGGGCCACCGGTGCCCGTCTGGTTACAACTTGCGCGAACCAATTACCCAGGGTGGACGGAACATTGGGGTTGATAACAGCCTGCGCTGCCAACGGGACCGGTGGAGCGATCGTTCTTGAACGAGCGAATTAAAGCAAACCGAGGAGGTTTTCAGGAAATGGGTAACAAAAAAAAGATGCTAACCTTGAAAAAAGACGAGCATGGAGTGGCCATTTTGACCTATAATTTGCCCGGGCGGCCGATGAACGTGATCACTGAAAAGACCGATCAGGAATTAGTCCAGATGGTGGATGTCATCGCTAAAGATGGTGGGATTAAATCGGTTGTTTTGATGGGAAAACCGGCCAATTTTTTGGCAGGTGCAGATATCAGCATGCTTCAAAATATGAAAACAGAAAAAGACGCTTACAAGGGGTCCCGGTCACTGCAGGCCACCTTGAATAAACTGGAAGCACTCCCCAAACCAGTGATTGCAGCCATAAACGGGCCCTGCCTTGGAGGTGGCTTAGAAGTCGCTTTGGCATGTCATTACCGCATAGCGACCCTGTCTCCTAAAACCGTTTTGGGACTGCCGGAAGTAAAGCTGGGACTGGTGCCGGGAGCAGGCGGCACACAGCGTCTCCCCAGATTGATCCCACTGGATAAAGCCATGGATGGCATTTTGACCGGCAAACATTTCCGATCTGAACAGGCCAAGGCACTGGGGTTAATCGATGAGGCGGTTCCCATGGAAAAATTACAAGAGGTCGCCTACCAAAAGGCCTTTGCCATGGCCCAGGGCAAAATAAAAATCAAAAGAAAACTACCACCTCTGCCGCCGCCTAAAATGCTTGCGGGCTTTTATGAACAGACAAAAAACATGATCTTCAAAAAGACCAAAGGTGTCTTTCCGGCACCGATGGAAATATTCGAAAGTGTTTACAAAGGATTGTCAGAAGGGATAGAGGCCGGCTCGGAAGAAGAATCCAGGCGTCATGCGAAAACAGTTTTTTCAAAAGAAGCAGCATCTTTGATGCATATCTTCTTTATGGATACGGCTGCCAAAGCGGACCGCGGTGTGGACAAAGCTGTTAAACACTGTCCGGTTAAAAAGATAGGTGTTTTGGGGGCAGGTATTATGGGCGCCGGCATTGCAGCGATTAAAGCTGACAAAGGGTATATGGTCCGCCTGAAAGATGCCAGTATGGAAGCCGCGGGCAGGGGACTGAAAGCCGCCGGTGAGGTCTTAAACGGCAATTGGATGAAGCGACCGCGTGGCGAATATGAATACCGAAGGCGTTACGACCTGATCAGCGTGACCGATACCTATAGCGGGTTCAAACATATCGACATGGTCATCGAAGCAGTGTTTGAGGATATAGAGCTAAAACACAGGATCATTAAAGAGGTAGAATCGGTCATGCCGGAACACGCCATCTTTGCCTCCAATACCTCAGCCATACCGATTACACGCCTGGCTAAAGCGTCAAAAAATCCCAACCAGTTCATCGGTATGCACTATTTCTCCCCAGTACATCGGATGCCGCTCATTGAAATTATTGCCACCAAAGATACTTCGCCCGAAACAATCGCGACCGCCTGGGCGCTTTGCAAAAAATGTGGCAAAACCTCAATTATCGTTAATGACGGCGTGGGTTTTTATACGAGTCGAGTGATTTCACGCTATATGCAGGAGAGTATGTTGATGTTGGATGAAGGCGCCAGGGTAGAGGATATAGACCAGGCGGCCGTGTCCACGGGTTTCCCGGTTGGACCGGTTACGGTCAGTGACGAGATCGGTCTGGATACCGCCCACAAAGTTGGGAAGATTCTTTCCGAAGTTTTTGAGGGTCGTGTTGCATCGACAGATATTGTAGGAAAAATGGTGGGGGACGGTGATCGCTTCGGCCGGAAAAATGAAAGCGGATTTTATGCATACCGCGGTGGTAAAAAACTTGGACCGGACGAGAGTGTCTATGATTTTACCCTCCAGGGTCGAGAACGCATAGACATGACTGCACAGAATATCGTGGAACGATTGATTTTGGCGTTTTGCAATGAGGCCGCCCTATGCCTCGAGGAAAACATCCTAAGAAACCCGCGTGATGGCGATGTGGGCGGGGTATTTGGTATCGGTTTTCCATCCAACCTCGGCGGACCCTTCTTCTATATGGATGCCAGAGGAATAGAAGATGTTGTCAGTGCGCTGAACAGACTTGAAGACCAATTTGGCTCTCGTTTTACCCCACCCCAACTGCTCAAGGACATGGCCAAACAGAATAAAACGTTTTTCTAAAAAGGAGGCCGGATGGAATATAACACAGTACGATTTGAAAAGTCTGAGCATGTAGCCACAATTACTTTAAATCGACCGGATAATATGAATACTTACAACCCCGCCATGCTAAATGAACTGGTATCGATCCTGCAGGAGACAGCTACAGACGATGGGGTCCGCGCAGTGATCTTAACCGGCGCTGGACGCGCGTTTTCCGCCGGTGCGGATGTTAAGGGTTTCGAAGGATTAATCGGGCTTCAGAAAGAACGGGCAGAAAATCAAGACGCCTTAAAACTACTAAATCATGTAGTGCTAGCAATTAGACAAATACCCAAACCAGTGGTGGCTGCGGTAAACGGAGTCGCTGCAGGCGGCGGTGCCAATCTGGTGCTGGCCTGCGATATGATCGTAGCCTCCGAAAAAGCCAAACTAGCTGAAAATTTTATTAACATTGGACTCGTTCCGGACGGGGGAGGCACCTATTTTCTTCAAGAACGTATCGGGTATCACCGGGCAGCAGAAATCTTTTTTACCGGCAAAATATTAACCGCCCCGGAAGCATTGAACCTGGGTCTATACAATCGTGTGGTGCCGGTCGATGAGGTCTTAAACACGGCCCGGGACATGGCCAGGGAACTTGCCCAAAAGCCACCACTGGCCATTGCCGCAGGTAAGGCCATCCTCAATCGCGAAGCCGTGCCCCGCCTGAAAGCGTTTCTCGAGGATGAAGCCCGCAACCAACGAATCATGGTGGGTACTCAGGATGCCAGGGAAGGCATGACGGCATTTCTTGAAAAGAGGAGGCCGAATTTCATCGGAAAATAGCAGAGGCATAATCGCAGTAACCAGGTATTATGGACACAGGAAAAATGGACATTGAGAAAGAATTCTTCATTCTCGACAGCGATGGACTCAAACTTCAGGCATTTATCGCTATTCCAAAACCTGCGCCAAGGCCGATGCCCTCCGTACAGATTCATCATGCGGGCGGTGGCCATGAACCGATTTATGAGCAGATGGCCTCGGAACTGGCTTCAAGGGGTATCGTCGGCATCACGATGATCCACCGCGGCTATCCCGGTTCAGAAGGCAAAATGGAATACGGCAAAGGAGAGATTACCGATATAGGGAATCTCATTAAGGAAATGAAGGCCCGGCCCTATATCGACCCTAAACGAATGGGTATTATGGGATATTCCCGGGGAGCCCATAATGCCATTCTATCCATAGAACGCTACGATGATTTTATCGCCGGCGCCTTATGGAGCACACCAACGGATATGATTGATCATGTGGAAGTAAATCCATGGATTGCTTACATGTTCGGTGGGGCTCCGGATCAGGTCCCGATAGAATACCGTATCCGGTCATCTATCCTGTCTGTAGACCGGGTGAATTGTCCCCTTCTGTTAATCCACGGTGAAATAGATGACGTCGTACCGGTACGGCATACGTTGCGCCTATCCGAAGCGTTGGAAAAACTGAACAAACCTTATGAGTTAAAAGTATTCCCTTCCGAAGGCCACATTTGGTCTATGTCCGGATTTACCAATAACTGGCGGCTCACCATCGAGTGGTTTGAGCGCCATTTTGAGCAACGTTGCGACTAAATTTTTGGAGAGTTAAATACTTTTGAAATTTCTTCATCACCCACGTCGAAAGTGCCTTTGTGGGGCGACAACGCTTCATCTTTAAAAAAATCCGGCAGTCTATCGGTAGCCGGTCCCAACCCGGCATTCCGATTAAAGGCCAATTCTTCCTCGAGCACCGATTGTCCAAGAGCGGCAACATCTTCAACACTCCAATTCCAGCCATAAAAACTGTTTGCCAGTTTGGCCATAACCTCCGGTGTCGGCTCAGCCATTTGGCACAGACCCATGGAGTCATAGGCACAGGTGTTAATTTGCTTTTGCCGTGATGTCTCCACCATTTCGGCTATGTTTTCCACATGGAAGATAATCACCCCGGTGTGATCGGCTCCCTGGGGGTTAGTTGCGTATCCGATGCCTGTGCCGATTTCCTTTCGGGGATCGTGGGCAGGTATTGCCTGCCCTTTGACAACCGGAACCCGGTTGAGGCCAAAAACACGGGCTGTAATAGCCGCACCCTGACCAAGGACTCTACCCAGGACAGTCCCCCGGCTGACCTCCTGGAGCAGTTTCAGGGCGCCGGGGCCATCGCCAAAAGTTAAAACGCCGGCATCACCGGCCACTCCCAGGGCAGCGCCCATTTCCATTGTATCCAGCCCCAGATTGTCACACATCTTTTCAAGATGCATGACCGTATCCAAATCATCAATACCCAAATTGGCCCCCAGCATGGCTGAGGATTCGTATTCGAAACCGGCGGTCAGGAACTTTTTATCTTTATCATGCATCACGTTTGAACAGCGTACAACGCATCCGGGCATACAAATATGTCCAAAACTACCCCCACGGGTATCATTGAGCTCGGCAACGCCTTTGCCGCCGATTCGAGCGTTTCCTTCAAAAGAGCCGGCAGAAAAATTTCGTGTGGGAAGCGCCCCGATTTTGCTCAGATAGGAAAGTCCGCCAACGGTTCCATACTTTGAAAAAAGACCGGTGGCCTTATGTTCCAAAATATCTTTGGTAAATGCCCGGCAGACTTCTTGAAAACTGGTCTTTTCTTTGGCCTGACGAACCTGGGTCGCACCATCGTCTATGACAAGGGCTTTGATTTTTTTGGCCCCCATAACTGCTCCCAGTCCGCCCCGGGCAGCATGCCGTGAAGGTCGGCCATCTGGGTCGGTCATGGCCACACTGGCAGCAGCCAGCCTCATCTCCCCGGCCGGCCCGATGCAGATAATGCCGGCCTTTTTGCCATGGGCTTGGAGAAGCTTTACTGTCGTTTCATAGTTACCTAAACCGGCAAGCTCGGGACAAGGAATGATGACAATGCCATCTTTATCCAATTTGATGATATACAGACGGTCTTCGACCGGCTCGCCCTCAACAATTAGGGCTTTGATACCCAATCGACCCAGCTTATGGCCGACAGTGCCGCCGACGTTGGCTTCTTTGATGCCCTCGGTAAGCGGGCTTTTGGCCCCAACGGAAAGACGTCCCGAATTGGGGGCAATGCTGCCGGCCAGCAACCCAGGGGCAAATATTAATTTGTTGGCTTTGCTTAAGGGATGGCAGGTGGGAGGTACTTCTGTTTGGATGATGTGGGAACTTAAGCCCCGCCCGCCCAACCGGGCGAACTCGATCGGCGTATCTTCCATTTTGGCTTGCAAATTATCCATATTGATTCGTATCACTCTTTCCATGTTTGACTCCTTATCCATTAAACAATTTCAACATAAATCCCAACCGGTAAAAAACAGTTCTAAAAAAAATTAACAAAAACCGTGTCGGGTGTCAACTGCCATTAAAAGCAAAAAAATGCGTTTCCATATTCAACGTGTGACGAAGAAATTTTTTCATATATTTTTTATAATTATAGGGATTACTTCCTTGACATGAAACATCCATTGATATAGGAGAAAGCCTATCATTTGTGGATCTTGAAAATCATCCCAATCTCTATCGTTTGCAAATAAAGGAGGTACGAGTATGGAAATCAATGGATGCACCGCTATTGTTTCCGGAGGCGCATCGGGTCTAGGTGAGGCCACAGTTCGTCGCCTGGTCAATGATGGGGCTAACGCGGCAATTCTGGATGTACAAGAAGACAGGGGCGAAAAGATTGCCGCTGAACTTGGCGATGCAGTTATTTTTTACAAAACAGATATTACCGACGAAAAAAACACACAGGCAGCCGTAAACAAGACTATCGATATTTTTGGCAACATCCACTTCGCTATCAATTGTGCCGGGGTAGGCATCCCGGCCAAAGTTCTATCGAAACGAGGTCCCATTTCAATTGAACAATTCAATCAGGTGATTCAGATTAATCTCGTTGGAACGATGATCGTGATCAAACTTGCGGCCGAAAAAATAATGAACAATACACCCAACGCGGATGGTGAAAAAGGTGTTGTTATCAATACCGCGTCTGCCGCGGCATTCGATGGTCAGATCGGTCAGACAGCCTACAGTTCTTCTAAAGCTGGAATTGTGGGGATGACGTTGCCGCTCGCGCGCGAGTTTTCGGACTACGGGATCAGAGTGGTTACAATTGCACCGGGTCTGTTTGATACCCCCATGCTTGCCGGGCTTCCTGAGAAAGCAAAAATATCGTTAATCGAGCAGGTCCCATTCCCAAAACGCCTCGGCAAGCCTTCGGAGTATGCCCAGTTGGCTAAGCATATCATTGAAAATCCGCTGCTGCACGGTGAAACCATAAGGCTTGATCAGTCGATCAGAATGGGTGCGAGATAATCAGCCTAAGCGCATTCCTCGGCGATCAGCAGCCTGTTGCAACCGGATCAATCGGACTAGGGATCATTTGCAGTTCAAGGAGGTAAAAATGAGTGTGGCATTGATGAAATGGACAGGATCCGATACGGTTTCCAAAGCCCTGGAAGCCATAAACGCATGGGAAGCGTTTGAACCTGGGACGAATGTTCTGATCAAACCGAATTTAGTTATGGGCGGTTCTCCTAAAATTTCATGTTCAGGCATCACCGCATCGCCTGAAGTTGTGGGCGAGGTCGTTCGATTGGTCAGGAAAATGGGGGCCGGAAGTGTGGTCATTGCCGAGGGGTCTGTGGAACTACCGACCCTGAAGTTAGACACCGCCGCCGCTTTTAAATGGAGCGGCATTCAGGCCTTGGCTGAAAAAGAGGATATCCCCTTGACCGACCTGAACAAGGGGCCCTTCCGCACATTCGAGTTAAGTGACCATACAGAGATAGAAATCGCAAAAGCGGTGTTGGAAGCAGATTTTGTAATCAATATTCCTGTCTTGAAAACCCACAACCAAACCGTTACGACGGTCTGTCTTAAAAACCTCAAAGGCTGCCTTTCTACGGAATCCAAAAAAAAATGCCACATGGAAACAGACCTGAACCGGGCGATCGCGGAATACAATCAATTTATTCCCTGCCATCTAAATGTGGTCGATGCGCTGACCGCAACCGAGATAGGCCCAACTCCAACCGGCAAGAAAGACCAGGTTAGGGAGATGGGGCTTATTCTTGCGGGCAAGGAGCGGTTGGAATGCGATGTCGTGGGAAGCTTCCTGCTGGGATGTCCAGCTGAAGAGGTGCCCCATATTGTGCACTATGCAGAATTAATCGAAGGAAGCCTGAACCTGGAAGAGATTACGGTTATTGGAGAAGATCCCCGCCAGTACAGTGTGACCCTTGAATATTTAAGTAGCTGGCTCGAAGACATGATGGAAAAGTACGCCGTTGTCGGTATGCGGATGCCGCCTTACGGCAATCGGCTTTGCTCGGCGTGCGGCTTCAATCTCTGGGCCGGTTTGTTTGCCTTTTGTCGAGCGCACCAGGGCACGGATATTCAAGGAGCGGAATTGTGTGCCGGCCTGGATGTTACACCCAGCAATGACACACCCACGCCTGTACTTCTCGGAAAATGCGCCATACAGGAAAACAAGGGGGTTGAAGGCGCGGTCAAAGTCCCCGGGTGCCCGCCGGATCCGGCCAAAGTCACTGAAATCTTGACCAAAGCCCTAATTGAAGGTGAGATGCCGCAACAATAATGAATAGCTTTAATTTTAATTTTTTTTACCTTTTGAAAAGAACAACCTTATGGACAAAAGCAACCAGAACGAAGAACGAAGATTATATAACCGCAAAAAAAATATCGATGTTTATCTCCTGCCCTCCGGAAGACAATTTCGTGCAGTGGTGGAAATGCAGGATGGTTTCCACCACATGCGTTTGGATATGATCGTAAATCAGCCTTCCCTCAAAATCAAGGAAATCAACTGTGAGATGCCGGGTGTTCCGGATGCCATATGTCGTAAGGCCCAGGGTTGTCTTGCACCGCTGATCGGCAAGCGAGTGGCCCCAGGAATCATGCATGGCATGGACCAAGTAACCCGCCAGGGGTGTACCCATCTCATCAACCTGTTTCACGAAGCATGCTATAACCTGACCCAAGCGCAAAGCGTTACTGGAAGAGAAGAGCTGCAGGCTGTTTTTCCGGGAATTGTGGAAGAGCAACTGTATAAAATCTTTTTTTGGTTTCGGCCCGATATGAAAGACAGCTGCATTAGATACAACGAAGATTCGCCTTTTCTGCAAAGGGTCCAACAGATTCAGATGCCCGAAGGGGCGGAAAAATTTCGCGCGATAGCCAAAGCAAAATAATCACTCAAGTTTTGCCCCCCCAATCGACTGGAAGGTCACCTTCGGCGTGTGGCAAAGGCGAGTCCCCATGAATTATTTAAACCCAGACCTCTTTTAGTAATTTCAGATGGGGGACGTCACCCTCGAGTGATCCTAGGGCACCATCACCGTCACTGCAGTTACCGCCATCATAATATGATCACGGGTGCCATCCTTCAAAAGACCGCCCTCTTCAAGAAGCCCCCCCTCAATCACCTCAATCTCTTTTTTACCAAAGGGTATCACATTCAAGACTTCTTCCTGAATCACCTTTTCGGGAAAAGGGACTCCTATCTTAATCTTTACCGCCATCTCTTTTCTGCTCGAAATTAACTGACACTCATGCAGTCCTATCAGGGTACAACGACGAATGGCGTCAGTGACTGCACGGACAGCGCATTTGGTTGGGTCGGCATCGTGGAAGTCTGTTCCAGTACCAGTTTCGATCAGGTATTTACGCATAAATCCTCCATAAAAAATTGTACATAAAATATTTAAACATTTCACATAATGGACAAGGCCGTCTATCAAGTCAAGAATAAAGTCCTTCCCATCTCCATAGGATGCAGACGCTATTTCGATAATTAGAAACTGATAATAATGGATTAACTGACATTTTATACTCTTTGATATTTTTTACTTGACACCGAATTGAAAATACCCTAATAAAATTTCAATATCACTCATTATCACTCATTTATTGTTATTGAGGGGTGGCTTTAGCAGCCTGAGATTATACCCTTCGAACCTGACCTGGGTAATGCCAGCGTAGGGAAACGATAGAATTATCCATCTTTTTGTTAAACGCAAAACCGTTTCCTGCTGGAAACGGTTTTTTATTTGTCAACCAATAGAAAGAAGAATAGGAGATTGAAAAATGAAACGTATTTTTCTGACATTTTTATGTTTAACGATGGTTGCCGTTCTTGGGAACACTCCTGTAGCTTTTGCGAAAGACACCATGACGGTTATGCTCGATTGGTTTATTAATCCAGATCATGGCCCGCTCTATGTTGCCTTGGAAAAAGGATTTTTCAACCAGCGCGGCTTGGATGTCAAATTCGTGGTGCCATCCAATCCGAATGATCCACCGAAACTGGTAGCTGCCAAAAAAGCCGACATCGCAGTTTCCTATCAGCCCCAGCACCAGCTGCATGTTTCCCAGGGGCTGCCGCTTGTCCGTTTCGCAACCCTGGTCGCCACACCCCTAAATGCGCTGGTTGTTCTGGCAGATAGCAAAATTCAAGATATTGCCGACCTGAAGGGCAAAACAGTCGGGTATTCCATCGGTGGATTTGAGACCGTCCTTCTTAACGTCATGTTGGGACGCAGGGGGTTGTCTCTGGATGATATCAAACTGGTAAATGTCAACTTTTCATTATCTCCATCCCTGTTTACCGGTACAACAGATGCGGTAATCGGCGCCTACCGCAACTTCGAACTGAACCAAATGGATATCGAAAAAAGACCGGGGCGGGCCTTTTTTGTTGAGGAACATGGCGTTCCGTTTTATGATGAATTGATACTGGTGGCCCATCGAGATGTCGCTTCCGAGCCAAAGTTCAGAAAGTTCGTAGATGCGCTGGAACAAGGTGTGCAGTTTTTAGTCAATCACCCGAAACAAAGTTGGGATTTATTTATTCGTGGCCGCGGTGACCTGGTCAATGAGATCAACCGCCGGGCCTGGCGGGATACGCTTCCCCGCTTCGCGCTGCGGCCCGGCGCACTTGATCGCGCACGTTATCAGCGCTTCGCCATGTTTATAAAAGAACAGGGGTTGATTAAAAACATCCCGCCCCTTGAAACTTACGCCATTGAACTGCCCTAGCAGCGATTTGAGGGAAGTAGTTTTTTAACATCGGTTTTACTGAAACAGCGGAAGATCGCGAAGCTGTGACGACATCGAGTATTCTACAGTATCATAATCCGTGATGACATTTAAGACAGCCGGCTTTTGAGCATTAAAAGCCCGCTCAAGGGCGGGACGAATCTGTTCAGGCGCTTTGACGGTTTCGCCGTAGCAATCCATCGCTTCGGCCATCAGGTCGTACCGGGTACAAGAAAGACGCGTACCAATGGTGCGACCCTCTCCAAAGACGCCCTGCTGCATATTCGAACAAATTCCCCAGCGGGCATTGTTGGATACCACGACTACAATGGGAGCGTCGTGCCGGGCTGCAGTATCTATCTCCATTCCATTAAACCCGAAAGCACCGTCCCCGCACAGGCAGAGAACCTGGCGATCGGGGTGGGCCAACTTCGCGCCAACGGCATAGGGAATGCCTACCCCTAAAAGGCCGGTTATACCGGGATTCATCCGTGCACCGTGGGTATATGCGGCAATAATATTGCGGGCAAAATCTAAAATTTCCCCCCCGTCAACCGTAACAATGGCATCTCGTTCTAAAAACCGCCCGATTTCATAACACAATCGGATTGGATTAATCGGTTTTTCCGGTGAAGTCGCCCATTTCGTCCATTTATTCTTTTTCTTTTCTTCCAATGCTTTCAACTCATCTGCCCAGGAATTGTTTCGGGTCAATTTACGACGTTGCCATCCCCCCTGCAGTTGGTTCAACACCGACTTTGCATCACCGACAATCCCCAGGTCGATCGGCCGGTTCCGCCCAATTTCTTTCGGAGCCACATCCACCTGGATCGAATACGCCCGGTGGTTAAAACGGGGCGGACGGCCGTAGCTGAGAATAAAATTGAGCCTCGCACCAATAAACAAGATGACATCTGATTGTGACATGGCATGCGATCTGGAAATAAAGCAAGACAACGGATGGTCGTCCGGGATACTACCACGGGCCGATGGGGTCGGCACACTCGGTATATTGGCGGTCTCTACAAACCGCAAAAGCGCCTGATCGGCACCGCTCCACAAAATACCGCTTCCGTAAATGATAAGCGGGCGTTCGGCTTTGGCCAACCGATCGAGTGCCTCGGAAACCAAAGAAGGATCGCCGCTGGGCCCGGCCATCGTACGGTAGCGGTCGGGGAGGATTGCCCTTTCCCGATCGATTTCGGTTTCCAGAATATTTTGGGGAAAGTCTACAAACGCCGGCCCCGGCATACCACTCGTGGCCTCCCGAAATGCAATACTTATGTATTCTGCTACCCGTTGCGCTTCATAAACAGTGGCACACCATTTTGTGATCGGACGCATCAGCGCCTTGTGATTCGACTCATGAAATGCACCTAATTCGAACTCTTCCATTTTATTTTGGCCGGCCAAAATGACAACCGGAGCGGATCCATAGTAGCAGTTGGCCACACCAGTCACCGCATTAAAAACACCGGGTCCGGGAACGACCCAGGCCACCCCCGGCCGACCGGTAGATCTTGCATATCCCTGTGCCATAAGTACAGCAGCCTGTTCGTGGCGTACATCCACGATGCGGATGCCATCCCGGGCAAGGGCCTCGTAAACCCCAAAGGATGGAGCGCCGCTCAGGGTAAAGACAACCGTCACTCCCTCTTTTTTTAAAGCATTTGCTACCAGGTCACTTCCATTGATTGCGTCCACAGCTCTTCTCCTTTATTCTACTTGATTGTCAGATACACGGTAATAAGGGTTATGTTTTTTTATAATCGCACTTTAAACATATTTATAAATAGTTTTTGAAAAATTTTAAACTCAGATCCATAGCCCTCTTTCGGTCGGTTACATCTGTAAAGCGATGGTCTCCGCACGGGAATATTTCTATTTTTTTGGGATCAGCCAGATTTTCATAAATCTTATTAGAATGCCAAACAGGAACCAATTCGTCTTTTTGACCATGCAGGACAAAACACCGCTTTATCCTGCCTATAACCTCAAGGAGTTTATGATTGTTTAGATCTTCATAAAAACTTTCCTCCAAAAGGGGATAACCTTCTTCGTTATAATCCCTTCTGGTTCCCCCCAACTTAAAAGGCGTCGCCCAAACGACAACTGCCGACACCGGGGGAACTTGGGCCGCTTTTAAAAGGGAGATATATCCACCCATGCTACTTCCAAAAAGTCCTATTCTCCGGGTGATGCTGAACCGCTGACCTATAAATCTGATAATCGAATCCAGATCTTTCAACCGATCGCTCACAGTGGTTTCTTCAATTTTTCCCTCGCTCACCCCACACCCCCGGTGATCATAGCGAATGGCCACAAATCCTTCACCGGCAAGCTGTTCAGCCATGGTAATGAATTTAGAGCTTTCCTTACTGCTAAAAAGACCGTGGGAGCAAATCACACAGGGTGCTGATTGGTGATGGCCAGGAAAATGAATATTTCCCTCGATTTTATCCCCTTCACTTCTGGTGTAAAAAGATTTTACTTTCATGGAATTTTATTTTTTATACGGTAATCATCCAATTTCCACACTCCAACCCACCGAATCGCCACCTTTGGTATAGGGAGAATAAAATTTTTTCATAAAAATTAAAAGCAGGTGGCTGTTCAGCCACCTATAAAAGCTTCCCTGACTTCCTTATTGGTGGTCAGATCCTTGATCAATCCGGATAGAACAATCCGCCCATTTTTCAAAGCATAGCCCCTGTCTGCAACCTGAAGTGCGGCAAAAGCATTCTGCTCAACCAGCAAAATCGTTGTACCCTGTTCATTGATCTGCTTTATAGTTTCAAAAACCGATTTCACCAGTTTTGGGGCCAATCCTAGACTCGGCTCATCCAACATGAGCAGTTTAGGTCTGGCCATGAGTCCTCGTCCAATGGCCAGCATCTGCTGTTCTCCACCGGACAGGGCCCATCCGAGATGGTCGATCCGGGCTTTGAGTTGAGGGAAAAGCTTGAATACATTTTTCAGGTCTTTCTCAAAGCTTTCTCCAAACCGTCTCCAGGACGACGTGGCCACTTCAAGATTGCCGAACACCGTCAGACCGGGGAATATGCGCCGTCCCTCGGGGACATATGAAATACCTTTGGCAACGATATTCTCCGTCGGCATATTCTTTATGCTTTCCTCAAAGTAGTTGATCGAACCGGCCTTCGTTCGGATCAAACCCGAGACAGCCTTTAAAATAGTCGATTTCCCTGCTCCATTGGCCCCGATCAACGTTACGATTTCACCCGCATTGACATTTAGACTCACCGCTTTTAGGGCCTGAACATTACTATAGTAGATATCAATCTTTTCCAACTTAAGCATGATATTTTTCAGTACCCAAATAGGCTGCGATGACTTTTGGATTATCCTGAATTTCAGTCGGCGTGCCTTCAGCAATCTTGTCGCCATGGTCTAACACGCTAATTCGGTCCGAAATATTCATAACCAGCCGCATATTGTGTTCAATCAATATCACTGTCATGCCCTGTTTGCTGAGCTGGCCGATTAATTCAACAAGATCGAGGGTCTCTTTTTCATTCAAGCCGGCGGAAGGTTCATCGAGTAGGAGCAATTTCGGCTCGGTCGCAAGCGCTCTGGCAATTTCCATCAAGCGCTTTTGGCCGCAAGGCAGGTTTATCGCGTCCATTTCCTTTCTGTGGCTAAGCCCCACAAATTCAAGCGCCCTGGTAGCTTTTTTGACGATGTCTCTCTCCTCCTGGCGTGCGCCGGGGGTTTTGAGTAGAGTGGAAATCAAGTTAACAGAGGTTCGAACCTGCTGGGCCACCATTATGCTTTCAAGAATGCTGAGTCCCTCAAAAATCCGGATATTCTGGAATGTACGGGCAATGCCGAGTCTGGCGATGACATGGGGCGATCGCCCCACAATCGATTGACCATTGAAGATAATACTGCCTTTTCCAGGTCGATACAGACCGCTGATCATGTTTAAAACAGTCGTTTTGCCCGCACCGTTGGGTCCAATTAGGGCATGAATTTCACCATCCGCAACCTGAAAACTGACGTTGGAAACAGCGACCAGTCCGCCGAATTTCATCGTCAGATCATTGACACTGATTAATGTGTTCACTGTACTTTCAATTTAAGAATATAATCCTTGTATCTCAATCCAAGGCACATAGCGTCCGGGTATGCTCATCTATTCTGCAGGTAGTATGCCGGCTTTCACCGGATTCAAATGAGCGTCGTTCCTCATCGGACGTAATAATCAGTGGGGGCACTCTTTGGGGTTGTGCGTTTGAATCGAGGGCCACAAATACAAAGTATGCGGTTAGCGCTTTCCATTCTTTTTCCTTACGAACGTCTTCAGTGAAAACCTCTACCTGAATTTCCATCGAAAATCGGCTCGCATACGTCAGCTTGGCCCGGACCGTTACATAGTTGCCGACGCGGATGGGATGATGGAAGTTGATGCCTTCCACTCGCAGGGTAACCACCGGATGATGGGCGTGGCGAAGCGCAGCCAGGCCCGCTGCTGTATCCATCAACTTAATAATTTCCCCACCGTGGACGTAAACACCTCCCGGTCCGGTATGCACCGGCATTATGACTTGAGACATAACCACTTTCGAATGATCTACGGTTCTTCCCTCGGGCTCTGAATTTTTTAAATCAGCTTGTTCGTTCATTGACAATACCTCACAAACACTCTTTTTTTCACTTATCATCTATTATAACACCAGAAGAAACCAAAATCAATAACCAACTTTGGCTGCAAAATTGCAGAATTAGCTTGATATGTTATACTCACAGGGCTTATATGATAACCTCGTTGAGAGACAATCTGCCAACAGATTTTCATAAATTCAAAATCGGTATACGATGCAAGCGATGATACTTGCTGCGGGATTCGGCACGCGGCTTCTCCCATTTACAGAGAACATTCCCAAACCGCTCTTTACCATTGCAGAGCGCCCCATACTCGATGTCATCATTCGAAATCTGCAACAGGCAGGCTTTTCAGCCATTATGATCAACACCCATCATCTTCATCACAAGATCGCGGCGTTCATTTCAAAACAGTTCTATACCATCCCTGTCCATATTCGTCATGAACCGGTCATCCTCGGCACAGGGGGAGCCATAAAAAATATTTCAGACTTTTTAAATGACCAGCCCCTAATGGTAATAAACAGCGATATTGTGACTGACATTGATTTGAAGAAGGTCTATCAATTCCATATGAAACATCCCGATCCGGTCACCCTGGTTCTCCACGACGATCCGGAATTCAATCATGTTTCAATAAATAAAGACGGATTTATCACCGGGTTCCGTGACCAAAAGAAAAGTGACAGCACCAAAGCCGATCGTAAACTATCTTTTACCGGTATACAGGTTTTAAATCATGAAGCTATCGGTGTAATCCCGGACAGCCAATACTCCAACGTCATCGATGTCTACAAAAAGATGCTGTCCGGGGATGAAAAACTCCGTGCTTTTATATCAAACAATTGCTACTGGAGGGACATCGGTACCCCGGAAAGATATAAAGATGCTGTTTTCAAAGAAATGGCACCGAAAGCTTTTAAAGAGGCGTTCCCGGATTTTGTTGATTGCCGTATAAAAAAAACAGAGGTAAAAGGGGATGGTTCAGATCGAAAATGGCTTCGGCTGATCCAAAACAATCGTTCCCTGATCATGGTTGATCACGGTATTAGAAAAAAAAACAGCATATCAGAGATGGATGCTTTTATTGCCATCGGCCGTCATCTATATGCCAAAGGCCTCCCGGTGCCAAAAATCCATCTGTATGATGCCTTCTCAGGACTTGTCTTTTTGGAAGATCTAGGAGATATTAATCTCCAAAAGGTTGCGAATGAAGCAAAATATTTAAAGGATATTATCTTTTGTTATCAATCAGTTATTCATCTTCTTATCAAGCTTTCCATTACTGGAAAAGAAGGTTTTGATCCAGCCTGGACCCATCAGACGCCGACATACGATAAACGACTGATTCTTGAAAACGAATGCCGATACTTTGTTGAGGCCTTCTTAAATGGATATCTGAAATGGGATACATCTTTTATCGATTTGCAGGATGACTTCTTTCTGATTGCAGAAAACGCTTTGGCATCACCTTTTAATGGATTTATGCACCGGGATATGCAATCGAGAAATATCATGATAAAAAATAATCGCATCTATTTTATCGATTTTCAAGGGGGGCGATTCGGACCGATCCAATATGATCTTGCATCGCTGCTTATTGATCCGTATGTCGATCTACCCTATCCAGTCCGGATTGATCTTTTGGATTACACAATTGAAAAGCTATCTTCTATTCTTTTACTCGAGAAAAAAAAATTTTGCGCCTGCTTTGACTACTGCGCCATTTCGAGAAACCTGCAGATCCTCGGCGCCTTTGGTTATTTGAGCCGAGTCAAGAAAAAAACCCACTTTGAACAATATATTCCGGCAGCTGTGAAAACACTGAAACAGCTTCTTCAACAGTCGGGAGAGGGCCTGCTTAGCGGATTAAAAACAGTTGTGGAAAAAATTCCGAATGGAGGTATAATATGAATCGGATAAAAGTTATGGTAAACGGCATTCCGGGTAATATGGCCGTAAGTGTGGCGCAACACATCCTTGATGATAACCGGTTTGATCTGGTTCCGGGAGCGTTGACCGGGCCCGAAATCATTGAAACTGAATTTAGCCTCGACACCACCATTGTCCGCCTGATTCCCCCGGAAAAAAGGGAAGTGCAAATCGCAGCAATAATGGAGAAAGAAGGAAAGTTTATCAGTGTAGACTACACGCATCCTTCGGCGGTAAATGAAAATGCCGATTTTTTTTGTCGGCACGGCCTCCCTTTTGTCATGGGCACAACCGGGGGCGATCGAAATCTGCTTGAAGAAGCGGTCTGTGCCTCTTCAATATCTTCGGTCATCGCACCAAATATGGCCAAACAGATTGTCGGATTCCAGGCCATGATGGCCTACGCTGCAAACATGTTTCCAAATCTCTTCCAGGGCTACTCCCTTGAAATCAAAGAAAGCCACCAGAGGGGAAAGGCGGACACAAGCGGCACAGCCAAGGCAATGGCATCGTATTTTAATCAACTGGGAATTCCCTTTTCGGAGAATGATATAATAAAAGAACGGAGGCCAGAAACACAGAAAACAGAGTGGGGAATACCGGAAAAATATCTTCAGGGACACGGGTGGCATACCTATAGGCTGAATTCGACGGATGAAACCGTCAGTTTTAAATTTACCCACAATGTAAACGGTCGGGAAATCTATGCAAAAGGAACCCTTGATGCGGTGATGTTTCTGGACAAAAAAGTCAATGAAGGGACAAAAGGAAGTGTGTTCACGATGATCGATGTGTTAAAGGATATCTGAAAGGAATAAAGATGAAAAAATTGATCATTCTTTTCATCTTCCTCGTGGCGCTTCCGGCCGATGGCGATGAAATGTTCCCGAAAAAAGACTGGTTCGCCAAACCGAACCCCATGGCGAGTCCAGATGCGGTGATCGGGGGCGAGATTTCTGTTTTCCTCTCCCAGTACCCGAAAAGTCTGAATTACTACCTGGATGTGAGTACCCAGTCGGCTCAAATTTTTGGGGCAATATTTGAGACCCTCCTCTCCATGAATCCGATCACGCTGGGATATGAACCGGGTCTGGCGAAGAAATGGTCGATATCAAAGGATAAAAAAATGTTTACCTTTTATATCGATCCGAACGCCAGGTGGAGTGATGACACGCCCGTAACCGCTGAGGACGTCCGCTGGACCTATGACGCTATCGTCGATCCCAAAAATCTAACCGGACCGCACAAAATCGATATGGAGCGGTTTGAGCCACCGGTGGTGGTTGATAAACTGACGGTTCAGTTTATGGCAAAGGATGTTCATTGGAAAAACCTGGGGGCCATTGGAAGCTTTTCTATTCTTTCCAAGCATGCCTATGGAGAAAGGGATTTCAATAAGATCAATTTCGAATTTCCGGTTGTTTCAGGACTCTATAAAATAGGCAAAATCGATGAAGGCGTTTTTGTTACCTTGACGCGCCGAGATGACTGGTGGAATATCAATGACATCCGGTCGAAAGGAATCGGCAATTTCCAGGCCATTAAATTTAAATTTTTTACCGAAAGGGCAAACGCATTTGAAGCATTCAAAAAAGGGAATATTGACCTTTACCCCGTATATACTTCCCGGTTATGGGTCAATGAAACCAAGGGAGATAAATTTCTAAAAAATTGGATCGTAAAACAGAAGGTGTTCAATCTCAAGCCCATCGGATTTCAGGGCTTTGCCATAAATATACGAAAGCCGCCTTTTGATGATGTGAGGGTTCGAAAGGCGATGGCGTACCTTCTGAATCGACGAAAAATGAATATCACCTTGATGTACAGCCAGTACTTCCTACATAAATCCTATTTTGAAGACCTTTACACTAAACAGGATCTATGCCCAAATGTACTTGTTGAGCTGGACAGAAAGAAAGCACGGGATCTTCTGTCCCAAGCCGGCTGGGTGGTAAATCCGAAAACCGGATTTCTGGAAAAAAACAACAAACGGTTTTCATTCAAATTTCTAACCCGTGACGCTTCATCAGAAAAATTCCTGGCCATTTATGCGGAAGACCTTAAAAATGTCGGTATCGAGCTCACTATTGATAAAAAGGACTGGGCAGCATGGGCCCGCGATATGGATGAGTTCAATTATCAGATGACGTGGGCCGCATGGGGAGCTGGAATTTTTAAAGACCCGGAAGGGATGTGGTCTTCCAAAGAGGCTACCCGCAAAGGCGGTAGCAATATTACCGGCTTTGAAAACCGCCTGGTTGATGAACTGATTGAAAAACAAAAAAGTATATTTGATGTCGCTAAACGAAACGAGATTTATCGAAAAATTGATCAGATCGTTTATAACGCCTTCCCTTATGTTCTTTTGTGGAATATCAACTACACCCGACTCCTTTACTGGAATAAATTTGGAGTGCCCGACACCGTTCTCTCAAAATACGGCGATGAAAGCAGTGCATACTGGTACTGGTGGCTGGATGAAGATTCAGCAGCCGATCTTTCCGACGCCATGAAAAACAGGCTTCCCCTCCCACAAAGGGAACCCACAATTTACTTTGCCGATTTCTTTTGAAGGTCCCCTACCCTCCACTGACCGGACTGCAGGGTTCTTCAATCGATATTGACCGTTTAAGGTGATATCAGCAAATAATCACCGTTGGAGAAAGAAATGGAAACAAAGAAGGATAACCACGTTGCCTACAGCAGTTCCCTTGATGGTTTTTTCTGCCCCAAAGCGATTGCAGTCATAGGCGCCAGCGAAAAGCATGGCAGCGTGGGGCGCACGCTGCTTTGGAATCTGATAAAAAGTCCGTTCGGAGGAACCGTTTTCCCGGTTAACCCCAATAGAAAAAGCGTTCTCGGCATCCGTAGCTATGAAGGCATATCCGCAATTGACGAGAAGATAGACCTTGCCATCATTGTGACAAAAGCGCCGGTGGTTCCTGAGGTGATGAAAGAATGTGCAGGGGTCGGTTTGAAAAATGTCATAATTATGTCAGCTTTTAGAGAAGAATCAGCCGATAGCCTTACCGCTGAAGACGAAGTTTTTAAAATAGCGGAAAAACATCGGATCCGGATTATCGGACCTTACAGCCTCGGGGTTATGATTCCGAAAACAGGTCTTAATGCAACCGTTACCAGTGATTGCGCCTTGTCGGGAACTGTCGGTCTGATCAGCCAAAGCGGCACCATGTGCTCAGCGATCCTCGATTGGAGCTATAAATCCCATGTGGGGTTTAGTGCATTTATTTCCGTTGGGAAAATGCGTGATGTCGATTGGGGGGATCTCATCTATTTTTTAGGAGATGATCCGGATACAAAATCGATCATTCTATACATGGAAACCGTCGGAAATCCTAGATCATTTCTCTCTGCCGCTAAGGAAGTCGCATATAATAAGCCTATTATTGTGATCAAGGGGAGAAAATCAGAAAAAGAAGCCCTGCCAGCCGATTCGTATATCGGTTCCCTGATCTGCAGCGATGATATCCTGGATGCGGCATTCGACCGCTCCGGTGTGTTGAGGGTTAATTCCATAACCGATCTTTTTTCCATGGCCGAGATCCTCGAAAAGCAGCCGCTTCCCAAAGGGCGCAATCTGGCCATTATTACCAACGCAGGTGGTCCCGGAGATCTGGCGACCAACGCCCTCACTGAAGAAGGAGGGCGGCTGGCCGGGTTGTCGGGCGATACAGTAGAAAAACTGAACGAGTTCCTCCCGGCCCATTGGAGCCATGGCAACCCAATAGTCGGCCTTGGAGATGACCTTTCCGGTATCTATGCCAAGACCATACAAGTGGTCGCAACCGATCCTGCCGTCCATGGAATCCTGGCTGTTTTAACGCCGAGACCGACGGTGGACTCTACCAAGGTTGCAGAAACGGTTACTGAACTATCGGCAGACCTTAAGATCCCGCTGATTGCGAGCTGGATGGGGGGAGAAGCGTATTCTCGGGGTGATGGTGTATTTGCCAAGGGAGGGATCCCGTCTTTTCCCTTTCCCGAAATTTCGACCCGCATTTTCAGCTACATGTGGAAGTACCAGGAAAACTTGAATTCTCTCTATGAAACCCCTAAACTTATGGACGAATCTGAGTTTTCAGGAAATTCGAAGGCTGAGCAGATCCTTTTTGACATTTCAGAGCGGGCCGGGGCAGAAAAACGCACGGCTTTAATGGAGGTTGAATCAAGAAAAATTCTGAAAATCTGCGGGATTCCGCTGCTGCCATCCTTGAATGCAACCAGTGAAGAGAATGCCGTAAACAGAGCCACTGAGATCGGTTACCCCGTGGCGATCAAACCCCTTTGGACAGTTGACCATCCATCGAATGCAGGCGGTGTCCGGTTGAATCTTATGGATGAAAATGAGGTCCGCCAGGTATATGCTGAAATCAGAAAAGAAGTTTCAAAGCAGCTCGGATCAGATGCCTTTTCCGGTGTATCAATCCAGGCGATGGTGAAGCATGCAGGTTATGAGCTAATGATCGGGACCTATGTCGATCCTCAATTCGGCCCGGTGCTTTTCTTCGGTACCGGAGGGACCCTGTTGAGAACATTTCAGGACATCGCCTTTGGCCTGCCGCCTTTAAATACGAATTTGGCCCATAAAATGATAGAAAAAACGAGAATCCATAAAGCGTTGGAAGGAACCGGGCCGGACAAGGCGGTGAATCTTGTCGAAATAGAAAAGATCCTGGTCCGCCTTGGGCAGTTCGCCATCGAACAGCCATGGATAAAAGAGATTTATATCGACCCTCTTTTTGTCGATCCGACCGGAATTTATGCCCTGAATGCCCGTGTAGTTGTCTTTGGCGAGGGTACAAAGAGTAAAATAAAACCTGCCATTCGCCCTTATCCTTTTGAATATGTGAAGCGGATAAAGTTAAAAAATGGTTCTGATATTGTTTTTCGCCCCATCAAGCCGGAGGATGAGCCGTTGATGGTTGGGTTTCACCGGCAACTTTCCGAACAGAGCGTATATAACCGATACTTTAGTTATATGCATGTAGACAGCAGAATTGATCACAACCGGCTCTCGCGGACCTGTTTTGCGGATTACGAAAGAAACATGATATTGGTGGTGGAAACAAAAGACTCTGAAAAAAATATCGTCGGTGTTGCCAGACTGATAAGGATCGGCGGCAGCAATGATGCTGAATTTGCCATTATGATTGCGGACAAATTTCATCGGCTGGGTATGGGCGCCGCTCTGCTTTCCCATCTGATTGAGATAGGCAGAAATGAGGAGATGGAAAATATTATCGGTTACCTGCTGGAGGAGAACACATCGATGATCAGGCTATGCGAATCGATCGGTTTTACAATTCGAAGTCCAATGTATACCCAACTGCTTGAGGCGATTTATAAGCTGAACCCATAAGCGATCGATTGAGTGCCCCAACCGCATTCACCGAGGGCAATAAACTTTTTTATCCCAGTTTCGCAGAAAAAACGAGAAAAAAAATATGCCGGGAAGCGCCTTATTACCCGCCCTGTTTTTTGGGCTTTTGTTAGGAGTTAAGCATGCTTTGGATGCCGATCACGTCGTGGCGGTAAACCGCCATTGTCAGTCGCACCAACAGCCTCCTCCGTTCAATGCTGGTCTGAATGAACTGGGGAATAAGGCATACACTTACCCTTTTTACTGTTGGGCTTGGAGTTTTGGTTTTCAAACTGACGATCCCCACCAAAATGGCATTATCCATGGAATTTGCCGTTGGATTTATTCTGGTTCTATTGGGTGTGCCGATCATAAAACAGCTATCCGTCAATAGAGCCCATATCCATTTACACCAGCATAGCGATGAGTTTCATCTGCACACTCACTCCCACTGTGAGTCTTCCAGCCACAGTCATCAACACACCAAGAGACCTCTCCTCGTAGGAATGGTCCATGGATTTGCCGCGGCGGCGGCGCCCTCATCCCACTTGTCCTCAGCACGATGTCCTTAGTGGTACAAGGACTTTTCTTTCTTCTGATCTTCGGCCTCGGCTCCATCATCGGCATGATGGTCTTGACCGGTTTAATCAGTCTGCCCGACAAATTTGCGACCCGGCTCTCACCAAAGCTGAGTCTGTGGATTCAGGGAATAGCCGGGATGGTCAGTATAATCTTCGGCCTGTTGATCATGTGGCAAACCGGGATTGTTGGCGGCCTATTTTCCTCGATAATCTGATTTTTCACCCCAAAACCACTCATAACAACTCATAAACCTTTTCAAGCGCCTGATTCAGATTCTCAGGCCTCGTCCCCCCGGCTTGTGCCATATCGGATCGCCCGCCGCCTCTACCCCCAACGATCGCAGAAATCTGTTTTACAATATTTCCAGCGTGGTACTGGCGGGTCAGATCTTTTGAAACAACAGCGACCAGAAATACTTTGGTGCCAACGACACTTCCGAGAACAACAATCCCGGATTTCAGCTTTTCCTTAAAACGATCAGCCAGATCCCTCAATGCAGCCGGTGTTTCAACGTCAACCCTCTTTGAAAGAACCTTCATTCCATTTACAGATCGGATGTCATCCTCATATTTTTCAGAAGATTCTATGGCAAGATTTGCCTTGAGTCTCTCTACTTCTTTTTCAAGGGACTTTTGGTGGTCCAGGATATTTCCGATCTTTAAGGGAAGGTCTTTCGGTTTTTCCTTTACCAGAAGTGACGCATTCCGAACGATCCTGGATAACTGCTGAACATGGTCAATCGCCCCCCCACCGGTCAACGCCTCGATCCGCCTGACGCCGGATGCAATACCCGACTCACCAACAATATTAAAAAGGCCGATGTTACCGGTCTGGTCGGTATGGGTTCCGCCACAGAGTTCTTTGCTAAAAGTAGAAAGAGAGATTACCCGAACCCGATCACCATATTTTTCCTCAAAAAGGGCGGTTGCACCGATTTTAAAAGCATCCTCGGCATCCATCTCATCAACCTGCAACGGGATATTCTCACGAATCCGTTCATTGACCAAAACTTCTATTTGATCGAGGGTTTGACCATCGACCTGAGAAAAATGAGTGAAATCAAAACGGAAGCCACCCGCCGACACCCGGGAACCCGCCTGCTTGATATGATCACCCAAAATTTGGCGAAGCACCGCATGCAGAATATGCGTGGCCGTATGATTCAGGGCGGTTGAACGGCGCTTTTCTTTGTCAACAGCCAGATGGACGGTCGCTCCTTTTGTGACCTGTCCGGAAACGATCTCACCCTTGTGAATGATAAGACCGGTGGGGTCGATCGATGTATCTGAAATTTCCATCATAAAATTTTCATCTGATATTTTGCCCGTATCTCCAACCTGTCCACCTGCTTCACCATAAAAGGGGGTCACCTCTGTTAAGATCTCGATCCGGTCACCTTCAACAGCTGTGTTTATCTCATCACCGTCCTTCGCCAAAACAATGACCTTCGAATCGGTCGAAAGGGCGTCATATCCGATAAACTCGGGTTTGATCCCATTGGAAGAAAGACGCTTGTAGACATTCTTGATCTCTGAAAAAACAGATGTGGATCTGGATTTTTCACGTTGGGCCTGCATCAATTGATTAAACCCTTCCATATCGAGATTTAGGTTTTCATCCCTGACGACATCCTGCACGATATCAACCGGAAACCCGTAAGTATCGTAGAGCTTGAATATGATTTTTCCCGGCACTTCCAAAAGCCCTTTTGCTTTCAAATCCGAAAGTGTCTCGTCAAGAAGTTTCAAACCGTAACCCAGGGTTTCAGAAAACCGGACTTCCTCGTTTTTTATCACATTGCTGATAAAAGCCCTCCCCTCTGACAATTCGGGATAGGCGGATTTCATGATGTCAAAAACCACCTCTGCGGTTTGGTTGAGGAACGGCCGGATCAGACCGATGTTTCGTCCGTAACGAATCGCCCTTCTCATGATCCGACGCAGGACATATCCTCTTCCCTCGTTGGATGGGAGTACCCCGTCCCCGATCAGAAATGCCGCTGCCCGGGCATGATCTGCGATAACCTTCATGGCAATGTCATCAGCAACGGATTCTCCAAACCGTCTTTCGGAAAGATGTTCAACCTTCTTAATAATCGGTAAAATAAGATCGGTATCGAAATTGGTTTTCACATTCTGGATGATAGAAACGACCCGTTCCAGTCCCATCCCGGTATCGATACTCGGTTTTGGTAGGGGCGCCATTTTCCCGTCCGAATCACGGTTGAACTGCATAAATACCAGATTCCATATTTCAAGGTACCGATCGCATTCACAACCGACACGGCACTCCGGCTGGCCACAACCGAATGCTTCTCCCCTGTCGATCAGAATCTCGCTGCAGGGCCCGCAGGGTCCGGTATTCCCCATGGTCCAAAAGTTATCCTCTTCTCCAAACCGGACAATTCGGTCCTCCTGAACACCGATATTCCTGTGCCAGAGATCATACGCTTCATCGTCCTCGAGAAAGACGGAAACCCACAGCTTCTCCTCCGGAAATCCGTATCTGTTAGTCAGCAGATCCCATCCGAACTCCATCGCTTTTTCCTTAAAGTAATCCCCAAAGGAAAAGTTACCCAGCATTTCGAAAAAGGTGTGATGCCGGGCCGTATACCCCACATTCTCCAAATCATTGTGTTTTCCGCCGGCCCTGACGCATTTTTGGGATGTGGTTGCCCTTTTATAGCCCCGGTTCTCTTCTCCGAGGAAAGAACGCTTAAATTGGACCATACCGGCATTGGTAAACAAAAGTGTTGGATCATCCGAAGGAACAAGGGATGAGCTTCGAACGATTTGGTGTCCGCGCTTTTTAAAAAAATCCAAAAACTGTTTGCGAACCTCGTCGGCTCTCATACATAACTCCATCTGTTGATAAAGGTTTGAAGAATTCCGAGCAGCCCCGCATGTCGGGATCCTCAGTGCGCTTGAACAAGCTACAGGGAATACGCTTGCAGTTTCGGTTCAAAGGGTTGCGATTGATGTCTGCCTGCAACCCATAGGGTATCAGCAAAATACAGGATTCAGTCAAAGAGGCTATTTTTCTCCGGATAGATCATCTTGTAGTATGTCTTTTTCTTTCCTTTCCGATAAACCGATTACATCTTTTGTTTTTGCCATAATTGAATCGAAAATATCGGAATTTTCCGCTAAAAAGGTTTTGGAATTTTCCCGGCCATGGCCAATTCGTTCGCCTTCATAGGAGTACCAGGTGCCGCTTTTTTCTATGACACCGGCTTCAACACCAGTGTCAAGCAGATCACCGGTCCGGGATATCCCAAGGCCATACATTATGTCAAACTCCGCTTCCTTAAAGGGGGGGGCCATTTTGTTCTTAACCACGCGCACCCTTGTTCGGTTTCCCACGACCTCTTGGCCATCCTTGATGGCGCCGATGCGGCGGATATCCAGCCGGACGGAGGAATAGAATTTCAGTGCATTTCCACCAGTCGTTGTCTCAGGATTCCCAAACACCACCCCGATTTTCATTCGAATCTGGTTGATGAAAATAACAGAAGTCATGGTCTTTCCGATGCTAGCGGTCAGCTTTCTCAACGCCTGGGACATCAGGCGGGCCTGCAATCCCATGTGGGAATCTCCCATTTCGCCTTCAATCTCGGCCCTCGGGACCAAAGCGGCAACAGAATCGATAACCAGAACATCTATCGCGCCACTTCTGACCAGCATATCCGTAATTTCGAGTGCCTGCTCTCCGGTATCCGGCTGGGAGACAAGGAGTTCATCGCAGTTGACACCCAAGTTTTTTGCATACACGGTGTCGAGGGCGTGCTCAGCATCGATAAAAGCAACGATACCACCCTTTTGCTGGGCTTCTGCAACCGCGTGGAGCGCTAAGGTCGTTTTGCCGGATGCTTCCGGTCCAAAAATTTCAGTGACCCTCCCTCTGGGCAACCCACCGAAACCCAACGCTTTATTGAGCGCAAGGGAACCGGTCGATATGGCAGGCACATCAATTATCGCACTGCTCCCCAACTTCATGATGGAACCTTTTCCAAACTGGCGCTCGATCTGGGCCATAGCGGTTTCCACCGCTTTTTCTTTGTCTGGCAATGTATTCATAATAATCTCCTGGTGTTCTGTTTAGAAAGTCACCTGCATTAATTTTGAGTAAAGGGGCCCGGCGGGAAAAAACTCACTTTTAAACAAAATGAGATGATCGATCTTAAACGCTTCTGTTTTAAACCCCTCAAATGCCTCTATGGCATCGATGAGCTGTTTTGGATCAGCTTTCCCCCTGAACCGGCCCAGGGTGAGATGCCCCTTAAAATGTTTATTTTCCTTTGGGAAACCGATTCTTTCCAGGTTGCTTTCCAGGTCCCGGTGTAACTGTCGGAGGGCGTCGTTCCCTCCGACAAGTCCGGCCCAGAGAATCCGTGGGCGTTTCAGGGTCGGAAAAACACCGATTCCTCTAACTGAAATTGATATCGGGCCATATCCCTTTACTGATTCAGAAATTGTACCGGCAATGCGTTGGGCAACCGTCCTTTCTATGTTACCTAAAAATTTCAAGGTCAAATGCATATTCTCCGGCCGAATCCATCTGACCTCCAACCCGTACGAACGCAGATTTTCCTGTACTTTTCCGATGGCAATTATAATATTTTTGGGAAATTCACTGGCGATAAATGCTCTCATGGTATCGGCCATGTCTGATCACTCGGCCTGAACCATATCGGTTTTTACATCATTAATTTTGTTTAAAATATTGTTCTTTATCCACGATGAATCCCACCATTCGACCGGATAGACAAATATATTATGGATAAATACGCTGAAATGAAGATGATCTCCACCCGCAAGACCGGTCAGGCCGGTGTGCCCGATGATGTCGCCTTTTGACACCGTCGCCCCTGTTTGGATATTCACCCGGCTCAAATGGGCATACATGCTGAACAGTCCAAAACCATGGTCGATAATGATGGTCCGACCGTATATGCCCAGGTCGTCGGCAAAAACAACTTTTCCGCTGTTCGCTGCCGGAACCGGAGATTGGGAAAGAGAGGCGAGATCAATACCCAGGTGATACTGCCGGTCGATCGGTTTTCCTTTGTATCGATACACCCGATGATCGGCAAATCCCGCCATGCGCTTTGAATTCGGAAGCCTCAAAAATGCCCCGTCCCAATATAAAACCCTTTCGGTATTTTTCCCAATTTCCACAATTTTTTTAAAATTTGCTTCACGCAGTTGACGGTTTACACTCAGGAATCGATCGATCAATGCTGCCTTCGGATCGTTTGGGATATCACGCTCAAACTCCGGTATCTTCCAGTTTAGGAATCGATCGGAAATATGGATTTTATCTTTTCTAAACCTTCTTTTTTTTATATGATGTGAAAAGCCTGCTTTTGTGCTGTTTGCAGCCGCGTCGGTGACTTGAATAAAAATCTGAGTTCCCGGCCCCTGCTGGTGACCCAGGGCAAAAAACGCGATCATGATCTCCTTGTCCTTGAAAAACCCCGGGTGTCCGGGAAAAAAATTATCCCCGACAAAAACACCGCTTGAAGGACACGGTTCAGATGTCCTGTAAATGACAAGGCCGGCCCCCCCCTGGCTCACATAGTGGACCTTGCTCAGCACATCCACCTTTGGCGGCCTTGTGTCGATCACCACCTCCTTTTCGATATACGTTCGGTTTCCATGCCACCAACCGCGCCATGAAAAATCGTGGACAGCCAAACGCAAAAGAGCTTTCCCGTCTCCCACGCCGAGCTTCTTTGGCTCAATAAAAACCGTAAACGTCTCCTCTTTTACCGCCCCGCCGCTGAAGAATCCGGCTGAGACAAACGCCTTTTCAAATAAAACCTTCTCCCTTTTGTCTTTCAGGAGCCCGATCCATACCCTTCGAACGCCGCTCTTTGCGTCCGAGACGGTAATGGAAAATTTTCTTGAAATTCCGATCGACGAAAATGAGGGTTCTATTTTAATTTCAGGCCCACCTCCCTCCAGTCGAACAGATAGGAACCAGACAACCAGCAGGATAAGCACAAGCCCGATGATCAGTCCGATCTGCAATTTGAAGTTTTTCCCTTTAGCTTTCAATAGGTTATCATCATCCTTTCCCGAAAAGAATTTTAAGAGAACATAACAGGTAACACCGCTATAATCAAGGCCTCTTTTTCGTTTCTTGACTTTTACCCATGCACCGGTTAAATGATAACGAGTGTCAAAACAGTGCAACTTTCAACCGTTCAAAGACATCAGGATGATAATGAATTATAGTGTGCAAATAGGAGATATTCCGATCGGACATGGATTTCCTCTGATTCTAATTTCCGGCCCATGTGTCATCGAGAATTATGATACGACGTTTCATATCGCTAGCTATCTAAACGATGTTTCTCAACAACTCGATATCCCCTTTATTTTTAAGGCTTCCTATGACAAAGCCAACCGCACCTCCATCCATTCGTTCCGCGGTCCGGGGATTGAAAAAGGGCTGGAAATTCTCTCGAATATTAAAGCCAGGCTTGACATTAAAATCCTCTCAGATGTGCACGGCATAAATGAAATTGCCCGTGCGGCAGAGGTAGTCGATATTTTACAAATTCCAGCTTTCTTATGCCGGCAGACCGATTTTATCGTTGAAATTGCTAAAACCAAGAAACCGATAAACATCAAAAAAGGGCAATTTCTTGCGCCGTGGGATATGGCCAACGTGGTGGAGAAAATCGCTTCTACCGGCAATGACCGAATCCTCGTCACCGAGCGGGGGACCCTGTTTGGATATAACAATCTGGTGGTTGATTTTCGTGGCATAAAGATAATGAGGGATGCGGGTCAGCCGGTTATATTTGACGCCACCCACAGTACTCAGCTTCCAGGGGGAAGGAGTACGGCATCCGATGGGCAGCGGGAATTTGCGCCGGTTCTCGCCCGGGCGGCGGTTGCGGCCGGTGCGGATGGAGTCTTCATGGAGGTTCACAAGGATCCTGACAAGGCCTTGTGCGACGGTCCCAATTCACTGAAACTGGACACCATCGGTGATCTGCTTGAACAGCTGAAAAGTATCCGGGATTTAATCTAACTCAGGCAAGTAATGCACCCGCTGTTTCGGCTCAAAGATGTTTGTAATTTCTCAAAAGATGTTTTATACCGGCTGGAAATTCGCAGATGAAACAGGGTCAAAAGATTGCTGATATCGCTGAAAATACTGATAAACTGAAACGAATCAAATTATTGGCCCTCGATGTAGATGGCGTTCTCACGAACGGTGGAATCATATACAGCAACGGGGACCAGGAAACCAAGGTTTTTAATGTAAAAGACGGGCTAGGTATCCGGCTTCTGATGGCATCGGGAATCAAAGTCTGTGTGATAACCGGAAGGCGATCCAAGGCGCTTTATCACCGGTGCAGCGACTTAGGGATTACCGATGTCTATGACGACGTTAGTGATAAAGCCGAGGCAATTAATCTCATTTTGGAACAAACCGGGTTTTCGGCTGAAGAGATCGCATTTGTCGGCGATGATCTGCCGGATCTCTCAATCATGAAACGGGTCGGACTTCCGATTGCGGTTGCCGATGCGCACCGCGCTGTCGTTGAAAGCGCGGATATGGTCACTTCGGTAAAGGGTGGGATGGGGGCTGTAAGGGAGGTCTGCGAAACAATTCTAAAAGCGCAAGGGGTCTGGGAAAAGGCCGTTGAACATTTTTTATGATGGTTTTCGAAAATAGAAAAAATCCTAGAAAACTGAAACTCCTCCTGGGTACGGTTATTCTTGTAACCCTCGGTATCATCATCTCTTTTTTTATCGGCTACCGGAGGCTCCTTAACCAGCAGGACAAGCTGATATCCGTCATTCAAAGGAGTAAGGCAAACATATCGATCGGGGAAATCCATCATACCGCGACTCGAAACGGAAAAAAAGAATGGACGTTAAACGCGGTGTCAGCTCGCGTTATGGGTGACCAAAAACAGACCATTGTCGAAAAACCGTCTGTCGTGTTCTTTCTCAACGACGGCGGCAAGGTTTATCTGACGGCAAAACAAGTGATTCTCGAAACAGCGTCAAACAACATGACAGCAAAGGGCAATGTAGTGGTAAAAAACGAACAGTATATGCTCAAAACCGAAAAACTCTTTTACAACCATAAAAAGCGTATTATTGTCACAAAGGAACCGGTCAAAATAACAGGGAACCTGTTTCATTTGAAGGCCAATTCCATGGGCTATAATTTAAACACGAAGGAAACATGGTTTCGGGGAAAAGTGGGGGGGACAATTAATGAGGGGATGTCGCTTTAATTTTCGTGTTGTTCGTACGTTGCGCCATGCATCTGTTTTTCTGGTATGGTCGGCTTTCTTCACGGGTTTTACATTTGCCGCCGAAAGCATACCCAAAACCGACCAGATTCCTGATGAGAAAAAAATTTATATCACCGCTAACAGGCTCATTTCGGATAATAAAGCCAGATACGCTGAATTTGCTGGAAATGTTAAGGCAACACAGGGAACAACCACCATCACTGCCGGCCGACTTAAGATTTATTACAAGGAAAATTTAGAAAAAGAAACAAATATTGCGCAGGGTGAAGATACGATAAAAAAAATGGTTTCAAACGGCAATGTGATCATAAAATTTGACGACAGGGTCGCAACGAGCGACCGGGCCGTATACATGACGGAAACGAAGATTCTAATTTTGACCGGGCCTGGTTCGACCATCAAAAGTGGAAACAACTCGGTGACCGGGGAAAAAATTACCCTTTACAGGGATGATGGCCGTATTATTGTAGAAAGCGGCAGTGAAAAACAGGTGAAAGCGATCTTCCAGTCCGGTGACAAAGGTATCCAATAGGTATAAAAAAATCAAAATATGTCAACTTTATCAGTCGAGAATCTGGTTAAAATTTATGATGAAAGGCGAGTGGTAAATTCCATCACGCTGAATGTTGAGAATGGCACTGTCGTCGGCCTGCTCGGGCCAAATGGCGCAGGAAAAACCACGACCTTTTATATGACCATCGGTATGCTGCGCCCTGACGAAGGCCGTGTGTTTCTAAACGCCGAAGATATCACCCTTTATCCCATGTATCTTAGGGCTCGAAAGGGTGTTGGATATCTCCCCCAGGAAGCTTCGACATTCAGAAAACTAACGGTAAAACAGAATGTCCTTGTTGTGCTTGAAGCTCTTCCGATTTCAAAATCCGAACAGGAAAACCGTGCCGACACGCTTTTGGGCGAACTGGGCATCAAACACCTATCGGGGCAAAAAGGCGGCTCTTTATCCGGGGGTGAACGGCGGCGTCTTGAAATAACACGTTCCCTTGCCACCAATCCATCTTTCATTCTCCTCGATGAACCCTTTTCAGGAATTGATCCGTTAGCGGTCATTGACATCAAAAAAATCATTGAACACCTTAAGAAAAAGGGAATCGGCATTGTTATTTCAGATCACAATGTCCGGGAAACTCTCTGTGTTTGTGATAAAGCCTATATTGTAAACGACGGAAAAGTGATCGAATCGGGCATCCCGGAAAAGATAGCCACCAGTGAAATCGCCCGTCGCTTATATTTGGGAGACGACTTCTGTTTATAAAATGACTCTGAAATTAACCCAAACGCCCAGATTATCCTACCAAATGGTCATGACACCGCAGCTTCAGATGGCGATAAAGCTGCTGCAGTTGTCACGGATGGAGCTGATGGACGCGATTCACCAGGAGTTGGAAAAAAATCCCGCGTTGGAAGAAATCATAGATGGCGAGGGCAATGAACCGCAGAGCCCGGAAACTGAAATTGAAACGACCGCCGAGCCTTCAACAAAAGAGATCACGATAGAAGATAAAATCCGTGATGATATTGACTGGAGTAATTATCTGGATGAGTACAGCTCCACCGGCAGAATAAACTTTGGATCAGAGGGAAGAGATTCAATAGATTTTGATTCCTTTTTGACACGAAAAGAGTCGTTAAAAGAGCATCTTTTGTGGCAGTTGCTCATGACCCATCCAACACCGGAGGAAGAAAAGATTGGAAGCCTGATCATTGGCAACCTAAACAAGGATGGTTATCTTGATATTAGCGATGAGGACTTGATCCGAATGAGTGGCTCTGCACCTCAAAAGGTCGAACAGGTCTTATTCGAGATGCAAACATTTGATCCGGCAGGTGTGTGCGCAAGAAATCTGAACAAATGCCTTTTGATTCAAGCCGACAATTTGGGTCTCAGCGATACCCTTGTGACACGTATCATTACCGACCATCTCAATCACCTTGAAACAAAAAATTATAAGGCAATTAGCAGGGCACTAAAAGTAAGTCTTGAAGAAATTCATTCCGCGGTCAATGTGATTAAAGGGCTGGAACCCAAACCCGGCAGAGAGTTCAATGATGAAGAGCATCAGTATATTGTACCTGATATTTATGTCTACAAGCTGGAAAATGATTTTGTGGTCACGTTGAACGACGATGGCATGCCAAAACTTCGTATCTGCGCCTATTACAAAAATGCCCTGCGCCGCGGCAAGGGGGTATCTGGAAAAACAAAGGAATACATCCAGGAAAAGCTACGTTCGGCTTCATGGCTGATTAAAAGCATTCACCAACGTCAGAAAACCATTTACAGGGTGATGGAGAGCCTGCTGAGGTTTCAAAGAAGTTTTTTTGAACATGGAATCGCCCATTTGAGGCCGTTGATTTTGAGAGATGTTGCAGAAGACATCGAAATGCACGAATCGACGATCAGCCGGATAACGACAAACAAGTACGCATATACCCCCCAGGGTGTTTTTGAATTGAAATTTTTTTTTAACAGTTCTATCAGTCGGTATCACGGCGAAGCGATTGCATCTGCCAGTGTCCAAGAAAAAATTCGCAAGATCATTGAAACAGAATCACTCGAAAAACCGTATAGTGATAGCAAGATCGAAACACTTTTAAAGGAAGCGAACATCAACATTGCACGGAGGACTATAGCAAAATATAGGGAAAGCATGAAAATACTCTCTTCCAGCAAACGGAAACAAATTTAGAAAGGTATGTCATATGCAGACATCGTTAACGTTTAAAAATATTGACCCGTCTGAACATCTGAAGTCTTATGCTCGAGAAAAACTGGATCGATTTGATAAGTTCCTCGACAACCCTGCCGAAGCGAATGTTGTGTTGACGGTTGAAAAGTTCCGACATATTGCCGAGATAAACATCACGGGTGATCGACTCAACATAAACGGCAAAGAGGAAACAAACGATATGTACTCGGCCATCGATATGGCCATGGACAAAATTGAGATACAGATAAAAAAAACCAAACAAAAGACAAGAGCAAGAAAAGGGCGTTTCAAAAACAGTGGGAAAAATATTCATCCGGAAAATGTCTCCTTTGCTGAAGATGAGGCGGGTCAACATGTCAGGATAAAAAACATCGAATACAAACCGATGGATATCGAAGAAGCCATCCTGCAAATGGGACTCGTTGACAACAATTTCATGGTTTTCCGAAATTCCAAAACCGATCAAATAAATGTTCTCTACCATCGCAATGATGGTCATATGGGATTGATACAACCCAGCAATTAAAAGCGCAGAATGCTAAAAAACCGATCGAAGAACCCGACTGTTCTGTCGCTCTGTACTCTGTGCTTTCTGTTTTACACCAGGTGGAAGTAAGCGAAAAAGGTAATTCAAAAAAAATGAGAATTCTTGATGTATTACAAAAAGAAGCAATTCTTGTCGATTTGAAATCACAGGACAAAAAAGGTGTTCTCGAAGAACTCGTAACGCCGTTAACCCATATTGCCCACATCGATCAGGAGGATTTGGTGCGAGTTCTCATAGAGAGAGAACGGCTGGGGAGTACCGGTATTGGTGGGGGAATCGGAATTCCCCACGGGAAGCTGAAGGGACTTAAGTCGTTGGTTCTCGGTTTTGGCTTGAGTCGAAGGGGTGTCGATTTTGAATCGATCGACGGCAGACCCACCCATATCTTTTTTCTGTTAATAACACCTGAGAATTCGACCGGCGTTCATCTCAAACTCCTTGCTCAAATTTCCAGAATCTTAAAAAATGATCCGTTTAAGAAAAAATTATTCAATGCGGCCGACAGTGAAGAGGTATTGAGCATCATTGATGAGGAAGATGAAGAATTTTAAGTGATACAATTAAAAATCATCATCATTACAGGACTTTCCGGCTCAGGAAAGAGTACAGCCATCGCTGCGTATGAAGATGCTGGATTCTACTGTGTTGACAATATGCCGGTAGCGCTTCTTCCCAAGTTTTTGGAAATGCCGATCGGAAATGCAACAGAAATCTCAGGCCTTGCCTTTGTAATGGATCTGAGGGAGAAGGGGTTTGTCTCCACCTATACATCGGTTTTCGAATCCCTCAGGCAAAAAGGCTACGACTTTGAAATACTCTTTCTCGAAGCTGACGAAAATGTTCTCCTCCAACGGTACAGTCTGACTCGCAGACACCATCCGCTCTCTGAAGGGAAAAGTCTCATTGACAGTATTCGGGCTGAAAAAAAGCAGTTGGAAGGCCTGAAAAAAGCAGCCAAAAATGTGATTAACACCTCCAGATACAATGAGCATAAGCTAAAGTCTGTTATTTTTGATATCGAACAAAAAACAAAACAGATGGAGTTGATGACGATCAATGTTCAGTCTTTCGGTTATAAATATGGTGTGCCCCTTGATGCAGATCTGTTAATTGATGTTCGTTTCTTGATAAACCCGTATTTTGTCCCGGAATTACAAGAATTGGATGGGGAATCCGCTCGGATAAAAAAATATATCCTGGGCCACGGCGAAACAAAAACATTTCTCCACAAATACCTTTCGCTTCTCGACTATTTAATCCCGTTGTATGAAAATGAGGGAAAAGCGTATTTGACCATCGCGGTCGGTTGTACCGGAGGGCGTCATCGCTCGGTTACCATTGCACGTGTGATATTCGAGCATATATACAAGAAGGACAAGCGGGTCAAGATTATCCACAGGGATATCGGACGATAGTTCAGGCGCTGCCATGGTCCGCCCAGGGCGGATAGTGAGCCGTTTACAACCGCTTTTTACACCTTTTATTTTGTTCACCGTCAATTGCAGTGAAAAACAAAAAACAAGAATAGGAAATTCATGATAGGCATTATTATTGTTACACATGGTCAACTGGGTGAAGCACTTATTGATGCTTCAGAGTTCATTCTTGGAAAAATACCCGAAGCAATTGTTTCTGTTTCGATTAGCTTGAATGAAAATGCGGATCAACTGCGTACAAAGATTTCAAAAGGAATCAAACGGGTGGACCAAAAAGTCGGGATCCTCATACTGACAGACATGTTTGGCGGAACCCCTTCTAATTTGAGCTATTCTTTTCTTGAGGAAGGACGTGTGGAGGTCATCTCCGGTGTGAATCTTCCCATATTAATCAAGGCTTCGGAAATCCGAAAGGACCTGCCGCTGGATAAACTTGCGCAAGCCCTGGAAGCGTTTGGGAAAAAGAGCATTACGCTGGCAAGTGGAATTTTGAAAGGAAACAAACGGAGTTAAAAGGCCTCTTGTGGCGTCCTCACCCGATAACCGAAGCCGATATCGATCAAATACTTGCAATTGAACGGCATTCTTTTGAGGATCCCTGACCCCGCATGACCTTTTTATAGGAACTGTCAAACGATAACGCCAGGAACTATGCGGTAAGACATCATTCTCCTGCTAAATCAAAGGATATTATCGGCTATATCTGCTATCGGGTGTTCTCCGATAAAATGCACATTCTCAAAGTTGCAGTCGCTTTGGAATGGCGCGGCAAGGGAATCGCATCATGGCTGATCAACGCCTGTTTGAAGCGGACGGTGAAAATAGGAGTTGGAGCCGCTTTCCTCGAGGTGAGATGTTCAAGCATTTCAGCGGTAAAGCTTTATCTCAAACTCGGATTTGATATTGTTGAAAAAAGAAAAAACTACTATTTGAACCCCAAAGAAGATGCTTCGGTGATGACAAGGACTTTGAAGGAGGAATCATGAGTATCAAGTTAGGGATTAACGGATTCGGCAGGATTGGACGGCTGGTTCTCAGAACCGCCCTGAAACATCACGAAGTGGAGGTTGTTGCCATTAACGATCTAACAGATGCCGTCACAATGGCACATCTTTTTAAATACGATTCCGTCCATGGAAACCTGGATCTCGATGTCACGACAAAAAATGGCTCCATTACCATAGGTGAAAAATCGATTGCCGTTACATCCATACGGGATCCGAAACAGCTCAAATGGAATGAATACGGTGCGGACATCGTAGCAGAATGCACCGGTCTTTTCAGGGATCGGGAAAACGCATTGAAGCATCTGACAGCGGGAGCGCGTAAAGTGATCATATCCGCTCCGGCAAAGGATCCGGACATCACCATCGTCATGGGCGTCAACTCAACTCAGTATGATCCGAGACAACACCAGATCATATCGAACGCCTCCTGCACCACCAACTGTCTAGCCCCTGTTGCAAAGGTCCTTATGGAAAATTTTGGAATAAGGAGCGCATTGATGACCACGGTCCACGCCTATACAGGGGACCAACGGCTCCTCGATTTTCCGCACAAGGATCTTCGCAGGACCAGGGCGGCCGCCCTCTCCATAATTCCGACAACAACCGGAGCCGCAAAAGCCGTGGCCCTGGTTTTGCCCGAGCTATCCGGAAAACTTCATGGCCTTGCCATCCGCGTCCCCACGCCAAATGTATCGATCGTAGATCTTGTTGCAACAACAGAAAAACCCGGACTTACCCGTACAGACATCAACGATGCACTCAAAACCGCCTCTGAAGGGTCACTTTTTGGAATTCTCGGATTCAACACTGTTCCCCTCGTATCGATCGATTTTATTGGATCGACCCTTTCCTCCATTGTTGATGCTGAAACCACCCATGTCGTAGACAACTTGGTGAAGGTGCTCTCCTGGTACGACAATGAAAGCGGTTACGCCAACCGGATGGTCGACTTGGCTGTTATGATCGGATCACAGCTGGACTAGAAAAATAAACCATTATTGAAGGAGTCTGCAGATGAAAAATCGGGTGCCGCTTGTTGCCGGCAACTGGAAAATGTTCAAAACATGCCCAGAGGCGGTTGAAAGCGCCAGACAACTCGTCCAGCGCATTTCGGATGCAACAGGGGTCGAAGTGATGATTGCCCCTCCGTTTACGGCCCTTGCACCGGTATCAGATGCGTTGAATGAGAGCAATATTTCCCTGGGAGCTCAAAACCTCTTTTGGGAAAAAGAAGGGGCTTACACCGGCGAAATTTCGCCGGTCATGCTTGTTTCTGCGGGGTGTCGGTATGTGATCATCGGACATTCAGAGCGCCGCCAGTATTTTGGTGAAAACGATGGGACAGTCAATAAAAAAATAAAAGCCGCCCTCGATGCGAGTTTAACCCCGATCCTATGTATCGGCGAGTCTGAGAATGAGCGGGAATCGGACAAAACATTTTCTGTACTTGACAAACAGATCAAAAATGGGTTAAAAGATTTGGTTCTGAAAGATTTGGAGCTCATGATCCTCGCCTATGAACCGGTCTGGGCCATTGGGACCGGTAAAACAGCCACGAGCGATCAGGCCCAGGAGGTTCATCAATTTCTGCGGTCCTTGCTGAAAAAATATTTTGGAACAACATTTTCACAATTGATTAGAATATTGTATGGCGGAAGTGTCAAACCGGACAACATATCAGAACTGATGGCAATGCCTGATGTTGACGGCGCCCTTGTCGGGGGGGCAAGCCTCGATCCGGATACATTCAGTAAAATCGTACACCATATAGGATCATCTTTATAATGTCACTAATACTCATAATGATACATGTGATTGCCAGTATTGCGCTGATAATGATCGTTCTTCTTCAGACCGGTAAGGGTACGGATATGGGTGCCGCTTTTGGCGGTGGAAGCAGCCAAACCCTTTTCGGAAGCACAGGCGCATCCACCTTCCTGAGCAAGGCAACAACCGTCGCAGCGATTATATTTATGATAACATCTCTGTCGCTTGCCTATTTGTCCGGCCATAAAAGGGAAAAATCGATTATGATGGATAACAAAGCGCCCATTGAGCAGCCGATCTCGCCGTTTGCACCTGATAGAAACAATAGCGAAACCCAAGCGGAATCTCAATCTGAAATACCACCGAAGTCAGAATAAACGTTTCAGAACTTTCGTGCCGAAGTGGTGGAATTTGGTAGACACGCTATCTTGAGGGGGTAGTGGGGAGACCCGTGCCGGTTCAAGTCCGGCCTTCGGCACCACCTATATTAAATGAGCCGCAATATCAATAAGTTGTGGCTTTTTGTTTTTGGCAGAGTGCGGATGGGTGCAGGTTATCAAGCCTATTTACTGCTTCCCGGTTGCTATTCGGGATCAAACAACCGTAAATATCAACCGTGATATCGATGCTGAAATAACCTAAATGTATGGCCCTGATTGTAGAGTTCGGACCCACCCATGATGAATTTGAACATCCAGTGCATCCCTCTATACGCAGGCCCTTCTGAGTGCCACCGCCGGCCATGAAGCATCATTAATGGATTCTGACCCCCCTTCTTTTTAATAAATCTTGCACCATCCTAATATCAACGTTAGCAGTGGTAACACCCGTTTTCAGAGAAACTACCGCCGCGGTACCGGCCCCCTGTCCCGATACGGCGCAACACATCATATTTCGGAACGCACAATGTGCGATTTCATCCCCTGAAATAGACCTTCCGGCTACCAGAAGATTGTCAACCGCTTTCATGACCAGGCTTCCATAGGGCACCTGAAAGTACCGGCCCGTTGTCGGAAGGGTGACATGGCCCTTCCCGTCTATGAATTCCGGGAATATGCCGATTGAATCCTCGAACCTGGCTTGATTGTAGACATCATGTTCCGTAAGGCGGTACTTTCCTTCAATCTGCCTGGACTCACGCGTTCCCAGGGTCAATCCGAAATTTCGAAGTCTGGCCTTTTCGAAACCGGGAACGTACCTGTTTAACGCCTTTATGGCATAGAGGGCATTACGCCTTCCCGCGATCTCAGACCTGGTTAAATCCCAAACATCGGTACAGTCAATGTGTCGCATAAATATCATATTCAACTGGGTTGCATCCCCCTCCGGCGACAAGGTGCTCCAGGTACCGCCAAGAAATATATTCTCCTCTTTCGGAATATATCCGTCCACCTGGGCTTGATAAAAAGGACTTTCAATAAAAGGGCTGAAAAGATCAATGTCCTTGTTTCCGGTTGCATCAGACTGGCCCCAACTCTTTCCACCCCAGTCTTTGTAGGTTGGCTTCAATTTCTCACGAACATATTTTTCAAACTTTTCTCTATCTACCCCTCGACAAGAGAACATTTGGGTTACGGCCATCAGTTTGTCCTTAGGCCCTTTGGTATAAGGACCGCCGGCCAGGGTCGCAATATCCGCATCCCCTGTACAGTCGATAACCCTTTTGGCCATAATGGCCCGGCGACCGGATTTGCTTTCAGTAATCACGCCTTTAATAACACCATTCTCAACGATCACCCCAACAGCCCAGCAGTGAAGGATGGGGGTAATCCCTGATTCGCTGACCATTACATCGGCAACAACTTTAAACATCTCTGCGTCTATGGCTTCACTCTCGGATTGAGGTTCGGGCGCCGTGCCACCAAATTCAGCCGCCCGCTTTTCAAATTCATTGCCTATTCCGTTGGCTTCAACCGTTTTTTCATGACGATACCAGGCAATACCCTCAACACCAACCTGACTTATCACGCCGCCGAAACAACCATACCGCTCAACCAAAACGGTATCCACTCCCTCTCTGGCCGCTACAATGGAGGCCGAAAGTCCGGAAGGGCCACTACCCACAACAAGGATATCCGTCTCGATCAGTACCGGGATTTGTTTGGCCGGTTCTTCATAATACTTTATCATTCTCATGTCTCCCAGTTATAAAACAAGTTACAGTGATAGCCAGTTTCTCTGCATTATTCAGTTAGTTCCATACCTGACGAGCCACCCTGAGGAAATTTTTACCTAAAAATCCTTTGGCATCGTTTTCCTTATATCCATGTTTGATCATGAGCTCGGCCATCTCGACCAACTGTTTCGGCTCGGCATATCGGGTCACCATTCTTGTTTTACCTGGCAGCGCAGGCTAGCCATCTGTCTCTGGCATAATGGATCGCCAGAATTTTTTATAATCCAGTACAACGCCCTTCGGCACCATTATGATAAAATAGCTGGAATCTTGCCGGGACTGCGGCTTTGCCTTTTTTAGGGTGCATAAAGGGCGTCCCAGGCTTCACTACGCGAGTCAGCAGTCTGTCACACTGGGGCTTGATTGACAATGCAGATGCCGAGTGCAACCAAAACAGCACCGATGCCCAGTCCCAGGGTTAACGGTTCGGCAAGTATTAAATGACTCAGTGCGATCCCCCAAAGAGGCGTTGTAAAAAATAGTACCGCCATCCGGCTGGGAGAGTAATGTTTCAGGACCAGGGTCCATCCTACAAAGCAGAATCCGCCAACCACAATACCCTGATACAGTAAGGCAAACAGCGCTGGATAGGAAAACCCATAGCCGGTCCTCCCTTCGAAAACCATGCTGAGGCTAAAAAAAATAGGGATCCCGACGATCATCTGCGATGCCAGTAGCCGATATGGATCGATGTGTTGCACGAGACGTTTTGTCAGGACAATCAAAAGTGCGAGTTGAAATCCGCTGCTGATGGTGAGGAGATCCCCGATCAGGTAACCCCTGTGACCACCGGCGAGATTGTCTCGAAATACCACCACGATACCTCCAAAGGCCACGATCAATCCCACGCCCTTCCAGAATCTCAGACGATCTCCAGGAGCGACAAAACGCGCGATGAACCCGATAAATAATGGATAGGTGTTGATCATAACGGCAGCTCGACCGGCACGCGTCAGGTCGGTACCCCAGTTGAAGCAGATAATCTGTAGCGTGAAGAGGAGACCTATCAGGAAGAGTGAAAAGCGTTCATGCGGTTTTGGCCGAAGCGATATCCGATTTGCGTACGCCCAGACAATGATGAGCAGAGCGGCCACTGAAAAACGCAGCCCTGCCGTCGCGAGTGGCATAAACTCTTGGAACCCGATTTTCAGAGCAACGGTATTGCCCCCCCATAGCATCGCCAAGAGAAGTACGAACAGGATAACTTTGACGGGAATGGCATCTTTGCTCATATGCGCCAGCATAAAGTCTTGACGCGGCGATGTCAACGCGAAATGCACCCGTGCTTTGTCTTCCTTTAGTAGCAATTTCATCTATATCATCTGCCCAAAGCATTTCGTGTCTCCCTTCGGCATTAACCGTGGATACAACATAACATATGACCACTAGCATGTTGAAAAGTCACGTATAAGCGGGAGGGAGGTAGCACACAGGCGCGCAGAGTTTCACCATCGTTCCCTAAAATTCATTCTTGAAAGCCACTGTTTGTAGGCCGATCTTTCGTGATCATCCCAATCGAACCACTTTTGCCTCACCGACGTTGTTGTAACGGTCTGGTACACAAGTGAGGATGATGATTTGGCATTCTCTCCCGGCCTTGGCGAGAACTGCTCCCATCAGTTTAAGCCGCTCCGGGTCTGTATATCCCAAAGCATCATCTAAAATGAGGGAAGCTCCACCGTCCTTTGAGACGGTAATCGCACATGCCAAACGAGATATCAGAGAGATCTGTTCTTTGGTGCCTCCGCTAAAGGGCTTAGCGGGTTTGTTCACCCCCTTCTCCAGCAGCGCGATATAGTCATCCCCGCTGCTTCAGATCTTCTAAGATGATCCTGATTTTTTCCTCCGGATTAAATTTGCGGCGGGTTTTCCGTTTGATCTCTCTGACAACAGAT
>DCWS01000063.1 GCA_002328165.1 Desulfobacteraceae bacterium UBA2156 | reverse complement strand
CTGTGGCGCCAGGAAACCATGTTTATATTCAATCACATCCATTAGAACAATAAATATATATTAATATAAGTTTACTTATATCCTTTCTGGAAAATCGGAAAAGATGCCATCTACACCCAGTTCTTTTAATGTACGGATTTCCTCTGGATCATTGATTGTATATACAAGAACTTTCATCCCATGTTGGTGTGCGACTTCAACCAATTCTTCGGATGCGACTTCACCACTTACGTTTACCGACCATGCGTTCAACTCTTTAGCAATAGATAACGAAACATCGGAATCTATAATATCACGATGCCTTTCATCAAACAACAATCCGATTTGTATTTCTTCCGATTGTTGTCTTACCAAAGATAGTTCAGTATGACTAAATGAAGATACGAGGAAATCTTTATAGTCCCAAGTTTCCGTCTCTACATATTTCTCTATCAACTTAACAACGGCCACCGCAGTATAGGGGCCCTTCAATTCTATGTTTACCTTTACCCTTCCATCTATGAAGTCCAATGACTCTTCCAATGTTGGAATCTTATCTCCACCCTGCATGGTTAAATTTCTGATTTCCGCATAGGAACATTCACTTACTGATTTATCGATTCCAAATATTCGTTCCAAGTCAACATCGTGAAAGACCATCAATGTAGATCCCACCAATTTCACATCCATCTCTATCATGTCACATCCAAAGTCAATTGCCTTGGAAAACGACTCTATGGTGTTTTCGTTGGCATGTCCACAGGCCCCACGGTGTCCTATTGACATAAATGAACATTCTAAAGTATCGTTGATGAAGTTATCAACCATTTGTAAAACGTTCTGCGATTAATACTGTAACGCATATATCGCCTCAGCTTCACTCCAGCCCATTCAAACTTTTTTTTAAAATCTCTTTTAAAAAAAATATATCCTTCTCATCTCTCTTAGGCTTGGGAAAAAATTTAAAAGGAGCCCCGAATAACCCGGTGAAAATTTCTGCCATATTTCTGCCATAGACATGGCAGAAATGGGCTAAAAATGGCCATTTTGACGCAGCTAACAAAAAAGGGCTAGCGTAAGCTAACCCTTTGATATCATTGGTGCCGGAGGCGAGAATCGAACTCGCATGGGCATAAAGCCCACTGGATTTTGAGTCCAGCGCGTCTACCAGTTTCACCACTCCGGCAATGTCTATAAAAACAGCATCTTATAAATTCAAAATTTCTGAAGACACTATAGATAAAAGACTAGCCCATCTTTTTGTAACGACATGTAATAACTATAAATAGATTAAAGTTCAACTAAAAAAAACCAGCCTTGATTATGGTCGATTTCAATCGGTTGCCTTTTGGTGTTATACAGATGTGACCGTACGAACCGAAACAGCGGGTGCATTCCCTGTAGTTGCTTACCCAATGGAACCCTGTTTTCGGCGGGTCAACGGGGATTTAGTTCTCTTTCTCTCATGCCCCAAGACCGGTTTGATTTTATCTGTTTCTCTTTTTTTCTTCTGCCTGTACCGCTTCTTCTTTCAGGGCCATTATATGAGAGACCCCGCCTTTTCTTCGATCCTTGCCGGAGCGTCTGCCTTTGCCACTTCTCTTTTCATTCATTTTTGATCTCCTTAAAAGACAGGTCGCCAGGGAAAGGATGATGATGATGCCGCCCCTCGACAGGCTTAAAAAAACAGCCAGTCCAAGCAAAATCAGCCCAACCCCACGGGTTCGTAGATCACTGTAGTTGATTTGGGGTTTGTTGTAAAGGAACACGGCCGGCACCAGCAAAAAGGTTACTATGTTTCTGAATCTGTATTCTTTTTCTTGGTTGAGGTGGAAGTAAGTTTTCTGGGCGACCGGAGTTAGCCCCGTCGGCGGCGGCTTGATACCCTTTCGGTTTACATGAAAGAGTCCAGCAGGGACAAGCAGGTATATCCAAGCAATAGAAGTGTTTCCAACAAATATTTTTTTCGGCAGCCATTGGATTACGAGTCATCTGGAAATAGTGCCGGGTGTTCGCATACACAGGGATAAAACGATTTAGTATTTTGCGTCGGCATATTCCAGCCATCCGCCAGCTGCCACAAGGGCATGGTCAAACTCGGAGATGGAAAAAGGGACCTCTTGCTCCTGGCCGTTGGTCTTTAATAAAAATGTATTTTTGTCAAGATCTGTTTCCAGTTTTGTATTTTTTCCCTTAAACATTGAAAATATATCTTCGATAACATGGGACGGAAGGCCCACCGCCATCATACCGTTGTTAAACATGTTCTGTCTGAAAATTCTGGCAAAGCTTTTTGCGATAACAAGATGAATGTCATTTACTTCAAGTGCCCATGGCGCATGCTCTCTTGAAGATCCGCATCCAAAATTTGTCCGGGTGATAATGACATTTTTCCCTTTGATATCCTTTTGCGGGTCGAATCCATCAAGCCTGATATCTTCCAAAAGATGGGGTTTGAGGGCATCCTTGGAGATTGCCGTCAGGTATTTTGCCGGGATGATTTCATCTGTATTGATATCCGATCGATCCAAAAAAAGGATGTTACCGCTGAAATTTTTCATTTTGTATACCTTTCGTTTGTGTAAAGTTGAGAATTTGTGATGTATCCCGCAATGGCTGTGGCAGCTGCAGTTGCCGGGCTCATCAGATGAACCATCCCTCCCTTGCCCATTCGGCCGTTAAAGTTACGGTTTGTTGTGGAGGCACAAACTTCACCCTTTGCGAGAACGCCGTTGCTCATCCCCAGGCAGGCCCCGCATGTCGGATTTGTAACACAAAACCCTGCATCCATAAATATCTCCAATATCCCTTCCTTAAGTGACTGGTGATGAATTTTTTGGGTCGCTGGAGAAACAATGGCTCGGACGTTATCATTTATTTTTTTTCCCTTTAAAACCTTTGCAGCAACTCGAAGATCTTCAATTCTGCCATTGGTACAGGAACCGATATAAACCTGATCGATCGTTGTCCCTTCCATCTCCTTTACCGGTTTGACATTGTCCGGTCTGTATCCAAAAGTCACCTGTGGCGCCAAACGTGTTATATCGTGTTCAACCACATCATCGTAAATGGCATCCGGATCTGAGATAATTTTTTTAAAAGACTCAAGGGCAGCTGTTTTGTTTTCGTATTCATCCTGGATAAATTCCCAGAGATAATCCACGGTTGTCATGTCCGGATAGCAGATTCCGCATGTACCACCCGCCTCAACAGCCATGTTGCACAATGTCATTCTGGCCTCCATGCTCATTTTATCGACAACGGGCCCGGTAAATTCGATAATTTTGTTGGTTGCGCCGTTTACGCCCAGCCGCATGATGACCGACAAAATGATATCTTTGGCAAAGACACCATCGGGAGTTTTCCCGGTGATATTGACTTTGATGGTCCTGGGGTAATGAAACGCGCATACGCCTTTGAGGATCCCGACTTCAAGATCGGTTGTTCCCACACCGGGGGCAAACGCGCCGAACGCTCCATGGGTACAGGTATGGGAGTCTCCCATAATCACAGTATAGCCGGGGCGTACAAACCCTTTTTCCGGAAAAATCACATGGCAAACGCCGTTTCTGCCAATGTCAAAAAAATCATGGATTTTGTGGTGAATAGCCCACTCCCGGATAATCTTGCCCTGGGTGGCGGTGTTGGAATCCTTGGCGGGAGAGACATGATCTATTACTGCTTTGATTTTGGCCGGATCAAACACCCTATCCTTGCCCCGGCTGACTAGGTCATCAATTGCAAAGGGTGTTGTAATTTCATGGCAAAACACGGCGTCCAGTTTAAGCACGAGAATATCATCTGCCGGGTTATCCACCCGGTGTGAGTCAAATATCTTTTCTGCAATTGTCTTACCCATAAAACCTCCCTAAAAACAGCCCGACGTTAAATCAGTGGCCTCAATCTTTGGTCCGTCCGACCCAACCGCTCACTTTCTGATCATTTTTGATGAACCGATCAAACCAAAACTATGATATGATGAAGATTAAATCAAGCATCAGAATTTCTTTTTACTGCTCTTTTTTGTTGATGTTTTATAAAGTGGATTGCTTTTTCAAATTTTGCGTTAATCAGCCGGGCCATATCGGCTGCAGCTTCTATCAGAGCGCCTGCTTCCGGCATTTCGTTCTCTTTTGCTTTTATTGACCAATCTCGATATGTTCGGGCGTGACTTTCGTTGTGCTTTAACCAGTGCTTCAGCAGTTTGCTCAATTTCTCATCAAATGATAATATGCTCTCAATTTCCCGGTGATCAGACGGGTGATTATGATGGGTCATTTCGGTTCTCCTTATGATGGATCTTCTGGTGTTTAACATTGCAAACCATAGGGTAATCATTCCCTATATATTTACTGCCACAACGGATGACAGTCAAGCATGCGGTTTTAGATTTATTCAGCATTGACAAAAAATACTAAAATTGAGACAAAAGTTAATTTTTCCCCTAAAGAAAGATAGAGTTTATGGCAAAGACCTTAAAAAAGAAAATAATCATTTCTTTAATTTTTTTGGGAGCGACCGTTTGTGGGATTACAATGGGTGTATTTCTATCCCTAACCCATGATCTCCCTCAAATTCGGTCCCTCGAAAACTATAGACCATCTGCCGTTACCCGAATCTATTCGGCGGATAAGGTGCTCCTAACCGAGCTTTTTCAAGAAAAAAGAAAGCCGGTTCCGATTGAAGTGATCCCAAAATATCTTAAATCCGCCTTGGTTGCCACCGAAGACAGAAGCTTCTACAAACACAGCGGTATAGACTTGAAAGGTATTTTCAGGGCTATCATCAAAGATTTATGGGCAGGTGAGTTCGTTGAGGGAGCCAGCACCATCACCCAACAGCTGGCAAAAACACTTTTTTTAACACCAAAAAAAAGCCTGATACGGAAAATCAAAGAAGCGATCCTGGCTTTCCAGCTGGAACGGCGGTATACCAAAGACGAAATCCTGGAGCTATATCTAAATCAGGTCTATTTTGGTAGCGGCGCATACGGTGTTGAATCGGCAGCCGACCTTTTTTTCGGAAAATCGGTCAAAGATTTAAATCTGAGCGAATCTGCCCTAATTGCCGCCATGCCCAAAGCACCGTCCCGCTATTCCCCTTTGATCAATCGCACGCTTGCCATAAAACGCAGAAACATGGTTCTGAAACAGATGTTCCAAATCGGTTTTATCAGTGAAGCTACTTATCAGCAGGCGCTCAATAAACACGTTATCCTTAAAGAAAAAAAGCAGCATTTAGCCAAAGCGCCCTATTTTTTAGAACATGTAAAGAAATCTCTTGAAACCGATCTCGGTTCATCCCTTCTCTATCGAGAGGGGCTCACCATCTATTCAACGCTTTCGTATGAGCTGCAAAAAGCAGCTGAAGATGCAATAGACAATGGGTTGACGGCTCTTGGAAGCCGCATGCAAAAGCAACAGATAGAAAATCCCAACCCTCAAGGCGCCCTGGTTGCTTTGGATTTAAAGTCGGGCGGAATTTTGGCCATGGTGGGGGGAAAGAATTTTTCACAGAGCTCCTTCAACAGGGCAACCATGGCCCGAAGACAGCCTGGATCCGCATTCAAACCGATTGTCTACGCGGTTGCAATCGAAAAAGGTTTTTCACAGAACAAGATGATCCTTGATGCCCCCATTGTATTTAAAGGGGGAAAGGATGGAAAGGACTGGAAACCGGAAAACTTTTCCAAAAAATATCGGGGTGAGATGACCCTTCGAAAAGCCCTTTCCATTTCTGAAAACATCCCCGCTGTCAGACTCATCGAAATGCTGGGGAGTTCCTCTGTTGCTCAATTCGGGCAGACCCTTGGCATTGAGTCTCCCCTTTCGCAAAATCTCTCCCTTGCCCTCGGCACGTCCGGCGTTACGTTAACGGAATTGACTTCGGTTTACTCGGTCTTTCCTAACCAGGGGGAAAAAATAAAACCTTACGGAGTTATGGAAATCCTTGATCACAGTGGCAGAATCATTTGGCATGTAAAACCTGAAAAAAAGGTGGTCATGTCCCAGGCGGGTGCTGCCATAATGACAAATATGCTTCAGGCGGTTATCAACGAGGGTACAGGGAAAAAAGCAAGGGACCTTGGGCATTACATCGCAGGAAAAACCGGAACCACAAACGATTATAAGGATGCTCTCTTTGTCGGTTTCTCACCGTCCATCGCAGCAGGTGTATGGGTGGGAGAGGATGCGTTCACGACATTGGGTAAATGGGAGACCGGGGCTAAAGCGGCGCTCCCAATATGGATTGAATTCATGAGAACAGCCCTGGCGGATAAGCCCTATCAACACTTTGATATCCCGGATGATGTCGTACAAATTCAGATGGATTCTGTAACCGGAATGCTGGCCCTAGATGATTCACCCGGCGCAGTTGTCGCTCTTTTCAAAAAAGGCACGGCGCCCACACAGCACCGATAAAAAAGTTGTTCATTTCAGGTATCGACAAACCGGGTGCCTTCTATCCGGCGAGAAAGGAAACCGCAACAACCGGACCAATTGTGAAGCTCTCAAGAATAGATCACATTCAATGGGATGGGGGGGTATTCCCACACGCCTGGTTTGGGAAGAATATGCTGGGCATCGACCGTTATCCAGTTTAAATCCGGCCTGATTTCCCGCAGTTTACCTTCGTCGGCCGGGCGGGCGTGGCTGGTAGGTGCATAAGTCGTCTGAAAAATACAGACACTATCTTTTCTTCTTGGGACAACCACATAATTTTTCTTAAACATCTTTAAAGAAAGATTATTTGTCTCTGCGATCTCCTCCAGTTTCCGGGTCGAAAATTTCATCAATATTGATTTTGAGACTCCTCTTTCAGAAATTCGGATCAACGATCGCGATTCGCAACTTCCGACATAAACGGTCGTGATAAAAGGAAATTGTTTCATATACTGGGAGGCGACAATGGCGGCGGTTCGCCGTCCACCCACCGTCACCGGAATTCCATAGTATTCAAAAAATTTTCTTTGAATATCCTCAGCGTATTTTTCGCCTTTTTCATAAAGGTCCTTGGATATGTAGCGAAGATTGCGGGCCAGGTCTTCAGCAGCATTGGAAATCGGCCAGTCTATCCGGACATGAAAATGGGAAAGGCTGTATCGATTCTTCAACCGGCTGGTATGATCTCTTTGGATAAGTAGGGCATAATCAACCGGAATCAGTACCTTTAAAAAATTATAAAAATGAGCAGAATCGAGGTATTTTTGGCTTCTATCAAATTTGTCGGCAAGCGATAATCCTTCTGAACGTAAAAGATTTATCTTGGTGGTTTTGTTATCATCGAAAAACCGAATATATTTTTTGTTGGCAGGAGGAATTGTATCTTCTACGAAAATGGCAAGAAAAGCATTCTGACACTCATATTCCACGGTCGGAATGCGGGCACGGGGTTTCAGTTCGCGTTTTTCAACAAAGGGATAAGGTGTTTTGTCGACAACAAACAAACTATAGGAGTCTATTAATGCGTATTGAAGCATGAATTGATCAAGCTCATCCCTCAATAGCTCATAATAGGATCGCCTTAACCTATCTGCTTGACTGAGTTCTTCCCTGACACTCCAGAAAGCCACTTTTATCTCCTTTCCCTTTTAAATGTTAGACCCTGCTCTATCCAAATGGAGATGCTTCAAGCAAGCGAATAACTCGTCCCATTAGAATACCGTTATTTCATTTATAGGTCAACGGCTATTCCACTCATTTATTGTTCAAGCGTTCAATCCAGCGATACAGGGGTTCTCGATAGCAATAGGCAAAAAAGGCAACCAAAACACATAAACCCAGTATCAGGGCGAACAGGCCGTACATCTGTTCATACAGGAACTCCCCTTGAAGACTGAGCATATAGGTCCCCGGCATCCGTCCGATAGTTGTGATGATGATAAATACTCTTATCGGCAGATCACTAAACCCCAGAAAAAAACAGAGGTAGTCCTTGGGAAAACCGGGAATGAGAAAAAAAAGAAACAGAACAACAACCCCCTGCCGTTTGACCAACAGATCAAACCTGTCTAGTTGTTTTATTGGAATAAGTTTTCTCACGTATCGCTTTCCCAAGAGTCGACCGATAACGAAGATAATCCAAGACCCCGCAGTTAGACCAAGGCTGGAATACAAAAACCCCTTGGAAGCCCCAAAGAGATAGCCACCGATAAACCCTGTGGCTTCGCCCGGTATGGGGGCAAACAACACTTGAAGAATCTGGATGAGGATAAAAACAATCGGCGCTCCGGAGCCAAAAGAAGTGATAAAGGTCTTGATCTGATCTTTGTTCGTAAAAAGGAGATAATAGTGTGTGATTTTTCCCCAGAGTGGGACCCGGTAGAAATACCCCAAAAAAAACGCAATGAGTAAAATGAAAACGAGAAAAAATTTATACCGGTTGGGAGAAGAGGCGGAGGCCATTATGCGGTAACGTCTCGGCACACGGCTTTTGTCGGATGTTTTTTTCGAATAGACCTCATGGTTATCCCCTCTGTTCAGCGGCCTCTAGTGCAGCGACAGCCGGTAATACTTTCCCTTCGAGGAGGCAGAGAAAGGCGCCGCCACCCGTAGAAATATATGATATCCGTTCGGTTTCACCGGCTTGGCGTATGGCGGCATCCGTATCCCCACCCCCGGCTATGGTGAGTGCATAAGAGTTGGCAACCGTATGGGCCATTGCCATCGTGCCCCTGCTAAACGCATCCATTTCAAAAATCCCCAGTGGGCCATTCCAGACAATCGTTTTAGCGTCATACAGCACCGCTGAATAGAGCAAGGAGGTAGCAGGCCCTATATCCAGGGCCATCCAATCGGGCGGCATTTCCTGGATAGGTACAATTTTTATTTCAGCTTCGGGATCGATTCGGTTTGCCACAACTGCATCGACAGGAAGATAAAACTTAACTCCCCTTTCCGTCGCTTTTTCCATAATCGATCGTGCGACCTCAAGAAGATCATCCTCAACTCTTGACTTTCCCACATCCACTCCCGAACTTTTCAAAAAGGTATTTGCCATAGCGCCGCCGATGATGAATCTATCGACATGCCGCAGCATATTTTCCAGAGCCCCCAATTTGCTCGAAACTTTTGTGCCGCCGATAATAGCAGTTAGCGGCCGTTTCGGGTCATTCATGGCATGACTGAAATAGGCAAGCTCTTTTTGCAGCAAGAAACCGGCAACCGAAGCAGGTGCATACTTTGTAATGGCTGAAACCGAGGCATTCGCGCGATGGGATACTGCAAAGGCATCATTGACAAATAGATCGCAAAAGCCGGCGAGTTCCTTAGCGAATGAATCATCATCTTTCTGTTCTCCCTGATGGAATCGCAAATTCTCCAGAAGTAAAATCTCCCCCGATGACATTTTTGATATGAGTTTTCTTACTTCAGGACCCACACAGTCCGGCGCCATCTTAGTTTCTTTTCCAAGGAGCCTGGTCAGATGCCTCGCAACAGTAGAAAGGGAAAGCCCTCGAACGACCTCTCCTTTTGGTCTCCCCAGATGAGATGCGATGATCAGTTTTGCACCCTGGTCCAGGGCATATTTCAATGTGGGCAAAACCGACCTTATTCGTGAATCATCCTTAATATTCCGGTTTTGATCCAGGGGAACGTTAAAATCGACTCTAACCAGTGTAGATTTGTCTGAAATTTCTATTTCTTTTATCGATTTCATGTTCGACTCCCTCGCCTCTTCCACTACGGAGTGTTTTTCTAATTATCAATTTTTACAGTATTTTTGCTCTGCTTTAATCTTTCGGTGAATGTTTTTTTTGGTGGACCACCGTTCTAAAAATTTCATCATTCCTGCTTCATATGCCCGGTCTACGGCCGATTCACGAACCTTGAGCCCCTCTGGACGATTCATCGCGGATCGTAAACATTCTGTTTTGTAGAAACAGGCCAGACAGGTCTCCGGTGTATTTCTGAACCCGTTCTTTCCAATTGGAAATACGACATCGAGTTTTCCAAAACAAGGGTGGTGCTTTCCCTTTTTAAAGGCGCTGGAGTGAGGGTTGGGCATCTGGTTTGCCTGATTACTTTTTTTATGACTAGGGCTTGATTCGCTTCTCGTATGCCCGGTTCATTTTGGCAATATATCCTTGATCGGCAAAACTGAAATATTTATTATCTCCGATGATAATATGTTCGTGAACCGTTATACTCATCAGCCTGCATGCAAAAATAAGCTGCTCGGTGATGGAAACATCTTCTGCGGATGGTGTCGGATCCCCTGATGGGTGATTGTGTGCAAAAATAACCCCAGCTGCGTGATGGTTTAAGGCTTCAAGGACGACCTCTCTTGGATAGACAGAACTCCCATTCAATGTTCCCTTAGAAAGGGTTTCACTTCTAATCACCTTATTTTTGGAATTAAGAAAAACAGCTTTAAAGGATTCACGTCGGTTATCTCTCATGCTATGGTAAAGATAATCAAAAAGTTGTTTGGAGTTGTTTAAAACATCCTTCTGTACCAGCCTCTTTTCGAGATACCGGTCAGCTACAGCTTTAATCAATTTGATTCCAAACTGATTTTTTGGGCCAATCCCTTTTATCCCGGAGAGTTCCCGGGGCGATGCTTCCAGAACCCCCTGCAAGGTTTTAAATCTTTTTAGAGCAGTTTTTGAAGCCTCCTTGCAGTCTTTTCGCGGTGTGCCGATTGTTAAAAGGAGTTCGATGATTTCGTAATCGTGAAATCCGTAAAGACCGGCAGAAAGAAATCTGTCTCTAAGTCGCTGCCTGTGGCCAGCGCCTTTATGTTCCATTGATCACCATTTGTCTTACTTTTCCGCGAGCCTGACGGCCCCAACCACTCGTTCTTCCGGCTCCATCCCCATGAGTCTAACACCTTGCGTATTCCGGCTGATAACCGAAATACCACTAATCGGCATCCGGATGATTTTCCCGATATCTGTCATAAGCATCAACTCATCATCTTCTTCTGCCAAGAGAATGGCCATCACCTGACCGTTTCGTTCAGTTGTCTTAATTGTAATAACGCCCTTTCCTCCACGTCTGTGAACCGGATATTCATCTATGGAAGTCCGCTTTCCATAACCGTGTTCTGTTGCGGTAAAAAGGGTCTGGCCATGACTTAACACCTCCATCCCAACAATCTGATCGCCCGGGCTCAACCGCATTCCCCGTACTCCTATTGCCGTGCGACCAGTCGGACGAACATCCGACTCATGGAACCGAATCGATTTTCCCATGGCAGACCCCAAAAAGACATTCCGAGTGCCATCGGTAAGTCTAGCGGCAATCAGTTCATCCCCGGGAGCCAACCCCAATGCAATAATTCCGCCTGCTCTTGGCCGGCTGAAAGCCATGGTATCTGTTTTTTTTATGGTTCCGCTCTTGGTTGCCATGAGCACATGAAATCCCGGTTCAAACTCCGAAACCGAAAGGACCGTGGTAAGCGTTTCGCCCCTATCCAGTTTAAGAAGGTTGACAATCGCCTTACCACGGCTTAAACGACCGGCCTGAGGAATTTCATACACCTTTCGCCAGTAGACTTTTCCGAGGTTTGTGAAAAAAAGGAAGGTATGATGGGTAGAGGCGACAAATAAAAAAGAAACAAAATCTTCTTCCTTGGTTCCCATGGCCGTCTTTCCTTTACCTCCCCTACGCTGGCTCTGGTAAAGGGTAATCGGGTTCCGCTTGATATAACCGCTATTTGAAATGGTAACCACCATATCCTCTTCAACAATCATATCCTCAAGGGTGATTCCCTTTGTTTCTTCAGTGATCTCCGTCCGACGGGCATCTCCAAAATCCCCTTGTATTTCAGTAAGTTCTTCCTTAATGATATTGAGTACCAATTGCTCACTTCCGAGGATCTCCCGGTATTTGGTGATATCTTTTTGTACTTGTTTATATTCTTCTAATATTTTTTGACGCTCAAGCCCGGTGAGCCTTTGCAAACGCATGTCCAGAATCGCTTGGGCCTGTGTCGGAGTCAGACTGAGTCTTTCGATGAGGGCTTCCTTGGCTTCTGCCGGGGTTTTCGATTTTCGGATCAGCAAAACCACATCATCGATGTTTTCTAGAGCGATATTGAGGCCCTGAAGAATATGGGCCCTTTCTTCCGCCTGCTTCAAATCATAACGGGTTCTTCTGATAATGATTTCTTTTCGGTGCAGAACGAAGTGTTCCAGTAGCGCTTTTAAGTTTAAAAGTTCGGGTTGCTTATTCACAATCGATAGAAAAATAATGCCAAAGCTTATCTCCATCTGCGTCTGTTTATAAAGCTGATTGATAATCACCCCTGACACCTGATCTTTTTTAAGTCCCAAGGCAATCCGCATCCCTTCTCTGTCGGATTCATCTCTAACAAATTTTACACCTTCGATCTTTTTATTCTTCATCAGATCGGCGATCTTTTCAATAAGCCTAGATTTGTTGACCTGATAGGGAAGCTCTGTAATGACAATGGTTTCCATTTGGGTACGTTTGTCTTTCTCTACAATGGCTCTGGCTCTCACATGTATGATACCCCTCCCCACCTTATATGCCTCATAAATCCCTTTGGTACCATATATGATACCAGCAGTCGGAAAGTCAGGGCCAGGAACAATCTTCAACAGACCTTCGATGGTAATATTGGGATCGTCGATGAGCGCTTTGATCCCCTCAATGATTTCAAAAAGATTGTGCGGGGGGATGTTTGTCGCCATACCAACGGCGATGCCGGCTGAACCATTTACCAAGAGAGAGGGGACGGCTGCAGGGAGAACCGAGGGCTCTGATAGGGATTCATCATAATTTGAAACAAAATCGACGGTCTCTTTATCCAGATCCATCAGCATCTGGTGAGCCAGACGCATCATCCTGATTTCGGTGTACCGCATTGCTGCTGCTGGATCGCCGTCGATGGAACCAAAGTTCCCCTGCCCGTCAACTAAAGGATATCTCAATGAGAACCCCTGGGCCATCCGTACAATCGTATCGTAAACAGCCGTATCCCCATGAGGATGATATTTTCCAATCACGTCACCCACTACACGGGCGGATTTTTTGTACGGTTTGTTCCAGTCATTTTTAAGCTCACGCATGGCAAACAGAATGCGTCGGTGCACTGGTTTCAAGCCGTCCCGCACGTCCGGCAGTGCCCTGCCGATGATGACACTCATGGCATAATCGAGATATGATTTTTTCATTTCATTCTCGATATTAATATCGGTGAGTTTCTCATTAAATAGCATAGTTATACCTGATGATGTGATGCTGGTTTAACAGTTGTTTGTTATTTGCAGCGAATCATCGATTGTTTGATGATTAATGACATTGAAAAATACGCTCCCTGTTCCGATTCAATTCTCATTCTTCGATCGTTTTGACCGGTTCAACCATGTTTTGGTAACTGGAACGATAAATATCGGTTAATGTCAGAAATGCGGTTACAACGAGTGGGCCGTAAATGATACCCAGAATTCCGAACATTTTAAGACCGCCCATGATCGAAAGAAACACGAGGAGGGTCGGCATTTTTACCCGTTTTCCCACAAGTTTGGGTTTCAACAGATATTCGATACTCCCGGACAAAATGACATAAAAAACAATAAAAAATATACCGGCACCAATCTGTCCCTGCAAAAAAAGATAAACAGCCGCTGGTATAAATACCGCTCCTATTCCAAGAATGGGAAGAAATGCGAGTAGGGCCATGATTAAACCCCACATGAAAGGTGATTTTAACCCAAAAACAACAAAAACAATCCCGCCCAACGCACCCTGGATCAGACCCGCCAAACCATTTCCAATCAGAACCGCACCGGCAATATCCTTAAACTTCTGAATCAGTTTCTCATCCTGTTCACGCGGTAGCGGAGAAAGATCAACAATGAACGAAACTAGCCGGTTTCCGTCAATTAAGAGAAAGTAAATAATCAGGAGCATAAAAAAGAAGTTTAGGACAAACTTTAAAACATTGGAAGCGATTGAGCTCGCCTGTTCATACAAAAAAAGGCCAACCACTTTGCCTATTTCCGAAATCGCTTTGTTTAATTCTTCACCGGTAAGAACGATATTAAAATTGGAAAGGATCTGGTTTATTTTTTCAAGGACCCTGCTACTTTCAAATAGGTTTTTGATCTGATCACTTAATACAGCAGTTTTTGCCGTGAGATACAAATCATAGGCTTCTTTCGATAATATCCCTACAAAGAAAACAATCGGTATAAACAAAATGATAAATATAATCATACAGGTTAAAAGAGAGGCAGCAGAAACATTGATTTTATTCTTAAATGAATTAAAAACCGGGGTGAATATGCCGGTTACAACCGTTGCCAGGATAATAATCGAAATAAAAGGCCATATTAGCCAACCGAGCATGATGAACGAAACGATAAATAGAGCTAAAAAAAACCTCAAAATCATGTCACTGGTCGCTATATTTTTCATCGTATATAAAGTCCTTCCATTGGCGTCAATTCCTCCTGATCTGTTGGAAGTGCATTGCCGACAATGCTATATTATATTCGAAAAATTGATTTAGCTAGAAAATCGATCTAACTCACCTTCCGTTTCGGAAAAAGAAATTACTGGCTTATCATCCAGAAAGGTATTGTGTAAACTGGGAGACCGGCAGTCTATTTGCTGAAAAATGCGCCGACAACTAGTAATAGAAGGATTTCATAAACAAAAACCAGCGCATAACTTGAAAAGGCAGCATAAACAATACCGCCACCCACGATGGCCGGCACACCACAAAAAACCAAAATTCCCAATTTTCTGCTCGTATTCATCATAGGTCCATCCCAATTAGACATCGCTATATGGTGGAAAATAAAGTTAAATCTCAAGTTTCGCGCTTTTGCTTTCAAGAAGATCCGCACTCGGTCCAAGGTGAGCAGAATTTTTTCACCCCACGCCGGATGCGACGCTCCAGTGGGCTAGTCATGCGAAATTTGTATGCCATTAAATAACAATAATGGAAAACCAAGTAAAGAAAAAAGTGGTATTCTCTGTGCTTTAGATATTCGGCACAATCGACCATCTGATCACCCATGATTTGGCATCCGGGTCCTTTTCCAGACACAGGATGCCACCGTTTTGGAACTTAAAAACCGGTATTTCGATGGACCCGGTAATCAAGAGGGAGGTTAATCTTTCCATAAATGGCAGATGGCCTACGAACATGAGATTTTCAAATGGGTCCAGGGTGGTTGAAAAATCGACAACATCGTCTAATGGATTCATCCCGCTGATTTGCTGAACACCCCCTCCGGGGTCCATGATCGCTGTGAAGATTTCTGCTGTCTGGTGTGCTCTGGTCTTCACGCTGTGATGGATACCGGAAACCTTTACCCCGGACGCCTTGGCGATTTCGCAGATCCGTTTTACTTCAGCAATCCCTTTTTCGGAGAGGCCTCTGCCCGGATCCATCTCCTTGGGCAAACTCTTACCGTGCTGCACGAGAAAAATGGCCATAATCCAATACCTCCCCGTTTAAGTTTCTAATGACTTACGGGTTGCAATTAAACAACAATTCACATAGAATTTCAAACCATAAAATGATCATCAGATCAAAGATATACCAAAGAACGGGACACATTATAAAAGATGAATCACACAGAGATTGGAGAGATTGATCAGCGGTTTCTAATCGCACTTTTCGAAAAGACCAGTGGCAACCCTGCTGCAGAGGCCTCCATGTATGGAATTGGCCTCGATTTGGGCCTGGACAGAGATAGATCAAAACAGGTCGCCGAGAATCTTATAGGATGGGAACTGATTGAAATACGAACGCTGGCCGGCAGCATCGCCATTACAACCGGCGGCGTCGATCAAGTGCAAAAAGAGGAAAAACGAACAGGTGCTTCGGACGATATCGTGTTTGAATTGAGCAACGGTCCGACGCTTAAAGAACCTGTTTGCAAAAGGATTGACCAGATTTTGACTAAAATGAAAGTCCAGGCCGGAAATTTGGGGCTGGATCTCGACACCCTGACCGAATACGTGGCGGATTTGAAGACCATAGAGAGCCAGCTGCTATCATCAAGACCCAAAACGGCTGTTGTCAAGGCGTGTTTCCTTTCCATTCAAGACATTTTAGAAAAAGCAGAGGCGTCCGACAGTCTTTTATTAGTAAAAAAAATGTTGGGAAAATGAAGCAAATAACAGGGAAGGGAAATTACAAAAAAATTATTCATAACAATCTTGGCCTGCTTTATCAAAAGCTCCCGGCCTATCTTGCTCGAAATTTACCCGCCCGGCAGCAGCCACCATTCTTTACTGATTATTGACCCCCAGGGCGACCTTTTGCATTCATAATTTTAACAAAGAAACATCGAAGGACCCTGCCGTCCCGCTTATAGACGGGACGGGGAATATGTTCGGTGTTTAAAAACCAAACGATTGCAGGATGAAATCATGCAAAAAATAAGCATTGAAGACAAAGGCGCAGTTGCCATCTTACGGTTGACCAATGGCGTAACCAACGCCATCGGTCCGGAGCTTGTAAAAGACCTTTCTATTGCAAGCACGCAGATAAGGCATGATTTTTGCCGGTGGGACCCGATTTTTCAGTATCGGTTTGAGTCTTCCTGAGTTGTTACAATTGGATCGGGAATCGATGACTGAATTTTGGTATGATTTCGATCAGGCTTTGTTCAACCTCTTCACCCTTCCCCTTCCCTCCGCGTGCGCCATCGCAGGTCACGCCATCGCAGGTGGAACCATCCTGGCCCTTACGTGTGATTACCGCCTGGCAACCGCTGAGAAAAAACTCCTTGGGCTAAATGAAGTCAAACTGGGTGTCCCGGTCCCCTATCTGGCCGATCTCATACTGAGGCAAACTGTCGGCGATCGATCCGCAACCGAACTGCTTTACCGGGGGGATTTCATTGATACGGAAAAGGCGTTGGAAATTGGACTGGTGGATGAAGTCTACCAAAACGAACATCTGGAAGAACGGGCGGTGGAACGAATTGCCAAAATCGCCACCCACCCGCAGCACGCTTTTACCACAATCAAGTCAAATCGCCTCGAGGCCATTCGGTTGAGGTATGAAGCAAACAATCGGTCAAAAAATGAAGAATTTCTCAACTGCTGGTTCAGTCTACCGGTACAGAAGCTGCTTGCCATTGCTGCAAAAAAATTTTAAATATGACGAAATTATCCTGGCCCTACTTTGTAAAGGGCAAATCTAAAAATCGCGGCAACCCTTTGAAAAGCTTTAATAGTATTGACATCCCGTCATATGCCATTGTAAAGACAATAGTATGAGGGCTTGTATAACATTAATCCGTAGAAAAAAGAGGGAGAAAAAATGACAAAAGCAGCATTGATTGCAGCCATGGCAAAAGATGTCGGGATCAGTAAAACAGCGGCAGGTAAAGCATTGGACTCTTTTATGGCGGGGGTAACAAAGGCGCTGAAGAAAAAAGGTGGAAAAGTGACCCTTGTCGGATTTGGCACTTTTTCAAAAATCCGTCGCAAGGCTCGAAAGGGGCGTAATCCTCAGACAGGCGAACCGATTAAAA
>DCWS01000004.1 GCA_002328165.1 Desulfobacteraceae bacterium UBA2156 | reverse complement strand
CTTCGCTTTTCTTTAAAGAATATTACCCCTTATCGGTTTCAATAACCACAGAGGATTTGGCTGATAGAGCGTGCGCTTAAAAAGAGATTCCAAAAAAAGAAAAAGTTTCAGATATAACTCAGGGCTTAACCGCTCAAAATCATTCATCAAACAAAAAATCAAACGGCCTATAAATGCGGGAATAAGTTTGAAAATGCATGGCTAACATATTCTCCACATTTCAAATTCTGAATAGTTCTCATAATGTAAGGAAAATTCGTTTCTTCGCCTTCTTTACGCGCATAGGTTTTTACGCTTAGAGAATAAGCATCTTTTCTTTTCACTTTATTTTATGTCACTTTTCATCCAATGTGTGGAGAACAAAAAAGAGGCAACCTGAACAAGATAATCAATAATATATTTTCTGATCTAATGTAAGTTTGTTGGGTATACTGTTGGGTATTGAGAATTGTATAAACAAACTGAGAAGTAAAATTTTACTTAACTACTTGATTTAATAATAACTGTTATTGAACTTGAATAAAACTCTCTGGGCTAAAAACTCTAACGTTGCAAAAAGTGAAATTATTGCAGCGTTAGGGTGACTCGCCAAAAAATTGATGACGAGTGTTTTGAGACCTCATTCGCTTTTCACGACCATCGCTTCCTCGATGATTATATCGTAACTGTATCCGGAACCAAAATCTTTATCAGCGGATAGAACACCTTCTATGGAGATGATCGCACCCTTCTCTGTGGTTTCCGATGACGTAACCACCAGGTCATGTGTATTTTTCGCCGGGTCTCCGGTACCGTCTTGAATATGTATCCAGTTTCTTCCCATGATGTTAGGGGAAAACTTCACAACCAGCCCTTTTACCGTTATTTTTTGTTTATTCAAATCGACAGCTTTCGCGAAAAGTTCATCGACTGTGTAGGCGTTTTGAGCGGTTGATTTTTCAACTTTCAGGTCTGCGAAAGCCACAATCGTACGGGCGCTTCCACCGGATGACTGTGAAGCCATGCCGTGGGAGCTGGTGGAGACCTGGGCCGTCTTATCTCCGGAACCTCTAACTACACCCGAGGCAAAGATGATCGACTCAAATGTCCGGTTCAAGGCTTTGCTGTTAAAATTACTCATAACAGTGCCACCAATCAATGAAATTTCCTCCCCTATCTCTAATTCTGTTTTGGAAAGGGCGGCCCAGATTTCATTTCCGGCACCGTCATCCAGCCTCACATAGGTGTAGTTGCTCGCATCCATTTTTTCCAACACCTTTCCTTTGGTTGTGCCGGGTTGAGGAGCGGCGGAAGCTTGAACCGATGGCTGGCTCTGCTGAACGGTCGGTGCTGTCTGTTTGGTTTGAGTAGTATCGTTGTCGCATGCGATTAATCCAACGATTAAAATCAGGTTGCTTAAACTAAAGAGTATTTTCTTTTTTACCATGTTAATGGATCTCCCGTTTTGGATAATTGTTTTACGATCCTGTCTGTTCTGTCTCAATCTCAACTCATTTTTATATAAAACCGAAAATGTAAACCGAAGTTGTATAATCGCTTATTCAAAAAACTTCAAGCCCTTTAAAGGTAAAACAAAGGGAACTATATCAAATATTAAATATTGACCGGCAGGCCCACCTTCCGTATACAATTTTGTTCGCAAACCAATTCCAAATAAACAACGCTTTTAGGTGATCCATTCTGAAATATCTATTTATCGAAACATACTGTTTCGGGTCCCATGCACTTTTTGTCAACGGACTGTCTGAATTCTCCTCCCATGATATCGATGTTGTTTCCATGCCCGGGGAAAACTGGCGCTGGCGAATGCTTGGAGCAGCGCTCCATATCGCGGATATCATCCCTCCACTTGACAAATATGAAGGCATCATCGTCACCGATCTCTTCAACCTGGCGGATTTCAAAGCGCTTGTCGGTTTGCCCTGTCCACCTGTCCTTGTATATTTTCATGAAAATCAGATGACCTATCCCCAGCCGCCCGGCGACAAAAGCGTTTTTCAGCTTGGAATAATCAACATTACCACCGCGGCTGTAGCCGACATGGTTGTGTTTAATTCGCAAATGCACAGGGATGCCTTTTTAACTGCCGTACCGGAGTTTCTGAAAAGGGGGCGCGATTTCAGGCCCCGGGGGTTGGCCGATAAGATCCGTGAAAAATCCGAAGTTCTCTATCCCGGTATCAAGCTGCCACCCTACGGGGATATCGATGCCGAAAAGCAGACGAATCCGCCTCTCATTGTCTGGAACCACAGGTGGAGTTTTGATAAAAACCACGAAATGTTTTTCAAGGTGCTTGGAGAGCTCAAAGACCGAGGGCTCGATTTTCGTATCGCACTCATGGGAGACAACTTTGGGATGATACCCGAAACTTTTATCCAGGCCAAAGAAAAATTTAAGGACAGAATTCTTCAGTTCGGCCATATTCCTTTAAGGAAGGAGTATGAAAAATGGCTTAAACGGGGGGCGGTCGTCATCAGCACTGCCATACAGGAGAACTTCGGCATGTCCGTAATAGAAGCGATGATGATGGGATGTGTGCCGCTTTTGCCTGACAGGCTTTCATATCCTGAGATTCTCCCCGAAGCGTTCCATGGAGACTTTCTTTATAAAAACAGACGCGACCTTGTTGAAAAGCTTTTTGCGATAATTTCGAATTATAAGCGGTATGAAATCATCCGGATCCGACTGGCACAGGAAATGAAGTCCTTTTTGTGGGAAAACGTCGCCGGCGGGTATGACAGACTGCTTGAACGCCTTGCGACGCTCCGGTGAATCTTGGGCGTTAAGGTTGAGTTAATTTTTTATCATATACGATGTAGATGAGATCTAGGTGATCATGTGACGACTCTCCCGGTTCATTGGTTTGAGCGTTGCCATTCGACAATGCTCCTGTATGGGATGTTTCCGCCGAAAATATCCATGGCACTCCCGATCGTCAGGTCGACTCTACCTCGGCCAAGATCCTTCACTCTGTCCAAGTCCGATAGATCCTTGACGCCACCGGCGTACGTCACGGGGACGGGGGCATGTTTGCCCAGGATCTCAACAAGGTCGGGCTGAATCCCCTGCATCTTACCCTCAACATCAACACCGTGCACAAGGAATTCGTCACAATAATCTGCCAGTTGGAAAAGCGTATCACGGTTCACCGGTACATCTGTGAAACGCTGCCACCTGTCGGTCACAACCCAGAAATCCGATCCCCGCCTTCGGCAACTCAAATCCAAAACCAGCCGGTCCCTACCGATTGTTTTCACGAGTGACCGGAGTCGGTTCTTTTCGACATGACCATCGGAAAATATGTAGGAGGTGACAATCACATGGCTGGCTCCGGCATCGAGATAGTCCATCGCATTGGCCGGGGTAATGCCGCCACCCATATGGAACCCCCCTGGGAATGCGCGAAGGGCTGAGAACGACGCGTCCTGATTTCCGGGTCCGAGGGAGATCACATGACCGCCCGGGAGATCATCCTTCTTGTACATTTGTGCAAAGTCCTCTGCAGAGCGTTCAGTCTCGAAATTGATCTTTAGAACATCGAGGGATCCGTCCTGAAGAGAGCCGCCCACAATCTGTACGACCCGCCCTTTGCGCAAGTCTATACAAGGCCTGAATCGCATTTCACTTTTTCTCTTCTCTTGCCTGCATGTCAACGCCGCTCATCAGCTATCCTTTTTACCATACAATTTGTCAATAATGAAAATATATCCTATTAAATTCCAAAAGTCTATTTAATCGGGGCCCCCTTATCATATGTACTTCTGACAATCATATTTTTTTTGAAGTCGAACAGAAATTTTTCGTGACGATGACGAATTAATTCCACTGTAGGGTTAACGTGTTATCTTTGTTCAGTTTTGCGCCAGTTTTAAACGCTTTACCCTCTCTGTTCAACATATTCCTTAACCATAGCGCATCGGCTTTGGATCCTCTATTCACTTTGAAGTGTTTAATCCGGGTCGGCGTCATTTGCAATTGGACGATTTTTCCCGTTGAAGGTTCTACACTTACAAAATACATCAGCGATAGTTCACTTCTGAAATGCTCATAGCCGCCGATCCCTTCATAGTCATTCAGAAAATCCCCGCTTCCGTAGATAATCAATTTGCCTTTATAAACTTCTATTCCCTTGACATGGTGTGAGGAATGTCCGTGAATTATGTCAACGCCCGCCTCATCAACCAGTTTATGCGCAAATTTTACTTGTGCAGGAGCGATCTGATATCCCCAGTTCCCTCCCCAATGAATCGAAACAACGACGATATCTCCCTGTTGTTGCAATTCTTTCGCTTTTTCTTTGATAGAATTCACCGCTTTATCGGACAAATCCTTCAGTAAATTTACTCCAGGTTTTTTATCCGAAGCCGCCCAACTAGAAGGGATCCCACTTGTTGTGGTCCCATAGGAAAACACAAGGACTCGGCCATTCCCTTTTATTTCCATAATCGCAGGCATTGCGGCCTCTGTAAGGGTTCTCCCTGCTCCATTATTTCTCACATCGGCTTTTTTCAATGTTTCCAGGGTTTCCATAAGCCCTGAATATCCCCAATCAAGAACATGGTTATTTGCGAGAGAACAATAATCTATTTTAGCAGTTGTCAAAACGGCAATATTTTCCGGGTTCATTCGGTAGTTGACACCCTTATTCAGCCAATAATCGTCGCTTTTGGTTACGCTTGTCTCTAAATTAATCACTCTTAAATCAGGCGATACCCGCTTAAACTCATCAAGCGCATATCCCCAAACGTATGCATAACTGACAGGGTAAGGAATGGGGCCATTCTTCCGCACTGCAATTTCTACGTATCCTTTGGCGCTTTTCATATATTGCTCGTATATGACAGGATTGCTCGGATGGGGTAACGCCTGATCAATGCCTCTGCCCAACATGACGTCCCCACTCAGGAATATAGTTATCGGTTTGCAAAAAACCATTTCCGCGAATGTCCCAAAAACAAGAATACCAGTAAAACTGTAAAGAAGTAGATTCCTTTGCACTTTAATATCTCTGTTGACTTATTAATATGCTTCTATCTAAACAAAACCCCGCCTCTTTGGTTTAAGAAACGGGGTTTTGCTATACAACCCATGGCACCCTCTGTTTAAGGTTGGCCGGATCTATAAAATTGTCATAGTCGAGAAATTTTTTGAAAGATTAAATCTTTATAATCATAAGAAGCGGAAGACACAAATATTTTTATAGTGAGACGCCCACGTTGTTTTGTTCAAAAACTGAACGATCTAATTAACACTGCCAGACATTTTTAAAAATAAACACTCGAATTTCCATATAGATAAAGGACCGAAATGATGTTATGAGTGTGTTGATGTTATTATCCTTTCTATATTTTGTGAATCCACAAAGTTGATAGGTCATTTTAAATTTTATTCCTTATTGGACAAAATTTGACAATTATATGGCGATGCGGAACACTGCTTTGAAATATGGTTCCTAGCCATGGATATCATCGGTAAGCGATTTGCAGATGGTGAGATCTATGTGCCGTAAATGCGCAGAGTTGTTGAGGCTCTGGAAGTTGAAGGATTGAGGGATAATGTCAAAGTAATTGTTGGCGGTGCAACGATAGATAAGAAATTTGCCGGCAAAACAGGTGCAGACGGTTATGCCAAAGATGCGGCAGAGGCGGTTCAATTGGCCCGAGAACTCGTATCCGTTGGATGACAGCCTGTTCGAACCAAAAAACTCCGATCATTTTCCCACGGGCAACTTGGAATACAAATTGCGAAGCGATATTACAAATTATCGGAAAATAAAAAGGAGCGTTTATGGAACTTCGAAAAGTCGTGAGCGGGAGACGCAGTATCCGGCGTTTTATCCAAAAAATTGTACCCGGTGAAATCATTAAAGGTTTAATTGCCGACGCACTGTGGTCTCCCTCCTGGGGCAATACCCAGCCTTGGGAGATCGTAATCGTTACAGGCGAAGCGTTGGAACGTTTTAAAAAGAAAAACAGAGATGCGATGCTTTCCCACAAGCCCCCAAAAGCTGAAATTCCAATGCCTCAAACCTGGCCGTCATCTTTTGAAAAAAGATATAAAGATTTAGGGAAAAGCGTCCTGGGTTCTCTGTCCATCGACCGAAAAGATAAAAAAAAGAGATTCGAGCATTTTGCCCACATGTTTTCTCTTTTTGATGCGCCCGTCATGATTTTGATAACAATCGATAAAAAACTCTCGCTGGAGTATGCTATGCTCGATGTTGGGATTTTTCTCCAGACCTTTTGCTTACTCGCCCATGACAGGGGACTGGGAACCTGTATAATGGCTGCCACCGTGATGTATCCCGAAATGGCTCACGAAATATTCTCCATTCCCGAAACCAAGGCTTTAATAATAGGGGCCGCTATCGGATGGCCGGCGCTCAACGAACCGGTCAATTGCTTCAAAAGAGAGAGAGGATCTGCTGAAGAATTTACGCGGTGGATAAAATAAAAAAAGGATCATCCGGTTTAAGCGTACTATTTATTGAAAAATGTGGACATACATGCCTTTTAAGCCATACCATGCCGCCCATAGCTCCACGGTCGATTTAATTAGCACTCAAGTTTCGTACCCGGTATTTTGAGAGAAGCCGCATCAGGCAAAGGGTAACCAGATGCGGCACCGTACCCCATTGGGGTGCGAAACTTGAGGTGGAAATATGAAGACCGTAACGGTATTTATTTTGTCATTTTGATAACCAAAAACCCCGCGGTCCTTCTCCAGATGAACAGATTGATTGCATCCCCTTTTTTGATATTTCCAATGGCGCTGCTGAATTCTTCTTCTGTACTGACAAGCTGGTGATTGATCTCCTTTATTATATCGCCCATTAAAACGCCGGCCTCAGCGCCCTTGCTTTTCGCCTCGATGCCAAGCACCAGGATGCCTTCGGCTTCTTTTAACCCAAATCTCTGTACCATTTCCGGAGTTATTTTGGATACACGAATACCCAGTTCACTTTTCTGTTCTTTTCGGTTCCCTTTGGCGAAAATCTTTTTATCGTCTCTTTTAGCAATCACAACTTCAAACGTCTTGGGTTTTCCTCCCCGGAGCACCTTTATTTCAGCAGTCGATCCAACGGGAATTTCGGCTATTTTCCTGGTTAGATCCCGGCTGTTCTCAATCGTCATCCTGTTTAGTTCAATAATGATGTCCTTTGATCTGATGCCGGCTTTATATGCGGGATCATCCGGAAAAGTCTTAACCACAAGTGCGCCTTTCCGGTCCTTAATTCCATAGTATTCGGCCATCTCATCACTGAGCGGCTGAATCTCAACACCGAGCCAGCCCCGGCTGACTTCCCCGCTTTCTTTGAGCTGTTCAATAATCTGTTTTGCCATGTTTATCGGAACGGCAAACCCAATTCCCTGGCCGCTGGCAATAATCGCCGTATTGATCCCCACCACTTTGCCTGCCATGTCAATAAGCGGGCCGCCGCTGTTTCCGGGGTTAATGGAAGCATCTGTCTGTATAAAATCGTCATAGGGTCCGGAACCGATAACACGACCTTTTGCGCTGACAATACCGGCCGTTACCGTATGCTCCAGTCCAAAAGGACTACCGATGGCCACCACCCACTCACCGACTTTCAATATATTTGAATCGCCCAACTCAATCACCGGAAGACTGTTGGGTGATTCGATCTTGATTAAAGCAAGATCGGTGTTCGGGTCACGTCCTACAATCTCTGCATCGAACTCTTTACCATCTTTCAATTTTACCTTAATTTTATCTGCATTTTCGATCACGTGATTGTTGGTTACGATAAAACCTTTCTTATTAATAACAAACCCGGATCCGAGACTTCGCTGCCGGAACTCCCGCTGGTCTTTCTCCCCGAAAAATTTATCAAAAAAATCGTGAAACGGATCATCCTTTCCATGGGGGCCTGGACGAAACTGACGGAAGACGCGTCCGCCCCCTTTAATGGTTTTGACCGTCCGAATATTGACAACAGCGGAACTCACCCGGGCGGCAAGGTCACTGAAACTATCCGGTGCAATAAGGCTGGTCTCTGTTTTTGCTTCAACATTCGGAAGTAACATAAAATTTGTCACTGCAAAAAAGCCGGCGAATATCAGTACCAAAAACCGATCGAATTTTAATACTGGCTTTTTTCTCGCATTTCTTTTCGTATCCATTTTAATATCTCCATTTATAAAATCCAACATTGCAAAATATAAGGCGAATTCAAATCTACAAATGTTTTAATAATTTCCTGTTTGACAACATGCCATATCAAGCTTACCTGTTAAACATTAAAGATAAGCATTTTTTTGGAGGGGCGCATGAAAATTTTATTTTCAGCACTCGGAATCAAAAAGTATCTGATTTTTCTTTTTGTTTTGTTTCCCTGGAATCACGTTTTGGCACAATTTTACAACAGACAAAATTAACCGATCATTTTATCACCCCGGGTTAAGCAGCGGGATAGTTAATTTCTTCGAGCGTACCTTGAATTTTTTTCTGGGTCGTCGGAATCTCCCATTCCACAGTAATCTGTTTTATTTCCGGATCACCTTCCACGGCTTTCACACCCTCCAATGCGCTCAGTTCGTTTTTAATCGTCATGACACAATGGCCACAAGATATGTTGGGTATCGAAAACTTCTGTTTTTCCATCGCAAGAAACCTCTCTTTTTTGATTGTTTATTAGACATTAAGTTTTTTTTTCTTGTTTCGGTATATTTTTTATCTCCTTTTCTTTTAATTGTTTCCATGTTTTCGTGGTTTGCATTCATGGTAAAGCAATTCGTGTGCCAATTCTTGGATATAGAGACTTTTCTGTATCATAACATGCTGAATAAACAAGATTATTTTTTTAAATAGTAAAATAGACCGGTTTTCTCACCGACCCCAAACCGCAACGGTAGTGGATCAAAAGTATCCATTCTAGGGTAACAAAATGATTTTGGCTGGATAAAAAATAACCACTAGATTGTCAGGCCCAGCGCCCTAGACGCATCCCCGTCCCTGATGTGGAATTGATCAAATGGTGCAATGTCATCGCTGGTGTTGTAAAAACGATAGTAAAGTCCGGTTAAACGCTTCTGATTGTTCCACATTGGAAAGATGTGCTGCAGATGGAAGCACCACCAGCCGGGAGGCCGGAATGCGACGGTGCATTGCCTTGGCGGCAGCGACCGGCGTACCCGGATCGTCTTCGCCAACCATGATCAGGGTAGGGGTTTTTATTGCTGAAAGCCGTTTCAGGTAATCAAGCATCCTTATGGCTTCGCTGCATCCGATATAACCTGCCACCGGGGTGTTGATGAACTGTTTGTGAATCACTGCCGCTTCAGGAGGATTTTGGTTGAGATATGCCGGGGTGAACCAGCGCGCCATGGTTCCATCGACCTGATCCTGCATCCCTTTTTTGCTGACCGCATCAATTCGTTCCTGCCAAATCGGTTGAGCCTCCCGGGGTATAGTGGCGGCGGTATCACACAGGACAAGACTCTGAAGGCGAGCGGCATGATCAAGCGCAAGGCACTGGCCGATCATTCCACCCATTGACAGTCCAACCCAGTGCACCTTGTCGATATCTAAAACGCCCAACAGTTCAATGGCATCCTCTCCCAATTTTTGAAGGGTGTAGGCCCCTGCCGGCGCTTCGCTTTTGCCATGGCCACGAGTGTCGTAACGGAGCACCTGATAATCCTGTTCCAAGCCTGCCATTTGGGGGTCCCACATAACAAGGCCGGACCCCAAAGAATGGCTCAGCGCCACCACCGGCGCACCTTTTTTACCGGTTAATTCGAAATTCATTTGAATCCCATTGGCTTGAATCTGCATGATGTTTGCTCCCTCTTGAATGATTAACCGATTCAAAAGGCACATTAGGTGCGCCCTTTTTATTTGTCAAGATGAACCAGGCAATAGAACAATGACCCTGCTTCCTCTTTTATGATGAAAAATATTTCCTTGACAACGTTGAAATTCATCGAATAAAATAGTTTAATCAACATACGCGTATACGCGTCACTATCAGCAGCTTTATTGCTGGAAATTCCCACAGATCGCTTATCTCCACAGACAAGTGATCTTCTTCCCGTCCTTTTGTTGGTTTGATTTTTGGAACAAAGACAGTTCAGAGAACAAGTGCTTTTGACTGTTATGATGAAAAAATAGATATTGATCAAGATTATCTCAATTTTCCAAAAAATACCCAAATAAAATCCCAAGAATATCTCCGTCACCCTGTAGCCTCTTCTGATCCTGAGTGGATCCTTTCAGAGAATTGGTGATAGAGGAAAACATAAAAAAAAGCGTTGTTCCAAAGTTAAGGACTTTTTAAAATTTAAAGCTATCGGTTGCTTTTAAAATCATTGTTTTTTCTAGTCGTAAATTTTTAAATAATAAAGGAAAGTTGAAAATATGAGCAACCTCCCAATGACATTCCCCCATATTCTTATAGATAACGCCAAAAAATTCCCGCCGAGCAAAGCAGCAATACGTGAAAAGGATTATGGCATATGGAAGTCCTATTCATGGCAGGATTATTTGGATCAGGTTAGGGATTTTGCCCTCGGATTGGCCGCATTAGGCTTCAAGAAGGATGATAAAATGGCCATAATCGGGGATAACAGACCCCGGCTTTATTGGGGCATGGCCGCCTGTCAGTGGTTAGGTGGAGTGCCCGTATCCCTTTACCAGGATGCGATACATACGCCCCAAAAAGAGGATGGATATCCTGACCGTGATAAATCGTCACTTCTTCTTTATATAGATCTAAAAGCTGGTTCTGGGTCGCAGTGACATACGATATTTTGCGCCCGCCGGTCATTTTTTCATAATGTTCATCCCAGAAAGCGTTCCAGCCCAACACTGCCAACTTATCATAATCATCTCTGCTAATCAGTTCCCTTTCGTCGATTTGATTGAGGGCATCCTCCGGAAGCTGTCTTCCCGGAATCAGCACCCTTATCGGTGTGGAACAAAATCTCCCCCCGATCATCGGCCAAAAGAGATTGGGTTTGTACAGCCTGTCGAATCCGCCCAGATCGTTAAACGTATCGAGCATCGCCTTGAAACCCATATCCGGGTCGCGCCATGCAGTCCCTTGAGTAATGCCCTGGCTGCAAACGGCAAAGGCCGTCATCAGAGGCATGACCGGAACCCGGTCCGGCTTTTCCAGAGAAACTGCAGCGGCAAATCGCTCTTGCCTGGACATGGTCTCCTGAATCATTTTACCCCGCATAGGTGAAACGCGCTCGTCTTAGCGGATTCCAGATCCGACAGTCGAGAAATCATGATTTTTTGGGCTTGGGGTGAACCGGCCCCATGTATCGATTCCGTTAAATAAGAGACCGCACCCGTACCCAGGGTGATATTTTCAATCAGACGGAGGAGGCGAATTCGTTTTTCGCTCTCTACCCCGCTTTTCCCGACCAGGTATTTCCTCACGTAAGGTCCTATTTTCGGATTTTCCTGATCTTTGAGGGAGGGCATGGTCGCCAGAAGACCCCCGGCAATATCCTGGGCCAGCCGGGATATTTCAAATGGAAATCGGGTAACATTGAGTTTACATACGTTGGCCATGAGCCGATCCACCTCATAAGCCCCGCTGGCCGTCCGGCTGCCTTTGCCGGCACTTGCCAATGCCCCTGCATGAAGCGTTTCATTGAGATGGATCATCTCCGAGATCTTGTCTTTGACATGGGAGGACTTATCGGTTCCATGGGCTTCGGCAATGGCTGCCGTCGCCCCGATGAGGACATCGCCGACGCCTACCTTGCATCCGCCGTAGCTGGCTCTGTGGTGCGACGCAAAAAGTTCCACCAGCTGGCCGGCAAAGGAATATTCCCTGTTCATGAATATTCTTTCCTTTGGAACAAACACATCATCAAATACCACCATGGCCTCACAACCGCCGTAGAAGAAATTGCCCACATCCGGTCCGCCGTCTTCGAGGCGCCTCCGATCGGAGGGCTGTCGACCGTATATAAATGTCACCCCCTTGGTATCGGCGGGGATCGCAAAAGCCACGGCATAATCCCTGTCTTCTTCTTTGAGGGCTCTCGTGGGTACCACAACCAATTCATGGGAGTTTACCGAACCTGTGATATGAAGCTTTGCGCCCCTCACCACTATACCCGCTTCTTTCTCCTCCACGATGTGAACGTATTGGTCCTTGTCCGCCTGCTTGGAAGGGGAGAGGCTTCGATCTCCTTTTGGATCGGTCATGCAAGCGGCGGTAACAAGATCGTTTGTCTGTATATATCTTAGAAAATCAATAAAGCGCCCGTGATACCGGGTGCCGGATGCCTGATCCATATCGTATGTAATTGCATATACCGTGTTCAGGCAATCCAGTCCTGCACAGCGCTGGAAACAGCACGCGGTCTTTTTTCCCATTTCTCTCAACATGAGGATCTTCTTGATCAGGTCATTTATGTTTTGCTGGATATGGGTAAACCGGTTAATGGTTTCACCGGTGAGGTTCGATTTGGTTGTAAATAATGATTTGGTCTTCTCCTGTTGTGCCAGGTAGTACGTTTCGGCCATCGCCATGGCAGGGGGCGCTGATATCGGATGATCCGGTACATTTTGAACCGCCTCGCCATTGATAAAAACCGAATGATCAAATTCTCTCAAACCCGAAAGATACCGCTCCTTTGTCATTAATCCCATAGTCTTCCTCTACGATGTTTTATTCAAGTTACTACTTATTACTCAAGCGAGGTAAAATCCTACATGATCTCTTCGAGCTCATCCTTTGAAACCTTGTGGGTTTTATCGAACTCTTCCCAGAATTTTTTATCTTTATTTTTCCAGCCTTGCCCGAATCTTTTATCAAAAAAAGACCCCAGCCGGGCAAACCAGTTGCCTGATTTCTCTATTCCTTTTTCCTGGGCAATAAATATCTCTTTGAGATAGATATCTATCTCAACCATCCGATCTTTTGGAATATAGGACTTTGCTCCCAATTTAATCGACCCCACCAGATTGTCGGGGTCCAGACCCTGCGCGGTTAACATCAATGCCGGAATTTTTTTCTCTGTTGCAATCTTCAACAGATCAAATCCCCTAATCCCCATGATATCCAGGATGGTCGCGTGGTAGTCTTCACGTTTAAGAAGTTCTCCAGCCGCTTCAAAAGTGGTTGCAGTTTCGACATCACATTCCTCGAGGATTTCTTTTAAAGTTTCCAGAATGTCAGGTTCGTCATCCACCACTAGAATCTTTTTCCCTTTTAAAATATCATCGTTGGCCGTGATTGCCGCTTCTCCTTATTTCTGAAATAATGGTTATCCTTCGTTCCTCGGTTGGTTTATGATTATTTGAGGAAAAACAATACTCAACACTTTATATGGCGATACTGATATAGTCAAGGCTGGAGCCTCATTTGAAAATTTGGATATCATCGGGTGAGTCTGCCGTCTTGACAATCCCCCCCCCTTCGATTAATTTTTTCCAACAGGTCGATAATTCGCTCTTCCATCCGGTTTGTCAGCGATCCCACAAAATGTGACCCGCCTAAGGGCTCGATGGTATGGGGCACACGTGTTTCCAATTGCAAAATCTGGTTGGTTCTCAGGGCTGTAAAGGCTGAAAGTTCTGTCGGGGTGCAAAGTGTCTCGTCATAACCGTCGATATGGATAGACTGTGCCCCACCCAATACTGCTGATAGTCCATGATAAGCTGTCCGGGCAATGTTGTTGAGGGGTTGTTGGGCGGTTAGGACGGCCCCCGCTGTCTGAACATGAAACCGGAAGGCTGTTGAGCGGAGATTTTTGGCTGTACACTGCTCCTTCATTACCCGATACCATATTCGTCTGACAGCCCGATATTTGGCAATCTCTTCAAAGAAATCGCTGCGGCCGGATAAGAAAAAACTGAGGCGAGAGACATATTTCGAACCGCTTCACCCAAAAACTTCGCCATGATTTACGTTCTTTTCGCTTCAACGGGCGCTTTGCGTTAAAGCACGCAATTGCTCTCTTGCGGTTCATATTCTGGCACCAGTCCTTTTAACTGTTTCCTGACACACCATACTAGTGTATGGATAAAAGATGGGTTCTAAGATTCACTTTTTTATTTCCAATACCGATTTTATCCCGAAGATTTTTTCGGTGGGTTTCAATCGTTCGACTGGATATGCCCATTAGATCCGCAATTTCTTTACTGGTTTTCCCTTGTTTAATCATATTGGCAATCTGTAGTTCTTTGGGTGTAAGGCGTAAAAATGTCGAAGTCATCCGGCGTGAAAATGGAGAAATGATGTCTTTGAGATTTGATTCCAAGATTTCAAACAAGACCTTTTGCCTGCCCTTTAGACCACTGTTTTTGAATTTTTTCAGATAAGGCTCGATCAATTCTTTGACATTATACAACACCCTCTCTTCCAATTCAATTTTATCTTCATCCCGGGTTTTTAACAAAACTTTTAATGCGGTGTTCATTTCATTGAGATTTTCGGTTTTGATCTCAAGTTCATTTTCCCTTTTTCTCAGCTTCTGTTCGGTTTGCTTCAGCTTGGTGATGTTGGTAACCACTGCAAACCCACCTTTGGATCGATTTTTCTCATCGAAAAATGCCTGCGGCGAAACGATCGTGTAAATCTTCCGCCCGTTTTTACACTTCCACTTCATCTCGTGGGATTTTTGGTCCTCTTTTTTTTGTCTCCCACGATGTTTTTTGGCAATGCGCAGATCGGTGTCCTCGTTAAAGTCGGTTGCCTTCCGACCGGTCATTTCATCTTTCGAATATCCGAGCATTTCAGCCATTTTATTGTTTATATAGGTTATGGCGTCATTTTTATCCTGAACCAGCAGCCCTTCATTCATTGTCTCAATCAATACCCGGTGCTTTTCCTCACTCTTCCGCAGGGCCTGCTCCCCTTTCTTACGTTCGGTGATGTCCCGAACAATAGCTAAAATCAAACCTTCTATGGCCAAAAAGACCGTTTTGATCTCCACCGGGATGCGTGTACCGTCCTTATGGATGTTCAACCCATCAAAAGGTAAACCCTGATATTTTTCGATTGTATGACTGAACACCTCTCCCTTCTTTCTGCGGAGTTCCTGTGTCAGGAAGTCGGTGACTTTCATATTCACAAGCTCGTCACGGGTGTAGCCTGTCAGTTTGCGCGCATTTGGATTTACATCAATGATTCTGTCTTTCATATCACTAAGAATTATGGCGTCAGGGTCCTGCTCAAACAATATTCGATAGCGCTCTTCGCTTTTTCGCATCGCCTCCTCTGCCCGGATGCGGGCGATTGAGATTCCTAGCTGGGCAGCTATCGATTCCAGCGCATGGCGGGAGAAAACAGGGACGCTGTTTTTATCATGTGAAGCGAGATTCAAACAGCCGATGATCCGATTCTCATGACGCATCGGAATGACGGCAAATGCCCGCAACCCCTCTGACTGTTTTGTGGTTTTTTTTGGCAAATTCAGTTCGTCATATCGGGAGTAGATCGGTTTGCCGGTCAGGACCATCTTTGTCAGCGGCGATGCGGAACTATAGTGTGAGACGGACTTGACAAAATCGGGTGAGAGCCCCATATGAACAGCGAGATCAAGCGTCGGGGATATTGCATCAACGAGATAAATCCAGCCGCTATCCATTCCGGAGATTTGCAGCGCGGTGGTCAGACATATCTCTAATCTTTTTTTCAGATCGGACATGGCGCTCAGGGTCATCGCGAGGTAATTTTGAGCCCGCAGCAGAATCTCGGCCCGCTCACGGTTCTTAATCTCATTCCGCAATTTCTGGTTGGCCTTCTCAAGCTCCTCCTGGGCTTGTCGGTGCTCACTGATGTCCGTTGATACACCGCAAATCACCTTTCGATTGTTCAACCTAAACGAACCGACCGATGCCTCGATAGGGATTACGGTCCCGTCCTTTTTCTTTTGATAGCGAAGCGGGATTCTTTTCACCTCACCGGAAAGGACCCGTGGGAAGGTCTCCTTTGATTTTTCGGGTTCGGCCGTAATATCCCAATACGTTAAATCTAAAAACTCTTCCTTGCTGTAACCATACAAATTTAAAGCGGCTTTGTTGCCATCTAATAATTTTTTGGTCTCTGCGTCGTAAAGCATGATTCCAGCCGGCACGGTGTTGAACATCTGCATATACTTCTCTTCACTCTCCCTCAGCGCTTGCCTCACCCGTTGCTCCCTTTCATCTTTTTCTTTCTTTATTTTATTCTCAAGTCTCTTCCGGTCGGTAATATCAAAGGCGGAAGAGAGCAAAGCGGGTTTTCCCATGTAACTGAATTTGACCACACTCAAATCAAGCCATCTGACTTGTCGGTTCTTTGTCAGGATTTTAAGTTCGTACCGGGAAGGAACTTTTTCCCCCCGCAAACTGGCCAAACCTTGCTCTCTAACCATTTCAAGCATATCCGGGTGCACCATCTTTGAGTATTTCACCTTTAAAATTTCCTCTCTGCTGTAACCCGATATTTTCTCCCATGATGAGTTGGCAAAAAGAACTTTATCCCCCCTCGTAATGGTGATGAAGGCTAGGGTGGATTCCGCCAGTAACCGGAATTTGGTTTTGCTTTCCTTCAACTCCTTCTCTGCCGATCCACTTTTAAAAGAATCTTTCAGCACCTTTCTGGTCCGCTTCTTCAATTCCCCACGGGTTGGTTTTCTGATCATGAAAATTCCTCCGATTTGCCTGAAAAACCAGCTGTTTTTTCAGGCAAGTTTTACAAAATAATTTAGTATGAAACCTTAAAATATATAAAAATATAACATGCAATATCAAGGATAATTTTTCATATAAATGTTGCATCCCACCGGGGCACATGGCTATTTTTTGAGCGTATTTGGATACCATGCTTGTCAATTTGAGAAATATATGCAACAAATCTCTAAACACTCAATTCAAAATGTAAGATATTGATGAGGATGAAGAGGTGAGGTGAAATCACGTCATTATCGCTGTTTAACCTAAAAGACAAAGTGGCCATGATCACCGGAAGCACTCGAGGATTAGGTGAAGTGGCGGCCATCGCTTTGGCCAAGGCCGGGGCAAATGTGGCGGTGTGCGGGCGCAGCAGGACCGATCTGCAACGGGTATCCGCCACTATTAAAGATTTAGACAGGGACTCTGATGGATTCTTCCTTGACGTCGCTTCAAAAGAAAGTGTCCATCAAGGTGTAAAACAGATTCTTAAACACTTTGATAAAATCGATATCCTGGTCAACAATGCGGGCGTTAATCACCGGGAGCCGGTGATGGACTATCCTGAAGCGGCTTGGGATTTGGTTATCAACACGAATCTTAAAGGCTATTTTTTAGTGGCCTAGGCCGTGGGGCCCCAGATGCTCGAGCGCGGCTACGGCAAGGTGATTAATATGAGCTCCGTTCTGGGAACGGTCGCCCTGCCCAACCAGATTGCCTACGCATCCTCCAAAGGAGGGGTAGACCAGATGACAAAGGTTATGGCACTGGAATGGGCCAAACAGGGGATACGCGTCAATGCCATCGGCCCAACCTATTTTGAGACCGAACTGGTAGCTCAACTTCGCAACGACCCGGAACGATATAATTTTATTAATGAACGGACTCCTGCAGGGCGTTGGGGATATCCGGTTGAACTGGAAGGGATCATCATCTTTTTGGTGGCCCCGGCCTCTGATTTTATTACCGGCCAGACCATATATATCGACGGCGGCTGGGCAGCCTGGTGATCGGAGACAAAGCGATGGTACATGGTTTATGTGATACCGATTTTTATAAACTTACCATGATGCAGGTTGTGCTGCATCAGTACGCAAGCGCCTGGGTACGCTATGCGTTCAAGTGGAGAAACTGGGGTGAGATGCATCTGAACTGTTCCTTGGAAGATTTCAGAAGCCTAATCGATGAAAAGATGGACGAACTCTGTGAATTTCGCTTTCAAGAGGATGAAATAAAATATTTGGCCAGCATTCCATTTTTTAAACCCGATTTCATCGAATATCTAAGGCTGTTTCAACTGAACCGAAGCTATATTCGAACCTACATTGAAAATGGGGGGTTAAAAATCAACATCGAAGGGCCTTGGTTAAATACCATTTTGTTTGAGACGTTGGTACTGGCCATCATCGGTGAACTTTACACCGAATTGAGCGGTATTGATCAAGATAATTGGGAAAAGGAGGGAAGAAAGCGCTTACAAGATAAAGTAAACTACATAGAAGAGGTCATTCAGCCTGGCCAAATGTTCAAGTTTGCGGATTTTGGAACCCGACGAAGAGCCACTTATTCGTGGCAGGAAGAGGTTTTAAAATATTTTGTCTCACGCTGCCCGGATAAGTTGGTTGGAACCAGCAATACCCATTTTGCTAAAAAATTGAACATCAGACCGATCGGAACCATGGCCCATGAATTTTTCCAAGCACATCAACAACTGGGGCCCCGATTGATCGACAGCCAAAAGGTGGCACTGCAGTCCTGGGCAGATGAGTACCGTGGCGAGCTCGGTATAGCGTTATCCGATACGTTGGGCTTTGATAAGTTTCTCATAGATTTTGACCGTTTTTTTTCATTGTTATTTGACGGTTGTCGTCAAGACTCGGGCGATCCGATCCGGTGGGCGGAAAAACTGATTGCCCATTATGATAAGATGAGGATCGACTCGAGATTTAAGACAGCCATCTTCAGCGACGGTCTGACCTTTGAAAAAGCTGTTGACCTGTTTAACCGGTTCAACAGCCGAATCAAAACATCATTTGGTATCGGTACCTACTTGACCAATGATTGCGGATTTGTCGCCCCGCAAATCGTCATAAAAATGATTGAGTTTAACCACAACCCGGTTGCAAAGGTAAGCGATAGCGCAGACAAAGGGATGTGTGAAGACACTGAGTTCTTGGAATATCTAAATAAGGTCATCCGGGAGGACACCAAGATTTAAAGAAGATTTTGAAGTGGTTTTTAATATTCGGTTCTTGCTGCTATTGTCGGGATCCGGATCAGAATTTAACGGGATCGGATTGGCGATACATTTTTTGTTGTGTAATGTGATCGCTCTTCACACGAGATTCAGGGAGTTTTGGTTCGAGTGGCGCGTGGGGAAGGTTTTTAAAAATGCAAATGACCTCAGAGTTTACAATAGCGGATAGGCTCCTTCACCGTAATTGGGACTGGAGCAAGAAATCCGGATTTGGCTTAAAGGCTGTTTGCAGAGATCTGAAGGTGAATCGAAAACAGAGCAGACACTGGTGGATATTGAAAAAGAAGGTGAAGATCGATCCGGCCCGTTTATTTTAGATTTCGATCAGAATCTTATCGGATTTCGCACAGGATTTCTGATCTGGCTTGAGAGGTGCGGACTCCCGATACCCGAAGGTCGGCGCCAAAAGGTCCTTTGGCCTGAAGCTGCATCGCCGCGTGGATTCGATTGCCTCGGGCGGGCCCTGGATTTTTATATTTTTTCCGCCTGGTAAGGGACCGCACTTGAACCCATATGGTTTGAAAAGGCGGTTTTAGAAATTCCGAACTCTCATATGGCAAATAGCCTCAAAGGGTGGGCCCTTTATCGAAATAAAGTTTATGCGTCCGCTCGAAAATCATTTGAGCGGGCCCTGTAAATGAATCCGGACGGTGTTGCAACCGTGGGCGGGATGATGTGGTGTGGCATTGTCGCCGGGGATGAACAATAGGCCTGCCATTGGTCAGTGGTTAAAGCCGAGCTTCTGATGATCAGTATCGACGGGGCACAGCAAAAGACGGCACGGCTCCTTGAAAAGTATCGACAGGTGTATGAATGCGTACCCGTGCCTATTGAGGAACCCAGCAGCTCCGAATGTCGGGACCCTCCAGAGGCGGACAAATCTACGCTGTGATTCGACACAAGCTATGTAGAATACTCTCGCTGTTTCGGTTCAATTCGAATTGCCATTTCCAATAAATTGATAACATCTTGATAAATATGGGGATTCTCAGACGCACTTGGGCCCGCAACATTTAATGTTTTAATTCGGTTCAGTTTGATCCAGTTAACAATAAAAACTACCTCTTGAAAAATGTTCGTTTTATTAAGATCTGAATGATGCCATGGTTTATTGCGTTTTATGGCCATCTCTTTGGTATAAGCAGAACCGCCGGTGAGTTTGCCATGGGAAACGATCAGGGTCCCATCTGAATCAATAACATTTTGTTCGGTACGCCTTGAGTAACTGGAAGTGGACATTTCTTTCAGCTGATATTTATCAGGAAGCCTTCCATCCTCGTTTATTCGGCCTTTGGGTATCGAGCCGCCATGGGGGATCCCCAGCCTAATGGCAGCATCCAAAGCAGCCTGGTCTGCACCGGTTTGACCCCCTGAAATGATTTTTTTAATCATGATAACGTATCATTACTCGGTCTGGACCCTGTTGTAATTGATGGAAACCGACTCATTGGTCATAGTAAACCTTATCAGACGGCTTTTTGTTATCGGATCATCATCACTGTGCAGAAAAATTTGATTGTCCAAACTCCAAACCGGTTCATTTTCTTAAATCCGTCCCAGAAGATTGAAATTGATTTTATCGATTTAAAAATTATGCCAAAATTTGCGTTCCGATTTATATCTCAATATTCTTTAAAAACCAAGTAGTTAGCATTAGCCTTAGAAAACCAGCTAAAGAACTGAATGAACAAAGTGACACTTTTTGCAAGATTGTGTAACAATTTTTGTAGCATTTTCCCACCCTTGTGTACAGTATCAATTGATGAAACAGGTGGAACAAAGGTCGGGGAAACGATGGAAAAGTTGACCAGATATGTTCAATAGGTTATTTAAGGTCAATATCAAAGGAATGGTGAAATCAAAATGTCAGCGCAATATCCAGAGTGCCCCTTAAATAATCACAAGATCTGTGGAGAGATTGCCAACCCAAAGATCTGCGCTATCGTCAGAGAGGATATGGTCTGTCTATTAGAACACCTAAAGGAAACCACTGAAACCATAGCGGTCAAAGTTATAAAGAAAACACGTAAAGATCTATTGCACAGTTAGAGGTAAACCATTTCCCCAAATGAAATTGTTAAAAATGATCTAGATGAGACGATCAGAAATGGGAAGGAAACCAGGACATGAACTTATCCGATGTCGTGAAATGGTGGTTGATACCCATAGTGGTGGGGACGGTATTTTATATTGTGTCCCCTAATTATCACTTGTCTAGGTTGGCCCCTAGGGCGTTGGGGTGAAATTCAAAAAAACATAAAATTGGAAGCAAGATTCCGCTATAAATAAAAAAATCTTTGAGTGATTAAAAAATTTATATTGACTGTGGAAGTTTGCTGTTTTAATATATGCACAAATGTTCAAGTATTCAAAGAGCCGGCGATGAATTTATCCAGAATCCGATTAATTGAAGAGGACGGTTGTGAAATCCGAATGATTCATTTTGACAGGGTTGAGCAAGCCCGTCGAGAAGTTATCGCAGACCATGAACTCGATCGGTTGTCGTTAACCTACAAGGTATTGGGAGACCCAAACCGTCTTAAAATTGTAATGGCACTTAAAAATGTTGAAATGTGTGTCTGCGATCTGGCTGCCTTTACCGGTTTGACCGACTCTGCCATTTCGCACCAACTGCGTCGTTTGAAGGATTTGGCGCTGGTTAAAAGCCGTCGTGATGGTCGGATTATTTATTATTCTTTGGATGATGAACATGTAAAACGCCTTTTAACCATTGGCCTGGAACACGCAAGGGAATAAATTCCCCATCTTTTTTTCTAATGCGATAATGGGGTGTTAAAATTGGATTTTATTGCTAGTGCATTGCATGCATCTTGGGAACTTTTTGTTGATTCCTCGGTATATATACTTTTTGGTTTGATCGTGGCCGGATTGTTGCGGGTATTTCTCAGCCCGGGCCTGGTGTCCAAACACCTCGGCCGGGGTCGATTCGTCTCGGTGTTCAAAGCCGCCGTTCTGGGCATTCCTATACCCTTGTGATCTTGCGGCGTATTGCCTGCAGCCGTGTCGCTGCGGAAACAGGGTGCCAACAACGGGTCTATAACCGCTTTTCTCATTTCCACTCCTGAATCAGGGGTTGATTCCATATCCATAACATATGCCTTGCTGGACCCAATCATGACGGTGGCGCGCCCATTTATCGCTTTCGTTACCGCCACAACAGCAGGAATTGTTGAAAATCTCTTCAACCCCGAAGCGATGAACAAAAAAGTCAGTCCGGATCTTTCATGTCCGGTGGATGCCTGCTGTGATGGCATCAACTGCTCTCCTGGAGAACATAAGCACCATCATACATTTTTTGAAAAACTTTTAGGGGGATTTCGATTTGCCTTTTCCGACCTATGGGGTGATCTGGCCGGTTGGTTTTTGGTCGGCCTTTTGTTGGCAGGATTGATTACCGTACTCATTCCAGATGACCTGTTCGGTAAATATTTGGGATCCGGTCTGCCGGCCATGCTTCTCATGCTGGCTGTTGGAATTCCATTGTATATCTGTGCCACGGCTTCCACACCGATCGCCGCCGCCCTGATTCTAAAAGGTATCAGCCCCGGCGCAGCACTGGTGTTTTTATTGGCCGGTCCGGCGACAAATATCGCCTCCCTGACTGTATTAACCGGAGTTCTGGGAAAGCGGGCAACCGCCATTTATCTCACCACCATCGCAGTGTCTTCTGTCTTTTTTGGATTGGTGGTGGACCAAGTTTATGGTTCCTTTGGTCTATCCCCCCAGGCAATGATCGGTCAGGCATCTGAAATCATACCGAAATGGGCCGGTCTTATTTGTACACTGATCATTGTTTTCGTGTCAATAATGTCGCTGTTCAGCACAATTCGAAAATACTTCAAACCGACCGTAGCGCATATTGATCAGTCCCAGATCGATGATCGGCTCGCACCTTTGTATCACCCAGAATCTGCCGGCTGTGGTCCTACCTGAGAATGCTCCTCCTAGGGATCGGTCGGATCTCAAAGCAAAACCGGTTCTCCATTTTCTGTACGCGGTTACAATCATCGAGTCAAAACCCGGTTAGATCTTATTTGTTATCGGTCATTAGGAACTTTTCATCGGAAGGAAAATGAGAACTCCGGTCGGTAGCCTTCTAAAATCATTTATTTTGTCGCCCGGTATTAATTTCTTTTTAGGAAAATAATACAATGTTTTGTTGTTGTTGTATCTCTTACCGGCGATTTTGATAGGTGGCCTTCGGCGCATTACAGTCACAGGTCGACGGTATCCAACTACCATTTTTGTGTTTTGGGGCAAATCATCCCAGTCGAAAATCTGTCGGCCATTTTTCATTTGACCATTTGGGAGAAAATAAAAAGTCGTCTTTTTTTTATAGGCCGATCCTGCAAAGATCCACGCGTTGAGACCTTCGGATATCGTCTTTATCGGTCCTTGGTTTTTTTTGTAATTTAGACTATTACTTTGATTAAGTAAAACCAGTGTATTTTTTGGAATCCGAATCCATCCAATTCGGTTTTTAATTTGATCGCCGGGAATTACTTTGCCGTTTGGAAGCTTATACAAAGTTGCCGATGAATCATAATCTTCACCGGCGATTGCCCATGCAGTGTTTTTTTCGGTTATGGCATTTGAATCTACAAGACCCGCAACATCAACCCGGTGATCATAAAATATCGCTTTAAGCTTTGGATCTGCCACCAGGCGACCCGCTTTTACATCGGGGTCAAAATTCCAAGCAGTAGATAAACCTGCCTTAGACCGCAAAAAGTTCTTGGCGCATTTTTTTCGCCCCCGGTGTGTCCTTTTAATCCATCTATTTCGCTTTCCATATGCAATCTGGCTGTGTGTAAGGACTGCGCGATCATTCAGATTATTACTTTTTTGTAGAATACCTATCAGGATTCTTAAAGAACTGTATTGCCGATTTGTTATGGATGTATAGTGATATCCCACCAATTCAATCCCGATAGACAATTTGCTGATATCGGTCTCTCCGTTCCACATACTCCTTCCAGCGTGGTCGGCAATGTATTGTTTACTCAAGATTCGATAAGTTCTTCCATTCCTCGCGATCACATAATGTGAATGACCGCCTTTTGTTCGGTAAGCCTTTCGTATCAGTTTCCCTCGAGAAATCACATTTAATGTGCTTTTGAGACCAGCCTCGGAAGTATGTACAATAATGTACTTTGTTTTCTTTCTACGAATTTTTTTGTATTTAGGATTAAGATAACTGCGTCTGTCGATGATAGATTGTTGAAAAATGACTCTTTCGGATTTTGAAAATTTGGCCTTTGCCGGGTCTGAAAAAAGGAAGGACAACAATGTGACCACCAGAATAGTTGATGACCACTTGAGGCTGGGGAAATAAATATTTCCAAAAGATTGCATTAGTCGTGTTTTCACAATATTGTTGTTCTCGTGATAAGATAAAGGGGATCATCGAAAGATGGAGGTGCCTTTGGTTTTTAATAGACCGCGAGCAAGATCGATCTGTCCCAGTTTTCGAAGATTTATACCACGTTTGGGCCCAGAACGCAACCTATCCTCTTTAAGTTCGAAGGCCTGGAGACGGCCTGTGCGGTATTGCAATCACGCGGCTCGGTGTCAAGCGTCATGTATTGATGTTATCATTTGACCGCTGTTTCAAATGTATGCTAAGCTGCGCTTAAAATACCGAAAATTATAGGAGGCAAACCGGATATGCAGGATAACATCCTAGAAACGGTGACTGACGACAACCATAACAGAAAGTATGTTCTTTTGGGCGCCATTGCCATTGCAATTTTGTTACTTTGGATCGGTTTTGTGATGGTGGTAAATTCAAAAAAGCCGGAGCCGATTGTGCTGCAAAAGATGGCTCAGACGATCAAGGGGATATATTTCACAAAGACAAATCAGGCGCTTATCAAACAAATACGCGAAAACTGGACACCAAACGACATTTTCTGGCCCACGGTCTTGCTTGATAATATGCCGAATTTTCAAATCGGTCAACTTGAAGTCGTCCGGTACAATGCCCGGGTTTTGAGAGATAACCTTTCACGGATGCGGACGACGGACAAGCTGGATCCCCATGCTGAAGAAGCATTTACCTCGCTTTCCAATGATCCGTACAAGTGGTGGTTTCCATCTGCTGAAAGCAAGTGGAAATTGGGTTATGAAAAACTGGATCTGTTCGCCCAGAATCTCATCACCGGAAAATCCAATTTTTATCCACGGGCCGACAATCTGATACAGCTTCTGGAACAATATGTTTCATTGATGGGCGGCGTTAACACCCGACTTATCAATGCGCCCCGTGATATTCGAAAAACCATTTCCATTGAAGCACAACTCAAAGGCGGAACAAGCGCAGGACGCGTTGTCGATGTCGATATCCCGTGGCGCAAAATCGATGATAATTTCTACTATGCTCAAGGGGTATCGTATGCCCTTTACGAATCATTTAAAGCGATGCGCATGGATTTTATGGACGTGCTGGTTGATAAGAACTCGCTTAATCTGACGGATAAAATTATGGAAGACCTCAGAAGGTGCAACTTTGAGCCTCTTATCGTTACAAATGGGTCTCCCGCAAGTATTCTTGCCAATCACTCTTTAAATCTGTCGGGCGTTTTCAACGATGCGAGGCAGAAAATAAACTCCCTGACCCTTGCGTTAAAGCAGGGATGACTTCTAAAGGACATATTTCCAATCTTAAAGGCTGCCGGTGTAAAATTTCCCTCATAAACTGGTCACTGGGCACTAAAATATGGGCATGCTGCTAAAAACCTATCTTCCGATCGTCATTTTAATACGGCCAATGCATCCACCTGCACGCGCGAAGGTCAAATGAATGTCCGGGGGGGATCCGTTTTAATTGCCGGGTACTGGCTGTGCCGGTCCATAGCTCCAACCTCCATCCGGTCGTAAGCATTTGGTTCCGTACGCCTCAACCGTCTGTCCTTCAATGACGATGGTGGTGGTGTATTCCCGGGTTTGTAGGCAGGAATCGTATCTCAGCAACGTACCGTTCTTTGCGGAAGAGGGTTCGCGATGTATGCTTCCGGCCGGCGGAATGTATACATATTCTTCCCGGTACGCTCGGTTCGGTGTGTATTCCCTGTAGATGTAAACAGGCTGGGGAGGTGGTGGTGTCGCAAGGAGCGCACCCAATGTAAAGCCGAGCATGGTGCCGATGAACAGATTACCACCCGAGTAGTAGTGATGGTTGCTATGATGGCGATGATGGCCATAATAGTGCTTGTAACCGTACCCGTATCCGCCGGCCAACGCCGACGAACCGACAAGCACAGTCGCCAATAGAAAGATGGTCATGATTGCCCATCTGGTTTTCATAAAAATAGCTCCCTTCATTTGTCTGTCCCTACTTTAAATCCGACGTTAGGGTTTAGGAGAGGACGACTTGCTTTAGTCCCACTTATTTTAGATCATATTTTTTTACAAAATGCAAACTGAATACATTCGGTTTTATATAGCGGCCATCCTTCCAACAAACCACAGGCTTTCCGTAAATGGATTTTTATGAAATCAGGGTTATACCCACCCAAGCGCATTTCAAATAATCATTAAATAGCTCGCTCAATTTGACACGCCTTGTCCAAATGAGCGCGGAAAAAATAAAATGAAAAAAATAAAAAAAGAAAAGCAACTAGAAAACTGCAAATAGGAAAAACCGTAATCCCGCTAAGAATAAAACCTACTGATGCAAAAAGAAAAAATAACCCTAGAACCACTTTTAAAAACCTTTCAAACGGACATGCATCTTTCATAATATCACTTCTTCGATAGCTGTTTTTTATATAATATATATGCCACAATGTGGTATATGTCAATATATTATAAATCCAAGTTTCACACCATGTATAGATAATTTTCTAACCGTGGAAGATTCGCTGAGGACATAGAATAAAGAGAAACCGGTCATGAAATTAAAGGCGTTTTTTCTAAAGAGGGGATCGGGTGGGGATCAGAAAGATTTTTTGACCAAAAAGAGTTATCGAATGAACGATAACTCCTTGATATTACTGGTGCCGAGGGACAGAATCGAACTGCCGACACGCGGATTTTCAGTCCGCTGCTCTACCGACTGAGCTACCTCGGCCGATCTATTGACGGGAAGAAATAATCAAAAATAGGTATTAGAGGCAGGCATTTTTGTCAACACAATTTTGCCCATATCTCCAAAAAGATATTGCAGCAAAGTACAGGCAACGAGGGAAGCGGTTTCAGCCCTCAGTGTGCGAGGGCCGAGGGAAGCGGTCAAAAAGCCAGCTCCTCTGGCAGCTTCAATTTCATCAGGGGTAAAACCGCCCTCCGGCCCCATCACGGCCAAGATTTTGCGACAGGGGCTGCTGTACGATGAAAGAGACCGATGAAGCGGCTTTGATTCGTTTTCCCAAAAAACAATCTTCAGATCATGATCCGGGGCCAGCCCAAAAATGTCTTTGAAAGACACGGTTTCTCCGATTTCAGTAAAACGACTACGGTTGGATTGTTTCAAAGTTTCTAGAACAATTTTTTTCCATCTTTCAGTCCTTTTAAAAAGATGTTTCGTATCCGGTTTTGGAACCGATCGTTTCGCAATAAAAGGTATCCATTTTGAGATGCCGAGTTCGGTGAGCTGTTTGACCAAAAGGTCCATTTTCCTTGCCTTTAAAAAAGCCTGTGCAAAGTCTATCTCAACCGGCGGATCGTCGATTGAATCGATCCGGTGAAGGATTGACACTTCGACACTGATGTTCGACAGGGTTATTATTTCAGCGTCATATTCACGGCCGCTCCCATCAAAAAGCCTGATGTTATCACCCTGCTTCAGGCGCAGTACATTTTTGATATGCCTGGCTTCTTCATCGGACAGGGCAGGTGTTGGATTTGAAATTTCCTTCGGGTGAATAAAAAAACGTCTCATAACTCAAAGTATACAAATTATTTTGGTTTTCTGTAAATCCTTTTTTGTAATCGTCTTTAAATGCAAATCGCTTGACACATGAATCACCTTCATATATTGTTTAATTGTTTTTATTGCTGATCTATTGAGGCAGCAAGTTTCAAGATCGGCAGAATTTGTTTGAAGCAAATGACGCACAGCATCTGTGATTTTGCTTGTTTCAATGATTATTTTCTAAACGGGGTGAATATGAAAGATAAGGATTGGGATCCTCAAATTTCCAAGAATGATGGATCCATCGAAGATGATGAGATCATTCAACTCATCGATGAGTTGGTAGAGGATGAAGATGAGGAGGTAATTGAACTATCGGATATTGCGGGTGTTTCAACTCAAAAGGATGAAACACCCGAAGGCGCAAGTGAACCTGCTGAAATTAATATACCCGATGAGAAATTGGAGAGAGCACTGGAGCGGGTGATTCAAAGGACGTTTTCGGAGAAAGCCGAGCAAATGCTCACTGAGGCTATTGAAAAAGCGGTTGTAAAGGAGATTAACAAACTCAAACGTATCCTTTTAGAAGATTCGAGCGGTGAAGAAAAAACCTAGGACGAACGATCCATGAGGATGTCCTGAAAGGTTAAAAAAGGTACCGCCAGATGATTGGGGATTATTTTTTATAATCCCCTTTTCAATTTAAGCAGAGACCAAAGGGTGAAGGTTTTCGATTTCAAAAGGAGTATGTGGATATGAAATCCGGTATACTTGACAAACAATATGAACCCCATGACGTTGAAAAACGGTGGTATCGATTCTGGGAGGAAAACCGGCTGTTTGAAGCCGGTGAAGAAAGTGCCGGCGGGGATTATTCGATTGTTATTCCTCCCCCCAATGTTACCGGTGTTCTTCATATGGGCCATGCACTCAACAATACCTTGCAGGATATTCTGTGCAGATACCGCAGGCTCAGGGGTGATAATGTTCTTTGGATGCCCGGGACCGATCACGCAGGAATTGCAACTCAGAATGTTGTGGAGAAACAATTAGCCGGCGAGGGATTGGATCGCCACCAGCTGGGGAGAGAAAAATTTATCGAAGCGGTGTGGAAATGGCGGAAGGAATATGGGAGCGCAATCATTCATCAACTCAAAAGCCTCGGCGCATCCTGTGACTGGAAGCGAGAACGCTTTACCATGGACGAAGGGCTCTCAACCGCTGTTCGTAAAGTTTTTGTGCAGCTCTACAATGAAAACCTTATCTATCGCAGCAACTACATCATCAATTGGTGTCATCGTTGCCACACGGCGCTTGCGGATCTAGAGGTCGAACATGAAATCCACGATGGTTATCTCTACCATATCCGATATCCCTTCGCTGATGGATCAGAGAGTGTTGTTGTTGCAACGACCCGACCTGAAACCATGCTGGGCGATACGGCAGTGGCCGTCCACCCGGAAGATGATCGGTATTGTGATATTGGATCTAAAACGCTGATTCTCCCCCTGGTAAACAGGGAGATTCCGATTATCAAAGACAAGTATGTCGATAAGTTATTTGGAACCGGAGCCCTGAAAGTGACACCTGCCCACGATACAAACGATTTTGAAATCGGTGTTCGCCACCAACTGCCGAGCATAAAAGTGATCGGGGATGACGGAAAGATGACATCTGAGGCCGGCCGATATGTTGGTCTTGATCGCTTCGCCTGCAGGGAAGCGGTGATCGAAGCACTAAAAAAAGAAGGGGTTCTTGAAAAAATCGAGCCTCACAAGCATAGCATCGGTCACTGTTACAGGTGCAAAACGTTGATTGAACCGAACCTGTCAAAACAATGGTTTGTCAAAACCAAGCCGCTGGCGGAAAAGGCCATCTCCGCAGTTAAAGAAGGGGATACCCGGATCGTCCCCGATATGTGGACAAAAACATATTTTGAGTGGATGGATAACATCAAAGACTGGTGCATTTCACGCCAGATATGGTGGGGGCATCAGATCCCGGCATGGACCTGTCAAAAATGTGAAGAGATGATCGTTGCCATGGATAGGCCCAAAACATGCTCCTCATGTGGCGGGGATGATCTTGTGCAGGAAACAGATGTTCTGGACACCTGGTTCAGCTCTGCCCTGTGGCCGTTCTCCACCATGGGATGGCCGGAGGAGACCCCGCTTTTGAAGGTGTTTTATCCCACGTCTGTCCTTGTGACCGGTTTTGACATCCTATTTTTCTGGGTGGCCCGCATGATGATGATGGGTCTCCATTTTATGAAAGAGGTTCCGTTTAAAGATGTTTATGTCCATGCACTGGTCCGGGATGAAAACGGCAAAAAAATGAGCAAATCCACCGGGAATGTTATCGACCCGATCACTGTTATTGAAAAATATGGAACAGATGCATTTCGCTTCACCCTGGCAGCTTTCGCAGCCCAGGGGCGGGATGTCAAGATGTCTGAAAAACGGGTCGACGGGTATCGTCATTTTGTGAACAAACTTTGGAATGCCGCCCGGTTTTCCCTGATGCACATCGACGAAGATGTTGAGCAACCGGATTTGGACCGTCTTTCATTATCCGATAAATGGATTTTATCCAGCCTGAGCCGTACGGCAAATACGGTTGCAAAGGCCCTCGATGCCTATCGGTTCAATGATGCCGCAGAAACGCTTTATCAATTTGTGTGGCACGAATTCTGCGACTGGTATTTGGAAATGATCAAACCCACTTTGTACGGCAATAGGGGCTCGGATATAAAAAAGTCAACCGTAAATGTCCTGTGGTATGTGCTCCGGGAAACTCTGATTATGCTTCATCCGTTTATTCCTTTCATCACAGAGGAGATATGGCATCAGATGCCCGGGACCGAAGGATCAGTGATGAAAGCCGCATTCCCAGTGGATGGCTCCGGGGACGTATCTATATTTTCCGATGATGGGGCTGAATCGGAAATGGAGGTGATAACAGAAATTATATCCGGGATAAGGAATATCCGGGGTGAGATGGGTCTGTCGCCAACCCTATCTTTCGATGTTACCGTCCAAACAAATGACGAGGCAAAAGCAAAAGTACTCCAACAGCATCAGGATATTATTCTCAACCTGGCCAAACTCAACGCCTTTTCTGTAAAGCGGCAGGTGAAAAGACCAAAAGGCGCTGCAACAGCCGTCATCGGTAGCGCCACCATCTTTGCATCCCTTGAAGGAATCATCGATTTTGCCAAAGAAGCTGCGCGATTTGAAAAAGAGATTGGGAAGCTGACCCATGAACTTGTCGTGCTTTCAAATAAGTTGAACAATGAGGATTTTCTGAAAAAGGCACCGGCCCACGTGGTTGAGCGGGTAAAAGAAAAGCACACGATCCTTGTTGAGAAGGACCAGAAGCTCCGGACGAACCTGAGCAGAATAAAGGAAGCTCAAGCATAACCCACCGGTCTAATCATTTGATGCGGTGCTGACCCCCTATCATGATACCGATTCGTGACACAGTCTCCTCAAAAAACTTTCCGGTCATCAACAATGTTATTATCGGTGTCAATGTAACCCTTTATTTGGTGGAGTTGATGCAGGGGGGCGGGCTCGGAGAGTTTATTTATATTTATGGTCTCGTTCCCGCTCGTTATTCCGTGCCCCAGTTGAGGTCTTATTTCTCTATTGGAGAACAGGTAATTCCGTTCATTTCCTTCATGTTTCTCCACGGGGGCTTATGGCATCTTTTGGGCAACATGTGGTCTCTTTATATTTTCGGGGACAACGTGGAAGACCACCTGGGGCACGTTCGCTACCTCTCGTTTTACCTTCTCTGTGGATTAACATCCGGCTCTTCTCATCTGATGTTTAATCTTCATTCCAATATACCGACGATAGGCGCTAGCGGTGCGATTGCAGGGGTGATGGGCGCATATTTCATTCTTCATCCCCGGGCAAAGATTTTAACCCTTATACCCCTTTTTTTTATCCCCTATTTTATTGAGATGCCGGCTTTTCTTTTTCTTGGGTTCTGGTTTGTCCTTCAATTTGTCAATGTGGCCGGAAGCCATGGAACGGTGAGTGGCATTGCCTGGTGGGCCCATATCGGCGGATTTGTTTTTGGCATAATATTTCTAAAAATGTTTCACATTTTACCTGCAACCGGTTTTACCGATAAGGTGCAGCACCTCACTGAAAGAAAAAAAACCCATCGGTTGCAGGTGATCCGGCCGATCGGACCTGGAAAAGATCCCCATCTTTACGGAATTATCACCGTCACTCCCCATGAAGCTTCTGCCGGAACACTCAAACTCGTAAACATCCCTTGGGGTTTCCACAACCGGTTATTTAGAGTTACGGTCCCGCCTGGAACCTTGGAAGGAAGCAAATTGAGATTAAAAGGGCAGGGCAAACAGATGGAAAGTCACAGGAGGGGAGATCTTTATCTAAAGGTTTTTATAAAGTCTTAGGATTTTAAAATTTCAAATCGTGATCTGATAGGTTTCATCCCGGAAAGTTATGTCTGGGTCACAATCGGGGGGATGGGTTGGCTGAGATGAAAAACACCTGGTTCCGCCCCTGTGTCTTGGCTTTATACAAGGCTTTGTCTGATCTCATGATGAATGTCTTCGGTGATTCTTTGGCATGATATTCAGCTGCTCCGATACTGATGGTGATGGAACCTTCCTTTCCCTGGGTCGATATAAATTTTTCGTTTTCGACTGTCGTTCTTATTCTTTGTGCAACAGTATTTGCTTCGTCACCGCCGGTTTCAGGTAGAATAATGGTAAATTCCTCTCCTCCGTACCGGTAAGCCGAGTCCATTTTTCTGAGGCATGATTTGATGATTTGTCCGAGTCTAAACAATACAACGTCGCCCTCAAGGTGCCCAAAGGTATCATTGTATGCTTTGAAGTGATCGATATCCAGTAGCAGGAGCGAAAGTGGGCGGTTATATCGATTGGTTCTGTCAACCTCCAGTAGAAGTTGATTATAAAAGTGTCTGGAATTATATAGTTTCGTAAGCCCATCGGTGATAGCAAGATTTTTTAGTTTTTCCATTATCCGGTTTTGCTCCTGGGTGAGCTCACGCTCTTTCAATACCCGCTTGAGCCTGAGAAGCAGCTCTTCGGAACGAAACGGTTTAAATACAAAATCAGTGGCACCTTTACTGATGGCTTCTTCGTAGGAATACTTTGCGCTGTAGCCGGTTATGATAATCACATCGGTGTCATATTTTTTTTTAATGACTTCGGTAAACTCAAAACCATCGAGTCCCGGGAGGATGATATCGGTGATTACAACATGATACGTGTTTTTCTTCAGCAATTCGAGGGCGTCCTCGGCGGATGCAGCTGTGGAACATCGATACCCGACGATCTCCATGAATTCATTCAATGAGTCCCGGATGGCTGAATCGTCATCGACAATTAGAATTTGCTCGATCATTTTTACTGATTTGACTTAGGATTTTTTGATTAAGGCCTTTGAACCCGGCATAAAATTGGTATGATGCCGATATTGACAAATACAAATGCAACTTGTTAAAAATCTATATTTAGCCTTTAGGAAAATCTATGTCAACCGGCTTTTGAACAACAGGTTGACCTGAGGAATTCGAGGCCTTATTTAGAATTATAAAATATTTAAATAACTATAATCATCGGATTACGCCGCTATTGAACTGTGAATAACATCCGAAATTTTAGTATCATCGCCCATATTGATCATGGCAAATCCACCCTCTCTGATCGTCTGATTCAAACAGCGGATATAGTATCAGATCGTGATTTTCAAGATCAGATCCTTGACACAATGGATATCGAAAGAGAGCGGGGTATTACCATCAAAAGTCAAACCGTTTGCCTTCCGTATACGGCAAATGATGGAAACATCTATTTTCTAAATCTGATCGATACGCCTGGCCATGTTGATTTTACTTATGAAGTTTCGCGGGCGCTCGCTTCGTGTGAAGGAGCGCTCCTTCTTGTAGACGCCAGTCAGGGCGTGGAGGCGCAAACACTGGCCAATCTTTACCTGGCCATGGAACACGATCTAGTAATCATCCCGGTTATTAATAAGATAGATCTGCCGTCCGCTGATGCTGAAAGGGTAAAAAAACAGATCAATGAAGACCTTGGCTTGGATCCTGAAACCGCCATTCTTGTTTCTGCTAAAGAGGGTACAGGGATTGATATCGTACTCGAGGCGATCGTGAAAAATCTCCCGCCACCATCCGGGGACCCCGGGGCGCCTTTTAAAGCGTTGATTTTTGATTCCCACTATGATGCCTACCGGGGGACGATTGTGCACATCCGGGTTTTTCAAGGAAAAATAAAGGCCGGGAATACAATCATTTTTATGTCCAGCCAAGCGGCCTACAAAGTGGAGGAGGTAGGCGTTTTTCAGATTGAACGCTTACCGCAAAATGAACTGACAGCCGGACAGGTCGGATATTTCATTGCCGGGATTAAAACCGTAAGTGACACGCGGTGCGGAGATACCATTACCATAAAAGACCGGCCGTGCGATGCTTCAATGCCAGGGTTTAAAGAATCCAAGCCGGTGGTCTTTTCCTCGATATATCCTGTGGCGTCGGATGGATATGAAGAACTGGCTGTTGCCTTGGAAAAGCTGAAGTTGAACGATGCGGCCCTGATCTATGAGAAGGATACATCGAAGGCGCTCGGGTTTGGTTTTCGTTGTGGTTTTCTGGGGCTTCTCCACCTGGAGGTGGTCCAGGAACGGCTTGAGCGCGAATATGGTCTTTCCTTGATTTTAACATCTCCTTCGGTCCAGTATGAATTGATCATGACCGATGGCTCAAAGTTTACAATCGACAATCCGGCGCTTTACCCGGATCCCAGCGGAATTGTGCAAACAAAAGAGCCGTTTATTCGGGCTGCTATCATCGTCCCCGACCGTTATATGGGAGCGGTGATGAACCTCTGCCTTGATCGCCGTGGCATCAATACCAATTATCAGTATCTGACCAGTGATCGTCTGGAAATGATATTTGAAATTCCACTGGCTGAGATCGTCTATGATTTTTACGACACACTCAAGTCGATTACCCAAGGCTATGGGTCCTTCGATTATGATCTGTTGAAATTCAGGGAGACAGACCTTGTGAAAACGGATATTTTAATCAACGGGGAACGGGTGGATGCCCTTTCTCAACTGGTCCATAGAGATAAAGCGGAAAAACGGGCCAGACAGGTCTGCGGGAAACTGCGGGATGAAATTCCGAGGCAGATGTTTAAAATAGCCATCCAGGGGGCCATCGGCGCAAAGATCATTTCCCGGAAAACCATTTCACCTTTTCGAAAGGATGTTACAGCAAAGTGTTATGGGGGAGATATCACACGAAAAAGAAAGCTTCTCGAAAAACAAAAAAAAGGGAAAAAACGGATGAAGATGGTCGGACAGGTCATGATTCCCCAGTCCGCTTTTTTAGCAGTTCTGAAAACAGATACCGATTAGACCTGATTCTAGAATTAAAAACTCAAGTTTCGCATCTGATATTTTGAGAAAAGCTGCATCAGGCATAGGGTAAAAAGAAATTTTTCTGGAAAAAATTGATGTTTAGCGCTTATTACAGCAACGTAAGCTGTTCGACAAAGTCGGGAAAAAGTTTGTATAAAGGGTGGTTCTGATCCGTAGGCATTTTTCTTGTCTCCGCAAAAGCGCTAGTGGCAGTAAACGCATCGGCCATTGCAACGGCAGGAAAAATCCTTGAAGCACCTGCCATCGGTCCGGAGAAAATCATATCGTGATACATAAAGGCGGAAAGTGCCTCCAAAGCCGCGTCGGCCGCAGACCATCCCTTAAATCCCCACAGTTCTCGCGCCTGCTTCCACATATACGATCCATTGCTCGGGGCACTGGCCGCCGGGAAGCCCCACTTTTCCTTAACCATGCGATTCGCGATCCCGCAAAATGCCGTTGCCGGACCGTTCATTACGGAGGTATCCACAAATATGCTTTCAAATTCCGCCCCTGCTTTTTCAATGGCATCCAGCAGTCTTTGGGTACCGGTTATACGGCCACTCGGCATCTGATCCTCCTGGTCAAAGGCGACCAGCAATACGTGTTTTACACCCATTTGTGAAATTTCTTTAATCTCGGTTTCCAGATCCTTTTCCCAGACAGTGATGCTGTTATAAAACATGCGATCCAGCAACCCCTTCTCCGCACAGAAAGCCGCAGCTGCCAGCTTGGGTTTCAATACCCAGGCGTCGATGCAAAAAGGCATATCGGTTACCGAAACCACGAAATCAATGAAACGTTCAAACTCTTTTCCCGTATTGGCAACAATGTCGGCCATCCCTGGAATCCCGGTTTCGGCTGTCAGTTTTTCCTGGGATTTGAGAAGTTCTTCAGCCCGTTTTTCATCGAATCCTTCCTTGCGTTTTCCAGTGAAAACTTTGTCACCTGTTTGGAAGATGGATGAACAGATCACGGTTGGATATTCTCCGGGCTGACCGCCGAACTTCACCCCCCCAATCTCACAAATCTTCTGCTCTTTTTCAAATTTCAACATGACTAAATCCTCCATTGATCTCGAGTTTGAGTTAAAAATATCCCGTTACCGGTTAAAGAGTTCCTTTGGTTTCTTCTGCAGCCGAATCGCTCATTACCAATAAAGGGGATTGGAATTATATATGTGCTTGATAAGGTCTTTAAAAAAATAAACTGGCGGGCACTATAAGCGATGCTAAAACACATAGCTATAGTCCAGGGGTCGATTTTCATGAAAAAACAGGTCTATTTTTTGTGGTGGGCCATTTCCGGATGAATTTGGATCAACAATAAATTCAATGCCATCTCTCCGATCCGAAAAAGTATCCAAGCTCACGCTTGGGTCTGTTTGAATTAAGAATTTTATCATAAAATTTTATGGGTTTATCAATAAAAAAACTTTCTTTTTAAATGTGCTCTATGAAACCAAAATTATATCTAATAAAATGGGTCGAAAGTAAGGGATTAACAAAAGAATTGGAATATTGGGATGCAATTAAACCATTAAAGCAATCTGTTTGTATATCTGTTGGATTTTTGATAGATAATAATGAAAAAATACAAAACCTTGCTATGACGATTAGCAAGAGCCAGGTTCCTGGCAGAATAACTATCCCGTGCCTGTGGACGGTCGATTATTTCATGGGTTCCGTCTCACACAGATTGCCTAATTGTTTTTGTAAAATTTTATTTACCGTTCACCTGATACGGCACCGTACCCCGTTGGGAGTGCGAAAGTTGAGCCATAATAAAGGTTAAGAGAAAACAAACATTGTCGGACAAGGTCGAAAAGTATCGTCGAATTATTAATGGCAGCCACGATATGATTTTTACATCTGATTTGGCAGGCCGGTTCCTGGATGTGAATTGGGCCGGGATCAAAATGATGGGCTATCGCAAAAAGGCAGAATTAATGGGGGTTGGATCGATCAGTGCTCTTTTTCATAAGGAAGGGGAGAGGAAGAAATTTTTTTCGTTAATAAGCAGGAAGGGTTTTGTTAAGGATTATGAAGCTGAATTCAAAAGGCATGACAATTCTCCCGTACACGTTCTGATCTCCAGCTGGCAATATAAAAATCCAAAAACCGGAATGATTGAGTTCGAGGGGATGATAAAAGATATTACCCAACGTAAGTTTTTGGAAGATGACCTCAAACTTTCAGAAAGCAAGTATCGTCGAATCTTCGAAGGCTCCAAAGACATGATATTTATCACCGCTAAAAACGGCAGGATCAAGGAGGTTAATCAGGCCTGTGTAGACCTCCTTGGATTTGATAGTAAAAAAGAGGTATTGTCCTTGAACTCCGTTGAGGGAATATACACAAATCCCATGCACTGGCAGGTATTTCAAAAGCAAATCGATCGGTATGGATTTGTAAAGGATTTTGAGGCGGGGTTCAAGAAAAAGGATGGAACCCGCCTCCACTGTTTGCTCAGCGGAAACTCCGTGATAGGGGAAGATGATGGGATAATCGGGTATGAGGGCATCGCCAAAGATATTACCGCCCGCATGGATGCCATTCGAAATTTTCGGCAACGACATCGCGAGCTGTGGGTCTTAAATTCGGTAGCGTTTGCCATGAACAAAACCCAAGATCTGAATGACGTTCTCATGACCGCTTTAAAAAAGGTTCTGGAAGTGTTGAGACTCACCTCCGGAGGTATCTTTTTAATCGATCATCAACGGGTGGGTTTTTCACTCCAAGCCCAGCAGGGTCTTCCGGCAAGCACTACATCTAATAAAATCAGCCGGATACGGCTTCATGACGAAGCCCTCTCGCACTCGTTACTCAAAGACAATCTCTCCATTACACCCGAACCGATCTTTCCCCCCTTCAGGGCCACCTTGAAAAGCATAAACAATGCAAAAACCGTCGAACTCACCTGTTTTTTGATTACTGCCAAAGAAAAGGCTTCCGGTTTTCTATCATTTGAGGTTCCTTCCGAAATAGACCTGACCACTGGTCAGGATTTTCACCTCTTGGGCTCGCTGGGAAACTTTCTGGGCGGCGCCATTGAAAATGCCCGCCTCAACAAAGCCCTTCACCGACATCGGGAAGAACTCAAAGGTTTAACCGCCCGACTGTTTCACTCACAAGAGTCGGAGCGCAAACGAATTGCCCGGGAACTGCACGATGAGGCGGGGCAGGCGCTGACAGGAATTAATTTTACCTTGGAGAACATTGAAAAAGGGGTTTGGCCGGAATCGAATGCCCTCAGAGAGTATGTCTCGGAAATCAAGAAACAGATTAATCGTACCTACGAGGAGATGCGTCGCATATCTTACAGACTTCATCCGGCACTCTTGAGTGACCTTGGACTGGAACCTGCTCTTGATGCATATCTAAAAAATATTTTGAAGCATAGTGAACTGAGGATAGATTTTAAAATGGTGGGGTTCGAGGAACGGGTTGATTCGGAAATCGAGATTGTTTTGTATCGCCTCTCCCAAGAAGTGCTTACCAATACATTAAAGCACGCGAATGCAAAACAGTTTAAGCTTTTCATCATTAAAAGTTACCCGCATATTATTTTTCTGGCCGAAGATGACGGTGTGGGATTTGATCCCAATAAATTCGAAAAGAATAAACAGGCCATGGGCCTGTTGTCTATGAGAGAGCGGGCGGCAATGTTGGGCGGAAATCTCAATATTCGCACTTCTTGTGGAAATGGCACTCGAATTCGGATAAAGATCCCGATCCGAAAGGGCCCATATGACAGATAGAACCATCACCATTTTTTTGGCAGAGGATCATACCATAGTCCGCCAGGGTCTGGCTAAGTTGCTGGAAGGGGAGCCGAACTTTCGGGTTGTAGGTGAGGCTGAAAACGGCCGTGAAGCGGTAAAAAGAGTGAGGGAATTGAGCCCAAACGTTGTGATCATGGACATCGCGATGCCCCTTCTAAATGGAATTGAAGCAACCCGACAGATTAAACAGGTCTGCCCCAAGACAAAAATCATCATCCTTTCAATGCATTCCCACGATATCTATATCAATGAACTTTTCAACATCGGGGCCTCGGGTTATCTATTAAAAAATTCTACAGGTACGGATATTATCAAAGCTGTCCATGCGGCCATCGCCGGTAACACCTACCTGAGCCCCTCGATATCGCGACGGGTGATAGAGGATTATGTTTCTTTGAAGAAAAAGTCACCCCAGGAACTGCTTTACAGCAAACTTTCAAACCGGGAGCGCGAAGTGTTTCAGATGATCGCAGAAGGGCAATCCTCTAAGGAAATCTCTGAAATCCTTTTCGTCAGCATAAGCACGGTTAAAACCCATCGCTCCAATATCATGCAAAAGCTCAAGATGAAGAATATCTCACAGCTCGTCCAATTCGCCATCCACCTTGGAATCGTGGAAATTCAGTCATAGTCGGTTCACCTTGATTGAACCTAAAATGGTCCTTTGTCCCCAATAAAATCATCCTTTGGACGATAGCAATCAAGGTATTATTGTTATATATGGCGTATATGCAGATGAATCTAACCTAAATTAACTATCATCCATCCATTAGCGGCCCTTTTTGCCCTGCTCAGCGTCTTCCGCGGATTTTCGGCTGTGGCGTTCGAGGAGTACGCCTCACCGTGAACCCTAATTTTAGAAATAAGGAAAGGAAAAGACCATGACCGAGATGACACCGAAAGAAAGAATCACCAAACTTTTTAAAAAGGAACCAATTGATACCATGCCCATTTTTAGCGGTCAGGGCATGGTTACCGTCCAGGCGATTGAAAAAATGGGGATCCGTTTTGCCCAGGTTCATACCTCCGCTAAATACCTGGCCCGGTCCGCCATGGTTACGGCAGAGATGTTTGATTTTGACGCGGTAATCATCCCCTATGATCTTTGCAACATACCGGAAGCCCTGGGGAGAGGCGTTAGCTTATATGATGAGACGGAAGGGATCCTTTATCCCACGGTACCCCATAAGTGGGATAAAATAGAGGATGTACAGATCCCCGAAGACTTTCTAACTAAAGGCCGTTTACCGATGATCGATGAGGCGTTTCAAAAGCTGAAGGCAGAATCAGAGGATGGAAAATTCGCTGTGGGTTCGTATGTGCTTGGGCCGTTCACCATGGCCGGACAGGTATATGAACTGGACCTCCTGCTGAAGGGGCTCAGAAAGGATAGGGAAAGGGTTCTTGCGTTTCTTGGACAGATGACCGATTTGGTTATAAAGGCGGCCAAACATTATGAAGCCCTAGGGGCGGATTACATCAGCATCAGGGAGATGGGATCAGGGTCCGATCTGCTTTCGCCACGCATGTGGAAAGATATGATTAAACCCAACCTTGTCCGCATTTTCGAAACTTTAAGCTGCCCTACCGTTAATCATATTTGTGGATCAACAGATTTGATCATTGAGATGATGAACGAGTGCGGTGCTGATGCCATCAGCGTGGACCATAAAAATACAACTGCTGAATCTAGAAAGAAACTGGGCGATGATGTGCTTTTGTTTGGGGATTTTGACCCCTATGGCCTCTTGGTACAAGGAGATGTATCAAATGTTGAGCCGGTGATAAAAAAATGTATTGACGATGGTGTGGATGCTGTTTGGCCAGGTTGTGACCTCTGGCCGGATGTGAAAAAAGAGAATGTGGATGCCTATGTGCAGACCATACGCACCTATGGAAAACAAGCTTCGCCCGCGGTGGGTAGAATATAATAATTGACAAATTTTAACTCATTTATTGGAGGAAAAACCATGGCAACAGAAGAAGTTAGACAGGAAATTCTCAAAACCTTGGATGAGGGGGTTGTCGAATATGAAGAAGATCAGGTAAAGGAAGCCGCTCAAAGGGCGCTGGATGAGGGAGTAAACGCGTACGATGCCGTTATGAACGGTTTGGCCGCCGGCATGGAGAAAGTCGGCAACCTTTATGACCAGCAGGAGTACTTCGTGCCCGAGCTGCTCATGTGCGCAGATGCGCTTTATATCGGCCTGGATATTCTGAAACCCCATATTACAGTAGAAGATCTGGGTGACAAGCCCAAGGGCCAGGTCGTCATCGGTACGGTCCAGGGTGATGTCCACGATATAGGGAAAAACATCATTAAACTGATGTTCGAAGTCGCCGGTTTTACGGTTCATGACCTCGGAAGGGATGTGCCATTGGAGCAATTTGTGGAAGAGCAACTGCGCACCGATTCCGAGATTGTGGCGTTATCCGCCATGATGACCACCACCATGATGGGGATGAAAAAGGTTATCGAAATGATCAGGGAAAGGAATCCCAATGTGGCCATTATGCTGGGAGGAGCACCTGTTACAAAGGACACGGCAGATCTGTTTGGGGCAGATGGCTACGCGGAAACCGCCGGGAATGCCGTTCAGGAGGCCATCAAAATGATCAGCCAGCTGAGGCAAATGCAGGCGTGATTGTAACAATAAATGATAGCGGTTTTTGATCAATGGGAAGCCGTAATCCATATTTGAGAAAATTAATTACTCAAATTTCGTATCTGGTATCTTAAGAAAAGCCGCATCAGGCATAGGGTAAAAAGAAATTTTTTCGGAAAAAATTAATGATGAGCGCTTTGACAACGACACAAAATCTTTTAAGAGCTATCATTTCAGAAGCAACTGATATTACAATAAAATCCAAACCATCGCGTGCCTGTGCGCGGTGATTACTTTATGGATACCGGTTCAAACTGATTGCCTCATTGTTTTTCCAAAAAATTTTATTTACCTTACACCAAATGCGGCACCGTGCCCCATTGGGGGTGCGAAAATGGAATTCGTCAACAGAAAGTATTGAGATAATCATCTTGAATTGAGAAGGAGTGCGTCTAATGGGTGAACAGGGAAAGATAAAAGTGATCTTTCAGCCCTCTGGGAGTCGAGGAGAGGTGGATAAGGGATTGAGCATCATTGAGGCTTCCCGGCAGCTTGGCGTGGATATTGAAGCGCTATGCGGCGAGAAAAAAGTATGCGGCAAATGTAAGGTGCGCATCGAAGAAGGGGTCTTTCAAAAATTTGGAATTACTTCCAGAAGAGAAAATGCCGGTGAATGGCAGGCAGAGGAGGAAAAGTTCATCAATGCCGCCCAAAGAGAAGAGGGATATCGGTTGGGTTGTGTTGCTAAGGTGGAAGGGAATATACTGGTTTTTGTCCCCGAGGAATCCCGCGCTGGAAAACAGGTGGTGAGTAAAGCTGCCCGTGACATCCACATTGATCACAACCCGGCGGTCAAGCTTTATTATGTGGAGGTGGAAAAACCGACCTTTGAAGAACCGACAGGCGATTATGAGCGGATATGCAGGGAGATAGAAGGACAATACGGTCTTAAAGATTTAAAAATTGATCTGTTCGCCCTGCGGCAGCTATCTGCAGCACTGCGCAAGGGGGATTGGAAGGTGACCGTCAGTGTCTGGATGAATCAGGAGATTATCCGGGTGCGACCGGGTAAATGCGAAAACAGCTACGGTCTTGCCATCGATGTTGGCACCACAACGGTGGCCGGATATTTTTGTAATCTCAATACCATGGAAGTCCTTGATACGATTTCCCTCATGAATCCCCAATGCAAGTACGGCGAGGATGTAATGAGTCGTATTACCTACCATATGATGAATCCGGACGGGCTTGAAAGGATGAACAACGACATCATCGAGGGGCTCAACTGGCTGATCGACCAAGCGATTGAAGTGACGCATCCGCCAAAGAAAAAGAAAAAAAAGAAAAAAGGAGAGGAGGGACCTGAAGAATGGGTGGAGGTGCCGGAGGAGGGCAAAACATATCTTCGACTCACCAGGGAGGATCTTGAGGATATCACCCTTGGCGGCAACACCGCCATGCATCACATTCTTCTCAATCTCGATCCCGAGCATATGGGGCTTGCCCCTTTTCCGCCGGCAATTCACCACAGCCTGAACATTAAAACTCGGGATCTGGGTATCAAGATCAACCCTTCTGCCTATATTTTCGTGCTCCCCAACGAAGCAGGGTTTGTCGGAGCGGATAATGTGGGCGTACTCATATCAGAGGAACCTTACAAGAAAGAGGAGATGCAGCTAATTATCGACATTGGAACCAATGGCGAGCTGGTGCTGGGGAATAGTGACAAATTGATATCCTCTTCCTGTGCTACAGGGCCGGCATTGGAGGGAGCACAGCTGCAGTTTGGAATGCGGGCGGCGCCAGGAGCTATTGAGCGGATTGAAATTGACGTGGAAACACATGAGGTGAATTACAAGGTCATTGGTCGAGATGCCTGGCGAAAGTATTCTGAACCCAAAGAGATGCAGGCCAAAGGAATCTGCGGATCCGGAATCCTGGATGTACTTGCCGAGCTTTACAAGGCCGGTATAGTTGAAAAAAGCGGCAGATTTAACAAGAAAGAGCAGAAGTCAAACCGTTTTCGCAAAAATCCGGATACCAAACAACCGGAATTCGTGCTGGCTTGGGCCGAAGAGTCGAGCATTGGTAAAGACATCGTGATCACACAGAAGGATGTGCGCCAAATCCAACTCGCCAAGGGTGCGCTGTATGCGGGCTGCAAGCTCATGATGCGCCGTATGGGGCTGGAAAAAGTCGATAAAGTGAAAATCGCCGGGGCTTTCGGGACCCATGTGGATCGTGTGAAGGCTTTGATTATGGGTCTGTTTCCAAACTGTGAAATCGAAAAGATTTCGTCAGTGGGCAATGCGGCGGGGGATGGGTGCAGGTCAGCGCTCTTGAACCGTGAAAAACGTAAAGAGGCCAACTGGGTTTCCCGAAATGTTGAATATATCGAGCTTACGGTGGAGAAAGATTTTCAGAATGAATTCATGGCAGCTATGCATTTGCCGCATATGACGGATGAATTCACACATCTGCAAGGTATAGTAACGGACGAAATTCTCCATCAAAAATAAAAAAGCAACCTCAAAGAGAAACGATTTTTCATCCAGTCTCTCATGGAAAAAAGCAAGGGAAAAAAGGTAATCCTTACCAGCAAAGGCGATCGAGGCGAGCAAAGGCTTAACAAACAAACTGTTTGACACCTAATCCTTGTTTTTTCTGTATTTTCTGAATCAAGTGGATTTTTACACTAGCCACAATTAGCGCAAATACCGGGTCTTGAGCTCAGGGGCGTTTGGGACAAAAAGAGGAATGGTCTCTATTTTATTTATTCTTTTACCTCAATGAGATTTAAAATATTGAAAAAGGCCGAACGAGAAAGGAGGTGAAAAATGAATCGAGAAGAATTTATGGAAAAAGCCGCACAGTATATCATAGACGCGGATGAGGAAGGTGTGGTAGAATTGGCTAAAAAGTATCTTAAAGAAGGCTTAAATCCGGTTGATATGGTCGCAAACGGACTTTCCGAGGGAATTAAAAAACTGGGCGATCTGTTCGAACGTGGTGAAATCTTCCTGCCGCACCTGATCATAGCCTCCGAAGCGATGACTGCAGCGGTAAAAATCCTGGAGCAGGCCATGCCTTCAGACCAAGTGGGTAAAAAATTGGCCAAAGTTGTGCTGGGGACCATTGAAGGGGACGTGCACGACATTGGCAAAGGTATTGTCGCCACTATGTTGAGAGTTTATGGTTTTGAAGTTTTTGATCTTGGGCGGGATGTTCCGATAGACAATTTTGTTCAGAAGGCCAAGGAGGTGGATGCGGATGTTATCGGCTCATCCGCTTTGATGACAACCACCCAGGTTGGCCAGAAAAAGCTGGAAGCCGCTTTAGAAGAAGAGGGGCTTCGAGACAAGGTTAAGACCATGGTCGGAGGCGCAGCAATAACAGAATACTGGGCCTCCAAAATTGGTGCAGATCTTTACGCTGAAAGCGCTTCAGACACCGTGATGAAACTCAAAGAAATATTTAGCTGAAAGGAGGTGTGATAATGAAGAAATACCTCACTCGTCGGGGTGATGGCACCTTTACAGAAATGACCGCGGACGAATTGATGCAGGATTTTGAAATCGGTCCAGAAGATGCTGCCGACAGAGGAAAAATATCACCCTTGCCAAAAGATGATCTCGACCATTTGCAGGATATTATTACTAATCCCAATAAATTTATCAGTGTGGAACCGCGTAAGGAAGTACCGCTAACGCACGATATCGGCACTTTACGATTAATGGGAGATCAGGGCAACAGCGGTGTGGGAATTTCGATCGGCAGGGTGCAGGGAATTCAGGTCCATGAAAGAGCGCTTTGCGCCGACTCGATAGCACTGGGACATATCGATTCAACACATCGCTTTAGAGAATTCTTTTAAAGCCCTGGCCCAACAATGGGGGGTTGAGGTTCACCCCTTTGACGTAAAAAAAAATAAAACCGAAAAAACAGATCAGCTTTATCGGGTTGATACTGGTCTGAGCTAGGCCAGATACAACTCTTGGAATCAGACTCACTTCAATAAGGCAGGAAAGGAAGCATTTGAAATTGACATTAACACCACAGAAAAAAATGGATCTGCTTCAAATACACGCTAAGGTTGCCCGGGGTGTGGTTGGCAGAGAAATCGAAATCAAATCCATATTAACGGCAATGGATGCGGGAAAACATATCCTATTGGAAGGACCACCCGGGACATCCAAATCCACTTTGCTGCGAAAAATTTCCCATGAAGCTGGGATTCCTTTTTATCTTGTGGAAGGCAACATCGATCTGACACCCGCCAAACTGGTTGGGTATTTCAACCCGTCCCAGGTAATGGAGGATAGCTATAAACCCGAGTATTTTGAAAAAGGCCCTCTTACAAGGGCAATGGAAGAGGGTGGAATCCTTTACATCGAGGAATTCAACCGGATGCCTGCAGATGTTTCCAATGTGCTGATATCCCCTATGGAAGAGGGAGAAATATCGATACCCAGGTATGGAACCGTTAAGGCCGTATCTCCGTTTACCGTGATAGCTGCTCAAAATCCGTATGATGATGTGGGCACGGTCAGGATCAGCAGGGCATTTATGGATCGTATTTGCTTGATTAAAATGAATTATCAGAACGAGGCCGAAGAGAGGGAGATTGTCCGACTTCGGACCGGAATGGATTCGTCTGAAATCGTCGATCTGTCGGTCAAGATGGTGCGAAAAACAAGAGAACACCCCGATATCAAACTGGGCTCTTCGATCAGGGGTGCCATTGACGTGGTTGACCTATTTGTCGGCATGCAGAAACTGGCCGATCAACCTGGCAGCCATTTTTTGACAACAGCTCTTATGGCGATTTCCAATAAGATTTGGCTCAATGAGATGGCGTCCAAAACCGCCGATGAAATCATCGAGGAAGTCTATGCCAGCTTTCGAAATCAATACCCTGATCTGTCGCATCCTCAAAAAAACGCGACTGAAAAATCGTCATCAGACAACGGGGTTCAAGCAATAGAATCAGAAGAGGAACAAAGGGTAAAAAAAAAAATCGTTACGTAGGGGATCAGTTTTTGAGCGATGAAATGGCCCACTGTTCCTATTTTTATCGCATAGCTACCTTTCTTAACACACACCCTGAAAAACTCCCTCTTTTTTTTGAAAAACAAGATTCGCTTGAGGTTTTTGCTTATATTTTCGGGATGCTGAAACGTGACGTGCGTGCGCTCGCCGTGAAGATAGCCTGCCGGTTAATCATTAAAATAGCCAAACAAATTGCCGATACCGGATACCGTTCTGGTCAACTCAAATTAGTCCGGGGCTTTACAGACGGCGCTGAAATTGAACTGGACCAGAGCTTGGCAAAGTACACCGAGGCGCCTGAACGGGGGATACTGGAAAACCTTGTGTCGTATAGCAGGCAGAGGGAAAAAAAAGCCTTTGTCATGATGTTCGACCATAGTTATTCCATGAAAGGCCTGAAAATTGTTCTGGCTGCCATCACCGCAGCTTCCATTGCGCAACATTTCAAAAGAGATTATGCGGTACTGGCGTTCTGCAACAGGGTTTCTGTTTTAAAGGCAATAGATGAAAAGACAGGCCCTGAAGAGATTTTAGAAAGGCTGTTTGCTTTAGAACTTAGCGGGGATACTGATGTCCGTGCGGTTTTAGAAGTGGGATTGAAACATGTCGATAAGTTTGAGCGGAAAATGGGATTGATACTGACGGACGGCGCCTGGAACCGGGGGGGAGATCCTTTAGAAGTGGCAGTCCGGTTCGATAAACTTAATGTTATCGGTTTCCCACCTGCCAAGAAAGAGAAAATTCGCCGTTTATCCCTGAGAGGCAAAGGCAATTTTTCCTTTATTGAGGATGAGAGCGAGATAGCCGGGGCTATTCTGAGATGCTTAAACTAGATCAAACCGGGAAATAACCGGTCTTCTCGATTGGGGTTACTGGAAACGTCAAACCGACGACCTCTTCGATGTGACATGGTGGTTTTCAATTTAAAAGAGGATAGTTAAATGAATGCCAAAGAACGTGTGATGGCTGTGATCAATCATCAAAAACCGGATCGGATGCCCTGTTTAGGGGCCAATTCCACTGTAACTTATGAGCAAATGGAAAAAGTACAGGCTTTTTGGCCCGAAGGCCATGAAAATGCGGAGACCATGGCCAAGCAGGCCATGGCTGCCTACACCGTCCTTGGCTTTGACGCTGTTAGGGTCCCCTTTTCCCAGACCCTTGAGGCAGAGGCGTTCGGCTGTAAGATAAAACCCGGGCGCGGCGTAGATGGGAATGAAGGAATTCCAGGAATTGAACATCCACCGCCTTACACCCTGGATGATGTGCCTGTGTTTCCAGATGACTTTCTTTCCCGGGGTAAAATATCGGAATTGCTTAAAGCAGTTCGCATTCTGAAAGGGGAGCTCGGGGATGAGGTGCCGATCATCGGCGGAATTATCGGGCCTTTTACCATTGCCGGGTCGCTCATAGATACGGTTCCTCTTCTTAAGGCAACCTTTAAAACACCTGAAAAAATTCCCCCCTTCCTGGATGTCGCTGAACAAGCAGGGACCGCGCTTGCCAAAGCGCTTATTGAGGCCGGTGCTGACATTATTTCCTGTGAAGATATGACCGCTTCGCCTGAACTGATAGCCCCTAAAACTTACGGGGATGTTGAATTGAAATATCAAAAGAAACAGTTTGATGCGATTTCTGTTCCTAAAATTCTGCATATCTGTGGCAAGGTGGATCGGATCGTGCAATGGATGGGGCAGACCGGAGCTGATATTTTAAGCTTGGAACCGAAAGCCGACGCCGGGCTAGCCCGGAAAAAATGCGGGCCGGATACGATCCTGCTGGGTGGCGCGGATACGGCTCAAACGCTCTTTTTGAAGGATGCTGAAACGGTCAAACGGGCATGTGAAAAGTCCATTGCCGACGGGATCCAGATTCTGGCTCCCGGATGTGCGGTGGCACCGGGTACATCTACCGAGAACCTTTTGGCTATGGTTGAAGTGGCCAAAGTCCACTAGCAACACACGGATCTAATATTCAAATGTCGAAACTGGGTATTGCATTGGACCTGGGTACCAGTGGATTTCGTGGCCAGGCCATCGATTTGGATAATAAAGGGATAATTCTCTCCACCTCAGTTACAACCCGCCATCCCCTCCCCGGTGCCAATGTCATGGACCATCTTCATTTTGCTGTTGATGTGGGTCTTAATTGGGCCCACGAAGTAATGGTTCATGCAATCAATCGAGTTATCGACAACCTGTGTATTAAAAGAGATCAGATCGTACGCGTCGCTGTCTGTGGTAATCCTATCCAGCTTTCCCTTTTCCAGGAGAGTGAGTTTAGAGACCTGGCCTATGCAGGCAAGCGTAAACTGAAAGCGCTTGGGGTGGTTCCGCCAAAAAGAGATGCCCAAATCGTAAAGGCCCCGGAAATTCGCGGGTTCGATCTACCTGAAGAGACCGACGTCCTGATCCCGCCGGCGATTTGTCATGAGATCGGCGCCGATGCCTTGGCGATGATGATTCAATCCGGTATGCTCGAAAAAGAAGAGATTGCCATAACAACAGACTACGGAACAAATGCCGAGATGGCACTCTTAGTCGACGGCGTGGTCTATACCGGGTCAACGGCAGCAGGACCTGCTCTTGAGGGGCAGCAGATCGAAGATGGGCTTTTAGCATTACCAGGCGCTATTTCCGATGTGGCGTTCATATCTGAAAATCACATAAACCCGGAGTTTACATTAACCGCTGAAATTGCCCAACCGCTCCGTGGTGTGTTCGAAACTTTTGTCCTCGATAACAATATGAAGCCGTTGCCCGGGGATACCGTCGATCCGATTACAGGAAAATTGATCACTAGAGGCAAGATTGATGCGGTGGGTATCACCGGAACCGGGGTCATCGCTTTGCTCAGCGAAGGGTTAAAATCAGGACTTATCCGTATCCCGCGAATAAAAACCCCGGGCGGAAAAATTAATCTACCCAACAGGATCAAATTTACTGAAAAAGACTTTGCAGAGGCGGGCAAGGCCATCGGTGCGGTCAGAGCAGGCCACATGAGCCTCTGCCAGGAAGCGGGCATTCGTATGGAGGACATCGAAACAACATATATGTCGGGGGCCTCCGGCACCTATGTGGATGCTTTAAAAGCGCAGGCGATCGGTATGATTCCCGCCGGGGTAAAAAAAATCTTTCAGGTCGGGAACACATCCCTTGCAATGGCCAGGGATTTGGTTAAAGATGAGGATGAACTCTGGCATATGAAACAGATTGCTGATGATTTGAGACAAACCCACTGTATGTTTGCTGAATCAAAGATTTTTGAAAAAATTTACATTTTAGAGCTGTCCTATTGGACCGAGGGGATGTCGTTGAATCAGTATCGTACATTTTTAAAAAAATTCGGGCTTCCTTCCTTCAAGGAGGTCGGTGTGGATCCGGAGGTCATCAAAACCGTAGAAAAAGATATTCCGGACCTTGGCACCATAGGCCTTAGGATTATCTCGAATATCGGACAACGAAAGACCATCGGTTTTCCGGGTTGCACAGGTTGCAGGGACTGTATCGATGACTGCCCGGAAAATGCCCTTGCGTTGAAAGAAGAAGGGGAAGACTTTCAGATCACCTTAAATCTGGCGTTATGCGACGGGTTTGCCTGCATGAGGTGTGAACGCGCTTGTTCGGAAAAGGTCTTTAATTTGATTAAACTGATTACTGCCCCAACCGACGATTGTCCTCCGGCTCAGGATTAAACGGATATGGATACAAACTTGGCAGATGATGTGATGATTCCGGCTTTGGGCAGGGTAACCGGAATCGTAAAAGCATATCCTTTTTCAGACCTAGATCGCCGGAAAATTCTGGAGATTGAAAAGGAAGCTGAAGAAAAGGGCCTTATGGGGTTGGGCAAGGTGGTCAACTCGGGTGTAAGGGAGGTACTGCAATGTGATTTGATTTATATTGCCCTTACAGATATGGATTTTGACTGGGGATGCGATTCCTCCCTGGTCCTGAAAAAGGGGGATGAAATCGTGGGGAAAGAAGTGCGAGACGAAAAAGTCATTGCCGATCTTTCCAACCAGAAAAATGTTTGGTTTATGCATCAAAATTTTGTTGTTTACAAGGATAAAATCTCTTTTCCAAAGGATATCATGAAACAAATTTGCCACTTTGATATTCCGGCACTTCCTGCTGCCTGGTGCGTCATAGAGGATAAAAAATTTAACTACCACTCCATTATCTATGCCAATCCATCGACTCCCTCTGACACCTACCTGAAAACCCATTACTTCAAGGGTGTGGATGAAAAAGGGCTGGGTACGGTCATTGTCGGTGTTGAATTGGAAACTAAAAAGGGATGAGTTTTCACTTGCGTTATGCACCCGGCGGCATTACTACTTACCGCCTCTGCAGATAAATGGGAAATCGCCCATGGTTTTATCCATGGTTTTGACCCCGGAGATCCTAGGCGGGCCAGTAGCCTGAACAATCTGGCCATCGCCTTTCGAATCAGACAAAACTTCAAAGAGGTCGAAGACCTTTACCAAAGCGCGTTGGAGGGCTGGCAATCCGGGTTGCACTGGGTTAAAAGTATGCACCTGGAGCAGCGCGCCCGGAGTTCGTTGTTTCATCTCAGGATGGAACAGAAACATCGAAAGAAATACAATGATATGGCCCGAAGAAAATATGAAGAATTGCTCCATGGAGGTCGTGCCGGTACGCTTAACAATCTTGCTGAATTGTATCACAGCACCGATCGAATTCACGATGCCAAGCGGCTTTATCGGGAAGCACTCCGGGAACGTTCCAATTTCATACCCAAACAAGGGGATGTTGCGACGATAATTCGGCTCAATTTGTCAAGTCTTTCTGAAATGACGGTTAACCCGCCTGACCGAATAGTTCGTTCCTGTGATCATTTAAAAGAAAGCATGTTGTTCATTCCAAATGCGGAGCGAAACGGTTGGATTGTGGACAAGCCCCCTGAATTCACTGATGAGGGTAGGTTGATGGTGGCCATTCTTTTGATGCATCTGATCGATCATACCTATTTATCCTCATCGGATTTATAATCAAGCGGAACATCCTTCGAGGATGCGATTGAAGGGAAAGAACGATGGCCGAAGGTGCTCATTTTGTTCAAGTGAATGTAAATCCGGGGGTTTGTGGTTTTGAATGTGTCATAAAAGCATGGCATCATGAAGCCCGGATGATAAAGGTGGCTATCAGTGAATCGAAATGCCAGCACATTCAACGGATGTCAGCACATCTGAGACAGATGACATTGAATGAACTTTTTGCGCCTGTTCCCCGGAATCCTGCCTTTGTTTCCGCTACTGAGGCAGGCTGTCACTCTTCGTGCCCGGTTCCGGTGGCTGTCCTAAAAGCGGCGGAGGTGGCAATGGGAATGGCGCTTCCCAAAGATGTGCATATTCGTTTCCTATAGGTACGGGGATAACATTTTTTTGGTGGGCTCGGCGTTGGATATTGAAAGTCGGTGATTTCATCCACCGGCAGATTATTTTGTTTCAAAGAAATCTTTTAAGTCGATGACCTTTTCACCTTTCTTTATGGATGCTTTGACGCTTTCCCAGGATCCCCTGACCTTTGCCTCTTTGAGTTCCTCAATAATTGTCTGAAGTTTAGGATTTTTATTTATAAGCAACTGAATTTGCTCGTTCAGTGCCTCCGATCCTGCTTCGAGATCTTTTGTATCGAGCTCAAAATTTCCTAAAAAGGAAAGTAGCGCACCCAGGTGAAATAAAATGCCAAAATGGGTGGTGTCCTGTAGATAATACGGGCAGTGGCTCCATAAACTGATACTATCCATCCCTCTTTTCTGCGCCTCAGAATGAATCAGGGTATGAATCGCAGTGGGTCCCTGGTAATCAATGGGGATGATATTTTTCTGTTTTAGTTTTAAAAATAGATCTTTGTTTGAAGAAATACCCGAAACAATTCTATCTGTATGGAGGACGCTGTCATACATACTCCCAAGCGTAATGACCGTTTCGACGCTCAGGTTTTCACATAACGTTAACAAATCGTCAACAAATTGGACCCATCGGAGATGCGGTTCATTTGCTTTCAGGATTATCAGATCGCGCATACCTTTATCATTTCGAGCGGCGTAAAAGGACCCGCCGAGAGGTGAGAGGCTTATTAGATTACCACCTTTAATATTTACAAGGGGACGGTTTTCATCATAACGGTAAAAAATATCCGGGTTTATCTTGGCAAAATACTCGGCCTTTAGCTTGCGTATCAGATAGGCGGACATCCCGTTGGAAATATCAAGCGCATTTCCCCATCCGTCAAAACCCGCAATCAAAATAGGATTGTTCAGTTTGGGTAATTCTTCAATTTGAATTCCCTGCTCTTTTTCACTCATCGGTCTAACTGTTTTTTTGTTTTCAATCGGTCCAATTTGACTATTTCCAGTATTTGTACAACTTATCTTATCGCTTCGGCTATCTGCTGACCGGTTTGTTGGATGGTATCCATGTCTCCGGGTTTGATCTCCCACTTGGTGATCGGTAGCTCCGGGGCCCCACCGGAACGGGGGACCAGGTGGAGGTGGTAATGCATGACCACCTGATTAACCCCCCGGCCGTTGAGCTGGAGTGTTGCCACCCCCACCGAGTCTAAGGCTTTCTTTATCGCTTCGGAAACTTTTTTTGAAGCCAGATGAACCGCGGTCAGGTCTTCATCGGAAATTTCCCACAGGTTTTCGGCATGCGCTTTGGGGATGATCAGCGTATGGCCCTTGGAAATCGGGTTGATATCTTCAAAGGCAAGAACCTGATCATCTTCATACACCTTTGTGCTAGGGATTTCACCCTTGACGATTTTACAAAAAATACAATCTTCCATTGTCCATCTCCTTTTATCCAATCTTTACTATTTTCATCTGTCTAATTTCAACCTTCTTTTTCTGTTTTGCAGGTCAAACAAGCCGGCTCAACCACCAGAAGATACCGAAAATCGTATCCTTCAGCCTTCGAACCAAAGATTTCCTTATACAGACTTTCAGATAAAGATCTCCGGCCGGCCCCCCTCCTTTCCCTTTTTTTCCTAGGCTTGATAACCGTATTTTCTGCCTGTTTTTAATTCCCGGGGGAATCTGAATAATCAGTTTTTTGGATTTTCCCCGAAGATAGTATGCATAAGGACCCCCCTTTTGAGCCAGCGAAGGATAGAGATATATGGTGTCAGTTATGTCTTGACCCTTTTCCGGCAACAGGTTACCGGTCAATTTATTAAATAAAAAAAGAACTGCTTTCCTGCTGGAAAAAACAAAACCCCTACCGAATAGACCCGGTCTATGAAATTCAAAGGTTCGAAATTTAGGACCGTAAAATTCTCTAAAAATATCGTCAAACCCCCTGAGACCGGCTGTTTTGGCCATTTCCTCAAAAATATGATCCAGGTCCGACCCGCTGAAAATATCATGATCGGAATAATTTTTTCTAAAACGTTGGTGAGCCGAATATCCAAACTGTTGTCTCAAAAGATCGTATTCGCTTCGTTTTTTTGGATTTGACAGTACCGCGTATGCTTCGTTGACGCTTTTCATTTTTTCGACTGCTTCCGAATTTAAAATATTTCTATCCGGGTGGTATTTAAAGGCCAGACGGCGATAGACATTTTTGATTTGCTGATCCGTGGCATTTTTTTCAATCCCAAGTATTTTGTAATAATCTTTCTGTTCCATTTGAACTTTTATGATTTCGTAATCAAAAGAGAGGCGGAATCAGAAGGGAGGCAGTCCGATTGATCTGTTCACCCCTCCCGAGTTAAAGCGATATAAAGATATACGGAAAAACCGACGAGGATCATGAAACCAGAGAAGATTTGACCCAAAGAAAATGACAAAAAAACAAAGCCAAGATGAGCATCGGGCTGGCGAAAGTATTCGATTAACAATCGAACAACACCGTATCCGATCAGGTAAAAGGCAAGCATTGCCCCCTTTGCCCATTTGAGATTTCGCATGCTCCATAAAACGGCAAAGAGAAAAATACCTTCAAAAAAGGCTTCATAAAGCTGTGAGGGATGTCTAAGGCTCGATCCGGGCGCTAATGGGAAATACATCCCGAACGGTTTGGACGTCACTCTGCCATACAGTTCGCCGTTGATAAAATTACCCAACCGGCCAAACGTATAGCCCAGAGGAATGACAGGCGCAAATAGATCGGTCATCTGCCAGAAGTTCAACTCAGATTTTCTAATGTAATACCACACCGCAACTATTACACCGATGAGACCTCCGTGATACGACATGCCGGAAATACCGGTGAACGCGATGCCATTTGAAAATGAGAAAGGAAGAAAAATTTCAAGAGGGTTTTTAAGATAATAAAACAGATTGTAAAACAGAACGTATCCCAAACGTGCTCCAATGACAAGACCCAAAATCATCACCGTCATGAGACCGTTTATATGGCTTTTCGTTATACCAAAGCGTTTTTCGTGCTTCACGCGGTATAGAGCCAGACAATAGGTTGTTGCGAAAGCAATGATATACATCAAGCCGTAATATGGTAGCCTGAATGATCCGATGTCAACGAGAAAAGGATTTATCGATTCGGGCAAATGCTGCCACCAGTCCCAGAAATCATACATGATTAATCTATTTTTCATCCTATCGTTAAGACAGATGCCCCCCTATACACGGTTTTTTCTGGAAAGCCCCGGTTTGCCATGATGATCTTTTTTTTAACCAATTTAAACCATAATGCTGATTTCAACGGGTACGCTAAGAAGGAGGATTTTCAGTTGTCGAGTAAATGCAGAAGGTTGAGTGCCGCAACGGTTGGAGTCTCTCTCCCCTGTTCGACATCTTCTATCGTTTTGGTTAATTTTTTAGTGACTTCAGCATTTTTATAAAACCGATCTTTTAACCCTTCTTCCACCATCGACCACATCCAATCAATCGTCTGTTTTTTGCGTTTTTCCTTTAATTCACCAGTTGTCGACAGCTTTTTGTTGTGCTCTAAAACGGTATTCCATATCTCATCGATGCCTGTTTTTTCCAGAGCACTACAGGTAAGAACCGGAGAGGTCCAGGTGGGGGTCGAAGGGGTCAACAGGCTTATGGCGGATTCGTACTCTTTTTTTGCCTTTTCCGCTCTTTCAATATTGTCCCCATCTGCCTTGTTTATAGCCAGGGCATCAGCGATCTCCAGGACCCCTTTTTTGATTCCTTGGATTTGATCGCCGGCACCTGCCAACAGGAGGACCAAAAAAAAATCGACCATGGAAGCTACCGTGGTTTCAGATTGTCCGACGCCAACGGTTTCAATAATAATAACGTCAAAGCCAGCGGCTTCACACAGGAGCATGGTCTCCCTTGTTTTTCTCGCGACACCTCCCAAAGTCCCCCCGGAAGGAGACGGACGGATAAATGCCCTGTCATCCGCAGAAAGCATCTCCATCCGTGTCTTATCAGCCATGATGCTTCCACCGCTCCTTTGGCTGCTGGGGTCGACAGCAAGGACCGCCAGGCGATGGTCTTTTTCAACCAGACCCATGCCAAAGTTTTCTATAAAACAGCTTTTACCCACGCCCGGTACACCGGTAATGCCGAGGCGGACGCCCTTTCCCGTGTAAGGTAGAAGATGATCGATGATGATTCGGGCCAGCTTCTGATGTGATGGAAGCGAGCTTTCAATCAAGGTGATGGTTTTGGACAGGATTCGCCGGTCCTGTTTGAGAACCCCTTGAACATAGTCGGAAGGGTCCCTGAAAATCATTTTTTCTGTTCCAGTGCATCCAAGATTTTTTTTGCAGAGTCGATAATCGGAGTTCCGGGTCCGAAAATACCGACCACGACAGTGTCGGCATTATACAGAAAATCATAATCTTTCGGTGGAATAACCCCGCCAACCACAACAAGTATGTCTTCACCGCCCTCTTTTTTAAGCGATTCAATCAACTCAGGAACCAGAATTTTATGGCTTGCAGCAAGGGATGATACACCGACAATATGCACATCATTTTCCACCGCCATTTTGGCTGCCTCATCCGGCGTTTGGAACATTGGGCTGATATCCACATCGAATCCAAGATCTGAGAATGCGGTGGCGATTACCTTAACCCCGCGGTCATGGCCATCCTGCCCCATCTTGGTTACCAGTATTCGCGGGCGCCGCCCTTTTTTTTCTAAAAATTCATCGGTTCTTTTCCTAACTGCATCAATTATTTCGCTGTCCCCAAACTCCGAGGTATATACACCGGATAAGCACTGGGTGGTGGCCTTATAATGGCCGAAAACCTTCTCCATCGCCTCTGAAATTTCCCCTACCGTCGCCCGGGCTCGAACCGCGGGGAGACTGGCTTCAAGCAGGTTGCCATCAGATGCCGCGCATGCGGTGATGGCTTCAAGCGCTTTTTCCACTGCCCGGTTGTCCCGTCGGGCTTTTACTTCTTTTAATCTCACAATTTGCTCATCACGGATACGGGTCGGGATTTCGAGAACATCTATATCCGGATCCGATTCGGCCTGATACTTGTTCACCCCGACAATGACGTCCTTTCCCTGGTCAATTCGGGCCTGCTTCCGGGCAGCAGATTCTTCAATCCTGAGTTTGGGCATTCCGGTTTCAATGGCTTTGGCCATTCCCCCCAGTTCTTCAACCTCATTTATGATCTTTCTGGACTCGTTAATGATTCCATCGGTCAATGCTTCGACATAATATGACCCCCCGAGCGGATCGACCACATGACAGATCTGGGATTCTTCCTGGACAATAATCTGGGTGTTTCTGGATATCCTGGCAGAAAAATCAGTGGGAAGACCGACCGCCTCATCAAAGGAATTGGTGTGCAGAGATTGTGTCCCGCCCAGGGCCGCAGCCAGACACTCGAGGGTAGTCCGAATAATATTGTTGTACGGATCCTGTTGTGTAAGGCTCCACCCCGAAGTCTGGACGTGTGTTCGCAGCATCGAAGATCTAGGGTCTTTCGGATTGAAGCGACTGATAATTTCATGCCACAGAAAGCGGGCGGCTCTTAACATGGCAATTTCCATAAAGAAGTTCATTCCTACACCAAAGAAAAAGGAAAGCCGAGGAGCAAATTCGTCAATATTAAGACCGGCAGCAAGGGCGGCTCTCACGTATTCCAGGCCGTCCGCCAGTGTGAACGCTGTCTGAAGAACCGAGTCGGCCCCTGCTTCCATCATATGATACCCACTGATACTGACCGTATTATATTTGGGCATCTGTTTTGAAGCATATCCGATGATGTCGGATACAATCCGCATGGAAGGCTCCGGAGGATAGATATATGTATTTCGGGTCAGATATTCCTTCAAAATGTCGTTTTGAATGGTTCCGGTCAGCTGTGCTTTTTTAACTCCTTGCTCTTCGGCAGCAACAATATAGCCGGCAAGAATCGGAAGGACAGCACCGTTCATCGTCATGGAAACAGACATCTGATCAAGCGGAATCTGATCAAACAGGATTTTCATATCCTCCACCGAGTCTATTGCAACACCCGCCTTCCCAATATCGCCGCCCACCCTGGGGTGATTCGAGTCGTAGCCCCTGTGTGTGGCGAGATCAAAAGCGACTGAGAGACCTTTTTGGCCGGCCGCTAGATTTCTTCGGTAAAATGCGTTGGATTCTTTTGCGGTTGAAAAACCGGCGTACTGTCGGATGGTCCACGGCCTGGCGGTGTACATGGTGGCTCGGGGACCTCTGGTATACGGCTCAAACCCCGGGAGGGTTCCCAGATGAGCTAAATCTTCCGTATCTCTGGCGGTATAAAGCGGCTTTACTTTTATCCCTTCCGGTGTTTTCCAGCAAAGGGAGTCGACGGGCTTCCCCCTTAGTTCTTTTGCCGCGAGCTCAGCCCAATTGTCAGGAATTGATCGATCTACCATAAAAAGCTCCTTTTTGGTGTTAAAAATAAAATTTTATACCAGAACCTGCAATGGCCGAAGCACGATATATAAAGAACCGGCGATGCTGTCAATACAGGTTTACTAACCGGATTCCATGAAGGGGCAGTGGTGTCCCACCTAGAGACGCTCACACAACACAATTTAAAAAAATTGACACCCCTTTTTGCATCTGGAAAACCGAATAGGATCATACAGAAATTTTCGGAATTTTTCAAACAGCTTCCGTTCCTTTGTCGTAATCCTGAGGCGGGCGGATTCCCCACAGTTTGTCAAGGCAGAATGAAGATCCAGCTCAATAGCGGTGGCAAAGCGTCTTTATTTGACTGAGATCCCTTGCATGGCTATATTATGATTAAATTTCAATGGTCTATAAAATCCGACGGAGGAAGGAACGATGAATTTTAAAAAACACCTTGAAACTGCCTGGAATCAAACGCTGCAGTTTATTGCGCCATTGATTTTCATGACATTGGTGATGTTTGTTGTCAGTTCCTTGACTCTGGGGATTCTAGCCCCTGTGGCGATGGCAGGGTATATCCAGTCCATACTTTTGATTCTAAGAGATGGCCGTGAGCCAAAAATTCAGGACATATTTTCACAGATGAGACTGTTTTTCCCTCTATTTGGATTTGGAATTGTCGTCTTTTTGCTCACACTCATCGGTTTTGTACTTTTTGTTTTGCCGGGTGTTCTTTTTATTTTTGCGGTATTGTTCTTCTGCTTTTATATGATACCCCTTATGACGGATCAGAAATTGGGTTTAATTGAAGCCATCAAGAAAAGTTATGCAATGTCCATGGAGGGGAACAAATTAGACCATTTGGTCGCAATCATTTTGTTTGTGGGGATCACGGCCATCGGGAGCTCTATTTTTATTGGACTGCTTTTTACACAGCCCCTTGCAATGATTTTTTTCGTTTCTGTTTATGAAGAGAAAATTTAATCTGACGGCTTATAAATTATGGTATTTTGGATTTTAGGCGGAGGCAAATTTGGATCCATCGCTGCCCGCCGTTTGAGAAAAAGAGAGCCGGACGCCCATATTACGCTTGTCGACTCAGACCCTGCAGTGTTTCGCGAATCAAAGGAACAGGTTGATACGGTCGCGGAAGACGGTATCGCTTTTCTTGAGCATCATCTCGATGATAAAAGCAGACCTGACTGGATTGTCTCCACCATACCGGTACACGTGGCATTCGAGTGGATACGTGGCACGCTGAGTGACCATGAGGTTTTGCCTCTCCCTGTACCGGAAAATCTGTTTTTGCTTTTGCCAAATCCCATGTGGGGGAAGAATGGTGAACTTTATGTCAGCCAGGCCGATTTTATCTGTCCGGATAATTGTCCTGAACCGTTTGACAGATGTTTTGTAACCGGAAAACCCAGAAAAACTGAGATATATCGAAATTTGGAACAGTTGAAATTGCCCGAATACAGATCGATCGTCATTCGGAGTCATCAACTTGCCCCTGGTGTAGGTGGGTATTCTCCAAGTGCCCTTTTAAGCGCCCGCAAAGAAATTGCCGAAAAAGAGGGTAGGGTTCTGGTGGGCACCGCCTGTCGCTGTCAAGGCGTCGTTCATGCCTGCGAGATCAGAAAAAAAGTCTAGGGTTCGACCCCCAAAGGGGTAGGGCCATAAACAAAACCCTTCACATCCCGGATCTGTTTTTTATTTATTCGATCGCCTAATAGGGCTTCCAACACGGATTTCATTTCCAGAAAGTAAAACAGCTTCCGACCGGTCAGGATAAACTGACACAATCTGTATTGTTCCGCTTTTTTTTCCGGTCATGACAAAATGATGGCCATTTACGCCTTTGATGATTTTTCCAATGGCGCGAACTTCAAAAACATTTCCAGGCATGACTCCGATGTTGCTTCCAGAGGATATCACTATTTTTCCCCCATTGACCGAAGAGATATATCCGCTCCACGCTAGATCTGCCACCGCATCACAGACTTTCTCCCCCATTTCGGTCGCGATATCTACAATCTCATCGTTAATCAGGGACATACGGGGGATATTTTTTGATTGGATCAACTGAAAATCTGATTCATCAACCTCTGTTTGGTGAATCAGAACCTCATCAAGAATTTTAGCCCCGGTTTCTGTATCGTATACCTCTACTGCGATTTGTATTTGGAGAAAGTTTCGACTGTTTTTAAACCAGAGAATACCGCGCTTTTCTTTTATTCCACTTATATCCGCCAGCGCACCGGTCACAATGGCATTAAGTCCCAGCTCTCTTCCGGCCATCGAAAGGGCAAAGTTATCGATCCGCCCGGTGCCCATTTTGGGTGGAGTTCCCAGAATATTTTGGTATTTCGCATCACCTGGTGTTTCAAGAATAATTTCAGGGCAGTCTTTTTGTATTGTTTGGGAAAGGTTTGTTTGTAAAAACAGTTCGAACCTTTGCCCCTCAGCCAGAGTCTTGTTTTCAAAGCTTGCAACACCCACCCTTTTTTTCAGGTTTCCTTTAAAAAACTCAAAGCCCCCGGCCATTTCAGTGGCGGTTTTGTTGGAATTGGGGACGCCTGTACATCCTGTGCTAGAAGCAATGAGAAGCGAAACGGTAAGAAGAACGTTTACAGTGCAAATTCGAGGGTTGAGCAATCTGATTTTTTCAAAATTCATTTGTTCCCTCATACCGGGCTGTAACCCGGGTGGTTATGCCGCCCCGAGGGGTGAAATCCCCGGTTACTTTCATCTGTTTTGGACCGACGACAGCAACCAAGTGATTTAGAATCTGGTTGACCACATGCTCGTAAAAGATACCGACATTTCTGTATTGCAGCAGATAAAATTTCAATGATTTTAATTCCACGATTTTTGTGTTTGGAATGTATTCTATAATGATCCGCCCGAAATCCGGGAGTCCGGTCATAGGGCACACAGAGGTGAACTCAGGCTGTTCAATGGTAATATCGATGTCCCGTTGCCCTTTATAATTATACTCGACAGCATCGAGAAACCCGGCCTTAACTCTATTTGGGTCGATGATTTTATAACCGAGGTTTTTCTTATTTATTTCTTTCATTTGACTCCCCATTTTCACTTGGCTAAAGAAATGATAGACGAAACCGAATTGGGATCGATTAATGAAAAATAAAAATCCGGATGTCAATTCCCGGCGTATCTAGTGGGCTTCAGCCCAGCTCTGCCCGTTTGAAACATTAACCTTTAGCGGCACATTCAGTTTCCAGATCCCTTCCATCGTTTCTTTCAATAAATTTTTTACTAAATCAAGTTCTTCGGGTGGTACCTCAAAAACAAGTTCATCATGGACTGAAAGAAGCATTGCGGATTTTAGCCCCTGAAATTCAAAGGCAGCGTCTGTTTTTAACATGGCGGATTTTATCAGGTCTGCTGCTGTCCCTTGGATAGGCGTATTGACAGCTGTTCGTTCAGCAAATTGGCGCACATTTGTATTATCGCTGTTGATATCTGGGAGGAGGCGGATACGCCCAAGAAGGGTGCTTATCTGTTTTGTTTTTTTTGCATCTTCGATTGTCTGATCAATAAATTGCTTAACCCCTTTGTATTTTGAAAAATAATTGGTGATATAGGTCTTTGCCATCTTCTGGCTGATACCGAGTTCCTTTGAAAGTCCGTAAGCGCTCATCCCGTAAATGATGCCAAAGTTGATAACTTTTGCCTGTCTTCTCAGTTCAGGTGTAATAGAGGATGGAAGGGTCTGGAAAATTTCAGCTGCGGTGCGGGAATGGATGTCTTCATCATTATTGAATGCCTCTATCAAAATGGGATCATTTGAATAATGGGTAAGTATTCGAAGCTCAATCTGTGAATAATCGGCTGAAACCATGTGCCAGCCTTTTTTGGGGATAAAGGCGCTGCGAATTTTTCTCCCTTCCTCTGTGCGGACGGGTATGTTCTGAAGGTTCGGATTGGAACTGCTCAGACGACCGGTGGCGGTCACCGTTTGATTATAGGACGTATGGATGCGCCCTGTTTCCGGGTGAACAAGGACAAGGAGTGCGTCCGCGTAAGTCGATTTTAGCTTTGCCAGGGTCCGGTACCTCAAAATCAAAGCGGGCAGTTCATGATGGGATGCCAGATGTGTTAAGACGTCCACATCTGTAGAATAACCGGTCCTTTTTTTTGTTTTTTTCTGTACCGGTAGTTTGAGCTTTTCAAATAAAATATATCCGAGCTGTTGTGAGGACTTTATATTGAATTTCTCATCTGCGACTCCGTATATCATTTGCTCCAAGGTATTGAGCTGATGCTCGAACGATTTTGAGAGCCGGTTGAGTCTTTCCCTGTCGACACAGATCCCCCGCATCTCCATCTTTGTTAAGACCGGTACGAGGGGCATCTCAATTGTCTGCAAAAGTGTGGTGAGGTCGATCTCATCGAGCTTTGGCGCCAACATCCTATAGGCCATAAGGGTGATATCCGCGTCTTCACAAGCATAGGGCACGGCTTTTTCAATGGATATCTGGGAAAAATTCAATGCGGTTTTTCCCTTACCGGTTACCTCCTGGTAGGTAATCTTTCGATGGCCCAGAAAATCGAGGGCAATCTGATCAAGATTATGGGCCCGTTTTGAGGGATTGATGAGATAGGATGCCAGCATGGTATCGAAAAATACCCCAGCGAGTTTTATGCCGTGACGTGCAAGGACAATCCAGTCATATTTTATATTTTGGCCTATTTTTTTAATTTCAGGATTCTCTAAAACGGGTTTCAATTGGTTTAAGACAGCATCAATATTGATCTGACTCAACCGATCAAGGTTATCATGTGCACAGGGGATATAAAATGCTTCATGGGGAGAGACTGAAAAAGAGAGGCCAACAATTTTTGCCTGCATGGGGTCTTTCGATGTGGTCTCTGTATCGAGTGCAAATGACCCTTCATTGGCCAAGCGGGAGACAAGGGCAAACAGGGAGCGAATATCTAAAATGGCCTGATAATTCTTTTTGCTCAGATCGGTTGATTCCGGAAAATCCATTTGCAACCGTCTGAATTCGAGTTCTTTGAATAACCGCGAGAGCTGTTCGGCGTTGGTTGACTTGAGTTTGAATGCTTCCATATCAAATGTCAGTGGCACCTGGGTGTCGATAGTCACAAGCGTTCTGCTCAGAAGGGCCTGATCTTTATATTTTATAAGATTTTCATGTAGCTTTTTTCTGGTAATTTTATCGATTTGTTCATACACTTGTTCGATACTCCCAAAACGTTTTATCAGGTCTAGGGCTGTCTTTTCGCCGACTCCCGGTACCCCCGGGACGTTGTCCGATACATCCCCGGAGAGACCCATTACATCAATCAACTGATAGGGCTCAACTTCAAATCTTTTCCTGACCGCATCTGCATCCATGATATTATCCTTCATCGGATCCCAGACAATGATTTTATCGGTGACCAGTTGCAAAAAATCTTTATCGCCTGTGATCATGACGACGGAAATGTCGTCACTGGCCGCCATTTTGGCCAGGGTACCGATGAGATCATCTGCCTCATAACCCGGCTTTTCGATCATCGATATGTTGAACCCCTTTGTTATCTCTTTTATGTATGGAATTTGAACTGCCAAATCAGCCGGCATGGGGGGTCGATTCGCTTTATAACTGTCATAGATTTCGTGTCTGAAGGTGGGGCCCTTTGTATCAAACAGCATGACAGCGTATTGCGGGGTCTGTGCCTCCAATAATTTTAAAACCATTCGGGTGAATCCGAAAATTGCGTTTGTCGGCATCCCCTTTGAATTGGAAAGTGCCCGGATTGCATGAAAAGCCCGATGAATATACGCGGTTCCGTCGATCAGGTATAATTTGTTTTCTTTATTCATATCCAAATAAAATCAATGAAGACCCGGTTCAATCAGAGGATCGGTTAGGATGCCATTGCGGTTGACAGCTCTTGAATAACATCTTCCTGAAGGATTTTGGTTTGAACAAAATTTTCACCCTTGCTTTTTGGAGCGGTGGTTGCCGATATTGACATCAGCTGTGCAACGATATCGATTCCATTCATCTGAATTGTCCCCTTTTAAATAATGGGTGGCAAAATAATATTACAATTTTGCCTCATAATCAGTATTTGTTTTGCGATCAACAAATTTCCGAGATCTCACCAGCCGACCAGGCAGTCATCGATATAGGCCCATTGATCATTTTGAACCCAGCGATATTTTTTTAAAAAAAGCCTGTCGCTCAAGTAGTATTTTCCTTGTTCCTTTCGTTTAAGAAATTGGTAAAAATGCCTTGGTCCACCATTATACATGGCATAAGTGACGCCTGCAAGGGTGTCGCTGTCGATGGGACCTTTAATCTTTAATTTTTTAAGCGCGTATCGTTGAAAATATAGATCTATGATTTCGCCTCCCGCCATGGCGTTATAGCGTATATTCCATTTCAAGTGTTTTAAATTATATATACCCCGCCATACGCGTTCATTCACCTGCATCAAACCGATCGAGGTCTTGTTATACGACCGGAGATAAGTGATTTTCCCCTCCTTCACTTTAAACTGCTGAAAGCAACTCTCTTGCCAGGCCGTGGAAAAAATGATCTCCAGGAAAATTTGATGGTACTTTTCAGGTAGTTTGTTTCTTTTGAGCAGATTGCTTGTCGAACTTTTTAACAATTGTTTGACTCGCTTCATATACGTGTCAAGATCATCCTTCAGGACGAGCCATTTTACAATATCTCTGAACTCAATTTCACTGTTTGGCGTTTTTGCCCATGCCGGGGCGGCCAAAAACTGTTTAAGCCCGTACCATAAATGATTCCCGTCATTTTTATTGTATTCTGTCTTATCGAGATCCAACTCGTCTGGGCCATAAGCCGGTGTCGAAGTCACCAACGGCGCACCCAGGTCAAGAATCTTCCGCAGGTCTGTATCGACGTTTGTATCATAATCGAAGAGAACCGGTTTATCTTTGCTTAACAGGCCCGCTAAACGAATGAGACCGTTCCGACTGATTTCGATTCCCAAAGTGGGACCGAGTTCGTCAAATGCGGTAAGTGCATCGGAAGCAGTGAAAAAGGCGAGATAGCCGAGGGTATATTTGGACACCTCATTACCAAGATGCGTTCGAAAAATGGTAGACAGGTTTTTCCAGGCCATTATAAACTGTTCTCTGACCAGGTCGCGCTCCAAGGTTCTTTCAGAAAGCTCGGTAATAAAGCGATATCGGGTTTCGAGCAGAGTAGAGAATAAAATTTGTCGGTCATTTTCCAATAAAGGCTCTTTTATCAGGGAAGTGATGATACTCACGAGAAACGCATCCCAAAATTCCCATGCCTCGGTAATGGCTTCAAGTTCTTCACCGGAGATCGGAAGTGGTTCAAGATCCTCTGGGGTTTCATAGATTTCCTCAACATTCACATCTATATTGATCTGAACCGCATCAGGGGTTACAAGGACCCTTTCCGGTCTCAAACTGCTCAGCATTTTTTCTGCCTGCCCGCGCGTATCTTCTGGAAAGAGCGGCAACAAGAATGACTTTAACTCCGAAAGAGGTGGCGCAAGATTGACGCTGATACTGTCCAAATAATCGTAAGCCCATGTTTGCACAAGCTCCCAAACTACGCCAGCAATTTTCGCCGGTTTACGGTGCTTGTTGTATAGGATCGAATCCATTGTATCAAATGACAGTATCATGGTTTGACTGTCAATTTTTGGTTTTTGAAAAAAGACTGCATAACCTTCCCATTTGATCGGCATAAAGCACTTTTCTTTAACCGGTGTACCCACGCTAACCTGAACTTTCGTTTCAAACCGGATTTGGGAACTCTCCTCGAAGAAGTTCGGCTCAGACAGCACGACATATATGCAGCCATCGTTTTCATTCAACACGGCAACCGTCTGATCAGGTTCGGTGAACGCATTGTAAATAACCAGCGACCTGAGCAGCGGATAATCGATCGTTAATGGAAGTGTGATTGTTTTTACGGGGGTAAAGCCTGATAATAAAAAAAGGAAGACCACCATTAAGATGAGGAGTGAAAATAATTTATTTTGATCCGTCTTTCTGTTGATCATTCGTCTTATCTTTGAGTATCACTTCGAGCTCTTTTAAGCTCCGGATATGAAAATCCGCAGAAAGGCACGGATTGTTATAGGCAATCAGTAATACCCCAGCCGCCTTTGACGCCGTTTCATCCAATTCTGAATCACCGATGTAGACCGCTTGAGAAGGCTTGATTTCAAAATGTGTCAAAATCTTCATCAGCAGATCGGGATGGGGTTTAGGGCGCGCCACATCACGAGCGCTGACAACCAGGTCAAAATATCCCTCGAGGTTGTGCTCGGCAAGGACGGAACCGATGGTGTCTGTCCGGTTGGTGGCAATGGCGGTTTTGTATTCGGGTCTCAATTTTTTGAGCAACGGTTTTAAATCCGGTTCGATTTCCATTAATTTGATAAATGGGAAATAACCCATTTTTTTTCGATAGGCATGTGCGCTTTTGCATAGACTCTCATCATCAAACAGATACCTCAATGATGCGTCGATTGTATGCATTTGGACATATGCAAACTGTTTGGATGTCAAATCCGGCATGCCGAATTGATTCAGGATCCGATTATAGAATGTCATGTTCGCCTTTTTCGTATCGAATAAGACGCCGTCACAGTCAAAAGCAATTACACGGATATCGTTCATTGATTCAGTCTGGTCAAAGCCGTGTTATTTTGGTTCGGTGATATTTCCATATATCCTGATTTTAATTTCTGGCTGTATCATGGTGTCTGTTTTTATGGTGATCGTCTCAAAATAACGATCTTTTGTCTGTTTTAGGTTTTTAACCGTTAAAAGGTATTCCTCACCGGTCTCTGCAACGACTCGTTCAATCGTGTAGCTGATATTTTTTCCTTGGCCTTCCTTTTGCTCAACGAGTTTGAACGGATATTTTTTTTCCGGAATAATCCGCACATAGCCCTTTATTTTCTTTCCAGCCTCGCCGGTCAGTTTTACCCGCTTAGGACTTATGGTGGCAAATTTTTCAACCTTTCCAAAAATATGGAGCCTGAGAGGCGGTTGCTTTTTATCATTGGTATGGATCACCGCTTTTTTTTGCAGTTTTCTTCCACCATAACCGGCCGTATCAATCTTTATGGTAATTGCACCCTCTCCGCCGGGAGGGATCTGCCTCGAATAGGAGACAGCTGTACACCCTCATTCCGTACGGACCTTTAAAATATCAAGCGGTAGTGTACCTTTGTTTTGTATGGCAAAGGTATGTTGAATTTGAACACCATCCAAAACCGGTGCAAACTCAAACTTTTTGATTGGCAAAAAAGCTGATGGTGATTTTCGGGCTCCTTTTTGGCCGCCTGAAACAACAGAAGCTGCGACAAACAGGCCACAAATTAAAGCGAAGATAAAATAGCGCTTCATTTTCAAAACCCCTTTTCAATTGTATTTCCCATTTTAAATTTTAATATATTCCTATCAACCGGAGAAAATTCTGGCAAGCCATGTTTTCCATCTTTAGCAGATGGAGGAGTCAAAGGCAAGATGGGAAAGACATTGTGCTCGTCCAAAAGCCGCCTATCGCCTAAAGGAAAACAGGAGAAATGAGACGCAATCCTCCGGTCCTTATTCCATATAATTTTATTTTCAATTGTTTATCAAAGATGGCCAAGATATTTTTCATAGAATGAAACTTTTTTTCATTATCATTCTTGACAGTAAGGATCGGTTTGGGTATTTGAAAAAGAAGTCGAACATCACAAACTTTTTAATCGAATAGCGAGGGAGGCAGCAATGTGTTGCATCGCAGGAATCCTTTTTAAACACTATAAGCGTCCGGATCTCGGCTTGACCACCGGCCGAGCACTGACTGAAATGCTGCATGCACAGGTGCACCGTGGTCCCGATTCAGCCGGGTGGGCTTTATATAAAAATATCCATGAAGGCGAGATCCGTTTGCGCTTCTTTATACCCCAAAATGGGGGTTCGGAGGAGGAAATCCTAAAAATTAAAAAAACGCTTGCCGGACAAAATTCAAGAATTTTGTGTAATAGAAATATAGATATAAATGCATAGCATAGAAAGATAATCAGTTTTTTCACCAAGGAGGAAATGACCGATGGCAGATTTTACAGACATTATCAATGGAGTTTTCAAAGGTAAACTCAAGGAAATTCAAGGTCTGGTTCAGGAAGTTTTAGATGAAGGGGTTAATGCCAACCAAATTTCGGACGATGGCTTAGTCAGGGGAATGGATGTAGTGGCAGAAAAGTGGAGAGAAGGCGAAGTTTTCGTGCCGGAGGTCCTTCGATCCGCCAAAACCATGCAATTGGGCATGAATATTCTAAAACTAATTCTGGGAGAGGGTGCATTGAAACCGAAGGGCGTTTTTGCTATTGGAACGGTCAAGTGAGATCTGTACGATATCGGTAAGAACCTGGTAGCCATGATGTTGGAAAGTGTGGGTTATCAGGTGATCAATCTGGGGACTGATCTGGATCCCAGTGTTTTTGTGGAGCAGGTAGAAAAAGGAGTATCCCTCATAGGCATGTCTGCACTTTTGACTACAACGATACCCCAGATGAAAATCATAATCGACTCCTTTGAAGAAGCGGGACTTAGACAGAAGTGTAAGATCTGGATAGGAGGGGCGCCGGTGACCCAGGAGTTTGCCGATGAGATCGCGGAGCCGACTTTTATTGCATAGAAGCGGCCCAGTGTATTGATCAATTAAACAGCCTCAATCCCTAGGGACTATTTCAAAACAGAGTTTTGACTCTATATTAGAAAGGCATAAGCTATGATTATTATTGGAGAAAGGATTAATACAAGTCGAAAGTCCATTGATGAGGCCGTCGATAAACGGGACCGGGCTTTTTTACAGGATGAAGCCCGCAAACAGGAAGCAGCAGGGGCTGCCTTTATCGATGTAAATTGTGGATCGAGGTTGAAATCCGAGTGCGATGATTTCCTTTGGCTGCTGGACCTGATACAAGAGGCTGTTTCGATGCCCCTCTGCCTGGATAGCCCGGATCCGAAGGTGCTGGCAGCCGGATTGAAACAGGTTGAGCAAAGACCGCTGATTAATTCCATCACCCTTGAACCGGATCGTTTTGATGAAGTGGCCCCTATTCTGGAAGGCGATGTGGCCGATGTGATCGGCCTCTGCATGGACGAAACCGGGATTCCAAATACAACGGAAAAAACATTCGAAAACGCAGTCAGGTTGGTGAAAAAACTAGAGGCATTGGGATTAAAGCGTTCAAGCATCTATCTCGATCCGCTGATTCAGCCCTTGAGCACCGATACGGAAAATGGTAATACTGCGTTAGCTTCCATCACAACGATTATGGAATCGCTTTCAGGAGTCCACACCACCTGTGGACTAAGCAATGTTTCTTACGGTTTACCTGAACGCTACCTCATCAACCGAACCTTTCTAGTTTGTGCCATGGACAAGGGACTTGATTCAGCGATCATCGATCCCCTGGACAAAAAAATCATGACCAACCTCCTGACCGCTGAGATGATTCTTGGTAGGGATGAATACTGCGGCAACTTTATCGATGCCATGCGTGACGGGAAAATTGCGAGTTAGCCGGACCCATTTATAGTACAAAAGGTCGTCATCATCTGCGCGCAGTCGGGTTTGGCATCGATATCGGAGGCACTTTCGGCGATAAGATAAACTGCCGGCCCCAAAATGGCTGTTTCGAGAATTAAATGGACCAACAGAATGCACACAGCATATCGGGTGCACGTGATAATAAACTGGAAGTTTCAATCGGCCGACAGGTACGTGCCTTTCGCAAAAAGATAGAGCTGACCATTGCCGAACTGGCTAAATTGACCGGCCTTTCCAACGGCATGTTGTCAAAAATTGAAAACGGCGTTGCTTCTCCCTCATTGGCTACGCTTCAGTCGCTGGCAGCAGTCCTTCACATACCGTTCACCGCCTTTTTCCGTAAATACGAAGAGGAAAGAGACGTCAGCTTCGTCCGCGCCGGCGAGGGACTCATTATCGAGCGCCGCGGTACCTGTTCCGGGCACCAATATCAGCTTCTGGGCCACAGCATCGGTAAAACCACCGCTGTTGAGCCATATATGATTACCCTCACCAGGGAATCCGATATTTTCCCGATTTTTCAACATTCCGGCATGGAGTTTATCTACATGATCGAGGGTGAGGTGGGCTACAGGCATGGGAATGAGACCTATCCCCTCACCCCGGGGGACTCGCTTTTTTTTGACGCCGACGCACCCCACGGTCCGGAGGAGCTGAAAAAGTTGCCGATTCGGTTTCTATCGGTGATTGCCTATTCCCGCTTTAGCGAGGAATAGGGTCTTGTATCATCCTTGTTCCTATCGCTGAACATCTCAACCGGTACATTATAAAGAAGCAAAGATAGATAATAGAAACACAGAGACTGAAAAGGAGGAATTAAGGTATGGGGGTATATGCAACAAAGGGCGAGAGCAGGGAAGAGATTAGAGCCAGGCTAAAAGAAGCCGGTGTCGAATATCTTTGGGCACAATTCGTGGACATGAACGGGGTTGCCAAGGTCAATCAGGTTCCTTTTGCTGTCTTTGACGATATCATCGATGAGGGGGCCGGATTTGCCGGCGGCGCGGTTTGGGGATTGAATCAAGGGCCTCACAGCCATGACCTGATGCCCCGCGGGCCGATTTTGAAACATTTCGCCAATTGCCGTGGCAGCCCAACACGGCTATGGTCAACCCCAATCTTTTTGTAGATGATGAACCGTGGCCGGCAAGTTCCCGAACCAATTTGATACGAATGACTGACCTGTTTGCGAAGGAGGGCTATATACTTAACGGGGGATTTGAGCCCGAACATTTTCTGGTAGTAAAAAATCCAGATGGGTCCATCACCGGTTGGGATCCCCAGGGAATCGATACGCTGGCGGTTGATTATCTTCAGGATATCATGAAATACAGTGCGGAGGTAGGAATGTACATCTACCAATGCGACCATGAGGATGCCAATTGGTAGTACGAGGTCAACTGGCAGTGGGCCGACATGTGTGTTTTTATCATACGATGGCTCCACAGGTGGCTGCTAGGCACGGGTTTAACGTTACCTTTATGGCCAAACCATTCGAAGGCAAGACCGGTACAGGAAACCACCTGCATTTTCATGTTGCTGACGTCAAAGCAGGCGAAAATCTTTTTCCCCTCAAAAAGGGAGAAAAAGACTGGAAAGATGATCGCTTGGGATACTCTAAACTGGCGTATCACTTTATTGGCGGTTTGCAAAAGCACAAGGACGCCATTTGTGCCGTAACTTCTCCAACAGTTAACTGTTACCGTAGCATACAAAGCGGTGAAGCCGTCTATTCTTCAGGATCCCAGTACACTTGGACGCCGGCCTGAAACTCTTTCGGGGACAACAATCGCACCCAGATGTTCCGGTCGCCAGCCAACAACTGCTTTGAGGACAGATCCATATCCGGTAATGGCCAACCCATACCTTGTGGCTGCCGTGTTCATTGCAGCGGGGCTGGACGGGATCAAAAGAGAGATCGATCCTGGTGAACCGGTGATTGGAGAAAGCGTGTGGGATATGCCCTATGAAGAACGGCGAGAACGCGGGATGACACCGCTGCCACAGGATCTGGAATGGGCCTGTGATGCTCTTGAAAAAGACGAAGTGGGCAAATCCGGTCTGGGGGCCATCGCTGACGATTACATCAGACTCAAGAGAGCCGAATGGGGCCAGTTCATGATGCATGTGACAGGCTGGGAGGTCGAGCGGTACATTACTTTGGTCTAGTACAGGAGATAGTCACATTTCCCTGATAGGCATGGTGCCGCATCGGGGGTAGGGTAAATTTTTTGGAAAAACAATAAGGATGGACTCGTAAAAAGACCATATTGCTCTCTAAATGACCATTTTGGAGCGTTTAGATAGGTGATACTAAATTTCAAGAACTCATCGTAACCTCCTCAAACAGCTTGAAATTCTTAACGCACCACCTATCAAAACACTTTATCCCAAAATGCTCAAAGTCGTTCGCAAATGACTTTTTACGAGACTGTCAATGAGGCAATCCGTAAGAACCGGTTTTTTTGTATTAAGGGGCTAACCACCCAAGTAGGCTTGTTTCACCTGTTCATTCTCTTTCAAAAGATAAGAAAGATAAAAAAAGATAAAGATAAGGCATTGCTTTTTCAGTACGTATCAAGCGAGAATGGTGAATTGTGTATCGGCTTCAGCTGCGTTCCCATATATTGAGGCATCAATGTAACGAAAGCGATATCCGACCGGATAACGAAAGCAAGGTCTGTTGTCAATATCGAATTTTGGAGGTGGAATTGAGAATTTGGGCAAATTCGGGCATAGCTCACCGGTTTGCTCACAGCTGGATTTTTTAAAGGTAGGTTTCCATAGGATAATTGGCATCGATTAAGTAGTCATCCGCATTGGGCGATGAGGATTCATCTAAAAAAGGCCACCCCTTGAGTCTGGGTGGCCTTTGCCTAGTGCATAACTCAAACCAACTGTCGATACATTACCCCAGGCAGCGGTGGACTTGATGGAAAAAATTAACGATTCATAGTATTTTGGCGGGGTCATAGCCTCGCCCTACCGTTTATTGGCGGACTCCTAGGTCCGCCCTACCGTTCAAGCCACCAATGCATGACCGGTATACGGAGAAAAAGGGAATCCCTTCATCAAGTGCCGGATTGATTGATTTTATCTTGGAAAAGGGGTCTGTACCGAAAATCAACACTTTCGTGGATATATACGATGTGGTTTCATCTTTTACAGGCATTTCCATCGGTGCCCACGATATTGATAAGCTGGAAGGGACCCCAAAACTTGATATCATAAAACAGGACATGCAGTTTAAGATGATTGGGGGTGGAAAAGACGGGGTCGCCAGAAAAGGTGAATACGGCTATATCGATGAAAAAGGCATTCTATGCAGAATGGATATAAAGCAATGTGATAGAACAAAAGTGACAGAAGATACAAAACAGGTTTTGATGATTTTTCAGGGGCAACCCCTATTTAGGATGCGATGATCTGGAGAAAGGAATACGAATATTGGACAAAATAATTCGGCAAAACATGTAAATCGAAGGTTAAAGAACCGTTATAGGGGTGGCGTTTTAACAAACGCCTCCCCTATGCAGAGTACCATTAATCGGGCAAAATAGCGGGTGTGAAGAATGTGCCGGACCATAGAATCCAGGAAATAAACAACGTCCAGACGGCATTTGCAGCCTGGGAGATCCAGTAGGCGATCGCCGGTCTGCCCCCGCCGACCGTTACCAACTCTTTAAAATTGGTTTCTAGGCCAATGGCCACAAAACAGAGGGCAAAATACCAGCTGCGATAATTCTTCGCCGCCTTTGCAATCCCCTTGGCCGCTTTGTTGCCCAATGCCGGTTCAAAAATAAAGGATACAACCAGTGAAGCGACCATAAACCCCAGCACGAACTTGGGAAAACGGTACCAGACCTCCATAAATGATGGTTTTTCAGCCCCTTCCTTGCGCTCAAGCGACATAGTCGCCCATATTGCCAATAAAAAGGCCACCAGACCGATCATCACATTCTGGGCCATCTTGACCATTGCGGCTGCGCTTACCGCAGCCTTGCTCGCTTCCCCTTGGGCATTTCGTAGGACCTCTCCGGCCGCAATCACCGCTCCGGTATTGTCAATCACCCCGCCCAGCCAGGCGCCAGCCCATTGGGTCGGAAGATTCAACCAGAGCGCAATCGGCGGCATCACTAATATCAACACCACCGCGCAAACCAGCACCCATGCCACCATGTAGCTGACCTCCTTGGGATCCCCCTGGATGGCACCACCGGCGGCAATGGTTGCGGAAACACCGCAGATGGAGTTGGCAGTGGCAATGATGCTACTGAAACGTTCAGATACCTCAAATTTTCTGCAAATCCAATATGTCCCGAACCAAACGACCGTTGCGACTAAAATTGCCTGGGCCACACCGATGGCCCCAGCCTTGAGCACCACGGAGAACATGATCGTCGCCCCCATACAGACCAGCCCGATTTTAATAAAAAACTCTGTCTGCCCAGCCGCTTTAAGGATCTTCGGAACTTTGAAAAAATTGCTGATTATCAAACCGAAAATCAGTGCAAAAAGGACATAGGATATCCCCCACTTTTTGAAAAAAGCCTGCTTGGAGATAACCATGGCGATGAAAGTGATGGCAAAGATCACGATGAAACCAGGAATATATCGCTTTAGGTCATATTTCATGAATATGCCACCGATAAACGTAAGAACACCCATGGTAATACACAAATAGATCGTGGTTCCAAGGGTACTGGCCCCTTTTGGGAAGGCTGCACCCAGACTCGTCCAGGTAGCAATTTTGGGAGGACTTGGAAGCCACCCGATTAATGCCAAGAGCAAGATAAACCAGCCGATAAAGCATGCCCACCAGTCCTCGTTTTGAAACACGGAAGGTCTTTTGTTTCCGTTACTCATAATATTACCCTCCTTTCAATATAAAGAAAGCGTTATTAAAGGAACAGCGATTTTACCTTAATCGAAGTCATCCAAATTGAAATTTCCTATCGACTCACCCCCTTTCGCCCTCAAGGTTTTTTGTGATTACATCATAAAAAATAAAAAATAAAAAATAAAAAATCAAAAATCAAGGAAAATCAGCCAAAGGTATTTAACCACTAATAATCACATCATCATATATGGATCGACATCGATCACGACCCTGACATTTTGCGTGTTCAGTTTAAAAGTGTTTTGAAATAACAGCTGGCGGGCAAACCGATGCAGTATTTTTGTCTGGGAACCCTTGAAAAGGATCTGCCATCTAAACCGTTTCGCAATTTTTTGAAGCGGAGCTTCAATCGGACCGAGCATTTCGACAGATTTTAAAAAAATTGTATTTCTTTTTCTTAAACGGTTGCAAAAACTTCCGACCGCCATTGCATGCGCCCGGGTAATTTGCTTATTCTTCCCCGAAATTTTCAACTGGATCATTCGCGAGAAAGGCGGGTAGTTGAGTGATTTTCGAAAACCGATCTCTTGGCTGAAAAATGCTTTGAAATCCTGCTTTCTGGCTGATAAAATGCTGAAATGATCCGGGTTGAAGGTTTGGAGGATTACCTTGCCCGGCACTGAGCCACGGCCAGATCTCCCGGATACTTGCGCCAAAAGCTGAAAAGTGCGTTCTCCGGCTCGAAAATCCGGGAAGCTGAGGGAAAGATCCGCACAGATGATGCCAACCAGTGTAATATTGGGAAAATCGTGTCCTTTTGCGACAATCTGGGTACCCACAAGAACATCGATGGTTTGATTTTTTAGGCCCTTCAGGAAGGATAAAATGGCCCCCTTGCGTTGAGTCGTGTCGTGATCCATCCTTGCCACCCTCGCATTCGGAAAAAGGGTTTTTACCGCGGATTCGACCTTCTCCGTTCCCCACCCGATATTTTTTATTTGGGACGATCCACATGCAGCACAGTTTGAAGCAGAAAATCGGGTATAACCACAGTAATGACACAGGTATGCCTTTGAACTCTGATGGAATGTGAGGGAAATGTCACAGTTTTTGCACCGAACGGCCGCACCGCAGGCCGAACAGACCGGAAATCCGGCGAAACCCCTTCGATTGAGAAAAAGAAGAACCTGCTCCCCCGAACCCAATGTTTCTTCCATGGCTTTATAAAGTTCGGGGGTAATAAAGCGCCGAATTCCCCTCAGATTCCTGTTTTTACCCAGATCAACAATGGTGACCTCTGGCAGCGGCCGTTTTTCAACGCGTACTTTCAGGCTGACCTCTTTAAACTTTGATTGTGTTACATGGTAATAGGATTGAATTGAAGGAGTTGCAGACCCAAGAAGTACAACACAGCCGTGAAGCATCGCTCTTACCACGGCAATATCTCTGGCATGATACCGAAAATGATGATCTTGCTTGTAAGATGTATCATGTTCTTCATCCACAATGACGATTCCAATACCGGTGAAAGGTGCAAAAACCGCTGATCTGGCACCGATGGCGATGGTGGCTTTTCCGGAAACGATTCGTATCCACTGGTCATAGCGCTCTCCGGAAGAAAGCCCGCTATGGAGTAAAGCAACACAATCGCCGAAACGGGCCCGAAATCGCCTTTCTATTTGGGAGATCAGTGTAATTTCAGGAACCAGGACCAGGGCGGAGAGACCTCGCTGTAAAACCGCCGCCACCAGCTGCATGTAAACCTCTGTTTTCCCGCTCCCTGTTACACCTGCCAGGAGAAAGGTTGAAAATCCCTTGCCAAGAGCACCTGTCACCCTCGAAATCACCCTGTTCTGTTCATCGGTAAGGTTGGGGGGGATATCGGGTTTAATATGCTCACCAAACGGATCGCGATACACCTGTTTTTTAAAAATTGAAATAACCTGTTCAGTCTCAAGGGCGCTGATCAGTTTTGAAGCAGATGGGACTGCTTTTGTTAAACTTTTTACAGAGATTTCGCCCTCATTCCTAACGATATCGATGATCCTTTTTTTTGCTCCGACAAACTGGTCCGAAAGGACGTCCGACCCTGTAATCGAAACAAACCGTTTCAGCCTCGGCCGGGTCCGCCCACCTTTGAGCCTCTTTTTCTTTATGAGCCAACCGCTATCTTCCAAGGTTTGTATGAGGGCATTCGGGATCTCTTTCTTTAAATTTTTTCGAAGATCTTTCAGGCGGCAGGACCCCTGTTTCAGGCAGCTCAAGATTTCCTTTTCAAAAGGGTTAACCCAATGTTTGACGGTTGCATTTTGACCTGTTTGCGTTATGGAAAGGGTGGTAAAATCATAAAGATTGAGTCCACCGGGAAGGGTGCTCTTTATGGTTTCTCCAAGGGGATATATATAATAATTTGAAATCCATTTAAAAAACGGGATCATCCCTGCCGGAAAAAGTGGAATATCATCCAATACATCGAGAATTCGCTTAATTTTTTTCCCTTGAATTGCCTTGGATGGTCCCAGAATATATCCGGTTACCACCCGACGACCAAATGGGACCAAAACCCTCTTTCCCGGTGAAATGAATTGGGCAAAGGTTTCAGGGATCGAATAGGTAAACGTATGGAATACCGGAAGCGCGACCGCGACTTCTATGTATGACAGATCAAGGGACTTTTCTTTTTTCTTGACTCTTCGCCCCATTTTTTTTATGTTGTGGTTCATCGTTTCAATTTGTGGTTTCGATTTTGTAAACCGCATGGGTTCAAAATCGGCTTGCATAATTTGTTTCAAGGGAAGGGATATATATTTAAAATCGCAAAAAAAATTATCATCTTTTTTGTGGTGGGAACCTTGATTCTTGTTCCCTTTGGCGCGTCAGCTTTTGCGCAAGACCGATGGCAAGATGAAGATGTCAGCGCGGAAAAGATGACTGTGGACGTGTTGGTCGCCAGACCCTTGGGGTTGATAGCCACTGCTTTGGGCATAGCGGTCTTTGTCATATCCTTCCTTTTTTCCGCGGCAGGTTGAAACACGGAAGCTGCGTATTAGAAACTGATCCTTAAACCTGCTAAATATACTTTTGAAAGACCATTGGGTGACCTGTAGTATTGATAGATGGCGCTTAAATCTGTTGCAAGGCATCGCCCTTCCATAAAAGATTCTGAGATCGGTTGGAACCAAAATTAGAGGCAAATTTCCTGCAGCCGGCTGTGGGGAGCGCCCAAACGCAATATTTCTTCCCTTTGCTCTAACCATACCATCTTTTTATCATAGACGAATCTTAATTTCTATACGTAAACACCGGTCAACCCGCGAAAATTTCAAATCAAATCCTTTATGCACGGTATTTTAAAATAGCAAGGAGAGAACATGATCGAGATCGATATTCCGGGATATAAGAAACTCCAGCTAAAAAATCTGGTTTTGGACTACAACGGAACCCTGGCTTGTGATGGCGAGATGCTCCCCGGTGTAAAGGCATGTTTGACGAAATTGGCAGAGGAACTCGACATTCATGTGCTGACCGCCGACACTTTTGGTAAGGTCCGATCAGAACTCAATGGTATCCCCTGTGATCTTTCAATTCTCCCGCTCAATAGTCAGGATATCGGCAAGCTGGAGGTTGTTGAGCGCCTTGACAAACGGCATACCGTATGTATCGGAAATGGTCGGAACGATCGCTTGATGCTCGAAGAAGCGGTCCTCGGCATTGCCGTGATTATAGGTGAGGGAGCAGCAATGGAATGCGTGACAGCGGCCGATGTCGTCTGTTCCAGTATTCTTTCAGCTCTTGAACTGCTGACGAATTCACTGCGCCTGATCGCTACACTAAGATCCTAACTCAAGTTTCACACCTTTGATTTTACGAAGATCCGCATACGGCGTGGGACAGCGCTCAGGTGATCCTAAACGATTGACAATTAACTGATAACCCACCGGTTGAGCCTTTTGACGCTCAGTCGGGGTGACACTCGATGTGATATGCGGAATTCGTATTTTAAATTTGCCGGGGTGAAGGTTATTGTTCCGGGAGTTTTCACTTTTTCTGCGATGGTCACCCGCTGGTTGTATTTTTCCTCAACAAAGATGCTAATATGGAAATCTTTGATTAAAAAGGGTAAAAATGTGTAATCTGTGCTATGTTATATCATTCATCCTTTGATGGAATATACTCCCTTGCACTTGGTTTTTAAATCGCTTCCATGCATTTTAAGCAGACCACCAGTGAAGTCATCATCCTTTTGGGCATTTCGGTCGTTGCTGCCTTTGTGGTGAATTATTTTTCGCCGGTCGGCATCGCCTTAACCGGCCAGTGGAACGATTCCAGGGGTGTTATTTCCACCAGGGGCAAAGACGAGGCGGTGGTACCTGATCTGGAAATCGAGGATGTAACTGTCGCCAAACAAATTTTTGACAAAAAACAATCTCTTTTTGTCGATGCCCGCTCCCAGGAAAGCTATGAAGACGGCCACATTAAGGGAGCCGTATCCCTACCGGTCAATCGATTTGCTTCGATGATCAAATCTTTTCAAAAAAGATACGGTCGATCCCAGCCGATTGTAACTTATTGTTCAGGCAGAACATGTGGGGACAGCCACCGGCTGGCGCAGCTTCTTTTTGAGCACGGATTTGAAAATGTATCGGTGTTCATAGACGGTTTTCCAGGATGGGAAGCAGAAGGTTTTCCGATTGAATAAGTATAAAACGATGATACTGGACAACATCTGGTTGGAGCTTTTTTCCCGCTGGCTTCTTGGCCTGGTATTTATCTATGCCAGTTATCAAAAAATCCTTTTCCCCTCGGATTTTGCAAAAATCATCTACGGATACGACCTTTTTCCTCTTGCTTTGATTAATCTGATGGCCATTGTTTTGCCGTTTGTGGAACTCTGTTTTGGACTTGCCCTTGTTATTGGTATCTTTCCCCGATCTGCAGCACTGATTCTAAACGGGATACTTTTGGCGTTTATCCTCGCCTTGTCCATTAATCTTATCAGGGGCCATGAATTTGATTGCGGCTGTTTTTCAAGCCTAAAGACGAGTTTCGCCTCTTCGACCGGACACTGGATTGTCCGGGATATTATTTTATTGTCATTGGGTCTTCAAGTCTTCTTTTACGGAGGTTTCCGGAAGGCGTGCCTGATAAGAAATTTGAAGCCGTACACAGTTGCGGCTGAGAAGAGACAGACACTGTCTGTTGACAAATAATGCGTTTCATTAAGCCCGGCCGATTTCTCTCCCTGTCGGTGTTTTCGTTTGACTCAAGTTGCGCCTCCCCTATTCCTTACAAGCGAAAAGGGTTGCATTCATGCGGTTTTTTTAATACCCTAACCGGGTCAAAACTCGATTAGATGTTATTTGTTATCAGTTATTGGGCTTGTTAAAATTTAAATCAAAATTGTATCTCATCTATACAAGAGATATAGTCCATACGACCGCTCTCTCTGGGAAAAAGGGGAAGATTTCTGAATGAAATTATCATTGAAACACCAGCTTTCCGCTTATTTTTACGGCCGAAGACATGCGGTACTCATCGCTTTTGTCAGCATTTTGATTGTGGTATGGATCCCACACCCCTTGTGCGCGCAAGAGAGTAAAAAAGACAGCCAGCTCCAAACGATTGCTTTCAAATTGTTTCAAGAAAAAGAAAATCTTCAAATATTGAGATCTCAGGTGGTGGAGAAAAACAACACCGCCGCTATTTTTGATGAACAGCCTTTGTCTTACTATTCACTGATGGATAGTATAGATCGAATATATATCCTGTGCGGCTACGAATATGAGATATTGGAAATTGCACCAAAATTAAAAAAGGCATTTAAACCCAAATACTATCAGCGGAGAAGCAAGCGGCTCCTTCAAACAATAGATGGGATTACAACTGAACAGAATACAATAGACATGCTTTTCAAAGAAACACAGAACAGATCCATCATCAATTTGGTAGATCAAACAAAAAAAAGCATCCAATCCATTTTGTCTTTGATGGAATACGGGGTAAAGATTCTTGAGCCTGAAACAGATTGAATATAATATTCATTCAGATTTCTCACCTTAGATTTTACAAAGACACGCATCCGGGATTAAGTGTTTATCTGAAAACACGGGTTTGATGGTAGAAAAACGGTTTGAGCAAATTCAGGCCCATCACTGAAATGATCGGTTTAAATAGCCAAGCAGCAACCGATTGGCTCCCCAGGCATTGTTTGCAATAGGGATGGACGAGCCGATACCTTTTAAACCCGGCGATTATTTCCCCTAATTTATCTGAGGAAAGAATATCCTCCAGTGAGGTATTACTAAGGTTGCCCAGGACTGTTTGCCCGTCATAGTCGATACAGCACAAAATCAGATCACCGTTATAGAGGATCCCAAAGTGATCCCTCATTCCAAAACAGTGACCGGCCCAGGCATTGTGTATCTTCTCGTCACTAAAAGCATGTCCCCAGTTATTTAAAAGATAGGTCTCAAAAAACAGATTGGGAGCGATTTCAATTACATTCCACTTGTAGCTGACAATTTTCCCAAGACGCTCCATTGCATAGGTCCGCTGCGCCTCGGGTATGCTCAAAAGGTCATAAATCCGGTCTGCCCAGTTTTGAAATGTTTTCCGGAGCTCCTCTGTTGAAGAGATCGCTTTGATCGCTCCGATTTTATTTTTCATATCCTTTTGACGGAAACGGGTGACCAGAAAACGAAATTTAATAATCGTATTCGGATATTCTTGTCGATAGGATGAGAAAAAATCAAAAATTCCTTTAAGATAATGATTAAAGTCTAAAAATCCCGCCTTCCTTAAAGCATACGAATTTTTATCCGGTGTTTGAAGAGAAATGTCCAACTGGTGAAGATCATAATCCATGAGACGCAGGCCGATATCGCGCCCCAAACTGGCAGCGTTGGTCGTCAAGCCTATTTTGACGTTTTCTTTTTGCGCGTGGTCGAGGATTTGAAAAAAATCGGGATGGAGTGTGGGTTCACCCATTACATGCAGGGTTATCTTTTCGCAAACCCCCCTTTCGCCCAGTTCAGAAATAATCTGCTTGGCAAACCCGGTTTCCATCGATCCGAAAGCGCGTGCCATGTTCGATTTCGGACAAAATTGACAATTGAATTCACAAATGTTCGTCAACTCCAAATGGACACGTTTCACGGGTATTTGGAGATGGCCGATATAACTTTTTTCCATCGATTTTATTCGGTTGAAAATTCCCTTTATCTCAATCGCTGGATTCGCTCCCGGGCATACTGGTATTCAAATCGATCGTCCATATAGGTCTCCAGCGCCTCTTGGTAGTGATTAATGGCTTTCTCTTTCTCCTTCGATCCTTCTGCCCAAAAACCGAGAGCAACATGGACGGTCAACAGATATTCGGGGCTCTCCCCGGCTTGATCTGTCAGTATTGGTTTTTTCTCCCCCATCACAAGAGACTCGCTAATTCTCCGGTACCATGGATCCTTTGTTCGACGGGTGAACTGCGATAGGGTCTCCATTGCCTCCTCCTGCCGCCCGATGTGATAGAGGATCTCGGGTTCGAGCAATCCAATGCTTAATCGATCCGCATTTTCTCGGCCGTTTATCTCAAGAAATGACCGGGCATACTTGAGGGCTTCGTCCCATGATTCATTCAGCGCACTGTAGTAAACCAATTCGGCCAAGATATTCCCCTTGGTGGTAACCTTTTTGAGAATCTCTTTTAGAATCGCCTGTTTTTCTCCCAGGTCGATGGCGGCCTGTTTAATTCTGTTCATCAGCGGTAAAAGCTCGGCTTTTTGCTTTGCTTTTTCGGTTTGACTTTGCTGAAATGACTCCATAAAAGCCACTAGTTCCGATTGAAAAACTGCTTTTTCCTCAACGCCTTTAAAGCCGGCAAGTCGTTGACGCTGAATTCGGTCCAGCCGAGAAAGGGCCATAAAAAAGAGCCAGTCTTCCCTATCGGCCGCAAGGACGGCTTCTCTCATCAACTGCTCCGAGTCGATCGGTTTCCCCTGTTTTTCCGTCATGAGCCCGGCCACGTAATAAAGCCAACTGATTTCTTCCTCAGAATACCCGTCTTTTGTCGCGATTGTTACATCGACGCGTTCTTCAAGAATCCGGGCCAGGTGACCAAAAAATTCAGAGGGTGATCGCCAATCCATGGACAGCAGTTCCTGTTGGTGGGGGTTCTGATCCGGTTGATCGGCCATCCAATCACTAAGATAGAGCATAAACTTTGCCCGATCATTCTGATCGTTCATCGACAGGGCCTGATTAAAAAGACGCCTGGCCCCTTCATCATCCCCGGCACAAATGTGCATGATTCCAGCTGCCATGACCAGCAGAGGATCAAAACTCTGCTCCAGTTCCTTATCCGCCCGATCCTGGGCTTCTGTCCATCGTTTCTGGGAGGCGAGTTCGGTGATCTTCTTTATTTTGGTTTTAACGGATAGATCGAGGACACCATTCCATTTGACTTGGCCGTCTTTCAAGTCCTTAAGGAACGCTGCTGCCTTGGTGATCGGCAGAACCATTCCGATGTCCGACAATAGAGTGAGCACCGGCACCGGGGCGGGTGCCATATCTACCGCGACTGCAGATGCGATCCCGATGACCTTTCCTCCGAGGTCAATGATCGGACCGCCGCTGTTCCCTTTATAAATGGAGGTATCCACCTGGATCATATTTTCAAACGAACGACGGACATGCCCTGTGGTTACGCTGACGTTAACCGTCCGCTCCTGGGTCTGGCTGCCGAGTGGAAATCCCAGGGTCATCACCGGTGAAAGTTTCTGAATTTCCGGGGCCTTCATCTGATCGTCCAGGGGAAGCGGTATCAGCCCGTCCGGCACCCGATCGATTTTGAGAACAGCAAAATCATTCTTCAAGGGAGATCGAAGCTGTTGCCGGGTTTTCACCGGCGGCCTGGCAACGCCGGCAATTTTCACCCCGGGGGGTTGGTCCGACCTGAAAGCCGATTCAAGAAAATAGGCGTCATTCAGATCAACACTGCCGGCCGATACCGGCAAACGCTTGAAGGCTCTTTCCCCTTCAAACCATAAAAACATACGATAATCAAAACGAAGCGGTCGTTGAGCCAGTCGATATCGGTTGGCGATGGCCCGCAGTCGTCTGTCTTCTAACCAGGGACAGGCGACATGACGATTGGTTAACATGTATCCGTCTTCACTGACCAAAAAGACCGTACCTTCCGTTCGGCTTTGATAGATGGACTTTTCGCCTTTCTTCAAATGGTATTCAACCACGACAAAAGCAACGGAACCTGCGTATTGATTGGCGAAATCCAGAAAGACAGCCTGCTGATCTTTCTTCTTAAAACTGAAGTAATACCAACCCAGGCCGGCAACAATAATCAGTACTGCCACTGCAGCCGCCAGGAAACTGATCCTTCGCTTTAGCCCTCTGACTTCTTTTACCGGCACAGGGATTGACTCGATCCGACTCTTTTTTGCGGCTTCGATATCTTCATCCTTCACCTTGGAGAGGATTTCCGCCACTTCTGCCATGGAACGGGGACGCAGATTGGGATCTTTCGCCAACATGACCTTGATCAGGGTTGCGACTTCACGGGGCAACGCCAGTTCTTCGGGGATCACCGTCAAATCATATGTTTCCAGGTCACCTGAGAGGAGTTCTACAAAAATCTTGCCCAATGACCAGATGTCACTTCTGATATCGAGAGGCTGCTGATTGAGGATATCCGGGTGGCAGGTCAGAAGTTTTTTTAACATGGGACCGGGCCGGTCCATCTGGGTATCGAGGAATCGGGAGAGCTTGTAATCGATTTTGACGTCCAGCATTCCCTTTTCCCCTTCGATCACGATGATGTCGTCCAGGATCAGATGGGGAATAATATGACCGATCTGGTGGAGTCCCTCAAGGATAGAGGCGATTCTGTAAAACAGATCAAGGGCGACCCGGAGATCCTGAAGACGCCCTGAAGCCAACAAAACTCCCCAGCTTTCCACATTAATCCATTCGCTGACCCTGTACCATAAACCGTCGGAAGAACGTTTGATCTCATAATGCTGCACAAAATAGGCCTCCGGCAGTCTTTTGAGCTCCTCCAGTTCTTGTTTCAAGCGGGCAGCCACTGTCTCATCGACACCGGAACGGGGTGTAAAGAGGCGGATTATTACCGGCGTGTCGGCACCATCCTTTATGGCCCGGCAACGGATGCTGGAATGGGTTTCGTGAAGGACCTCCAGGATCCGGTAATCGTCGATGTATTCTATCCCCTCCACGACCTCATTGCCGCAGCTGGGACAGGTGACGATATCTTCGGACAATGACTGAACGCAGGTTTTGCAAAGCTTCATATCAACCTCATTGACCGGGACATTCGTTTTGAACCGGGTTGATCTTTCCTTTCCAAGATGGATCCCATATAAACCAGATTTAACCCCGTCATCGGTTTTTTTGCAAGGGCAAACTGTGATGCCTGCCGCGGAATAAGATTTTACCTTTTTGAGGTTGTGATTTCATATTTGGAAAAACCGTTGATATAGAAAAAAAGTACTGCTAATTATTAAGTCAAAGATGCGAAATTTGAGCTATTAAATGACTTTAAACCGCTGTTGAATTTAATTCCGATGAAACGCACACTTATCGCACAGGCTCTAGATAGCAAAAACGATAACAGCCGAATTCTCATCAAAGGCTGGGTTCGCACCAAACGCGATGCCAAGGGATTTTCGTTTTTAGAGGTCAATGATGGATCGTGTCTGAAAAATATTCAGATTATTGTGGACGCTTCCAATCCTGCTTATGAAATCCTCGGTGAAGTGAATACAGGGGCGGCCGTAGAAGTGACAGGCGCACTGGTGCCGTCACCCGGCAAAGGGCAGAAATGGGAAGTTCGAGCCAACGATATACGCGTGATTGGCCATGCCGATGCAGAATCGTATCCGCTACAAAAAAAACGCCATTCCGACGAATTTCTTCGAACAATCGCCCATCTGAGACCCCGTACAAACAAATACGGCGCATTGTTTCGCATCCGTTCTGAAAGTGCGTTTGCCGTGCATCAATTTTTCCGTAACCGAGGATTTTATTATCTCCATACCCCGATTATCACCGGTTTAGACTGTGAAGGGGCGGGTGAATTGTTCCGGGTGACCACCCTCCCACCCGTTTCAGCGGAGCCAGAAGAAGCAGACCATCTCTTCGAAGCCGATTTTTTCGGTAAGGAGGCCAGTCTGACGGTCTCAGGTCAATTGGAGGCCGAGATGTTTGCCTGTGCCCTCGGAAATGTCTATACCTTCGGTCCGACATTCAGGGCAGAAAACTCCAACACACCACGACATTCAGCGGAATTTTGGATGATCGAGCCGGAGATGGCTTTCGCAGACCTAAAGGACAACATGGACCTGAGCGAAGAACTCGTAAAGAATCTGATCGCCCATGTGATTGACCATTGCGGATCAGATCTGGAACTGTTCTCCCGGTTTGTTGATAAGAACCTCGTGACACAGCTTGAAATTATTGCCAAAGAATCCTATGTCCGGTTGCCGTACGGTGAAGCGATCGAGATTTTAAAAGCATCGGGTGACATTTTTGAGTTTCCGGTCGATTTCGGGACCGATCTTCAGACCGAACACGAACGTTTTTTATGTGAGAAACACTTTAAAAAGCCGGTGATTGTTTACAATTATCCGAAACAGATTAAACCGTTTTACATGCGCTTGAACGATGACAACACCACCGTTGCCGCAATGGATCTGCTGGTGCCGAAGATCGGTGAGCTGATCGGTGGTAGCCAGCGTGAGGAACGTCTTGCTGTACTGAAACAGCGCATCGACGAATCCGGCCTGAACCGAGATGATTATTGGTGGTATTTGGATATCCGCCGCTTTGGTACTGCGCCCCATTCAGGGTTCGGTTTGGGATTCGAACGCTTTCTCATGATGGTGTCCGGGGTTACCAACATTCGCGACGTAATCCCCTTCCCTCGAACGCCCAGGCACCTCGAATTTTGAAGGAAGGCAAAACCCCAGTGCTTTTTTCGGCTCGATTAGGGTACAAGGGCAGAAAGTAAACCGCTGGTTTATTCAGGCAAATCCTCCATGTCCAATTCATGGTTGATTTCGATGCATCCGATAACGCTTTGCGCCGCTGGGCATAAATGAAGATAAGAGTCCAGCGCCTGGCGGGCATCTTCTCTTTGTTCCTCCGGCAGCTTTAACTGATAACGAACATTAATCCGCGTGATTTTCAGCACCCCTTCGGCATCTTCAATATCACCGGTGACGTCGGCCCTATAACGATCTTGGAAGGTTCGAATCTTTTTGCCGGCCAGCACCGCGGCCAGTGTCCCCATCATTCACCCTCCAACCGCACCCACGATGTGATCCAAAGTCGCTGCGTGCTCCTCCTCGGGCTCAACCTGGTAAAACTTCTTGATGCCGCCATGGACACCATAAAAAACCGGCTCACCAAACCCTTTTATTTCTGCTTTGCGGGTGGGCCCCTTCTCTCTTGTGATCGTAATCTGTGATTGGTGAACAACTTGTCCCATCTGAATATCCCCCTTTTTTTGTTGATGTTGATATAAGAAGGTCGTGGTTGATCCAAACATAGGCCCCTTGCTTTTTTATGCGCCACCGCCTCCGCAAACACTACATATATTACACGGGACCATAGGACAGGGTGGAGATACCCTCCCTTCCATCGCCTGTTTATATTCTGTTGCAAGAAACGCCTTATCGATGCCATGATCGATGAAATCCCAGGGGAGCATTTCATCCAGACCGCGGTCCCTATACACATAGAAGTATGGATTTACCGGCGATGCTTTAAGTGTTTTTGCCCAATTCCCCTTGTTATGATTGACCAAGGTTAAAATATTCGCAACCCGGCGGTCCCCCAGCGAAAAGAGGGCCTGAATAAAGGCCCATCGGGGGACATCTGCATGAACACGCAGGTTGGCAACTTTTTTCAGTCCATTTTTAACCCGTTTGATCTTATCTTTCAACAACTTTAAGTCATCCAAACCAGCCCACTGAAAGGGTGTAAACGGTTTTGGGACAAAAGAATTCAGACTGATCGTGATGAGACCCACATGTTTCTTCGCTCTGCCGACCATGAGAAACCGGTGTTTGATCTGTTTGCACAATTTAATCATCTCATCGACATCATCCATTGTTTCCGTGGGAAGTCCAATCATAAAATAGAGTTTTAGGTTTAAAACACCGATTCCAACGAGGGTCTCGGTGGCCTGAAGTATTTCGTCTTCGGTCATATTCTTGTTGATGACCCGGCGAAGACGTTCTGACCCCGCGTCCGGAGCGATGGTTGCGGTTTTTGTTTTGCTTTTTTTTAGAACAGATAACAGCCCGGGGGAAAGGGCATCGGCTCTTAAGGAGCTAAAAGATATCCTGGCATCCTTTTGCAGCAGGCGGTCGCACAACTCCCCTATTTCCGGGAAATCTGAAATGCCGGTACCGACCAGGCCGATTTTATCGGTCAGCAAATCGGCCTCTTTGAGGCTCTTTTCAAGAACTTGATACGGTCTGAATCTTGGCGGTCTGTAAACATACCCGCTGCTGCAAAACCGGCATCCACGTGGACAGCCCCGGCCGACCTCGACCAAGAAGGATTGGTTGAAAGCCGCATGGGGGGTCAAGATGGTACTTGTGGTTGCAAACTGCGAAAGATCTTTAATGAAAACGCGCTCTATCTTTTCCGGCACATCACAGGTGGGTTCAAAGGAACGGAGCGTCCCATCGGTGTGATAGCTGGGTTTGAAAAATTGTGGAACATAGATCCCGGACACATTTTGGGCAAGGATTTTCAAAAACCGAGGGCGATCATCATCGATGCCCATATTGGTTTTAAGAAATTGAGAAAAAAAACCGGGAAGAATACCTTCTGCCTCACCGATCAGAAAGCAATCGATAAAAGGGGAAATCGGCTCGGGGTTGAGAAAGCAGGCGACTCCCCCTGCGATGATCAGGGGGTGGGGGAATTTCCTCTCGCTGGATTGCAGCGGGAGGCCTGCTTTTTTGAGAATCTGAAGTAGGTTGGGGTAGTCATTTTCAAATGAAATGGAAAAGGCGATGATATCAAATTCGCTGAGAAGACGGCTGGACTCTACGGTTCGGATATTCCCGGATGCAGTTTTATCCGGTTCCTGAAGGAAAGCCCTTTCACACGCGACCGGTTCAAGGTTGTTGAAAAGGCGGTAAACGGTCTGAAAGCCCAGATTCGACATGCCGATGTGATATCTGTTCGGGTAGACCAGAGCGACTTTGATGCGCCCCCGCAAGTCCTTTCGCAGTGCACCGATCTCTGTTTCAGCAAAGTGTTTTGATAACGATCCGGTCTTTCTTGGCATTTCAGATAGACTTTTGACGGTTGACAAAATAGGGGAACCCTTTTCTTATACCCTGGTTAACCATCAATCGTCAATCGAAACCCTCGATCCTTAATCCGCTTTCTTTCTCAAAAATGTGGGGATATCCAGGTCATTGTTATCGATAACCATTCCTTTATATCCCCTGTAGGTGGCACCGGTCGATTCGCCGGCCGCTTCTTTTACGCGGATAAATGTCGGCTCATCGTAGTCGACCACCTTTTGCAAGTCAGCCTCTGTGACATCCCTCACTTTCCCTCTGAGCGGCTCCTCGTCAAATCCTTCTGAAACGATCGGTTCGGTATCGGAACCGATTCCGGTGGCAATTACCGTCACGCACATCTCATCGCCGAGGCTGTCATCCACCACCGCGCCCCAAATGATTTCTGCGTTCTCTCCCACCTCATTGTATATTCGTTCCGATGCTTCTGTCATCTCCTCCATCGTCAAACTGGTGGATGAGGTGATGTTCATCAAAACCCCTCTGGCGCCGGAAATTGAAATGTCTTCCAGCAAAGGGTGGGATATGGCGCTTTCAGCAGCCAAAATCGCTCGGTTGTCACCACTGGCAATACCGATACCCATGATCGCCATGCCTGCTTTGGACATAGTTGTCTTCACATCGGCAAAATCGAGATTGACCAGGCCGGGCATCATGATTAAATCGGTGATGCCCTTAACCGAATGGAGAAGGATTTCATCTGCCTTCTTGAACATTTCGATCATCGTTGTATTTTTTGTTGCAATCCCTCTCAATCTATCATTGGTTATGGTGATTACCGTATCAGCCACATCTTTTAATCGATCGATCCCTTCCTCTGCCAGGGCGCTGCGGTTTTTACCCTCAAACGAAAAAGGTTTTGTCACCACGGCAACGGTCAGGGCCCCCACCTCTTTGCAGATTTCGGCAATCACAGGTGCAGCACCGGTGCCGGTTCCGCCGCCAAATCCTGCGGTGATAAAGACCATATGGCTATCGACCATGGCATTTTTAATGGCTTCCCAATTTTCGAGGGCCGCTTCCCGTCCCAGCTGCGGATTTGCCCCGGCACCAAGCCCCTGAGTGAGTTTTTCTCCAAGCTGAATCTTAACAGGTGCCCTGGAGACCTCAAGCGCCTGGGCATCGGTATTGGCTGCAATGAACTTTACCCCGCTGAGATTGGAATCGATCATATTGTTGATCGCGTTTCCGCCGGCCCCCCCGACACCAATGACATTGATCTTTGCTGACTTTTCGTTTTCTACTAAAGTAAACATCGTTTTCCCACCTCCTTAATCCATTTAAGACCTCTGTTTCAAATTATTTCCTTGAACCACCGTTTCATCCGACTCATTACACGATTAAAGATATTTTTATCTCTTATTCTGAACTTCTTTGAAGTCTCATGCTTTGCACCGTACATCACAAGGCCTACCGCGGTCGCATACATCGGATTGTTCACCACGTCGACAAGGCCGCTGATCCCCCGGGGCCTTCCAAGGCGGGTCGGTAGATTAAAAATCGCTTCCGCAACATCTATAACACCATCCAAAAGGGCGGTCCCGCCGGAAACCACTATTCCAGACGAAATAACTCTTTCCATCTTCGCCCTGTAGATTTCCCGCTTGATCAGAGTAAATATTTCTTCCATCCGTGGCTCCAAAATTTCTCCAAGGATCTGCCGCGACAGTTTCCTTGGCTTTCGACCTCCGGTATCAGGGACTTCGATCGATTCATCGTTGCCGATACTTTTGCTCAGACATGTCCCGTACTTTTTTTTGATCTTTTCCGCTTCACCGAGAGGTGATCGCAGTCCGACGGCGATGTCGTTGGTAAGGTTAGTTCCACCCAGGGAGAGTACAAATGTATGCTTGATGTTCTTCCCCGAAAATATGGCGAGATCCGTGGTTCCGCCACCAAGATCGAGCAGAGCGGTTCCCAACTCTCTTTCTTCATCGGTCAGAACAGCTTCTCCGGAAGCCAGCGGTTCCAGGACAATATCACAGACATCCAGTCCAGAACGGTTGGCGCATTTCACAATGTTGTGCGCTGATGTCACTGCACCTGTTACGATATGGATTTTCGCCTCCAGTCGGACGCCTGCCATGCCGAGGGGATTTTGAATACCATCTTGGTCATCGACGATAAATTCCTGGGGAATCACGTGTATGACTTCTCGATCCATGGGGATGGCCACCGCACGAGCTGCGTCGATGACGCGCTCTACATCATGCTGGGTGATTTCAGACCCTTTGATGGCAACAATGCCACGGCTGTTGAAACCGGTGATATGTCCGCCGGCAATCCCGGCATATGCTGATGAAATTTCGCATCCGGCCATCAGTTCAGCCTCTTCGATTGCTTTTTTGATTGAATCGACCGTTGATTCGATATTTACCACCACACCTTTTCTGAGTCCGATAGAAGGATGACATCCAATACCGATGATATTGATCTCGTTTCTTTCGACCTCTCCGACAACAGAACAGATTTTGGTTGTACCAATATCCAGACCAACGATGATCTCCTTCTGGCGTTGCATTTAAACCTCCTTGTTATCTTTGGCCGAGGATTTGATCCGTATCGGACTAACAACAATTCGTTCCAAGCTATTGAGGTCAATCGAATCAAAATCCTTGATATCTTTCAGGTTTTTCATTTGAATTAGAATTTCTTCAAGCCGTTCATATTTTTCAGGATAGTCATGAAACCCTAACTTTATGGTTTGATTTTTTTCAAATGCGCAGATCGTGATTCCGATCTCCCGATCGACAAAAACTCTGTTAATGAATCGAGTCGGCAGAATGCTATTTAATTTTGAACCCAGCTGAAATACCTCCATGACCGCGCCAAACGGCAGGCTTCTGGGTTTACCCGGTTCATCGAAATCAAAAAATTCCAGCCCGTTGATGACCGGAAGCGTGTCATCATCCATGGGACTCCATGTTTTGAATATTTCTCCCCTAGTGCTGACGATAAATTTTCTGCCAAGATCGACGATGGCGAGGGATTTATGTTCTGTTATTTTAATCGCCATAGCATCGGGTAATTCTCTCCTTATCTCCGCCTCTGCAATCCAGGGGTGGGCCAAAAGCCTTTTGCGGGTCACCTGCAGGTTTACCGAAAGGATATTTGACTCGGTGTTTACCTGGGCCTGTCTCAGTATCTCTGAGTCGGAAAGTCTGTAGTTTCCTTGAACACTGATATTTTTCGCCCTGAAAAAGTCACTCTGTGTGATCACGTCATGGGCTAAGATAAATGTGTAGCTGATCAATAACAACATACCGATCCCTGCCGCTGCTTTTATGCCAAAAGCCCCGTATCGGACCCATTTCGTCGACCGGGGTTGCGGATTTTTTTTGTAGTAATGATTTCTGGCCTGTCTATGACCCAATAATCTTTACCTCTTCCTCAAGATAAATGTTAAAGGTCTGCAAAACCTTCTCTTGAATGGTCTCCATCAAAGCGAGTATATCGGCAGCGGTGGCATTGCCGTTGTTTATGATAAAATTGGCGTGTATGGGTGAAACCCCTGCCCCGCCGATCGATATTTCCTTCAGACCGGCGAGCTCGATGAGCTCTCCTGCTGTTTTACCGGTTCTGGGGTTTTTAAAAAAACATCCCGCACTCAATCTGCCGAAAGGTTGGCTTTTTTTACGCGCTCCCTGTATTTTTTCCGCCTCTTTTTTAAGTTCGTGGGGGTCTGAAGGATGCAACAAAAATGAACCATCGATGATAAAAGAGAGCGAAGGTCCATTGCTTAATTGATTTTCTTTCCACGAAAGCCCACGGTATGAAAAAGCCAGGTTTTCTATTCCTACTCTTTTGACCGCACCCCAAGGTTGTAATACATGAATGGCCTTCAGGACGCTTTCCATTGAGCCTAGTGCGGTGCCGGCATTCATCATAATCCCCCCGCCGACGGTCCCCGGAATGCCTAAGGCGAAATTCATCCCATTCAATCCATTGACGAGGGCGTAAGAACAGAGGCTTTGGATCCGGGCGCCTGCCATGGCGGTCACCATTACACCCTCTTTTTCTCCTTCTTTCCGCTCGATAGTACATAGACAATCCATCAACACAATTACCAGGCCTTTGATGCCGCTATCCTTTACGAGAAGATTGGTGCCATGTCCCACAACCACATATGGAATTTTTTTTTTAAAGGACCATTCAACGAGTTCCACAAGGCGCTCAAAGGAGTTCGGTGCGATAAATGCCTCGGCCGGTCCGCCCACCCGCAAAGAAGTATGTCTGGCCATCGGTTCATCGAAGCAAACATTCGCACCAAACTTTTTGGTCAGCCAGTTTCTTGAAACCGCATCAATGCGCATAAATGGTTTCCAGTCGGGTCATCAACGTCCCGTTCAATCCGATTTCATCTTTTTGAGCACCTCTTCGCCCACTTTCCAGACATCTCCCGCACCGAGCGTCAGGAGGATATCTTCCTTTTTTAAATTTTTCTGAAGGTATAAGACCGCTTCAGACCCTTCACTGAAGACAACCTCCCTGTGACCGTGGGCCCTGATTGCTTTACAAATGCCGTGACCATCGATGCCTTCTATGCTCTTCTCCCCTGCCGAATAAATGGGCAGCACCACAAGCACATCCGATTGATAAAATGCCCGCGCAAAATCATCGAAAAGTGCGTTTATCCTCGTATATCGATGGGGCTGAAAGGCCACAACAATACGCCGCCCCGGCCAAATCTTTTTAACGGTTTGCAAGGTCAACTTTATCTCTGTCGGATGGTGTCCGTAATCATCTACAACAATCACCCCACGCACTTCACCTTTGATCTCTAACCGGCGCTGAACACCTTCAACCGTTTCCAAGCCTTGCCGAATCTTATCAAATGGGATACCGAGCTCCATTCCCACTACAACGCCTGACAGCGCATTATAGACATTGTGGATTCCCGGGAGATTCAAAACAACTTTTCCGAGATTTTTTTCAAAATGATAGATGCTGAACATGCTTTTGAATCCATCTAAAACCACTTCTTTGGCCTGAAAATCAGCTTGGATGCCCATCCCGTAAGTGGTCAATCGTCTTTTAATATTGGGAATGAGGTCCTGTAGCGGCTCATTGTCAAGACAAAGAACTGCGAGGCCGTAAAACGGTATTCGATCGATAAAAGACAAAAAGGCGTCTTTAATCGCATCTAAATCAGTATAAAAATCGAGATGCTCCCGGTCGATGTTGGTCACCACAGCGATTGTCGGCGACATTTTTAAAAATGATCCATCACTCTCATCTGCTTCTGCAACGATATGTTCTCCCTGCCCAAGTCTCGCGTTGAAACCGATGCTTTTCAGTTTTCCGCCGATCACAACTGTCGGGTCAAGTCCGCCTTTTTCCATCACGGCGGCGACGATCGAGGTCGTCGATGTTTTCCCATGCGCACCAGCAATGGCCACGCTGTATTTTAACCGCATCAGCTCTGCGAGCATTTCCGCCCGTGGTATGACCGGGATTGATACCTTTTCAGCTGCGACAACCTCGGGATTATCGGCCGAAACCGCAGAGGAGGTGACCACAACATCCGCCCCGGCGATCTGGTCTTCCATATGGCCTTTAAATATTTTACCTCCGAACCCTTTCAAGCGCCGGATAATGTCTGTTGATTTCAAATCTGATCCCGACACCGTGTAGCCCAGGTTGAGAAGAAGTTCTGCAATTCCGCTCATCCCAATACCGCCGATGCCGACAAAATGGATATGGTATTTTTTAAGATACATCTTTTACCCAGCTATCGTTGATCACTGGTTTACGACCAATCGGTAACAGTCATCCACAATCGAACCTGCGGCCCTAGGCCTGCCAAATGCCTTTGCCCTGGAGGCCATCTGATGTAAAGCCACTCGATTAGAAGCATAGTGTTCTATTCGATCTGAAAGAATTGCGCCGGTTAAATCTTTTTGGAGGATCATCTCCGCTGCCCCCGCATGTTCAAGTGCCCTTGCATTGATCGATTGATGATCATCTGTGGCAAAGGGATATGGGATAAAAATCACACCCTTTCCAACGGCAGTAATTTCCGCAACCGTCGTTGCGCCGGATCGACAGATGATTAAATCGGCCTGTTGGTAAAGTGAAGCCATGTTGTCAAAAAAGGAGTCAACCCGGGCCATGATGCCCAGATTCGCATAACTATTTCGAACCTGTGCAAAGTCTTGCGTCCCGGTCTGGTGTATAAAGTAAAACTTCTCTTTCTTTTTTATTTTTTTTAACGCCTCCAAAACAGCCATGTTTATGCTGTGTGCGCCCTGACTCCCCCCGACGATGAGGACCGTCAACCATCCTTTGGGCTTTTCATCCACACTTTCTTTTTCCACATCCCCGGTTGTACATTTCAAAATTTCTTTTCTGACCGGATTCCCTGTCACGCGCACGCGGTTTGGGTTTAGGCGATCTTTAGTCTTTTCGAACGAAACATATATCCGGTCGGCAAAATGAGAGAGTATCCGGTTGGTGATACCGGGTACAATGTTCTGTTCATGGAGAACCACCTTGAGGCCTTTGAGCCAGGCCCCGAAAACAACCACACCAGATGCATAACTGCCGATGCCGATGACTATTTCAGGCCTGAAGTCATTAATAATTTGAATCGATTCGTATATCCCCTTTGGAATTTTTAAAACCGAAAAGATCTGCTGCCATAAAGAGCGCCCTTTAATGCCTTCTGCTGTGATACTTTTTTGTCGGAAATCGGTCTTGGATAAAATCGATTTTTCAAAAGATCTTCCGGTATTGACAAAAAGAACCATATTTTTTTTATCCCTGGTCATAAATTCCTGAGCAATGGCAATTCCAGGAAACAGATGGCCACCTGTTCCCCCGCCTGCAATGATTACCCGCATGATTTCCTACGACTTGCTTCCATTGCATATTTAAACCCGAAATGCTAGAATTTCACCCTGTTCTTCCTCTGTGGTTCACTTCGGCTTTTTCCGGCCGCTTGCCCCGATGTTCATCAGGATTCCCATGGAAGCCATGTTCGACAAAAGCGACGACCCGCCGTAACTCAAAAATGGCAGGGCAAGCCCTTTGGTCGGGAGGAGTCCCAGGGTCACTCCCACATTGATGCATACCTGGAGCCCCAGTGCTGTGGTCAGGCCGATTGCAACCAGTGATCCGAAAATGTCCTGCACATTTATGGCAATGTTAAATCCCCGCCATAAAATGAGACAATATAGCACCAAAATAGAGAGAACACCCAAAAACCCGAGTTCCTCTCCAATCACCGAAAAAATAAAATCGGTGTGGGGTTCAGGAAGATAAAACAGTTTTTGATAACCTTTTCCGATTCCCGAACCCCATATGCCTCCAGTCCCAAATGCCATAAAGGAATGAATCATCTGATATCCCTCATCGCTAGGAAACTGCCAGGGATTGACAAAAGCCATGATTCGCCGGATCCGATATGCTGCATTAAACATCAAAAAATAAGCTATGGGGACCGCCAGAACGAAGGACGAAAAAAGGTGTAAGAAACGCACACCCCCGGCAAAAAGCATTATCCATGTCAATGCCCCGAAAATAACAACCGAACCGAAATCGGGTTGAAGGATCATCAGACCGGAAAAAGTGCCAAAAACGATCATGTGGGGCAGGACACCGACGCTATAACTCCTGAGATGACCCATTTTTTTATTCAAAGAGTAAGCAAGATATATGATCACCGCAATTCGGACAAACTCAGAAGGTTGAAAGGTAAACGCTCCGAAACGAAGCCACCGGGTAGAACCGCCGGCAGAATATCCGAACCCCGTCGCCTGAATTGCCAATAGGGAAAGTAAAGCTAAAATAAGAAGCGGATATGTCAGAAAACCGTAAATTCGATATGGAACATGACAGCATATCACCAATACGACAATACCTAAGAGCGCAAAAAGACCCTGCTTCTTTAGAAAAAAATAATCGGTTCCAAATCGCTTTAAGGCAACGGCGGAACTCGCACTGTAGACCATGACGATCCCTATTCCGACCAAAAAAAGGACCGGAAAAAGAAGATGAACATCATACACGGGCTGTCGGTGTTGGGTTGAAATTTTCTTTTCCTTTATCTCAGTTGTCGAACTTCTTGGCAAAATAGATCTCCCCGCTCGGCATAGTCCCTAAACATATCGAAGGACGAACATGCCGGAGACAAAAGAACAACATCTCCCGGCGCCGCCGCCTGATGGGCAGAATGGACCGCTCCCTTCATTGTGTAAACTTCGACGGTGGGTGTTAACCTCTCAAATATAGACTTTAAACGGCTGCTTGTTTCACCCATGACAATGAGCGTTTTGACCCGGTCATGTACCGGTCTTTTTAAGGCATAAAAATCGGCCCCTTTCTCCCGACCCCCCAAAATAAGGATAACCGGTTTGTTGAACGTTTCTAGGGCACGGGACACCGAATCCACATTGGTCGCCTTTGAGTCGTTGATATAGGTGACATCATTGACGGCTGCGACCCATTCCAGGCGGTGGGCAAGCCCCTCAAACGTGTTCAATGCCGTCTGGATCCCTTCAGCGGTTCCGCCGGCAGCACAGGCCGCAAGACAGGCTGCAGAAGCATTTTCCATATTATGTCTGCCGATGAGTTTCATCCCTGAAAAATCGAAAGACGTTTGTGATGTCTCAAATGAGTGAATGAATAGATGTTTGCCGTTGATCGTTGCGCCTTTTTCATGCCGAGAACGGGCGTTGAAAAATAACTTCGTGGTGTTTAATTTCTCGCCGATCAAACGGACCTGTTGATCGGCACCGTTCAAGACCGCAATATCTCCGGCCAGCTGGTTTTCAAACATTCTGGCTTTTGATCTGGCATATGCATTAAAATTCGGATAACGATCCATATGGTCCTTGTCAATGTTCAGTAAAACACCTACCTTTGCTCTGAAGGTTTCTATGGTATCAAGCTGAAAGCTGCTCACTTCCACCACAAGCAGCTCTGCCTTCTCCTTGCAGTCTACATAACCGATCAATGGCTCACCGATATTTCCTCCCACAAAAACCTTGAAGCCGGAACCGGCTAACATTTCTCCCAGCAAGGCGGTTGTGGTGGTTTTTCCATTGGTACCGCTCACGGCCACGATCGGTTCTTGTATAAATCGAAAGGCAAGTTCAATTTCTCCCCATACAGGAATTCCTTTTTCTTTTGCCCTTTGAACCGGCTCGATGGTGTGGGGCACGCCCGGACTGAGCACGATCAGATCTGTATTTTGAAATGTTTCAACTTCGTGCGCGCCGAGCAGGATATCCACTCCGATTTCACGGGCTTCATTCGCAAAGCCCCCCAACGCTTTATCGGTTGAAATATCGGTTATGATGACAGATACGTCCCTATTCCTTAAAAACCGAGCCACTGCAATCCCTGTGCTACCGAGTCCGACGACTAAAACACGCTTTGGCAAAATATACATTTCTTTCCGGCCAGCCATCAATATCCACAATCCTTGAACAAGGGTGACCCGATTGACTATCTCAGTTTCAATGTGCTCATGGAAATCAGAGCAAGAGCGATCGCAATAATCCAAAACCGCACGATTACTTTGGGTTCGGCCCATCCTTTCAACTCAAAATGATGATGAAGGGGCGCCATTCTGAAAATTCTTCTGCCGTTTGTCATCTTAAAAAAACCGACCTGGAAAATAACGGAAACCGCCTCGATGACAAAAAGACCACCCACAAGTACCAGCAGAATTTCATGTTTGGTAATCACTGCCATCGTCCCGAGCGCACCACCGAGAGGTAGTGAGCCGACATCGCCCATGAAAATCTGTGCCGGGTATGTATTAAACCACAAAAAACCAAGGCCGGCCCCAACCAGTGCGCCACAACAGATGGTGATCTCACCGCTTCCGATGATGTAATTGATCTGCAGATACTGGGCAATTTTGGCATGGCCTGTCACATAGGCAAAAAACATATATGTTCCCGCTGCGATGATGACCGGGCCTATGGCCAGGCCATCGAGGCCGTCCGTCAAATTGACGGCATTGGACGTTCCTACGATAACCAGACAGGCGAATAGAATGTATCCCCACCCAAGATCTGGTGAAATATTTTTAAAAAACGGGATGGTGACACGGGTATTGAAATCCGGATCGGTGTAAACAAGAATTCCGGTGATGACTCCAATGATGGTCTGCACCAACAGCTTGCTCTGAATGCCCAACCCCTTGTTGAGCTTTTTTACCTGCATGAGGTAATCATCAATAAAGCCGATCACCCCATAACCAACAGTGACAAAAAGAATGATCCAAATATAACTATTGGTCAAATTTGTCCAAAGGAGGACCGACACGACGATTGCGAATATGATCAAGGTACCGCCCATGGTCGGTGTTCCCGCCTTTTTGTGGTGATTTTTTGGCCCGTCTTCCCTGATATACTGTCCGATCCGCATGGAGTCTAACTTTCGAATGACCCAGGGCCCCAATAAAAAGCAGATTAAAAACGCGGTGAGACTGGCATAGATCGTCCGGAAGGTAATATACCTGAAGACATTAAAAGCAGATATATGGGTATGTAGTGGATAGAGTAGGTGATATAACATTTCTATTTATCCATTATCGAGTTCCGCCCCATTTCATAAGCTTTTCCACAATCTTTTCCATTGCCATGCCCCGTGAGCCTTTAACCATTACCCAGTCCCCCGGCTCTAAAAAGTGTGTCAGATCTTTGACGATATCTTTTTTGCTTCCGATGAAAATATGGTTAGTCTCCATACCTTCATTCGTTGCACCTGCCGCAACAACTTCGGCAAAATCTCCTGTGATATAGAGCTTCGCCGTATCTGATTCCGCTAATAAAGTGCCGACCATCCTGTGCATCGATTCAGCGAATTCACCCAGTTCCAACATATCGCCTGCCACAAAAACGCCTCTTTTTTTCCCCTTTAAGAATCTAAGGGTATCCATGGCTGCCTTCATCGAATCCGGGTTGGCATTGTAGGTATCGTCAATGATTTGAATACCCCGTGCCGTACGAAAGACATTCATCCTTCCCTGAACCGGCTGAAAATTTTCGAGGCCCGCCTTAATCTCTTCGGCAGATAATCCGAGTCGGTAGCCGGCGGCCGCTGCCGAAAGGGCATTTGATACCATAAACCGTCCCGGGGTTCTAAGATGGATGGGAACGGTTTCTTTGGGGAGGCGGAGCGTAAAATCGATCCCCTGATTTTTTTCCTTTACTGACCGGGCTGAAATGTCGGCTTTTCCGGAAAAGCCAAAAAAGAGAACCTTAATCAGGATGTGTTCAGCCAATCGCATCACACGCCAGTCATCTGCATTCAAAAGGGCCGTTCCATCTGCCTTGATCTTTTTTAAAAGCTCCCCTTTTGCAGAGGTGACGCCAGCCATCGAACCGACCCCTTTAAGATGGGCAGGACCGATGTTGGTAATAATACCCACATCCGGCACGCAGATTTCCGATAGGCGTTCAATCTCTCCCGGGCGGTTCATCCCGAGTTCCAGAACAGCCCATTGATGACATTTCTCAAGGTTTAACAGGGTGAGGGGAAGCCCGATTACGTTGTTGTAACTTCCATGGCTCGACAAAGTGACAAAGCGTTGTCCCACCACGTCTGCGGTCATTTTTCGGGTTGTTGTTTTCCCGTTTGACCCTGTGATGGCAATCACCGAAGCGTTTGAACGCCTTCGATGAAACAACGCAAGATCACCCAAAGCTTTGATGGTATCCTGTACCCCTACACAAACAATTCCTTTTTTCATCCTTTGGGGGCGAGGCAGATCGCCGAATTTAACCCCGTTTATCACCAGACCACCGACACCCTTGTCCAGGACGTCGGAAACAAAACTGTGGCCATCGTAGGTGTTTCCCTTGATGCCGATGAAAATCTCAGGCAGTGTGATACGTCTTGAATCGATAGAAATCCCGGCGAAGATACGATCCAGATCTCCTGATAATAGATCGCCACCTGTGGCTTCCAATATTTCCGTGGTTGTCCACGGTATTTTTTGGGTTGCCTGCATGGTATTTATTTCCGATTGAATTGCTAATTTAATAAGATTTTCTCTGCCTCCAATCTGTCATCAAAGCAAATGGTTCTGTTCCCGACAATTTGATAATTCTCATGCCCTTTTCCTGCGATTAGCACCATATCCCCGGCGCGGGCTGCTGAAATCCCGAGGTGGATAGCCTTTCTGCGGTCGGGTTCGATGACGTACCCTTTTTTCTCAAAGCCTTTCTTTAAATCTGATCGGTCGTAATGGTGACGACATGCTTTTTGGGTGCCGATACAAATCTGCCGGATAATCTCCATCGGTTCCTCGCTGCGGGGGTTATCAGATGTAATTACAGCCAGGTCGCACAGGTTTCCGGCGGTTTCGCCCATTTGGGGCCGTTTCTCCCTGTCTCGATCACCACCACAACCGAAGATGCAGATGATTCTGCCGCGGGCCATCGATTGCATTGCAGAGAGAACATTTTTCAGGGCACCCGGGGTATGGGCGTAATCGATAAATACAAACTTCCCCGATTCATTTGGAATCTGTTCAAATCGGCCCGGCACCGATACCATGGTTTCAATTCCATTTTTAATGGTATCCAGTGGCAGCTTGAACGCAATACCGACACCAACGGCACAGAGAATATTCTCAAGGTTATACGCCCCGGTCAGCGGAGATTCAAAATGAAACAGGCCCTGTGGTGTAATAATTTCTCCCTTAATGCCGCTTAAATCGGTTTTGAACGTTTTGTCCCGGATCAAATTATTGGTTGAATGACCGACGGTTACGCCGGTATCTGAAAATATCTCCAGCAGAGATTTGCCCTTTTCATCATTGCAGTTGAGAACAGCCAGGGCACGCCCCTTTTTGGGGCCGATTTTCAGTATTTCTGAAAAGAGACGCTGCTTCGCCATCCAGTATCCTGCCATGTCTTTGTGGTAATCGAGATGATCCTGACTAAAATTGGTAAACACACCCACATCCATCCAACAATTGTCGACACGAAAAAGATCCAAGGCATGGGATGAAACCTCCATGACCACGTGGGTGATGCGGTCTTTACACATGTCCTTTAAAATTCTCTGAAGGTCTAAAGATTCCGGCGTTGTCACGGGGTTGGGAAATATTTTTCCAGAGTATCTGTAATTGATTGTCCCGATGACACCGACATGAAACCCCGCTGTTGACAGGATACTTTCTATCAAAAACGCCGTGGTAGTCTTTCCATTTGTACCGGTGATTCCGATGATGTTCAGTGTTTCTGACGGATTTTTATAAAATCGACTGGCCATCGAGGCCAGCACCCTTCGTATATTTGAAACCTCGATACATATCGAATCCGCTACCACCGGTTTTTCTGTTACAATCGCAGATGCCCCCCTGGCCAGTGCATCGTCGATAAAATCATGACCGTCAGCCTTGAGGCCTTTTATTGCCACGAATAACCCGCCGGGGAGAACGTCCTGTGCTCTGTAGTGAATGGAGCCTATTTCAGGTGATTTAGCCTTATCCTGGGTCCATCCAGTCACTCGAATTGGTGTAATCGTTTCGAGCAAATCCGAAAGTTTCAACCCGCAGCCCCATTTTCCAACCGTGCGGTCAGGGTGTCGGTTTTGTTTTCAGGTGCGATATTCAGATAGTTGAGGGTTTCTTGGGTAATTTTTCGGAACGCAGGTGCCGCCACCGTGCCCCCGTAATGTTTTTTTTTCGGCTCATCAACCACAAATAGAACCGCAATTTTCGGTTTCTCTATTGGGGCAAATCCAACAAAAGATGCGATATATTTCCCCTTGGCATAGGTGCCGTTTTTCCCGACTTTCTGGGCCGTCCCTGTTTTCCCACCGACCGAAAAGCTACCCACCGCAGCCTTGACACCGGTTCCACCGGGTTCGACTACCATCTGCATCATCTTTTTCAAATGCATTGCGTTTTTTTTTGTAACGACTTGTCTAACTTTTCGAGGATGAAAACTTTTTACGATCCGACCCTGAGAATTGGTGATGCCCTGGACGACGAAAGGTGCCATAAGCTGTCCTTCATTTGCAATTGCCGAAACAGCGGTGATCAGCTGTATGGCTGAAACCGAAATTCCCTGGCCAAACGCAATGGCGCCGGCATCTATTTTCGACCATCGTTTAAAGTGGCTCAACCGACCGGGGGTCTCCCCGGGAAAGTCGATTCCGGTCCTTTTCCCAAAACCAAACGCCTTTAAGTTGTTGTAAAGCCTTTCCGGTCCGAGGCTTTGGCTTACCTTGACAGCACCAATATTGCTCGAATACTTAACGATATCCTGCAGCGTGAGCCATCCATATGGATGGGTATCGTGTACAGTGTTTCGCCCGATCCTGTATGCCCCGTTTTCACAAAAAAAGATGCTGTTCGGCGTAATTTCTCCGGTCTCGAGGGCGCCGGCCACCGTAAACATTTTCAGGGTTGAACCGGGTTCAAATGGATCGGTGATGGCCCGGTTTCTCCATGTCATCTTATTAAACTCTTTGAATGAGTTCGGGTTGAAAAAAGGATAGTGTGCCATAGCCAATACACCTCCGGTTTCAGGAGCCATGACGATGGCGATCCCGGATTTTGCTGAATATTTTTTGACCGATTCAGCTAAAGCGCTTTCGGTGATGTATTGAATTGTCTGGTCAATCGTAAGGATAAGGTTACCACCGGTATAACGGGCATGGGCTCCATTTTCGCCGCCGAATTCACGACCGAGAGCATCTCTAACGGTCTTAAACGTCCCTCGACTTCCTTCAAGATACGAGTTGTAGTAAAATTCGAGGCCTTCCAGACCACGCCCATCTATACCTGAAAATCCGAGGATCTGACCTGCCAACGTTTTGTTGGGATAAAAACGACGGCGCTCGGGAATAAAACCTACGCCTTTGAATTTGAGATTCTTTACGCGGAGGGTCTGCTTCGGGGAGACCTTGCGCATGACCCAGACAAACGATTTTTTTGATTTCAGTTTCTGGTAGAGCGCCTTTCTGTCAACCTGCAGCTCCCTGGCAAGGGCTTTTGCGATTTGACCGGTTTTTTCAATCTGCCTGGGGTAGGCTGCAATAGATGGTACATCAATGCTAACCGCCATGGTTCTGAACTTGCGGTCGTATACGGTTCCCCGCATGCCACGGGAAATGAACGATTTTTCATATTGCTGCGCCGCTCTTTGGGAGAGCTTTGTTCCGTAGAAAACCTGAAGATAGACCGCCCGGGCCATAATGGCAGAAATGCAAAGGCCGAATATCAGTCCGATCGTTGCGATGCGTAATTTCATCCGATGTTTCTGTTTATTTTTCATGGACCACGATGATTTGTTCTGGCGTGGGAACGGTTAAATTGAATCGATGCTTTGCAATTTCCGAAAGCCGTTCAGGAGATCTCAGACGGGCGAGCTCAACCTCTAGATTATTTTGCAAGGTTAAGAGATTTTGATGTTTATCCCGTTTCTTCGAGATCTCATATCCGACCCTGACGTTTTGAACCCGGCACCATGTGTAAAAAAAGAGCTCAGCGATAAAGATGGACATCAGAAGAATCCAGATGCCTGTAGCGCGCGGTTTGCGGTTTCTTTTCTTTACGTTTCTGGCCATGGAGTTTGAGGCTTGTTATCCAAAACAGATTAAAAATACGATCCAGCCTCCTTCAAATCGATATTTTTTCCATCACCCTCAACTTCGCACTTCTGGCCATTGGATTTGTTCGAACTTCGGCCCCGGAGGATCGGACCGCTTTTCGGGATAGTGAAATTGCAAGCTGCTTTTTATCACAAACACACTTCGGGAAATCCGGCGGGCATACACACCCTTTCTCCAGCGCTTTGATCCGGCGTTTTACAATACGATCTTCCAGGGAATGAAAAGACAGGATGCAGAGCCGGCCCTTGTCGTTGAGATATTCCACGGCATTCTTCATGAACCGATCAAGGTTTTCCAACTCCCGATTTACCTCAATTCTGATCGCCATGAACACTCGAGTGGCAGGGTGAATCCGTTGGGAAGACGATCCGCTCGGAATGGCATCGACCACGATCCGGGCCAATTGTCTGCTCGATCGAATTCTTTCCGATTTCCTTGCCTTAACAATCTGTTTCGCAATTCGACGCGCCCAGCGTTCTTCCCCATATTCATGAAAAATTTTTTCCAGAGCGCCCTCCTCCAATCGGTTGATGATTTCTTCCGCCGGCGGGTTCGAGTCCTTATCCATACGCATATCGAGTGGTTCATCCCTTTTAAAACTGAACCCCCGACCACTCAATTCGAGTTGATGGAGAGAAATGCCGAGATCGAGCAGAATTCCGTCAACCGCCGGAATATTCAATTGTGAAAGAACATCTGAAAAATGGATAAAATTAGCATGGAAAAGATGGGTATTCGCCGCAAACGGTTTTAAAACATTTTTTCCATTTTCGATTGCATCTTCATCTTGATCAATACCGATCAGCATGCCGTCTGGAATAATTTTTCCCAGAATCGCCTTTGCGTGACCTGCTCCGCCAAGCGTGCAGTCAACATAGATTTTCCCCCTCTTACAATCCATGTGTCGCAAGACCTCATTGACCATGACAGGGATGTGTTTGAAAGGCATCGGATCAGAGTCCTATTCTTGCAATTTCGTTCCTGACATCCTCCTCTTTCATATCTTTTTCCATACTCATATTCTCTTTTTCCCAGTTTTCGCGCGACCAGATTTCAAAATGATCGAGTACGCCGACGAGCACGACTTCTTTTTCAATCTCCGCATAGAGCCGCAGGGCCCGGGGAATGAGAACCCGACCCTGCTTGTCGCAGGAACATTCAAAAGCACCACCGATAAAAACCCTTCTAAAACGGCGTATGTTTCCGCTTTTCTCGGCCATCGATATGACCTTTGTTTCAATCTTTTTCCATTCTTCAAACGTATAGGCAGAAAGACCCATGTCCAGCCTGGAAATCATAATTCTGTCAATCCCGTCGGTTCTGATCATATCGCGAAACCGGGATGGAATAACAAATCGGCCCTTCGGATCAATTGTATGGAATGAAGTTCCTCTAAACATCATTTTTTTAATTCCACTTTACTCCACTATTTTTGAGTTTAATTACAATTTTTTAGCAATGTCAAGAAAAAAATGTAATATTTTTTTATTTTTTATAATAATTAATAAAAGTTAAGGGAGTCAAGATAATTTTATGAATGGTGGAATAATGTGGAGGAATATAAAGATAGAGAATGAACTTCCATGTTGATCTTGCCTGCTTTTTGTGAAACATTGATTTTCATAACAGGGGGAATCGGTTGGGGTCGATAACGTTTATGGGTTAGATTTAGCCCTGGATTTAGCCATAGAGAAGGAATTATGAAAAAAGACGAGCAGACCAAATCACAATTGGACATTGATTGGGGAGATCGCGTGCTTTGCAGCGACGGGAACTGTATCGGTGTGATCGGTACTGACGGCCGGTGTAAAGAATGTGGAAAACCGTTAAACCAGGAACCGGAGGAAAAGGGTCAGGAAACGCCGGAAGAATTCGATGATGAAGATCGGCCTTTCGAGGACGAATTTTCATCTATGGACGAAAATTCGGCGGTATTGACAGACATTGATTGGGGAGATCGCGTGCTTTGCAGCGATGAAAGCTGTATCGGTGTGATCGGTACTGACGGCCGGTGCAAAGAATGTGGAAAACCTTTTGAGAACTCGTAATCTATTCAAAAAACCACCCATTGAATTTGAATATTGAAAAATTTGAAGGCCCTGAAAAGAAGCTGGATATCATACTTTTCTCCCCCCGTTCCGATCTCCGTTCCAATAGTGATGGCAAGTGGCAAAAGGTGGTAAATTCGAGCGGATCTCGGATCCTCAGTTCCATATCAACGGATGATCTCGATGCCTACCTCCTGTCTGAATCGAGTCTTTTCGTGTGGAATAACCGCATCCTTATGATTACCTGCGGAAAAACCTCTCTGATAAATGCGCTTTCGGAAATCCTTGATCTGGTAGATAGGACACGGGTGGCGATTGTTTTCTATGAACGAAAAAAATCGAATTTTCCACAAGAACAACCCTTCAGCTTCAAAGACGAGGTCAATCGCCTCACCAGATTGTTTCCGGGTAAGAGCTACAGGCTCGGATCGGCCAACCATGACTATGTCCACGTTTTCTTTTGGGCCCATCCAGATGCAAAGCCCGAAAAGAATATGACCCTGCAACTGCTGATGCATGACCTCGATCCTTGTTTCATGGCATCATTTTGCACAGAGGAAAAAAGGGCAATAGACCTGGATGTGAAGTTTTCCGCTTTTGAAAAATTTTTTCCTCTAACGGAGCGAGACAGCCATTTTTTTTCTCCCTACGGGTACTCCCTCAATGGACTCTCAAAAAGCAATTATTTAACGGTTCATATCACCCCACAATCAAACGGATCTTACGCCAGCTTTGAGACAAATATCATCCAGGATGATTATTTACCCCTGATTAAAGAAATCATCGACATGGTGAAGCCTGAAAAATTTTCACTGATTTTATCAACCCGTATGAACAGGGACACCCCCCGGTTTCATGCCACCTTCGCCGGTGGCATGACAAATCATTGGATAACTGAAAAGAGCCAGTATGATTTCGACTGCGGTTATAGGGTAACATTTCTTAGCGATTTGAACGCCTTGGATCTGCGGCATCCTCAACTTTTGCAGCGATAGGAATTCTCTGGCCTGTTAGGCAAGGATACGACGGTGTCGGTTAAAAAAATGGAAACAGCTGGTGGAGAAAAAGATACGTTTGACGCAGTGATGTCTTCTGTGGGCCGGGTAAAAGCGATCGCTCAAAAACGGTTTGAATCGTCGAAGGGAAGCCATGACTGGGACCACACTCTCCGGGTATACAGGCTATGTGAACATATTGGCAAAGCTGAAGACGTCGATATGGAAGTGTTGCTCATTTCAGCCCTTTTGCATGATATCGGGAGAGACCATCAGGACAGTTCAAACGGGAAAATGTGCCATGCAAAAAAAGGGGCTGAGATCGCCCGGTACATTATCAAAGCGCTTCCCCTTGATAAAAAACAGGAACAAAATATTCTGCACGCGATAAGATCCCACCGGTTTCGCAGCACCTGTTTGCCTAAAACCCGGGAAGCAAAGGTACTGTTTGATGCGGATAAACTCGACGCCATCGGTGCTGTTGGGGTGGCCCGGGCATACTTATTTGCCGGAGAAGTGGGAGCGAGGCTCCATAATCCGGACATCGACGTTGAGAGAGTTGAACCCTATTCCAGAGAAGATACCGGCTTCAGGGAATTCAAAGTCAAACTCTCAAAGATCAGAGACAGGATATTAACCAGAGAAGGGAAAAAACTGGCAGAAAAACGCCACGCATTCATGGATGCGTTCTTTAAACGTTTTAAAGTGGAATATGAAGGGGTGAGGTAGACATCATGGATAAGAATATCGTTGGAAAAATTGATGACCTCGTGGATGTCAGACATATCCTGATCAGTGTTTCAGATAAAAGGGGACTTGACGATTTTATACCCCGCTTGCTCAAGATAAATCCTGGGATATTCATTTACTCGACCGGTGGTTCATACAACAAAATAAAGTCGATATTGGGGGAAGCAGCGACAACATGTCTGCGGCAAGTTTCCCAGTACACCGGTCAACCAGAAACCCAGGGTGGATTGGTCAAGACACTCGATTTTAAGATATATCTCGGACTGTTAACCGAGACGTACAATGACGATCACCAGGCGGATCTGCTCAGAACCGGCGCCGTATCCATAGATATGGTAATTGGAAACCTTTATCCGTTTAAGGAGACGATTTCAAAGGAGGGTGTGACGGTTGAAGAGGCTAGGGGAAATATTGATATCGGTGGGCCCTGTATGATCCGAGCTGCTGCCAAAAACTACATTCGGGTTGCCTCGGTGGTCGACCCCCTGGATTATGATACGATTTTATCAGATATGAAGACGAATAATGGATCAATATCCCTTCAACTACGTTTTCAACTTGCCCAAAAGTCCTTTGATCATACAGCGGTCTATGATCGGACCATTGCAGATTTTTTGGATGCTCAATCTATTGCAGATGCGAGGAAATGTTATCGAACATAGTGGTTTCATTCCCGATATTTCTTCAGCAGGCGTATGATATACGCAGACCGAAAAAGGAGATCACATGGCACAAGATCTAAAAAAAATTTACAAGACCATAATGGATGACCACTTTCCACCCCGGATGGAGATCGCTTTTGTGGGTGAAGACAAAAGACAAACCCTCTATTATGAAAAGGTCTCATGGACCATCGATAACATCCAGAAAGGGTTGAGATATGGGGAAAACCCTGGCCAGGAAGCCGCTCTCTATCGGCTGATCAATGGGAATCTGGTGTTGGGAGAAACCGAGACCATACTACCGGGCCAATATCTGATATCCGATATTGAGCTCCTCCAGTCGGGAAAACACCCCGGAAAAACCAATTTGACCGATGCTGACAATGCCCTGAATATCTTAAGGTATTTTACCGATAGGCCAACGGCGGTTATCGTAAAGCACAACAACCCCTGCGGGGTGGCCCGATCCGATTCACTTGAAGATGCATATACCAAAGCGAATTTGGCAGACCGGGTCGCTGCTTTTGGGGGGTGTATTGCCGTTAACCACCCTGTGGACAAGGCGACGGCCGAGGCCATATTTAAGCAATATGCCGAAGTGGTGATTGCGCCTGATTACGAAGAAGGTGTGATGGACATCTTCGAACGGAAAAAAAATTTGCGGGTGATTCGAATTAAAAATATCGACCGGCTGCAAACCTTTGTGGGGAAGAAATATGTGGAATTCAAGAATTTAATCGACGGAGGTATTGTCGCCCAATGGTCTTTTGTTCCATCCGCCCGATCAGCAGCGGATCTCCGTCTGGCAGAATGTGAATACAAAGGGGAAAAATATAGAATCAACCGTGAACCCTCCAAACAAGAGTATGAAGATATGTTGTTTGGATGGCTTGTGGAGTCGGGAATCACCTCAAACTCCGTTATTTATGTGAAGAACCAGATTACGGTTGGCATTGGTACCGGCGAACAGGACCGGGTTGGGGTGGCAGAGATTGCACGGGACAAGGCATATCGAAAACTTTCCGACCGATACTGTTTTGAAATCCATGGCATACCATACAACGATCTGAAAGATACCGAAAAGAAAAAAGATATCGACCGGCGGGTGCGCATTGAAAAAGGAAGCCTGATCGGTTCCGCCATGGTCAGCGACGCATTTTTCCCCTTTAGAGATGGTGTGGAAGTGGGTATTCTGGAGGGTATTACATCCATCGTCCAGCCGGGTGGTTCAGAAAATGATTATCAATCCATTGAGGCAAGCAACGAAGCAAATGTAACCATGGTCTATACCGGACAAAGGAGTTTTAAACACTAACTTTCGTTTCACACCGTTGATTTTAATGAAGATTCCTATCCGGTGCGGAGCGGATACAATTTTTTCACACTTATTTATCTACAAATCGGTGGCCATCGACCAAGCAAAAGATAGGATACCCGATAAAACAAAATGGGTATCTACCAAAAACTCCAATCTTATACCCGGAAGCATATATCCCTGTTCGTGGGATGAAAAAACAATAAATAAAATAACAGGATAAGCAAGGAAAACAAACCCGAGATTCGTTGTTAGATGAAATATGTTCGATAGGAGCAATATAATAAAACTGATGATCAACATCAATTTCAACAGGCGCATGGTTTTCTTTTCCCCCAAGATTATGGGAATCGTTTCCTTTCCCACAATTTGGTCTCCCTGCATATCGAGAATATCGAAGAAAGCGGTTCTGACAAATACCATTCCGGTTATCCACAGAAACACCAAAACAGCTCCGAAATCTATATAATTTGATACAGACAACGCTGGAAATATAGCAGTGACGATTCCCCAGGCCACCGCGATTAAGACGGTCTTTGAACCGGGGATGTCCCTTATGCCTTTATACCTGCCGCTTGTGAAGCTGACGGGAAATAGCCGTAAATTGTATGAAAGCCCGAGGATACTCATGATAAGGAGGATAAAAAAGGTGATCAACCCCATGGTATAGGCAACGATGAGGCCCAAACCCCCTGAAACGACGGCAAGAAAGATCAGGAAAATTTTATGGTCTTCATAAAAGGAAGCCCGATCAGGTTCATTGTACCGATCGGCTTTTCGCCCGGTCAGATTATTAAGAATGTGCATGGATTGAATATAGAGGATAGAAATCAATATGTGGGAGAAATAATGTTGAACACCCTGAAGTTTCGCACAGGCATAGCTTAGGCTTCCAGCGCCGAGGGCCACATAGGTACTGGTCAGAAGTAAATTTCGCTGAAGCGTAAACAAAAATCTGCGCCAGCTTTTTCCTCTGGTTATCGGTAATGACTCAATCGCTCGGTAAATTCTTTTTAAAACCCAATTCGGCGTAGAGGCACCCGCTGTTATTCCGACCGATTGGCATTTTGTCAGGGCTTCATCAAGATCTGACTCTTTTTCCACGTGATAGGCAGGTTTTCCGGTCTCTTTTGCGATCTCGACCAGCCTCCGGGTATTTCCACTGGTGTGACCGCCGACAACAACTATGGCATCGACCGAATCTGCAAAACGACGTACTTCTATCTGTCTTCTCTCGGTGGAATCGCAGATTGTACTAAAAACCTTATAATGCGGGTAGTTGTGTGTTACCCACGACTTCACTTTTTCAAATAAAAAAGTGTTTTGGGTGGTTTGGGCCACAATAATCGCCTGATCAAAAGACGGAAGGCTATCCAGATCTTTATGGCTGTCAACCACATACCCTTTTCCCTTTGCATAACCGAGCAATCCGGTAACCTCTGGATGATCCCGGTCCCCGATGATGATAGATGCGAACCCTTTCCCAGCGTGCTTTTTGATGATGGTCTGGACCCTGATGACGCGAGGGCAGGTTGCATCGATAACGGAAAAACCTGCCCTTTCAAGTTCTTCCTTTGCTCGGGGAGGAACACCGTGAGCCCTGATCAAGACGGTGCCGGATCCGTGATCGGGGATTTCTTTTAGAACAGTTATTCCTTTTTCTTCTAAAAGCCTTAGGACCTGTGGGTTGTGTATGAGGGGACCAAAGGTAAAGATCGGTTGAGCGTGTTCATTGGGTGCCTCCAGGACCATTTCGACCGCTCTCCGAACACCCATGCAAAAACCTGCTGTCTTAGCGAGAAATATTTTCATTCAATCTATGCAGGTTTTGATGAACTCATGTTTTGAGAAAAATATTGTGGTCAACAAGTGAAAGTGAATGAATTTGCGCTTTTATAAATTTCTGATCCCCGAATATGCTGATCAACCTTAAACCGCCATCTTCAGGTTCGACCGTGTCAACGGCCTCCATTATCAGTTTTGGCTCCTCACCTTCAACCAGATAAACATTGGCTTCGCACATTATATCGGTTCCTTCTTACCCTAATCGAGTCAAAACTCGATGGGATGTTATTCCTTATCAGTTATTTGTTTTGTAAACCTAAATCAAAAACGTTTTAGATTTTCGTAAAATCAGAGCTTTTGTATTTTAGTTTTGCTTCTTCGCAACCTTTTTGAGAGACGCCTTCGCGGTCCACGCTTTTTTGTCGTCGGCGTCCAACCTGCATCCTCATCTTCATCACCGGCATCGGTCTTAATATATGCGGCCAAAGCCATCTTTTCTTCAAACATGGATGAGCTAATTGTCGCAGCCCCTTGCGCAAAGGCAAAGTTCACCACCTCCTGGTCAGAGCTGACTACCAGGGCTTTCTCTCTCTCTTCTGTTGCCATCCGTTTTATCACATCATCCGCCGATTCTCCAATTTGAGAAAATTTCACCCCAATTCCAACAAAATGATCGGTCCGCAGCGAAGATGGAGGAGCATTTGCGCCGTCAAAAACAACGGTAATGCTGTAATGTTTTATTTTCTTATATTCTGAAAGAAGGCTCAGCAACCGTTCCCTTCCTTTTTGCATATCGAGCTGTTCAAAGGCGCTTAAAAATGCGGATTGCCGAATCAAATTATAGCCATCGATGATGATATGTAAAGACATGGTTGGGTTATAGGCAATTAATCGGTGTGCGATAAAAAAAATAAAATAGGATTTCGCTTTGTCAATCAGGTCTCTCTCAGGAGGCGAATAAGTCTGTCCAGATCATCATCATTGTAAAATTCGATCTCAACTTTCCCCTTCCGGCCTTTCCGCTTGATCTGAACCCGTGTGCCAAGATGTTGCGAAAGCTCATCTGCGAGATCAGAAATATATATCTCCTCAAACCCTTTCGAAGGCCCCTTGTAAGCTTTCTTTTGGGATTGCATGCGCCTGACCAACCGCTCTGTTTCTCTTACGGAGAGCCCTTTTGATACGACTATACGCGATGCACTGTTTTGCTGGGCCGTGGTATCAGCGCCCAGCAAAGCCCGAGCATGCCCCATGCTCAAGGTTCCATCTAATATTTGGGCCTTGATGCCATCGGGTAATTGTCGAAGCCTCAAACAATTGGCAACAGCAGAGCGGCTTTTCCCCACCCGCTTTGCAACCTCATTCTGTTTAAGATTGAATTCCGTCATCAGCCGGCGGTAACCTTCAGACTCCTCAATGGGGTTCAAATCTTCCCGTTGAACGTTTTCAATAATCGATATCTCCAACAGCTTCGAATCTGTTACCTCCTTCAAAACAACCGGGACCTGCTTCAGGCCGGCAAGCTTTGCCGCCCGCAGACGTCTTTCACCGGTTACCAGTTCATAACCACTGGTATCTTTTCTGACCAAAAGCGGTTGAATGACCCCCTGCATTTTAATTGAATGGGACAACTCCTTTAATTCCTCTTCGGAAAACCGGCGCCGGGGCTGGTACCGGTTGGGCCGAATCATCCCAATATCGCAATTGAAAAACTCTCTTTGAATATCTCGAATCGATTCTATGTCGGGTATCAGCGCATCGAGTCCTCTTCCCAAAGCCATTTTCTTTCGTTTTTTCACCACCGGTTCAGATCCTTTTTTGTCTTCTTTTTCATGAAATACCTTCACACAAACGATCGAAGCCTTTGCTTCCGACTGCTTGGAAAAATATAGAATCCCACAGCCCCGAATGTCGGGATCTTCGCTTTGATTCGGCAAGATACGGGGAACGCCCTCGCTGTTTCGGTTCAGATCCGTTTTAATTCGGCCCGCTGTATTTATTGATTATTTCTTTTGCCAATGAAAAATAGCTTAATGCACCCAAAGAGTCGGGATCATAGAGCAAAATCGGCTTTCCAAAACTGGGAGCCTCCCCCAACTTGACGTTTCTGGGGACAATTGTCTTGAATAATAAATGCTTAAAATATTTTTCAGCGTTTTCAGCCACCTGATGGGACAGATTCGTCCGTGTGTCGAGCATGGTCAAAAGAATGCCACTTATCTTGAGCTTTGGATTCAGGCGTTGCTTGATGCGTTTCACCGTTCGTAAAAGTTGGCCGAGACCTTCCAATGCATAAAATTCACACTGAACCGGAATCAAAAGTGAGTGGGCGGCGGTCATGGCATTGATGGTCAGAAGGCTCAACGACGGCGGGCAGTCGAGTATAATGTAATCGAATGAAGTCTCCAATTCATCCAGCAGATGTTTTAGCGCCATCTCACGGTCGGGATTTGACATCATTTCCACTTCAAAACCGATCAGTTCCACACGCGAAGGGATAATTTTCAAAGTTTCGATGTCGCTGTCGACAACAAGTCTTTTGGCCCCGGTTTCATGAATTATTCCATGGTATAATGTTTTATCGATTGCGCTTTTATCAATTCCGACTCCAGTTGTCGCATTCGCCTGGGGATCGCAATCTACCAAAAGGGTTCTCTGCTCTAAAACAGCCAATGCCGCCGAAAGGTTGATGGCGGTCGTTGTTTTGCCCACACCGCCTTTCTGATTGGCAATGCAAATAATTTGTGCCATAATTCAAACATTAACATAAATCTTCATGTTTGAAAAGCATAATAGCATTGTGTTTGTATGAGGTATTCGTGAAGTTTAGAAAAAAAATAATCTTTTCATGCCTTTCTTTCATCCTGATTTTGGGCGTCATGCTCCCGGAAGAGTGCTCCCCTATCACCGTGGCACAGGAAGAAGAGCTGGCAAAAGAATTCATTAACGTGGTGCTTCAACACTATAAGTTTGTAAAAGACCCTTTAATCATGGGGTATGTAAATAAAATAGGTAAAAAGATTCTCTCGGTTGTTCCGACCCAGGCATTTTCTTACCACTTTTATGTCGTTCAAGAGGATGTCTATAATGCTTTTGCCGGTCCAGCGGGTCATATTTTTCTAAACAGTGGCTTGTTCGAAGCCATGGAGAGTGAAAATGAGCTGGCGGGCATCCTTGCCCATGAAATCGCCCATGTTGTTTCGCGGCATATTTCACAAAAGATAGAAAGATCGAAAAAAATCCTGATCGCGACCCTCGCCGGTATTGTTGCCGGAACTTTCCTCGGCTCTATCGGTTCATCCGAGGCGGCAACAGCAGTAACGATGGGATCGGTTGCAGCCAACCAATCGATTACATTGGCTTACAGCCGGGAAGATGAAATGCAGGCGGATCAGATTGGTCTTGAGTACCTTAAGAAGGCCAAGTACGGTGGTAAAGGCCTGTTGGCCATGCTGAAAAAAATACGAAACAAGCAATGGTTCGGGTCAGACCAGATTCCCACCTACCTGATGACCCATCCCGCCTCAGAGGACCGCGTGGCCTATGTGGCGACCTGGGTGGCGAGCCAACCCAAGGTTGAAAGCCGCACCAACCCTACAGATTTTCAAAAGGCCCATATCCGGCTTGTCGCCCTTTATTCAGACAAGGATTCGGCGGTGACGAAATTTGAAACCGCAGTGAAGAATGATCCCGAAAATCCGATGGGACACTATGGATACGGTTTGACTCTTTCCAGAGCCGGCAACCACAAAGGTGCGATCGTTCACCTTAAAAAAACATTGGAAAAAAATCCGTTTAACCCGGATGTTTTAATCGATCTGGGGAGGATCTATTTTCTCAACGGTCAATACACCAAAGCCTTAACCACCCTTCAATCGACGATGAGTGCCGAACATAACAACCCGATCGGAGATTTCTTTTACGGCCGAACGCTGCTGACGCTTGGACGGTTAAAGGATGCTGAAATGGTTTTTACCGCCCTGATACAAAAAGAAACCGCAAACAACCGGGCATTTTTTTTCTTAAGCGAAGTCTATAGTCGCCAAGGAAAACCTTCCGAAGCCCACTATTATCTTGGCATCTATTTTAAAAAAACAGGTAATCTGAAAAACGCGACCTTCCATTTGAATAGGGCTCGAGAAAAAACAGACGATCCGGAGAGAAAACTGAAGATCAAAAAAATGTTAAAAGAGATCGAAGCGATAGATACGAAAAAAAGCTGATCGATCACAAAGTTTATTTACCTGCTCCAGTTTCGCACCCCAATCCACCGTGGAGTCCCATGCAGGGTTAATTACCGCCTGCTTGACCAAAATGGGAGAACCGCATGGAATAGGTACCTCTCCCTTGGGTTGCGGATCTTAATGACGTTGAGTAGCCGAACATTTTTGAGAGGGGAACGATCGCCTTTATGGCCTGTATCCCGGTTTTTGGCTTGATCGATTCTATTTTCCCGTTTCGGGAATTGATGTCGCCGATCACATCACCCATAAATGACTCCGGGATAAGGATTTCAACCGCCATGATCGGATCAAGGAGAAACGGCTCTCCGTTAGCGAGCGCCTCTTTGCATGCCATCGAGGCACTGACGGTGAAGGCTAGCCCAGTGCCCAGAGACTCCTTGTATGCACCACCGTTGAGGAGAGCTTCAATATCAACCACCGGATACCCCAGCAAAACACCACTTTCAAAAGACTCCATTACACCTTTCTCAATCGATGGGATAAAAACGTCGGGTATTATTTCAGCTGAAATTTCCGATCTGAACCGATTCCCACTTCCCCTGGGCAATGGTGATAATTTTATGCTGACTTCCCCAAAATGTCGCTGGCCGGCAACCTCTTTGTCAAAAATTGCGGACGCCTCGTTCTGACGATTTATGGTTTCCCGGTAGACCACCTGGGGTTTTCCCACATTGACACGTGTCATAAATTCACGCATCATACGACTGACAATCACTTCGAGGTGGAGTTCACCCATTCCCGATAAAATTGTCTGCCCAGTTTCTTCATCATGGCGAAGTTTCAGCGTGGGGTCTTCCGACACAAATTTCTGAAGCACCTGGTCAAGTTTTTCCTGATCAGCGAGGGTTTTTGGCTCCACGGCAACTGAAATGACCGGTTCATAGAATTCCATCTTTTCCAACAAAACAGGCCGGTCTGTCGAACAGAGCGTATCTCCTGTGAAAGATTCCTTTAATCCAACGATACCCATGATACTTCCTGAACCCGCGGTAACGATTCGCTCTTTCCTGTTGGCATGCATCCCCAATATCCGAGAGATTTTTTCCCTTTTCCCACGAGAAGAGTTGTATAAATCCTCTCCGGTGGTCATTTTCCCGCTGTAAATCCTTACAAAGGAAAGCTTCCGCCCTTCCATTATGGAAACCTTAAATATCAGGGCAGCCAACGGTTCTGAGTTTTTGGCTTGGCATTCAATAACTTCCGTGGTTTCAGGGTCCACTCCCTTTATGGGTGGAACATCCAAGGGACTGGGAAGAAATTGAGCTATAGCGTCAAGGAGTGGCTGGATTCCTTTATTTTTCAAAGCACTGCCACAAAGAACCGGAACCAGTTTCAAGTTGATTGTTGCTTTTCTGATTGCACCCAGTAGTTTTTTCGAACTGATTTCGGCTGACGGAGAATCGGACAGATATGCCTCCATAATTTCATCGTCGACTTCAGCGACCGCCTCGATAAGTTCCTCACGATATCTGTCTGCAATTTCGAGAAGTTCTTTGGAAATATTGTCAATGGTGAAGGTAGCCCCCAGCGTATCCTCATCCCATTTGATCTGCTTCATGTTTATTAAATCAACAACACCTGAAAAGTCTTCCTCCGAGCCCGCCGGTAGCTGTAGGATCAGCGGTTTTACATTGAGTCTTTCTTTCATTAACGCCACTGTTCCAAAGAAACTGGCACCCACCCGGTCCAATTTGTTAATGAAAGCAATTTTTGGGACATGATATTTATCCGCCTGACGCCATACGGTTTCAGATTGTGGTTCCACGCCGCCGACAGCGCAGAATACACCAATGGCGCCGTCGAGAACCCTCAACGAACGTTCGACTTCGATTGTAAAATCGACATGCCCCGGTGTATCTATGATCTGAATCTCGCTCCCCATCCATTGGCAGGTGGTGACGGCCGCGGTAATCGTGATGCCTCGCTCCTGTTCATCAGGCATCCAATCCATCACCGCTTCACCATTGTGGACCTCTCCGATTTTATGGGAACGACCCGAATAGTACAGCATCCTCTCCGTTACCGTCGTCTTTCCCGCATCAATATGCGCAATAATACCGATATTGCGTATGGCGCTTATCTTTTTCATATGTTTTATCTTATCAAAAGCAGGTTTGCCTTAAACGAAAAACGGAGGTCGATATGTCCTGCCAGCGTTATCGATTCACGTCCTTCTATCAGTATTTTGACCGCATCAACTTCAGGAATGTTTAAAATTAAAGAATTTACGATTGAAAATATGGTCATCAGTTCCGATTGAGCCCCACCGGGATAGTCTGCCCTAATGACCTCTGATAAATCTACATGGGCGGTTCCTTTGGGTGTAACATAAAGGGCCCTGAGCCCGGTACCCTCGGGGATGGTTCGCATCAGCTCGCCCTGGGGCCCTTTTATTAAGGCTTTGATTACAATGTTTCCAAACGCCGCAGGGTCTATCGGACGAAGAAGAACCCTATCTTCTGCCATCAGATAGACGTTTTCTTGATCCGTAAAATAGAGGTGCACGACCGACTTTTCAGAAAATTGAGGATCCAAAGTCTCTATTTCCCCTTTTGCTTTTTCTGGCGCCGATGGTTTTTGGGAGACCAAATAAAAGATTATGAAAACCCCCCCTCCAATAATAACCACAGAAATTGCAAAAAGGAGATACCGTCTTATGCCCACACTCAAATCCTCTTGAGAATAAAAACTTCTTAAAATCTTATCATTTTTAGGTCGACTCGGCCATGTATCGTTGAGCGATGGGATACCGTCTGCCATAACCAAAAGCCTTGGACGTCACCTTTAGGCCGGGGGCGGCCTGCTGACGTTTGTATTCACTTCGGACGACTTTTGAAATAACATTTTCCATGAGTTTTTTGTCAAATCCCATCTGAACCAGCTCATCTGGACTTTTCAGATCTTCGATATACCCCTTTAAAACTGCATCGAGAATTTCATAAGGCGGCAGGTCATCCTGGTCTTTTTGGTTGGGCTTGAGTTCAGCCGAGGGGGCTTTCTCGATAATCCGTTTCGGTATCCACTCTTTTTCTGCATTGACAAGACCACTCAACTTATACACCATCGTCTTTGGGACATCGGAAATAACCGCCAAACCACCGCTCATGTCACCATAGAGCGTGCAATACCCAACGCTGGCCTCCGATTTGTTTCCGGTGGAAAGGAGAAGTAACCCATCTCTGTTTGAGAACCCCATGAGAATCGTTGCCCTGATTCTCGCCTGAATATTTTGTTCGGTCACACCCGGTTCTCCCGTTTTGAACGAAGGCGAGAGAAACCGCAAAAACTCCTTGAACATACCATCAATCGGTATTTGAATGAGATCGATACCCAGGTTGTCCGCCAGTTTTTTCGTGTCCTGATAGTTATCTTTTGAAGTGTAACGTGACGGCATAAACACCGCCAGAACATTTTTCCGGCCCAGTGCCAAAGATGCGATGGCGGCGGTGAGAGCAGAGTCGATCCCGCCACTCAGCCCCAAAATTGCTTTTGAAAATCCGCATTTTATTGCATAGTCGTGTGTTCCAACCACCAGTGCCTTAAGGACCATTGTTGCGCCCGTCCTTAGAACGGCCTGTGAATTATCTTCGGTAGATACCGGCGATTCTGAATCAAATACCACCAAGTCTTCCTCAAATTCCCGAGCCCTGACCGCAATATTTCCCAGCCGATTAAAAGCGGTACTGATGCCGTCGAAAAGGAGGCCGTCATTGCCACCCACCTGGTTGGCGAATACCAATGGAACGCAGTATTTCCGCGCAATGGACCGGAGCATTTCCTGCCTGAAAACCTCTTTACCCATATAAAACGGGGAGGCGGATATGTTAATAATCAGATCAGCCCCTTTTTCGACCATCAGGCTTACCGGATCGATCGAGTAGATTCTTTTTTGAAAAATATCCTTATCATTCCAGACATCTTCACAAATGGCGAGCCCCAGGGAATGGCCTTTGTATGAAAAGGGCTCACATTCGATACCCGGTTCAAAATATCTCCTTTCATCGAAAACATCATATGTTGGAAGGAGTCGTTTAAATGCCCGATGCACTATCTTTCCATCTTCAAAAAGAACCGCCGCATTATATAGAGATTTCCCTTTACCTGGAGGATTTTTTTCCACAAAACCGCATATGATCCCGATGCCGCGGATCGAATCCACCAGTCTATTTAAACAAGCAAGATTGGCTTCAATAAAATCGTTTCTTTCAAGCAGGTCCCTTGGCGGATATCCCGATACAACCAGTTCTGGGAAGACAACCAAGTCGCATGAAAGCGCCACAGCCTTTTCGCTAAAATCTTTTATTCGGTCGAAATTGTACTCAAAATCACCAATAATGGGATTTATTTGTGCAATTGCAATTTTCATAATCCATCCAAACAGAGCTTCAAAAGTGTCGGTAGACATCGCCCGGATAGGCGTCCCAAAAAAGGTAAAAACTACTATATAATTTTGATAGTTGTCAATATGACAAAAGTTGACTGCAATTGCCAATTTTTATTATGGTTTTTAATACCCCGCCCGTTTGCGGCGGGGAGCTTCATTGCCCGATACCGATCCCTGCCGTCAATTCTGCAAAAACCGTTTGACTAAAAGTTGTACATCCCCTATCTGCCCCGGATCGATCCAAACGGTTTCGGTATCCGCTTTGAACCAGGTCAATTGACGCTTTGCATATCTGCGGGTATCACGCTTGAAGGTGTGGAGGCTTTCATCCCACGACATGTGGTCATTCATAAAATCAATCATGTGCCGATAGCCGATGGCTTGCATCGATTTAAGATCTTTGTTGTAACCCATTTGCAGAAGTCCTTTGACCTCGTCGACAAGGCCTCCGCTTATCATTGTATCGCACCTGTCGTTAATCCGATGGTAAAGTTCCTCCCGATCCATGCGGAGACCGATTTTCAAAAATTCAAATGGTCGGTCTGAAAACCGATGTTCTCGGTGGTGTTGCGTGATAGTCTTTCCTGTTGTTTCAAATACCTCGAGCGCTCTTATGATTCTGTATCGATCATTTGGATGTATTTTATCGGCTGCTTGCGGGTCACTTACCTTTAACTGCCGATGGAGCGCACCAACCCCATACAGTGCTGCTTCTTCCTCTAATTGCCTCCGAACCGATGGGCTACTAAATTTAGCCCTAAAAAGACCATAGACCAATCCCTTAATGTAAAGTCCTGTTCCGCCAACAACAAACGGCGTAACCCCTTTCGCAAAAAGACGGTTGATCTCTTGACGTGCCAAGGTCGCAAACCGGGCAACATCCATTGACTCATCCGGGTTAATCAGATCGATCATATGGTGGGGAATTCGGGCACGTTCGCCTCGAGTCGGTTTGGCGGTACCAATATCCATATACCGGTAAATCTGCATGGAATCGGCACCGATAATTTCACCACAAAACCGATCGGCTATTTCGAGCGACACAGTGGTCTTCCCAATCCCCGTCGGCCCACAAATAACCACTACTTTTGATTTTTTGTCAAACATCCATGCCTTGAAAAGAAATAAGAAACTTAAGCGATAAAATCATCGAGATTGTAAATGTTTCTATCTCGCAACACGCCCATCGTTTGATGCTATCGCAGGAAAAACCTGTTGACAAGCTTTATGCCACCGTATATGAATTCGTTCTGATTAAGAATTTCATTTTATGTTCAAAGCGTTTTGCATTGCCTTTGGTCTCAATTTTTTCAACCTTTTGAAATCAAATTGGGTTTCCTTTCAGATCGGATGTATAAAAAGTCGCAGGGGGTCGCTTTCACTATTAATGCCCAGCGACTTTCTCTCTTTTTATGGGTACACAAGTTATCCATTTTTGATTTTACAAAGACCCCCAAAGCGCCCAAAGTAAAAACAGGAGAAAATTCTTAGTGTTTTTTGCTCACGGTTTTTACCCTCATAGGTCCGGAAGGTCGTACGGGTCTAAAAGATTATTGGGTTCCAGTTTGTCCGGTTTAGAGTTATAGGTTCATGATATGGCATTTAACTCACTCTTTTATACCTCTCTGATTATTTTTATCCTTGGTTTGATCTATAAAATTTCGAGATGGTTCTCACGGAGAATCGGAGTCCCGGCAGATGACTTGACGACCCGCGATAGAGTTCTTTCAGCTGTTAGGGGAATCATCAGTATCATCTTCAGTAAAAAAATTCTCATCCTTTTACGGGTTTTCATCCTTGATGTGATATTGCAGATGCGGATTCTTAGGGAGAATTTTCTGCGCTGGCTGATGCATATGTTTATCTATGCCGGTTTTATGCTCCTTTTGCTCGTGCATGGCCTTGGGACCCCGTTTTATGAAAATATATTTACCGACTACTATTCAACGATCAATCCGTTTTTTTTCTTGAGAAATTTTTTTGGTGTTATGGTTATCATTGGTCTTGGAATTGCGGTATATCGACGGCTTATACTCAAGGTCCCGCGCTTGAAGACCAACGCCATGGATCGATATGCCATCATTATTCTCTCTGCGGTCATGATTTCAGGGGTGTTTCTAGATGGGGTGAAAATAACCTCCTACACCATATTCCAGACCATGGTGGAAGACTATGCGGACTCGGATGACGAAGATGAAATAGAGGCACTGGAAAGTTACTGGGTAAAATATTTTGGGGTTGTTTCTCCGAATGTTGAGCCTCCTTTCACCGAGGAACTTTTGGAAGAGGGTAAAGATCTTGACGAATCATACTGCGCCGATTGTCATTCTCCCATCAAGTCAGCCTTTGCCGGATATGCCACAGCCGTCATGATACATCCCATTGCTTTAATGCTGGACAGGATGGACGGCACCACTTTTTTCTATTATCTCCATATCATCACCTCTTTTTTGGGTCTGGCATATCTTCCTTTCAGCAAAATGTTCCATATTATCGCCAGCCCCATCAGTTTGCTCGCTGGTGCTGTTATGGATAAAGCCACGTCAGATCCGGCAAATATCGCCACCCGGCAGGCCGTGGAGTTAGACGCCTGTATGCACTGTGGAACCTGTAGTAGACGGTGTTCCGTCGCTGTTGCATTTGATAAAATTGGAAATATCAACATTCTTCCATCTGAAAAGCTGCTGTTTCTAAAAGCCTATATTGCAAATAAACCACTTACCAAAAACGAACTCAGGGCCATTTTAGAGGGGATCTATCTCTGCACCAATTGTGATCGATGTACGGTCGTGTGCCCGGCCGGCATCCAGTTGAGAGATATGTGGCTCAACGTCAGGGAAGAACTCATTCAAAAAGGGACGCCGGTTCCACTGATTCTTTCCCCCTTCTCATTTTACCGGGGACTCAATCGTCAATACCTGTCGGACAAAGCCTATCCAAAACCGCTGAAAACAGCTAGAGAAGCAATTTCAAAAAACCGGGAACTGCTGAAGCAACCGGAAAAAATCATTCCTTTAACCCCGGTTGACAGGGAATTTAAGGTCGCTTCTGACCATTCCACACAGGCCAGTACATACAGCAACTGTTTTTCCTGTGAAAACTGCAGCACTGTATGTCCGGTAGTCGAAAACTACGCAAACCCCCAGGAAGTTCTCGGCCTGCTGCCACATCAAATCATGCGCTCAATCGGACTCGGTTTGAAAGATCTGGCCTTAGGTTCCAATATGTTGTGGGATTGCGTCACTTGCTACCAGTGCCAGGAACACTGTCCACAGGGGGTAAAAGTAACCGATGTACTCTATGAACTTAAAAATCAGGCAGTGGCGGAGGTTAATTCTGAAGGGGCGACAAACGCTGTCAAACTGGAAAGGGATGGGGGTTAACCGAATGAACAAAAAGAAGTTTGCCTTATTTTTGGGCTGCACTATCCCCGCCCGTGTCCAACAGTTTGACCGTTCAGCAAGAGCGGTGTTGGATAAACTGAAAGTCGATGTAGTCGATATACGCGAATTTAATTGTTGCGGCTACCCGATGAGAAATGTGGATTATAAGGCCTACATCCTTTTTTCGGCCCGAAATCTGGCGCTTGCTGAAAAACAGGGTCTAGATATCATGACCCTGTGTATGTGCTGTTTCAGCAGTTTGAAAAAAGCAAACCACGTATTGAAAGAAGACAAACCTCTGCGGCAAGAGATCAATTCCTGGCTGGGAAAAGAGCATTTGACGTTTAATGGAGATCGGAAAGTCACCCATTTTTTGTCTGTTCTTTATCACGATGTCGGCCAGGAAAAGATAAAGAAAAATGTAATCCACCCTTTTAAAGATCTTAAAATCGCTACCCATCACGGATGCCACGCATTGCGTCCCAGTGACATCATGCAGTTTGATGATCCGGTGGCACCGGTTCTCTTTGACACCCTGGTTAAAACCACAGGCGCCCAAAGCATTGACTGGCCATTGAAGCTGGAGTGTTGCGGGGCACCGCTGCTGGGAGTCAATGATGATCTTTCAATGGATTTAACGGAAAAGAAGCTGATAAATGCAAAGGGGGCAGGGGCAGATTATCTTTGCGCTGCCTGCCCGTGGTGCCAACAGCAATTCGACTCGGTTCAACAGATGCTGAACACCCGGCGAAAAACAGACCATCATCTCCCGTCTATTTTGTACCCTCAGCTTCTTGGACTTGGAATGGGAATAAAAGGCAGGTTGCTGGGAATTAAAATGAACCAAATGGAAATTACCGGCATAAAGGCCTTTTTATCTTAGGAGAAAAAATGTCACATCCGAAGATTGGATCGGTCATGGTCGTCGGTGGCGGGATTGCTGGGATGCAGGCCGCGCTCGATGTCGCCGATTCAGGTTACTACGTCTATCTCATCGAAAAATCAGCCTCCGTTGGTGGCCTCATGTCGCAATTGGATAAGACATTCCCCACCAACGATTGTGCTATGTGAGTTATCTCCCCCAAACTGGTCGAGGTCGGCCGGCACATCAACATAGAGATACTCACCCTTTCAGAGGTGAAGGACATATCCGGCGTAGAGGGAAATTTTCATATCAAAGTTACCCAGAATCCGCGTTATGTTGACATGGAAAAATGTATCGCCTGTGGCCTTTGTGCAGAAAAATGCCCGAAAAAGGTCGCGAGTGAATATGACGCAGGCCTTATCAAGCGTAAAGCCGCTTATATCCAATATGCCCAGGCCGTTCCCCTTAAATACGCCTTAGACCCTTCTCAATGCATCTATATACAAAAGGGAAAGTGCAGGGCCTGTGAAAAGTTTTGTCCAACCGATGCCATCAAATTTGATGATCAACAAAAGGAGATCACGATTAACGTCGGGGCGGTTATCCTTTCCAGCGGGTCTGAAACCTGCAATCCGGAACGCCATGATATCCATGGCTATGCAAAATCTAAAAACATTGTAACCAGCCTGGAATTTGAACGGATGCTTTCCTCTTCCGGACCTTATGGCGGCCATCTCGTACGGCCTTCAGACAAAAAAGAACCGAAAAAAATAGCCTGGCTCCAGTGCGTCGGCTCGAGGGATGAGCATATCGGTGCAAAGGGGTACTGCTCCGCTGTGTGCTGTACGTATGCCATCAAGGAGGCGATGCTGGCCAAAGAGCACAGTGCGGCGCCACTGGATACCGTCATCTTCTATATGGATATCCGTACCCACGGTAAAGATTGTGAAAAATATTTCAACAGAGGCAAAGAAGAATCAGGGATTCGGTTTATCAAATCAAAAATCACCCGCATCACCCCGGTTGCCGATGATGACTCGCTGTTCATACAATACATTGACGAAACGGGCAAGCGGGTCAACGAGACATTCGATATTGTCGTTCTCTCCGTTGGTTTCGGTACAGATAAATCCACAATCGATTTGGCTCGCAGGGTGGGCGTTGAGTTGAATCATTACGATTTTATATCCACAACAAGCTTTGAACCGGTGAAGGCTTCAAGACCCGGCGTTTATATCTGCGGTACCCTGGAGGCTCCGAAGGATATTCCCCAATCGGTTATCGAATCGAGCGCAGCCGCCGGGATGACGGGTCGTAGCCTGTCTGAATTCAGATGGACGCAAACGAAGACAAAAGAAATACAACCGGAAATCGATATAGCCGGAGAACCACCGCGGATCGGTGTGTTTATTTGCCGCTGTGGGACAAACATCGCGAGCGTGGTTGATGTTCCTGCGGTGGTGGAAGCCGCCAAAACCTTTCCCCATGTTGTCTACGCGGATGAACACATGTTCAGTTGTTCCCAGGATACACAGGACAATTTGGCCGTGTTGATCAAAGAAAAAGGATTGAATCGAGTGGTTGTCTCCGCCTGTACACCCAAGACGCATGAACCGCTTTTTCAAGAAACCTTGATAAACGCCGGGATAAATAAGTATCTTTTTGAGATGGTCAATATCCGGAATCAGTGTTCTTGGGTGCATCGGAAACACCCTGAGGCTGCGACAAAAAAAGCGATCGACCTGGTTCGGATGGCCGTGGCCAAGGTTGCGCTGCACCAGCCGCTTCCAGAACCATCACTGGAGATCAACCAGTCTGCCTTGATCATCGGTGGTGGCATTGCGGGAATGACTGCGGCAAAAGCATTGACTGATCAAGGATATCACACTTTCATTGTGGAAAAAGAGAAAGACCTAGGGGGACAGGCCCTTTGTTTACACGAAACATGGCGGGGTGAGGATATCCAGCAAAATTTGACAAAGCTGATTGAATCAACAAAGACAAACGATAACATTGATATCCATCTGAGAACGACAATTAAAGCGGTTGACGGTTTCGTAGGCAATTTTGAGACAACCATTCAAACCAAAGAGGAAGAGCTGACCTTAGCACATGGAATCACTATCGTCGCATCCGGGGCTTCAGAGCTAAAACCGGATGCGTATCTGTATGGGGGTGACCCCCGGGTCATTACCGGCCTGGAATTGGACAGGAAACTGATCGAAAATGATCCATCAATTGGGAAACAAAAAACCATCGTCTTTATTCAGTGCGTCGGTTCTCGAATACCAGAGCGACCATATTGTTCTAAGGTTTGCTGCACCCATTCCTTAAAAAATGCCCTGAAACTCAAAGAGATGAACCCGGAAATGGATATCTTTATTCTATACAGGGATATGCGTAGTTATGGACTTCGGGAGGACCTTTACCGGAAAGCCCGAAGACAAGGCATCCATATTCTTCGATACGATTTTGAAAAAGGACTAAATGTATCCGTGAAAAATGGGAATCTTCAGATCGAGTTTACCGACTCTTCCATCAGGCGGCGGATGGAAATCTTACCAGATCTCCTGATACTGGCAACCGCCATCGTCCCGGAAAAAGAGAATCCTCTGGCCCGTCTTTACAAAATCACACAGAATGATGACGGATTTTTCATGGAGGCCCATGTGAAACTCAGGCCGGTCGATTGTGCGACCGACGGGGTCTTTATCTGCGGGTTGGCCCACGCCCCTAAACCGGTTGACGAGTCGATCGCGCAGGCGGTGGCGGCCGCAACCCGGGGCATAACCCTCCTCGCCAAGAAAACGATCCAGATGAGCGGAACGGTTGCCATGACCGATCCGCTTAATTGCAGTTCCTGTGGTGTTTGTGTGGCTATTTGTCCCTTTTCAGCGCCTCTTTTTACCGAAAAAGGGCTGTTTGCCGACAAAGCCGAAATTAATCCGGTCCTCTGTAAAGGGTGCGGTCTTTGTGTCGCATCCTGCCGGTCCGGTGCCATTCATCTAAAAGGATTTGATAATGACCAGATTTTTTCACAAATCTTTGCCATGAACGAGACGCTATCGTAAAAGAGCCGGGATCATCGGTGTATATTAAATTCGATATTTATGACTTAAACAAAGGAGATCATTACCATGCCCGAGTGGGAACCTAAAATCGCCAGTTTTTTATGCAACTATTGCAGTTATGGTGCTGCGGATCTGGCGGGGGTGGGTAGGCTGGAATACCCGACCAACATTCGGGTGGTTCGTATCCCCTGCACCGCACGGATGAGTCCCAAGTTTTTTCTCTCCGCTCTGCGAGAAGGGGCGGATGGTGTCTGGGTATCCGGGTGACATCCCGGGGAATGTTATTACCTGGAAGGTAATTATTATGCCAGACGAAAATTTGCACTTTTTCAAAATCTGATTGAATATATGGGGCTTGAACCCGGACGGCTTCAGTTTTCCTGGGTATCTTCCGCCGAATCGATTAAATTTGTCGATGTTGTCAAGGAAGTGACATCGGTCATAAAAGGTCTCGGGCCGAATACCCATTTTGCGGAAAAACCCTTTGAGGGTGTTGATAAAGATCTTCAGACTATGGGGACAGAGTAGCTTGTTATGCTGGAATATATCCATAAAATAAGAGAAATAGCAGCGGATCTGTTAGAGAAAAAAGAGGTTGAAATGGTGATCGGGTTCCGCAAGGGAACCGTGCCGATGATGAATGAACCGACTTTTGTCAACCGGCCTGAAGATATCACCGCATTGGCGTGGGACAGCCATTGCGGCATCAATCTCGCGAATTATCTCCCGAACCGGAAAGAAAGGATAGCTATCATTGCCAAGGGTTGCGACTCCCGTAACATTGTCACCCATATCATCGAAAACAAGATCCAACGGGAGCAGCTGGTAATTATCGGTGTTCCATGCAAAGGAATGGTTGACAGACAACTAATTATGAATCGGTCAGAAGGCGAAGTTTTAAAGGCTCTGGAAGACGATGACAACATCATCGTCAGGGGCCATGGGTTTGAAAAACGTTTTCGAAAAACAGAAGTGTTGCAGAAAAATTGCGAAATCTGCATTCATCGAAACCCGATTTTATACGATAAACTGGTGGCTGATAAGGTCGAAGAGAAAGCAGATATGGATCGGTATGAAGATATTCGCCCTATCGAAACTATGGACCCCAAAGAGAAACTGGATTTTTTTGACAAAATTTTAGAATCCTGCATTCGGTGCTACGCATGCAGAAATGCGTGTCCGCTCTGCTATTGCCCCACCTGTTTTGTGGATGAACACCGTCCCCAGTGGGTCGGAAAAAGTCAGGATTCGACGGATATTCGCATATTTCATTTTCTGAGAGCTTACCATTGTGCCGGCCGCTGCACCGACTGCGGCGCTTGTGAAAGGGCCTGTCCGGTCGGCATTCCGGTTCGCTTGTTGACCAAAAAACTGGAAAAAGACTGTTTGGAACTCTTTCAATGGGAGGCGGGTATGACCATCGATATCCGTCCGCCCCTCGATACTTATAAACCAGGCGATTCGGATAATTTTATCAAATAATGGCACCTGTAATGAAATTTATACGAATTGACAAAGAAAATTGGGAGAGAGACCTTCAAAAGCTTCGTCGGTCTTTTAGACTTATCGGGCCGGTCAAAGCGGATCAGGATTGTCTCTTCAAGACGCTGGGGGAGGGGGAATTCCCAGATTTTAATTTTTTAAACACGCGCCTTTCTCTTAAATCTCTGGTTCTTCCCCAGTCCGAGAATATGTTTGAATACTCATTGGATCAAAGCCGGGAAGATTGCCATATTTTAAAGGAAGTCAAAAGGAATCCCACGCAATGTGTAGTTTTCGGCATCAGGCCCTGCGATGCATTTGCTTTTTTGCTGGTCAAACCGAACTTCGACACTCCCGAGCACGAGGACCCATACTGGAAACAGGCCTATGGAGCGATTACACTGGTCGGACTGGCATGTGATACACCCTGTAGTACGTGCTTTTGTACGAGTGCCGGGTGTGGCCCCTATCACGAAGAGGGGCTGGATGTGCTTTTGGTCCCGGCGGACGATCACTATCTGGCAAAAGCGATTACCGAAAAAGGGAAACATCTTTTGAAAGCGGTGGATTGGGATACTGAAACCGCCCCGGGTGTCGCAGAAAAAGAGATAGAAGCCAGAAGGCTGGCGGCTGAGAAACGCATAACCTCTTTTATAAGCACCGATCATTTGAAGGAAAAAGTAACGATCGATCTCTACGATGCACCTTTCTGGGAAGACGTGGCATTTTCGTGCATCAACTGTGGTATCTGCACATATGTCTGCCCGACATGCTGGTGTTTTGATATACAAGATGAAACCCGTGGAAAATCCGGCAGACGTATGCGCAATTGGGACAGCTGCATGTACCCGTTGTTTACCCTCCACGCTTCGGGCCATAATCCCAGAGGAATGAAGATTCAGAGAGTCCGGCAGCGGTTTATGCATAAATTGAAATATTACGTGGACAAATATAACAACGGGATTCAATGCGTGGGTTGTGGTCGATGCATCCGCCTTTGTCCGGTAAATATTGATATCCGCAGGGTGGGTGAATTGATGAACAACTATAAACCCATTGCCTGAAAATATCCAAAAAATTGAAAAAAGAATCGTAAAGTGAAAAACCCGTACTTGCCATACCCTGTTCGCATCGATGAAATTGTAACTGAAACCGAAGATAAGAACCTTAGAACATTCAAGTTCGTCTTCTTGAACCCGGGTGATCAGAAAGAATTCGTTTATCAAGCGGGTCAGTTTGCGGAACTGTCCATAGCCGGGAAGGGTGAAATACCGATCGGGATTGCGTCCTCTCCTACGGAAAAAGGATTTCTATCTTTCACGGTCAATAGGGTCGGACAAGTGACCACCCATCTGCATTCCATGAAGGTCAATGATACCATGGGAGTCAGGGGGCCACTCGGCAATGCGTATCCGTGGGAAATACTGGAGGGGAAAAATATTGTGATTATCGGAGGCGGTTTTGCGTTTACCACACTCCGGTCATCGATTGTTTACATGCTCGATCCGAAAAATCGATCAAAATTTAAAGATATTCACGTGATATACGGTGCCCGCACCCCCGGGATGCTTCTTTATAGGAACGAGGTGGCACAATGGGAAAAACGCAAAGACATTCATATGCACATCACCGTCGATGTCACAGACGACCCGGACTGGGCGTACAATGTCGGGTTTGTGCCTACCATCACCGAGCAGAAAGCTCCCGCTGGTGATGATGATACCTACGCAATCGTCTGCGGTCCGCCCATCATGATAAAATTTACACAACCGATTCTTGATGATCTTGGGTATGCCCAGGATCACATCATCATGTCCCTTGAAAACCGTATGAAATGTGGTATTGGCATGTGTGGTAGATGCAATATCGGGAAAGAATTTGTATGCAAAGATGGACCGGTTTTTACACTGGCCCAGCTTACCGACTTGCCGAAGGAATATTAGACCACAGAAAACGGGCGCCGGAGAGAGGGGATCGAGGAGTTTTAGATAAATTTTTCTTATTGACAGAATCGAATTGTTAAAATAGGATCATCGGGTTGCACTTAGACAAATGAACCCAAAGGCCGTATGCCAAAAAAAAACTATTTTAACCAAAAAGAGGGTTTGTAAATGCCTGTTGTAGAATTTGGAGATCAAACCTTTAATGTAGATGAAGACGGTTTCATTGATTCTTTTGACAACTGGTGCGAAGAGTGTGTGATGTATGTCAAAAAAGAAGAAGGCATCGATGAGATCTCTGATTAACACAGAAAAATGATTGAAGTGTCACAGGACTATTATAAGAAGAATGGAATTGCTCCGATGGTCCGTATCCTTACAAAAGTGACCGGCTTTAAGCTAAAACATATCTATGGACTATTCCCGTCCAGCCCCAGAAGGGGAGCCTGTAAAATGGCCGGTCTTACAAAACCGACCGGTTGTGTCTAAATAAAAACTATGTGATCGATTTTACTTTTTAAATCAAAAAAGGGCTCTGGTTGGGAAACAGAGCCTTTTTTATTTTTTGGGGGGTAAAATGATTTTTACAGTTAAAACCAGATCAAAAACAGAATTCATCGATATCACATTACAGGTTCAGGAGCAACTCAACCAGATCGCTAAATCTGCTGATTTATTCAGGGGACTCTGTATGCTTTTTGTGCCGCATACCACGGCCGCCATAACCATAAATGAGAGTGCGGACCCGAGTGTTCAAACTGATATCCAAATGGTCTTAAACAAAATTGTTCCCTGGGAAGCCGCCTATCGCCATCTTGAAGGGAATTCGCCCGCCCATGTTAAATCAACACTTGTCGGTGCTTCGGAACTGATCGCCATCGATAATGGACGGCTGGTGCTGGGGACATGGCAGGGAATATTCTTCTGTGAATTTGACGGGCCCAGAACGCGAAAAGTCCATCTCAATCTGTTGAATAATCACTAAAGGTTGACCTCATAGGTTTCAGGATACTAGAGGAATTTTTCAAAAAAATCGTTTCCCTTATCATCGATGATGATAAAGGCCGGAAAATCTTTTACGGTGATCATCATGATGGCTTCCATACCAAGTTCAGGATACTCAAGGGTTTTGATGGCTCTGATGCACTCCTGCCCTAAACGCGCCGCAGAGCCGCCAATAGACCCGAGATAGAACCCCCCGTATCTTTTACACGATGCTGAAACCTGTTTTGAGCGGTTTCCTTTTGCCAGCATCACCAAAGATCCGCCCCTTTCCTGAAAACGGGGCACATACGGATCCATTCTTCCGGCGGTGGTTGGGCCAAAAGATCCGGAAGGATACCCTTCGGGTGTTTTCGCCGGACCGGCATAATAGATGATATGATCTTTGAAGTAGGTTGGAAGATCTTCACCCCGATCAAGGCGTTCATTCAGTTTGGCATGTGCCATATCCCTTGTCACGACAATCTTTCCGGTCAGGAGTAGACGTGTAGCGACGGGGTATTGTGTCAAAAGGCTTCGGATCTCATCCATTGGTTTGTTGAGGTTTATATGGTATACCTCTTTTTCGGGTCGTGGTGATTCCGGTAAATATTTGGAAGGATTCGTTTCCAGCCTCTCCAGAAAAATTCCTTTTTTGGAAATTTTTGCCTTTATATTGCGATGAGCGCTGCAGCTAACTCCGAGGCCTATCGGGCAGGATGCTCCATGGCGTGGGAGACGTATGACACGGGTGTCAAGGCAGAAATATTTTCCACCGAACTGGGCGCCGATTCCCAGTTCACCGGATATTTTTAACAATTCAGCTTCAAGCTCAAGATCCCTGAAAGCAACTGCCGATTCAGCCCCCTTTGTAGGAAGACCGTCCAGATATCCCGTAGTGGCGAGTTTCACCGTTTTTAAAGCAATTTCAGCCGATGCCCCACCCACAACAAATGCGAGATGGTACGGCGGGCACGCTGCTGTTCCAAGACTCCTTAATTTTTGCTTCATAAAATCGAGAAGGACTTTCCGATTTAATATGCCCTTGGTTTCCTGGTACAAATAGGTCTTATTGGCAGAACCGCCCCCCTTGGCAATAAAGAGAAATTGATATGTATTCCCTTTCGCGGCGTACAATTCGATCTGGGCCGGCAGGTTGCAACCGGTGTTTTTTTCATCATACATGGTCAGCGGGGCATTCTGAGAATAACGGAAATTGTTTTGTGTATATGCATTAAAGATCCCCTTTGATAAGGCTTCTTCATCCCTAAAATCGGTCCAGATCTTATGTCCTTTTTTTCCGATAACAATGGCCGTTCCGGTATCCTGACACATCGGGAATACGCCTTGGGAAGAAATAACCGCGTTTTTCAACATTTCGAGTGCCACTACCTTATCGTTTTCTGAGCTCTCCGAATCATCCAAAATCTTGCTCAGTTGTTTGAGATGCGATGGTCTCAGGAGATGGGAGACATCTTTCAATGCCTGCTCCGAAAGGTGGACCAGCCCTTCGGGTTCAACCGTTAAAATTTCAGTGTTTTCAAAGAATTTGAGGTTAATATAATCTTTTGTGAGCAGGCGGTACTCGGTGGTGTCTTCACCGAGGGAAAACATCTCATGATAGACGAATGGCGCCATTTAACCCCTTTTAAGCGGCATTGGTTCTGAGGTTATCCGTATTTTGGTTTTCTACCCTGTAATTTTTTCCGCTGATATTACGGTCAAACAATTTTCTGTCTTTGAATTCGGACTGCTTCGCATCGTTCCATTGGGCCACGGGGCGTAAATAGCCCACTACCCGGCTATAAACTTCACAGGGCTGGTAGTTTTTTAATATAGAATTCTTTTGAAAACATGAATTGCACTTTAGGAAAAATCTTTTCTGCTCTGGTTCATATATACCTCCGCCTTCAATATGTATGCCGTCCTCCTTGGCCGTCGCCGTGATCTCCACACTGCATTCACAATCATGACAAACTCCCTGCCACGATAGGATTTCACTCCCAACATTTTCGTTAAACAATTCATGCAATCTGTCCATTGTCATTTTCGCCATGATTCTTCTCCCCCCATTGTCATTGAAAATAGAGTTGATGTCCCAAAGCAAATGAAAATTCGTATAAAGTCAATTCGCTTCGATTATAAATGAAGAATTCCTGCGTCAAGCTCCAAGAATTCTCCTGTCCTGTGATAAAAACGATTATCTTTAAATGTCCATAAAATAATATATATTGTGTGTCAAGAGAAAAAAATAACAACATATTGTATATTCTCAAAACCGCCAACCGGTGGTTTGAAAAAAGACTGAACCGATCCTTGACCCAATATAAAATAAACACCATTGAATCCTCGCCAGAAACAGATAACTAAAACTGAATGTAGAAAAGAGATTCTCCAAGGAAAAAAGGCGTCAGTAATGAAGAACCCCGGAATCTATACTCGGATATACAGAGTCGTAAAGCGCATCCCCAAAGGTCGGGTCGCCACTTACGGACAGGTCGCTTCCCTGGCCGGAACGGCGGGTCATGCACGCCAGGTGGGTTACGCTCTTCACTCACTCCCGGAAGGAACAGAGATCCCGTGGCATCGTGTCGTCAATGCAAAGGGGATGATCAGCAGTCGATCCGAACCCGCTTCCGAAGAAAAGCAGCGTCTCCTCCTTGAAGCCGAAAGAATCTGTTTAAATGAAGAGAAAAAGTTGCGGTTCAACCGGTCTAGATGGCATCCGGGAGCCAAAAAAACGGGGTTAAAAAACCCAATGGCTATTGAGCCGGTCTGTTTTTCAGATTAAGAAGAACAAACGCCGCCAACGCAGCACCCAGTCCACCCAGTCCCAGCACAGAATAGGCCCATCCCCAGGTCGTATAAAAACCGGTATCCGGCAGCCCCTTGTTCGTCCAATCCAAAATGGCCCCGAAGGCAAAGGGCGAAATTGCACCTGCCGCAAAACCCATGAAGCTTCTCAGGGCGAAAGCCATGCCCAGATAGGCGGGATCAACACTCTCTGATAATCCGGCGGAAAGAATCGGAGAATCGCCTAGGGCAGAGAAGGCATATAGCATCCCGACGGCGGTAATCAGAATCGTCGGTAGGCCGATCAGCCATCCCATGAAAAAGGAGCAAAAAGCGCTGGTGCTTGCCACAAATAGGATGACCCTGGCCCGCCCGACCCTGTCCGAAAGCGTACCCATTAAAAGAGATGCCATCATCCCCATGAAATGGAACAGCGATACCACGTGCGCTCCTCTACCGACCGCGAACTGGACATCAGCCCCGCCGACCATCAGACAGGCGGATAAAAAGGCGGGTGCCCAGGTCCACATTCCCAACAGTTCCCAACTGTGAAAGGTATAGCCGGCAATCAACAGAACAGCCGGTCTATTTTTTAAAACCCCGGTAGAAAACTTTTGCCCCCTTCGACGGGGATAAATTTTGTTAAATGTCGAACCCAAGGTGACCCATGCCAGCATAAAGCCGACCACCGGTCCCAGACATGTCAGTAAAAAAGAAAGCTGATACCCGCCCTTTGGCAATGCCACACCACTGATGGCAAGGGACAGGGCATAACTTAATGAAGTGCTTGCAATAAAAAAACCGGTGGCGAGTCCACGGCGTTCTGAAGAGTAACGGTTTGTAACCATCATCAGACCCGGCGGATATACCCCACCAAGCGATAGGCCGATCAGGGCATAGAGGAGCAGACCGGAAATATAATTTCGGGCAAAAGTTGTAAACAGCAACGCGGCAATGGCACAGAGAAAATTTGATAGGAGAAAAACCCGTTTCGCCCCCATGGTATCCGCTAAAATCGAAAAAATAAACAGAGAGAATGCATAACTGATTTGGAATCCACCGGAAATAGACCCCGCGGCAGCTGCCGACATTGCCCATTCTCTTTGCAAAACCGGAAGAGTCGCCGCATAGGCCATAAACACAAGGTAAGTAAAGACCCGGGAGCAGCAGATGCCGAAAAGCCACCAGTCAATTTTAGCAGGGCTTTCTTCCATTTTTTATGAGCCGTGACAATTATGAAGCTAAAATTCCGTATACGGTTCGGACCAATAAAAACGTACCGACTCCTATCAACAGGCAGTGGATATATTTTTCAAGCTTTTCTTGAGGTATCGATCGATTGATACGGCTCCCGATCACATACGCCAAAAAAAGAAGCGGCAAAGAAAAAAATATAGCTTCAACACCAAAGGGGTCCAGAAACCGATAACTCCATGACCGGATACGATAAAAATCAAGGTGGGCAGGAAATAGCCCTGAAGTGTTGCCCTGAACGTCTTCGGTGACCACCTGCGCATCGCACCATAGATGGCAACCGGCGGCTCTGCAACATTGTACGCGCCGCCCAGAAAACCGTCCAGAAAACCAAAAGCAAATGAGAACTTTTCGTTATCCAGTGTCAGCAGTTGCGGTTTTCGCAGGCGGTAAGCGGAAAAACCGATAATAACGAGTGCCAGAATGACCTTCATCAGCGGAACATCAACTGCTTTTAAGAGGGGCAATCCAAGTGGAATCCCGACAAATGAAGAGACCGCCAGGTGCCAGGCACTGTTTAACTGAATATTTTGCAGGTCGAAGATAATGATTGCAACAGAAATCGTACAAGCAACCATGGCAATGAGAGGAGTGGCTGTTTTAAAATCTACAATATTGACCAGAAGGGGCATTGCGACCAGCGCTTCTCCGAACCCGAAGATAGAACGCACCAAAGTGGCAAGGGAAAGGATGCTCCAAACCGGCAAAACGTATAGGCTAAAGTCCATTTCGGAAATAAAAACCTTTGGTTGCAATGTTGATGAACATCCGATGTTGACGATGACATTTGGGTTTGTCAAGAAATATCGCTTGACAAAGATTCTCGGTCTGAATGAAAAATAAATTTTGAGATGAACATGGAAAGATTTCTTTCAAAAAGAGGACAATAGAAAACTATCACGGCAAAACCGACTATTTGAGAAATCGATAAAATTCTGTTGATTAATATGAAAAAAGTGCCTAAGAATCCCCCAAACTGTTACCGAATGATTTTCAACAGGATGGCAGATTCCATTTTTGACATAGAGCTTGTGCCATATTTTAAAAACTGTGGGATAATTTTAACCGTCCAGGACAAGTATGAATAATGATATAAAATACAAGAAGCTTCCAAACAGCGGGGACCACAATTGTTTTGGATGCAGCCCCAGCAACCCTTCCGGGCTCAAAATGAATTTTTTTGCAAATGGCCAATCGATTGTTTCATACTTGAGCGTTCCGGATCATCTGGGTGGCTGGAACCATCTGGTTCACGGGGGTGTGATATCGACCATGCTGGATGAAATAATGAGCTGGTCTGCGATCTACCTGTTGAAAAAGATTACACTGACAAAATCGATGACCATTGATTTTATCAAACCGGTTTATACGGAACAGGCGTTAAGGGTCGAAGGAAAAATTTTAGAAATTGTCAGCCGTCATGAAACTGTTGTCAGCGGGCTTCTCTACAACAAAAAGGAGGAGCTCTGTGCCAAATCAAATGGAATCTTTGCCCTTTTATCGCCCCAGATCTCAAAAAGACTCGGTATCATGGATGACGACGCCCTAAGGGGCCTGGAACCGCTGTTGAATGCCCGATAAATAAATCCGGAAAATCATTTGCCAGAGCACAAATCCTAAACCCCCTTTTTGGGGATGATCTCTTCCGATGGCCATGCTCCAGAACATAAAAGATGAAGACACAAGTGCGGTGGCGGTTTTTGTTTCACCCCACGGATTCGGACACGCAGCCCGGGCGGCCGGCGTCTTGGAATCCCTGTACGAAATCGATCCTTCCATTCAGTATGAAATATTTACCAAAATCCCGCCCTGGTTTTTCAAAAACTCCCTTTCAAAGGCCTTTTCTTACCATCCTCTGGAAACTGATATCGGGTTTGTACAGGAAACACCCTTTCGTGAAAATTTTCTCAAAACAAAAAAACGTCTGAGTGCGTTTCTTCCATTTGATCGTTCACAAATTGAACGCTTGTCTCGATTGGTCAAGCGTCTCAAATGCAAACTTGTTATCTGCGATATTGCGCCCATGGGAATTCAGGTCGCCCATGAAGCGGGGATGCCATCTGTTTTGGTGGAAAATTTTACCTGGGATTGGATTTATCAACGATATCCGAATTTCAACCAGCAGATTCAAAACCACATCGATTATTTAAGGTCCCTTTTTGAAATCGCTGATTATCACATTCAAACAGAACCGATATGCAACAATCGAAATTCCGATCTTACCACCTTTCCGGTCAGCAGAAAGTGGAAAACGCCGGGACAGAAAATCCGGAATATGCTAGGGATAGCTGCCGAGAGCAAAATGGTGTTGATTTCCTTTGGAGGAATACCGGAGCAGATCACCTTTTTTGACCGGCTAACAACATTAGAGGATGTTCGGTTTGTTGTCGCCGGGGGCACCGATTCGTTCAAAATTGAGAAAAATCTGATCCTGTTACCCCACCGCTCGGATTACTTTCACCCGGATCTGGTCAAGGCTGCCGATGCGGTTATCGGCAAAGTCGGTTACAGCACGGTCGCCGAAGTTTATAATGCAGGCACTCCTTTTGGGTATATTCCACGGCCAAATTCTCCTGAGACACCCCGGCTCGTGGAATTTATTAAGCAAAACATGGTTGGTTTTGTAATCGAGGAATCGATTTTCCGAAAAGGAGACTGGCTAACGATCCTCAGAGAAATTTTAAGAATATCCCCTATAAAACCGATCACACCCAATGGCGCTGACCAGGTCGCCCGGTTCATCTACAAACTCCTTGATTGATCTTTTGGATCCATTGGCGGTGCCATCAAAAGAGGACCGGAGTTTTTCTGTTGAAAATGTTCAGTATACCCTCTGATGGTAGCAGGATTTTCTGCTGACACGCTTTTTTACCCTCTCCAAATCGTAAATACCTTGCAAGTGCTGCGAAAACAGGGTTAAAGGGAATCGAGTGGATTTCAAACGGCCGATTCCACGGTGTGAGCTGCAAGAATTACATTTCCCGGTTCGTTTAATACCATACAACTTATTGACAGCCCTGCTAAATTTATAATAATTATTTCAACAATTAATTTTTCTTTTCGCCCATGAATCACTAAACCTTATATTTTCATGTCCACTATTATAATTTAATTAGTGAAAAAATGAAAAAAATTTTTGATGGTAAAAAGATAACGAAATTAGCTACTGAAAAAAGACCTGCCAGGGTTAACGTGCAAACAGAAGAGAGATTAAAAGAAATAACATCACAATTTGAAGAAAAGGGTTGGAACTTTACAGTTGAATTGGCACCGGATAAACCGGAAGATATTACCGATTTAGAAATACTACTGAATCCACCAAAACCAAAGATAGCCGAAAAAAAAATTGGCCGTAATGAACCCTGCCCATGTGGAAGCGGGAATAAATATAAAAAATGCTGTGGGAAATAATCCGTCAGTTTACAAACCGATATTTCGCCGCAGTCCACAAATTGAGAATGGTTATGGTTCCATTTAGTACGCTTGAGGCGGTCAGGAAATCTCCCTACGGTTAAATCGATAATTTTATAATTCGTTCTCTACTTCGGTTCTTTGTAATGCTTCAATATAAATAATTATCCCGGTCTTGGAGAGCGTGATGCCTTGAAAAGATATGGTCAAGCCGATCTTGAATATATGCTCGCCTCCGATAAAGCCCGTTTCATCCTTATTGAAATGCCCGAGGAAAAAGAGGAATGAAAAGTTGAATATTCTTGAGGAAACGGCGCAGTTGGCCAAACAAAAGCTCGGTAGCGATTTTGACGACATTACCATCGAACGGGTGGTGATCGGTCTGTTTTTCACCGGTGTGAAGCTGTCCGGCAATGCCGGGGGGGTCTGCTATACCCCGATTAAGGATATCCCCCGAGCGGTTTGTTGCCCGAGTTCCGCGGGGACAATCTTTAATCCGAAAAAAATCAAGAAAATGAAGGCCAAAGATTTGTTAACTGCTTTATCCTTCGGCGAACCGATAAAAACGGCGGTTGCCATCGCCACTTTAAATGCCTTTAGCGCCACCTGCTGGAACCGTGGACTGACCGGCAATTATGAGATCAAGATGAACATCGATGCTCAGGAGACGGTTCAAATGCCGGTCCAAAAGTCTGTGGCCCTAGTGGGTGCGTTTGTTCCGACACTCAGGGCACTGGAGAATCGTGGAGGGTCATGGTGGGTAATCGAACAGGACTCGAGAACGCTCAAGGGTAAAGAATTGGAACACTTCGTGACAGTGGAGAAGTCGGCGGAGATCATCAAGCGGGCTGAAGTTCTGATCATCACTGGTGTAACCCTTGTGAACCACACCCTGGAAGGGATCCTTGCTTCTGCAATGCCGGGGGCTGAAATTGTCGTGATGGGTCCCACGGCCGGGTTTTTGCCAGAGCCGATGTTTGAGCGCGGAGTTCGAGTCGTCGGGGGTGTTTGGGTCAAAAAACCAGATGATTTACTGGATGTACTTGCTGCCGGTGGTTCCGGGTATCACTTCTTCGACCGTTTGGCAAGCCGAATTGTAATGGAAAAACCTTAAATCAATCGTTTATCGATAAACATAAATTCAGTTTTTCATAAAACCTAAATCAAGAGGACAATTCATGGACTCAAAAACCGATAAGCCGCTACCCGGTGCCGGAGATAGATGAGCTGCTCCTGGATATAAGAGACCGCATCCCGAAAGTACAGGACAAAGCGGGATTCGTGCCAAATGTGTTCCTTTCATTCGCATACCGGCCGGAAGAGTTTCGCGCCTTCTTCGCCTACTGCGATGCACTGATGGAGAAGGAAGGAGGGCTCACCAAGGCGGAGCGTGAGATGATAGTCGTCGCAACCTCAAGCGCAAACAACCGTCTCTACTGTGTTATCGCCCATGGCGCCGCAGTCCGTATCCGCGCCAAGAACCCGCTAATCGCGGATCAGGTGGCGGCCAATTACCGGAAAGGGAATATCACGGCGCGCCAGAAGGCAATGCTCGACTTCGCCGTGAAGGTGGCCATGAACGCATCAAAGGTTGAGGACATCGATTTTGAGACCCTGCGCAAATACGGCTTTTCCGACGAGGATATCTGGGATATCGGCGCCATCAGTGCACTTTTTGCCCTCTCCAACCGCATGGCCAACCTGGCCAACATGCGGCTGAACGGCGAGTTCTATATTATGGGCCGGGTGCCAAAGGATTGAAGCCTCCGACAACCCCGATTATGAGAGATCTACGCTCGACTAGAACAACATCCGATAACAAATAAAGTGATTTTAAGGACAGAGCAAAGATATTCTTTTCATCATTGTAGAATTCAAGTTTCCCGCCTTTGATCCTATGAGGACCCGCCTTCGGCGCCGTTATGAAAGGAGATGAGATGAAAGAAACATTAAAACCAGGTATTGAGCATGAACTCAAGTTTCGAGTTCCAGATACCAAAACCGTGCATGCACTTTATCCGGAATCACCTGAATTTCAGGAAATGCCTAAAGTGTTTGCTACCGGCTTCATGGTTGGCTTTATCGAATGGGCATGTCTCCTTGCAATAAAACCACACCTTGACTGGCCAGAGGAACAAACCGTCGGCACACATATCAATGTCGATCACCTCGCTGCAACGCCTCCTGGCCTCGAAGTGTGCGCCAATGTTAAACTTATCGAAGTAAACGGGCGACGTTTAGTTTTTGATGTGGAAGTACATGATGGGATAGATACCATAAGCAGGGGCAAACATGAACGCTTTATAATTAATGCTAAGAAATTTAACCAAAAAATGAAGGATAAAATTAAGAAAAGCGCGGGCATATAAAACGATGCTGTTCATGGTAGTCGAACATTTCAAGGAAGGTAAAGCGAGGAAGATATACAGACGGGCCGAAGAGAGTGGCCGCATGCTTCCGAACGGCCTGAGGTATATCGACAGCTGGGTATCGACTCGTCTATCCATGTCTGAGGAAAAGTATATTGAGCATATTGCCACGCTTTCTGAGGACATAAAGGAAGTATTGAAGGAGAAAGAAGCGATAAAGCTGAAGGACGGCGGCATTCGTGTTGATCCGGTTTTTATGACCCGCCAGATCTGTGATATTGTGCCAAATCCCTGGATGGCCCACGAATTTGCGCAGGACCCATCACCCGATGACCCGGGGCAAAATCGAACGATATCATCGCTCGATGAAAAATATCCTGTTGCTTGAAAACTATTACAGCCCCGATGAGCTACTTGATCAAATCGGTCTTTTTGTCGACTATTACAATAATTACCGCTATCATGAAGCGTTGAAAAATT
>DCWS01000056.1 GCA_002328165.1 Desulfobacteraceae bacterium UBA2156 | reverse complement strand
GTAAATTTCCCGGATCAAATGACCCCTGTTTTTCCGGAATTCCTTGGGCGAAACTGCCGATTGGATCAGAGCCGGCACATTATCGCAGGCGATCAGTAATCAGTGACCGATCACTGATTACTACTGATCACTGATCTTCTTTACAGGCCTCTTAAGTATAGTCGCAGGGCGATTCTTTTTTGTTGCTTTTGTTGAGGTAGCTTGTCGACTGGTTGCCTTTTCCTTTTCAATGCCGGAAGACCGCTGGGTAATCCAATCCGCAATTGTTGGTGAAAGTTCCTTCTGCGACTTTGAGCTCACATACATCCCGATATGGCCGACGGGGAAACTTTTGGTCGTTACATCCTTTGATGAGACAAGGTCTCCCAAGGGTTTGGATGAAGAAGGAGGAACCAGGTGGTCCTGCTCAGCGTATATGTTGAGTAGAGGCATATGGATCTTCTTTAAATCTACCTTTTTTCCCCCAATTTCGAGCTCTCCCTTGATGAGGTTGTTTTTCTTGAAAAGCTCGTTTAGAAACTTTCGGAAAGCCTCGCCAGCCTGATCAGGACTGTCAAAAATCCATTTCTCCATTCTGAGAAAGCTCTCGATCCGTGCCGTATCTTTGGCACCATCAACAAATCCAATATACTTGTCCATCATCAGTTGAAAAGGTTTGAGCATCATGAAGCCAAGGTTCATGAAATCACCTGGAATATTTCCCAGGGTGTCCACCATCAGGTCTACGTCCATGTTTCGGGACCATATATTTAAAAGCCCGTCATCGGTATCAAAATCGATAGGTGTTACCATGGTAATCAGATTTCGTATCTTTTCGGGATGAAGTGCCGTATAGATTGTGGAAAAGGTGCCTCCCTGGCAGACGCCCATCAGGTTAATTTTTTCAAGCCCCCTTGCTTTTCGAATATATTCCACGCAATCGTCCATGTATATCTCGATATAATCATCCAGCGTTACATAGCGGTCTATTCTCTTGGGATATCCCCAGACAATAATATAGATGTCAAGACCCCTATCAAGCAAGTTACTAATGAGGCTTCTACCTTCTTCCAGATCCATCATTGTTTCACGATTCACCAAGGCATAGGTAATGAGCATTGGAACGGAGCATATTCCCTTTTTCTTGGGACGAAAATGATAGAGCTTCATTGTGTCTTCCTGAAAGACCAGGTCTTTCGGCGATATCGCAATATCCACATCCTCTGTCTTTAGGAGAGTCTCTGTAATTTGATTAAGATGATTGCTGCAATTTTCGATTTCATTTAAAAAATGTGAAGTCTGTTTTTCAAAAAGGGATTCCATCACTCTCTCCTCCTTCTTATGGGGCCTTTTCAAGTTTTTGTTGAAGTTGCTCGATGCTCTTTTGTTGCAGTCGTACTTTCCTTCTAAGCTCATGAACCGTCTTGGCAACTTCCTCAAACTCTTGGTTCGAGGGTATGGGTAGTGCCTTGCACCAGTCTGTAGAGAGATCATTAAGCCGCGCTTTTAGTCTCAAACCGTGGTTTAGAGCTTCGGCCATGGCATCACTAAAGTCGGGTCTCTTAAAAAGCTCGAAGAAGGTATCCTCATTGGTTGTCCACCAGATTTTGTAAACCTCACGCATGCTCTCAGGCGTCATTTCTTCGAATTTAAGTTTTTTTACCTTGTCAAAGGCTTCTTTTAATGCCTCCATTCCAGCACTGTAGAGGAACTGATTGAGATTAGGCAGAGAATACAAAAATTGAATATATGCATCGTACGTTCTCCTGAGTCTTTCTGTTTGCTCTTTGGTCATTCCAAATGCAGGCATCCTGAATACTCTGCCCAGGGTTTCATCATAGACCTCTCGCCAGAGACTGTGACTTTCAGATAATGCCGTCCAATCGCCTTTCATGAATTTTTCAACGTGAGCCTGCAATTGGGGTATGGCCTGGAACCATGGATTCCACATCAATCCCGTAGCAGCCTGACTCTTCTGTATGGTATTGAGCCAGAATGTCATCATCTCCTGGGCCGTACCAGAGACCGGAGGTCCTACTAACTGCTCGAAGACCTTTTTATAGCCATTGGACCATCTATTGAAAATCTCCCGAGTTTTGATATCATCGCGCTTGGCCCGGTGTAGTTCAGGAAGATCCTTTAAGGCCTCTAACCAGAACTCATTGAGAGCGACGAATACGTTACTCGCCCCCATTGTTCTGAATAGAACATCAGATCCCAGGCCTTTTTTGGACTGTCCTGCAGCCTTTCCGATGGTCTCCTGAATCATTTCGTTCCATTTAGAAAAAAAATCGGGTCCTGCGAAAGGAGTTTCCATGCCTTGCCAGAACTTGGTGACATCCATCCACGGCTGAATCATTTTCTGTTCCTGCTTTTCCATTAAATTCCTGGCTCCTTATTGTTTAAAAAATTTACTGAATTCTTCGAAAAATTGTTGATTGATATCGGCATACTCTTTAGCTGCTTCGGTCAATTGATTCATCAAGTCAGATGGCGTTTCAGTATTATTCCCAAGTCGCTTTTTCAATTTTTCAATCTTTTTCTCCAGTTCACGCATTTTATCCTTCAGGTCAACATACTTATCATGAAGTTCATTGTACTGAGTGAGGGGGACGACCCCGGCATTCTCGTAGAATTCCTTCATGATTTCATTAAATCTTTCGATCCCTTCTTTTCCAAAGGCCTTCCGGCATAGCTCGATAAACTCTTCCTGCATAGAATCAGGTTTAGGTTCTTTCTTAGCAAAGCCGTTTTGAAAAAGATCGAAAAAACCCTGTGGGCCTTTTGCAATTTTTGCCATTTCTAGGAGCGTTTGCCCCCAGAGCTCAAGAGGATTCTGATTCATCTATTTTCCGCCTTTTCAATCGATAAGTTCTTCGATCTTTTTAAGGTTCTCCTCAACCGCTTGAACATAGAATTTTTGCACCTCCCGGGTGTTGGCTACTCCATCTTTGATAAGCTTTTTTGCTTCATCATGTACAGTATCACTATGGGTGAAGAGTGGATCAAGCATCTTTTCTCCCTGTTCTTGCATCATGGTGAGAGTCTTTACATAACCCTCCCAGGCTGACTTCCATCCTTTAAGTATTTCTGTGCGTATGCCGTCCATTCTTTCCTCCTTGTGAAAGTGACTTTTTTATGTTCTTTAGACAAATATATCGCATAATTTATATTTGTCAAGGAAAAAATATTGCAACGCAATAAATTATTAATTATAGGATCAAGAACTTTAATACATTGATAATTAAGGAAATTAAAACATATGATATAAATTAACAATAATATTAATCACTTTTTTGTTGCAATTGATCATATAATTTTATATATTTTCTCTGGAGGAACAAAATGGCCAAAACAATACTCATTAAAAAATACCCGAACAGAAGGCTATACGACACGGAAAAAAGTCAATACATTAGTCTTAATCATGTTGCCGACATGGTCAGGCAGGGCTGTCATGTGGAAGTTATGGAAGTAAAAACCGAGGAGGATGTGACAGCTTTTATCCTTACTCAGATTCTCATGGAAGAAGCAAAAAAAAATAACGCCCTGTTACCGGTGCCTTTTCTTCATTTGATCATACAGTATGGAGAAAATATTCTTTCCGAATTTTTTGGAAAATATCTGCAACAAATCGTCAGAAATTACCTTGCATATAAAAAGTCAGTTGACGAACAATTTAAAAGTTGGCTCGAGCAGGGCATGGACTTTCCATCTATGGCTGGCAAAACTATGACGACACCTTTTAAATCATTTTTCGATCTCTTTTCCGATTCAACAGAGACAAAGGAAAAGAAAAAATAGATAGTGTCTATCCTTTTGAACCCAGACGTAAGCCCCCGTGGATGAAAAAAACATCGCCGGCCAGAGCTTCATTTCGATAGATATCTCCTACCAATACAGCTACTTCCTCTGGATCAATCAGACGGCCAATAGGAACCTGACCGATAATATAATCCAAGGCTTTTTGGTTCATCCCCTTTACCATGGGAGTGCCTACATAACCTGGCGCAACGGCCACGCAGCGGATCTTATCGGCCAGACCGCGACGGAAAAACTCGGCAGTGATGACTTTAGGAATTACAGACATGGCCGCCTTGGTGGCTGAATAATTGATCTGGCCGGCCGTTCCCAGTGAACCGGTGGAAGAAACCAGACAGATCAGCCCCTTGCAGTTATTATTGATCATCCGTTCGGCGCATTCACGCACTGTTAAAAACACGCCGGTTAAGTTGATATCGACGACCATTTTAAAATTATCCAGTGCCATTTTCTTTTTAACCTTCCCTGTTTCTTTGTCCGTTGACAGCATCAATCCATCTTTAATAATACCGGCAAACGGGGCCACTAGATTGATTTTTCCGAATTTTTCAATAGTCGCATCGGCCAACCTGGCGCAGTCGTCCTCATCGGTCACGTTGCACACCACAGCCGCCACCTCACCACCTAAGTCCTTAAGTTCAGCCTCTGCCTGCTGCAACATCTCTTTGGCCACATCGGCGATTACCACTTTACCGCCGCTTTGTATCCAGTATTTGGCGATTGCCAGGCCAATACCACCGCCACCGCCGGTAATAACCGCTACAGAATCTTTAATTTCTAACATTTTTCTTCCTCCGCTTTAATTTCATATATCGTCATATTAACCACTCAACAACCTAACTACTCAACTTAGGTCTGAGCTTATTTTTTTGATGTGAGTGTCGATTTCACCTCACCAGACCTGGCCTTCGATTTCCGCCTGCCGGAACTGGGCGTCGATTTTCTTTTGGTGGAATTTGAAGTGGTTGCATCCGTTTCTCTATCCAAATCCATTTGAAAGCGCACTGGTCCACGGTAATTTTGATCACCGAAACGCGTGTGTAGTGCACAAGCCGATTCAGGGTTAGACCAGGATTCGGCTGTGGCTCCATCATGTCCCTTGGGGAAAGAAGTCGCCTCCGCAAGGTGATGTAAGGGGACACACGCTGTTCTTATGGTAATTTCTATAAGAACAGCGTATGTCCCCTTTTTTTAATCTGTTATTTAATTTAGAGACTAAAAGAAATCTTCTACCTTTTTAAAGCTCCCATCTACCATGTCCTTGAAGGTCTCACACCCTTTCTTATAGGCTCCTACCCATTCTTCGATAGCTTTTTTCCCTTCCGCAGGAAGCCAGGTGGCCTGATCCAAAAGGGTGTTTACCATTCTCTCCGTCTGCTCCTGGAGCAAGACCATAGCATTAAAAGTGTTGTCAAACGTAGTCTTGTTAGCATCAATCATTTGTTTTAGAATTTGTTTTTGGTCCATTTTTTCCTCCTACAATTTATTTTTATCTTCATAATCAAAGATGTTAAATTGTAAGGCATATTTTTGAGTTGTCAAGAAAAAAGTTGCACTGCACAAATTATTAAAAAAATTATCAACTTTTATTAACTGCGTATTAAACACTTATATTGTATTATTTCAAAGTGTTATATCTTCTCTAAAAAAGAGTGCATTTTATTAAACAAAAAGTTACGATATTTTTGCTGCATTGCAATATAATAGTGCCGCTAAAATGGTATTCAACCACGCGGAACGACCGGACTTGATGGAAGGGATCGTTTTGAGGGTGTCTTATGTGATCTCCGTCGCAATATATAGAAACTCCCGATCATGTGTGATATTCTTCAGATACATAAAGTTATACGTAGGTGTTCGCAGGTTCGGAACCTCTGAACGTTTACCAAAATCCAAAAGCGCAGATTATGGCCGTTTACAGTATATGCTTTTGAACAAATACGAGCTAGAACCAGGACTTATGACTCCACAATTCATTCTTCAGATTATCCATGTCATTCTGAAGCATCATGTACATGGAAGAGTTCTGGATGGCCAGGGCTCCCTGATGGGCCAGAGCACTCACAATATTAATCGTATCTTCAGAAAATTCTCGCTTAACGCTGCTGAACAGCCTCATCACGCCAATGACCTTGTCTTTGGACTTGACTGGGACACTGAGCATTGAAGCAATCCCTTCTTTTTTCATTTCCTTTCCATACACAGTCCTCGTGGATGAATACCATTTGTCGGCTGCTGCATCCTTTATTGCCACGGTTTCGCCTTTCAATGTCTGGACCACGCTTTTTTCATCTGATAATCGGCCCTTGTTTATAAATTCTTCGCTAATGCCATGACTTGCCACGAGACCAAGCAGTCCGGTGTTTTCATCTAAAAGAAGGATGGCGACGCCTTTCATTCCCAGGGCCTGAACGATTTCGGCCGTCATGATGTGCATGATCTTTTTTAAATCCAGGCTTGAATTGATGGCGGATGACAGGTCGTGAAAAAGCGCAGAGTATTTCCGGATCCGCTCTAGCAGCCTGGCTTGTTCGATGGCCATTCCCCCCTGCTCGGCCAGGGCTCTCATAAACTCCGCTTCTTCTTTCTTAAAATCCCTTTCTTTTACCGTATAAAGGGAAAGAACGCCGATAGCTTTTTCTTTTACCATCACTGGCACCACCAGCATTGAAGCGATGCCTTCGGCTCTTTTTTCCTCAAGGTTCTCCAGCCGTGTGTCTGTGGTAGCATCACGCACGGCAAGATAACCTCCTTTAAGAGCATCATTTACTACCTTTTTTGCGTGCATCGGTTTCGCATGCAAATAATTATCAGACAATCCTTTCTGTGCAACAGGTACAAACACATCCTTTTCCTCATCGGCCAGAAAAAGGCAGGCCGCTTTACCATTCATAGTGTCAATAGCGCTTTGAACGATCAGATTCAGGATTTCATCCTTGTCCAATGCCGTTCCAAAGGCCCTGCTAACCTTGCAGATGCTCTCGAAATAATCACTTTTCTTTGCCATTCCTTATCTCCTTGCCCCTTGTTTGCTAATTCATTCTATTTCTTGCTCTTTTTTGAAGAGGCTCTAGTCTTAGCGTTGGTTTTCTTTTTGATTGCTTTCCTTGCCGGCGGCTTTTCGACCCGGCTCTCTCTTTTCTCCTCCTCCCTCTCCTTCAGCCATCCGGCAATCCTGGGGCCAAATTCCCTTTGGCACCTGGAGCTCACATAGATACCAATATGTCCGGTATCCAGGCAGATGTCTTCGGTGTCTTTACTGCCGACCTTACTGGTAAGAACTTCACAGGCGGCAGGTGGAACCAGATGGTCGTATTTTCCATAAAAATTTAAAAGCGGCATGGTGATCTTTTTGAGATCGACCTTTTTCCCTCCTACTACCATCTTGCTCTGGATGAGCAGATTCTTGTGATAACAATCTTTGACAAACTGGCGGAAGGTCTCCCCCGGCACATCGGGGCTGTCAAAGATCCATTTTTCCATGCGGACGAAGTTTTCTACAAAGTCCTTGTTGCCTATGTTTTCTGCGAAGCCCACATATTTATCAATCATCAATCGGGCAGGGTTGAGAAGCAGGAAACCTAAATTCATCATATCTCCGGGCATATTGCCAAAGGCATCCACCATCCGGTCCACATCCACATCCTTCATCCAGATATGGAGAAGCCCCTGATCCGTATCAAAATTGGTTGGGGTCACCGTGGTCGTCAGGTTCTTAATCTTTTCAGGATGAAGGGCTGAATAGATGACACAAAAGGTCCCCCCCATGCAGATTCCCATGAGGTTGATCTTGGGGAGATTGTGCTCCTTGCGGATAAAGTCCACAATGTTGTCCATATAGCCGTTCACATGGTCGTCGATAGAGAGATATCGATCCTTGCGGGTGGGATAACCCCAATCGACCATATAGAGATCAATGCCATCTTTGAGAAGATTCTGAACCACGCTCCTTCCGGGCTGTAGATCCAGCATTGTCTCCCTGTTTATCAGGGCGTAGACCACCAAAAGGGGGGTTTTTAGTACTGCCTCTGTCGGGATGACAGGCCGATAATGCTTTAACTTCACCCTGTCTTCCTCATAGACAACATCGTAGGGCGTTGCGGCAATCTGGGTATCCAGGGGACCAAGCAGGACGTCAGGCGCCTTTTCGGCACGGGCCTGGGCCTTCCCGGCATCTTCTGCCATCTTTGACAGGATAAGGTCTATTGGAATTTTGGGCTGCGCCATCTAACATACCTCCTTTCATTATATAGTCGGCAGTGGGCGGAAAAAAGCCCCTCCCGGATGCCAACTGCTTACTGCCTACGCTTTTTTTTCGAGCTGCTTGATCCTTTTCTTCAGTTCGTAGAGTTCTTTGTAGAGTTCATCCATGTCCTTGTCGGTGGCTACAGGAAGCGATTGCAGGGCGTCTTGAAGCAACTCCTGCCTGGCCATTGTGAACTCTTCCATTGAACCCAGTGTCTTGCCCAGGGCCTGGGTGTATTCCTGTGATTTGAAGAGGGTCATATAGTGGCCTTCAAGTATTTTCAGCCACATTTGATAGTAGTCTTTCGGGTTCTCAGGAAGCTCCTCCTTGGCTAAATCCTCCAGCTTTTCCTGCATCGCATTGAAGGATTTCTCCATGGGAAGATAGAGCAAATGCATAAACTCGGCAATGGCCCCTTGAAAAAGGTTGGACTTGTCAGTAAAACGCCCCGCTCTTTCTTGGTAGACGCGCATCAACCCCAGTTGCGGGGCGTAAAAAAACTTCCTGAATTCCTCTTCATATATCTTGTTCCAGGCCTTGAAGGCATCCTGATCCACGTCCTCAAATTTGTAGGCTTCGGCCCGTTTTTCTATCTTCCCTGTCTTTTCCATCCACTGCTGCTGCATCTGAAAATATCTGTCCCACCCTGTTTGGATCATCTTTGTCAGGATTTCTGGAAATGAATTAATTCCCCGGAGAAGGGAGTCCCTGGTCCCTTCATCACTAAGACTGGAAGACAAGGCCTGCCACATTCTTAATGCCGAGTCCATCGATTCCTGCACCCGAACCGGATCACCCCTTTTTGAGGAGGCTGTCCCGGATGCACCGGGCCACTTACTGGCCATTGACCCCCAAAACTCAGTTGAAGATTTCATCCAAGCCTCAAGGAGGGACTCGGGGCCTTTGTTCTTTTGCTGTTGTTCATTCATATTTCACCCTAATAGTTAGGCTTTTTATTAGCGGGATAAATCCCATCTGCGATTTCAAACCCCCTTGTCCGCTGCCATATGTTTGTACGTTTCGAGTCTTTCGTTCATGTCATCTTCAGCCTTTTCAAAGAGGCTTTTCGCTTTCTCCGGAAAGGCTCTTGCCAGGCTGGAATAGCGGACTTCACCCATGAGGAACTCCTTAAAATCGACCTTAGGTTCCTTGGAGTCAAGGATAAAAGGATTTTTTCCCTCTTCTTTGAGTCTGGGATTGAAGCGGTAAAGGGGCCAATAACCTGTCTCAACGGCCTTCTTTCCTTCTGCCTGGGCCTTTCCCATGTCGATCCCGTGACTGATACATGGGGAATAGGCCAGGATCAGTGAGGGGCCCGGGTAGGTTTCGGCCTCAACCAGGGCCTTCATGAGTTGATTCTTGTTGGCGCCCATGCAAACAGATGCCACGTACACATAACCATAGGTCATGATCATTCTCCCCAGATCCTTTTTCAGAGTCGGTTTACCACCGGCGGCAAACTTGGCCACTGCCCCTGTCGGTGTTGCTTTCGAGGCCTGACCACCTGTATTGGAGTAGACCTCCGTATCCATAACCAGTATGTTGACATCATGGCCCATGGATAAGACATGGTCCAGGCCGCCGTAGCCAATATCATAGCCCCATCCATCTCCGCCAAACGCCCAGACAGACTTCTTAGTGAGATAATCCTTCCTGTCTAAGATATCCTGAAGCAAGGTCTTTATTTCAGCCTTAGCGTTTTTGATATAACCTTCGATCAATTCCACGATCTTCCGGCCAAACCCCTTTGACCCGGCCCCGTCATTCATATTGTCAAGCCACCCCTGGAATGCCTCCTGAAGCTCATTTGAGGCGCCCCTTTCAAGGGCCTCACGGATAAGGTCAGCCAACTTTTCACGCCTCTGGGTAACCCCCAATTCCATACCGAACCCGTACTCCGCATTATCTTCGAACAGGGAGTTGGCCCAGGTGGGACCATGGCCATCTTCATTGACCGTATACGGGCAGACCGGCGCCGATCCACCGTAGATTGAGGAACACCCCGTAGCATTGGCAATGAGCATCCTGTCGCCAAAAAGCTGGGTGATGAGTTTTACGTAGGGTGTCTCACCACATCCGGGACAGGCACCGGAGAATTCAAAAAGGGGCTGCTGGAACTGGCTCCCCTTTACCGATGTCGCCAGCATCAGGTCATCCAGAACATGGAGTTCGGTGGAGAACTTATGATTGGGGACCTGTACTTCCACCTGTGTTGCCAGGGGTTTCATGACCAGGCTCTTCTTTTTGGAGGGACAGATGTCCGCGCAGTTGCCGCAGCCCACGCAATCTAGGGGGCTGACTTGAATACTGAATTTGAGCCCTTGCCCTTTCAAATCCTTCCCCTTGGCCTCTTCCGTTACAAAATCCTTGGGCGCGTCCTTGAGATCTTCCTCCCGGGCCAAAACCGGGCGGATCGCCGCATGGGGGCAGACAAAGGAACAGTGGTTGCACTGAGTACAGTTTTCCGCTATCCACTCAGGCGCCATAATGCCCACGCCCCGCTTTTCATATTTTGTCGTTCCTGTGGGAAATATCCCGTCCGGGCTGAAGGCGCTCACCGGGAGTTTATCCCCCTGTTGGACCATCATGGGCCTTATAACATTCTTCACAAACTCGGGCTCGTCCCCATCCATGTATGCCTCCTGCCCGACGACGGACCAGGACTCGGGAACTTCAATCTTGTTCAACGCATCGACGGCACCGTCTACGGCATCGTAATTCATTTGAACCACCTTATCCCCCTTTGTGCCATAGGTCTTCTTTATGGCATCCTTCACGTAATTAAATGCCTCTTCCGGGGGGATTACGTCGGCAATCTGAAAGAAGGCGGCCTGCATGATCATGTTGATGCGCGCTCCCAGCCCAAGATCAGCGGCAATTTTGACGGCGTTAATATTATAAAAATTCAGTTTTTTCCTGGCAATCTCCCTTTTAAGGGGATCGGGCAGTTGGGTCTCCATCTCTTCCAGGCTCCAGGGGGAGTTGAGGAGAAAGGATCCGCCCTCCCTGATACCATCCAGGAGATCAAACTCGGTCACATATGCGGGGTTATGGCAGGCAATAAAATCAGAGTTGGTAAGAAGATAAGAGGACTGGATTTTGTGTGGCGAAAACCGTAGATGGGAGATGGTGGTTCCACCGGACTTCTTGGCATCATAGGCAAAATAGGCCTGGGCAAACATGTCCGTATTCTCACCTATGATCTTTATGGCGTTTTTGTTGGCCCCCACCGTTCCATCGGCCCCCAATCCCCAAAACTTGCACCGCACGGTCCCTTCGGGAGATGTGTCAATCTCTTCTCCCACTTCCAGCGACGTATGAGTCACGTCATCCACAATGCCGACAGTGAAGTGGTTCTTGGGAGCATCAGAGCGGAGATTATCAAAGACGGCCTTCACCATGGCCGGGGTAAAGTCCTTACTGCCAAGCCCATACCGGCCCCCTGTGATGAGCGGAGCCTCGCCTTTTTCCTGAAACACCGTACACACATCCTGGTAAAGTGGTTCGGCTAAGGATCCGGGCGCCTTGGTCCTATCCAGTACGGCAATGCTTTTGGCTGTGGCGGGAACTGCCTTAAAAAAGTGTTCGCTTGAAAAAGGAAGATAGAGTCGCGCCTTGACGAGCCCCACCCTTTCGCCCAGGTTGTTGAGATTATTAACAGTCTCCTCGATCACATCACAACTGGACGCCATGGAAAGGATTACTCTATCCGCCTCAGGGTCTCCAACATAATCAAAGAGACTGTAAGAACGGCCTGTGAGACTACTCACCTTTTCCATCTCCTCCTGGACGATACCGGGAATTTTAGCGTAGTAGGAATTGGCGGCCTCCCGGTTCTGGAAATAGATATCGGGATTCTGGGCTGTTCCCCGAAGTTGAGGATGTTCGGGATTCATGCAGCGCGATCTGAAATTGTCAATAGCATCATAGTCCACCAGTTTTGCCATGGCGTCATAATCGATCATCTCTATCTTCTGGATCTCCATGGAGGTCCTGAATCCGTCAAAAAAGTGGACAAAGGGAAGGCTTGCCCTGATGCTGGAAAGATGCGCCACCAGTCCCAGATCCATCACCTCCTGAATCGATGCCGAGGCCAGGAGAGAAAACCCCGTCTGTCTGACCGCATTGATATCAGAATGGTCTCCAAAAATGGAAAGAGCATGGGCTGCAAGGGCCCGGGCGGAGACATGAAAGACACAGGGCATGATCTCTCCCGAGATCTTATACATATTAGGGATCATCAAAAGCAGCCCCTGGGATGCCGTAAAGGTTGAGGACAGCGCGCCAGCCGATAACGCCCCATGCACGGCACCAGCAGCCCCTGCCTCCGATTGCATCTCCACAACTTTCAGGACCTGTCCAAAGATGTTCTTGCGCCCATAGGCAGCCCATTCATCGGCGTATTCACCCATGGTGCTTGAAGGTGTGATGGGATAAATAGCAGACACATCACTCATAGCATAGGCCACATGGGCTGCGGCCTCGTTGCCTTCCAAAGTCTTCATTGTTGCCATTACGTTTCTCCCTTATTGTGTTAGATTAAGCGTTCACAAGTTCAGAAATCACCGTTCAGGGTTAGATTTTCAGTGAACCCGTGAACGGTTAGGTATTGATCATACGTTTCGGAAACTCTAAAACTTATTCCCCTCAAGATTCCAGATATCTTTTGGTTTATCCATTGCGGCTTCTTGATGTAATTCAGTTTTTTCTGCCCAGGAGCCATTCTCCATCCGTTCGTTTATAAACTCTGTCGTGTTACAGATCCTTATCTTTTCCTTGCACAACTTGGTCTGTACAAGATTATGGACACGGGAGTTTCATTCGGTCAGCAGTACATCGGCTCCTGTATATAGGTCCTAATCAAGCCGGCGCCACAGCATAGAGAATCAACCCTGTTGCGGGGCATTGCTGCAATGGCTTAGTAACTCAACTCACCTTTTTTAGGGTATGGAATATTTAACAATTTTTATAAAACAATGCTGTAAATGACGGTTAACCAAATGATTTCGCAAGGTAAATCCTATAGTATAATGGTCACATCTTACCTAATTGATATCGTAATATTTGTCTCTTTATGGTGAGCAAAGTCGATAGACAAAAATCCTCTCCAAGATTAATTTGGAAAGGATTTGGCCCATTAAACGCGAAATGTCAAGAAATTAAAGACGCTATTTACATTTTTACGTTACAATACGGAAGCCCTTCTTTCCCCACCAAGCTCTTGTCCCCCCTCATAAACCATCTTTAAAAAATCATCCTCGGCCGATTTAAAGATTTAAGGGCTTGGCCCCATTCCCGCCCATAGCGGCATAAACGGACCAAATGTCCTATTCGGGAAGCCGAATTACAAGAACGGGTTTCTTGCATCGCCGTACCACTTCCTGCTCGGCCCTTGCAGCCCTAATCTCTTTTTCATGACGCCAGTTATCCGGCGCCTTCCGAAGTATGCCAAACAGCTCAACTGATTGTCGGTCTTACGGAAAAAGAGCTTCTCGCGGGTGGTATTGACGGCCATTCCCTTCATGGCATCTTTAACCTTCTCCGTATCGATGCTGCCGGCTTTTTCAATCCCCTGTTTGAGCGCATAGACCCCGTCATAGGCCATCACGGTACAATAACGGTTTGTTAACTTCAGCTTACTTTAGACGCTTTAGCTCACTTCATTCAACTAACCATACGCTAATGCCGGCAGCCAGATGACCAACTGCGGCCATATAGCAACAATGAGTAAGCCGATGAGTTGTAATATGATGAACGGTATCACGCCCTTATAAATGTGGATAAGTTCCACCCCCTTCGGCGCTACGCCCCTGAGATAAAATATGGCAAACCCCACAGGAGGCGTCAGGAACGATGTCTGCAAACTCACTGCAACCAGTACACAGAACCAGATCAACGCAGGATCGTCTACTACCCCGTAACCGTTAATATCAATGTCAAGGCCGGCAACAACCGGGGAAAGGAGCGGCAGGACGATCAGGGTAATCTCGATCCAGTCCAGAAAGAAACCAAGCAGGAAGACGGATCCGAGAATGACAATCATGACACCGTATGGGCCCAATGGAAGCCCTGTGAGGGCCCTCTCTATTAATTCATCGCCCCCCATGCCACGCAGCACCAGAGCAAAGCAGGTAGCCCCGATGAAGATGCCGAAGATGTAACCGGTGGTCTTAAACGTGGCGTGTGTGACCTCTTTAATCACTTTGAAGTTCACTTTCTTGTTGAGGGCTGCCAGAATGGTGGCGCCCATGGCGCCCACGCCACTGGCCTCCGTAGGGGTGGTAATGCCTGCGAAAATAGATCCCAAGACCGCAAATATAAGCCCTGCCGTGGGCAAGATAGTCTTAAAGACATCCCAAACAACTCTGAAACTTATGGGGCGTCGTTCCGCGGGAAGAGGGGCCACATCGGGCTTGAGATAACAATATATGAGGATAAATCCGATATACATGGCGCCTAGGATCATACCGGGGAAGACAGCGCCCATAAACAGGTCGCCCACAGAAAGTCCTAACTGATCCGCCATGATCACCAGCATGATGCTGGGCGGAATCAGAATGCCCAGGGTCCCTGATCCGCAGACAGTGCCGACGGCAAGGGGTTTGTCATAGCCCTGCTTTAACATGGTTGGAACTGATAACAAGCCCAAAAGTACAACCGATGCGCCGATGATGCCGGTTGAGGCGGCAAGAATAATGCCGATGAGGGCAACGGTAATAGCAAGACCCCCCCGTACCTTACCGAACAGATCCTGCATGGAACTCATCATCTTTTCAGCAACGCCTGACCGGTCCAGCATCAACCCCATAAAGATAAACATGGGGATAGCCACCAAAACCCAGTTGTCCATCAATTTGAAGATTCGGTTGACCACCATCCCCACATACATATAATCAAGCCCTGTCATCGCACCCAGATAGAGGTCAGCCAGATAGCCTACAAGGGTAAAGAGTGCAGCCACGCCGGCAAGGACTAGTGCAATTGGGTAACCGGTAAACAAGAGGCCAATAAAAGTTAAGAACATCGCAATAACTAGATAATCATTTATTTCCATCTTGCGCTTCCTTCCTTAGTCTTTTTTTAGTAGAAATGCGAAGCTCCTCATCATTTTTGATAACGCAGCCACACCCAATAGTCCAAAACCAATGAGAAGAAATGATTTGATGACGTACCGACAGCAAATCCCTATGGGAGAGTCAGAAGACTCTCCAACACGCCATGACTCCACCAAAAAAGGCCAGCCATGCAAAAGAATGACGACGACTATGGGCAACAGGAGAAACAGATGGCCGTAAAGCTCAACCTGTTGTTTGCCTCGCTGGGGAAAACGGTCGTACAGAAGATCTAATCGAATGTGAGAGTCCGTAACAACGCAATAGGAAAGCCCGAGCATGATGCCTACACCATAAAGATGCCATTGCAACTCCTCAAGCACCACTAGGCCCTGCCCAAAGACATAGCGCAGAACAACCTGAAGGATAATCACAACGACCAGGATTGTATTGAGCCAGGAAAAATACTCTCCGATGTTCCGGATAGTTTCATCAATCATCTTGCAAAATCTTGGTGCCCCTTTAACCTCTTCGTTCATGTCGATTCCCCTTATATTTAAACGAACTTAACTTTTAGCCGTTCCGTTAACGACTCAGCCTCTTTTATGTGTTGTTGTACTGTAAACGGCCATCTCTGCATTTTAGATTTTTCACTTGCCATATGTTATTCGCTTCGCTGTTATTCGGTTGAAATTCGGTTCTAATTCAGTTGTTATTTGTCGAATAAGTTCTATTAAATTATTACTATCATTACGTTCGCCAACTTCTTTCTATAAGGAGATAGTGGACAGACGGACTATGGATCGATGAGCTTTCTTAGAACTGTATTGGCATATGCGCCGATTGAAATTACAGAAGCCGCAACGTCTTCTTTAAAAGTCTCGAATAGAAAATGATCCACCAGTATCGTATAATACCAAACTGCATTGTCCAAAGTTGGTAATGATAACCGTGTCTGGCCAACAGCTGGGCAAATAAAGCTGATCGCCTTCATTGATCAACCGACAGTAAAGCGCACGTCAGTATTTTTTCCAATTACCCCTGCGCTGATCTGCAGTTCCTTTTTGCGATATTTTTTACTATTGTAAGCCATAGAGCCCTCCACCTGTTGAGTTTGATTTGCAGTATCCCTGTTTTAGTCGCTTTTAACAATTATACCAATAATCTATCCATGGGTGAAGGACTTTTTTATTTCAAAAACCGATCAAGTTAGGTATTATATATTTCACCACAGAGGCATTCAAGAATGCTTTTTCCGTCAAATCCTTGCCTTACCTCTGTGGTGTGAGTTCAAAAGATCAGAAGTATCTGATCATTTAGGTGGTTTGGGGCGTGGCAGGAAGCCCAATGATGACCAGAACGCATAGTTTTCGTGGAATGCCGAAAAATCATCCCATACCTTCGCGAAAAACGCGTCCTTTTTATATTGCTCTTCCCGAAGTTCATCCCACGCGCCCCTGAAGACGTTGAGCATGTCGTCCGACCAGTACATGTTTTTTACACCGCGTTTTTCAGCATTTTCCCTGATGACCGAACCCTGAATGGCTTCGGTATACGCGAAGCAGTCTGCAGTACCCGCATAACACATCATCTCTATGACCATCCTTTGACGGTCGCTCATGCCATTCCACGTATCCTTGTTGATAAGCAACTCGAATGTCGTGGCCTGCTGATGCCAGCCGGGGAAATAGTTGTATTTCGCGATCTTATGAAAGCCCAATAGCTTGTCAATAGCGGGCATGGAGAATTCGGTCGCGTCGATGGCTTTTTTTTCCAGAGCTGGAAAAATCTCACCGCTGGGCAACAGGCTGGTTTGCACACCAAGCTTGTTCATGGCCGCGCCGCCAAGACCGAAAAAGCGCATTCTCATACCATCCAACTGATCTGCCGAAGTGATGGGCTTCTTAAACCATCCCGAGGTCTCGGGTGCGATGATGCCGCAGAGCAATACTTTTACGTTGTAACCCGCATCGTCGTACATCTGCTGATACAGCTTCATCCCATTTCCGTACCAGAGCCATGCCAAGTATTCCCCGGCCTCCGGGCCGAAAGGAATGGCTGAAAATATCGCCGCAGCCGGAAGCTTTCCGCGCCAGTACCCGGCCGTGGAATAACCGGCGTTGACCTTCCCCTTTGAAACAGCCGAGAGGATCTCGAACGGTGCGACCAGTTTTTTCGGTTCGTACACTTTCATTTTGACGCTGCCGCCACTGGCTGTCCCTATCCTTTCGGACACCCATTTGATGGTCGAACCCAGTCCGGGCAATTTGGTGGGAAAGGCAATCGGCACCTTCAAAAGTACCGGTTTTTCTTTGCCAGCCATGGCCGGCCCCGGGGTAAAGCTTAAAATGGTCACAAACAAAAACGCTGTAATTGTGAAAAAGACAAATTTTTTCATTTTTATTTCCTCCTTATTTTATCGATCTTCCTCCTTATTTTATCGATATTGGTGTTAGCAAATAGGCAATGTGCCTTCCGTATTTTCATCACCTCCCTTCAACTGTCAATAATCACTTAATGCACCATTCCAACCACATATGGTCCATCAGGAATCGCCACCACATTCTCTTTTCCTGGAAGCAACTCATCGACGGTTTCCTGTATATCTTCTATCTTGATGGCCCCCATTTTTTGCAAGTCATTGTTGGAAAGACCCGAGGAATAAATGTAGACCCGGCCGGCATGGTCCAGAGCCTGATAGATTTTTTGAGCGCACCACTGGTCAATGACGAAATCCTCGGGGGCGCAGTAGCCGTCGAAAAACGCTTGCGGGCTGTCTACCGATGTCATGATGCCACTGAATTCAGGGCTTCCCAGGCCCTCGCGGCATTCGCAGGCCACCACGATCGTTCCCCCCTTTTTGAGGATATCCCGGGCCGCGATCAGGGCCTTGCTGATCTGATAAAAAGTCGAATCCAGCGGGAACCCGCCGCCGGAAGTGACGACCATATCCGCCTCCCCGTCCACCGGAACCGTGCAGTGGTGGTTAACCATTTCGCAACCGGCCAAATGGGCATGGTTGTAATGCCCCGCAAAAACTCCGGTAATCGCACGTTGTTTATTGATCACCACATTGAGAATAAAATCGGCGCCCGCCAGTTCCGTCACCCGGATGCCGTACTCGTGAAAGGGGTTACCTTCCAGCAGGCAGTTTCTCACCTTGGGGTTATCGATTAATTTGAAAGAGTGCATGAACTTCATGGTCTCATAACTGGAGATCCCCGGCAGCAGCGCCTTGCGCCCCCCGGAATAACCGGCGTAGAAATGGGGCTCGATCAGGCCGGTCGATATCTTCAGATCCGCATCCAGGTAATGAATGTTAAGCTCAATGGGGGCACCGTCTATTTCATCTATCTTTCTATACCCCTCCGGCTTTTGGCAGTAATGGTTCACAATGGTAAAATGATCCATGATTTCTCGACCTATCATGGATTCAAGTTCATCTCCCTGGTTTGGTCTATGCATGCCGGTTGCAATCAGAATGGTAATGTCTTTTCGACCGATTCCGCTCTCTTCTAAAGTTTTAAGCAAAGGGGGAAGGATAATCTTGTTGGGTACCGGACGGGTAATATCAGAGATGACGATGCATGCGGTTTTTCTTCCTCTGGCGAGTTCTGTTAATGGAGGACTTTCAATTGGATTGGCGAGGGCCTCTTGAACAGCGCTTGTCTGATCAGGCAGGGGTTCGGCCGGTTTCATGTCCAGCAGAGTCACCCTATCAGGAAGTTCTAAACTAACGATCTGCTCGCCGTATAATAGGCCTGCTTGCATAATCTCCGTTTCTCTTTCTTTAGGTATGATTATAGTTGAAATAGAATTATAACAAATTTACCAAGTCATCTGTCAAGAAAAAAAATGACCTATCTGGTAATACCTATATAATGTATACTGTTATAATGTATACTGTTTTGTGTCAAGCGAAAAAACCAGATTTATTTAAAAAAATTGCTGGCAATTCTACAGGGCTCTTGATTTACATTTAACCTCTTGATATTACAATAATATATTTCATTGTGCCCTATGAAAAAAATGCTTGCATATGATATGAAGAAATGGTATGGACAGCTAAAATACGCATAAAAGGAAAACAGCATGTTTAAAAAAATTACCCAAAAAAAGATATCCGATGAAGTTATCGATCAGTTTAAGAATCTCCTGAGTAGAGGAAAATTGAAACCGGGCGACAAACTGCCCTCTGAAAGGGAGCTCTCGGAACTCACCGGCGTGAGCCGCCCTCCTCTCCGGGAAGCACTGAATGCCCTTCAGGCCATGGGCTTTATCGAGATCCAGCCTAGAACCGGGATTATCGTCAAGTCCATCACTGAAAAACCTGTTGAAACCCCTATAAGCCGTCTTATCGCGGAAGATATCGACAAGGTTTTTGAGGCCCTGGAGGTCAGGCGAGCCATGGAAGGCTGGAGTGCTTATCTCGCAGCCAAGAGAGCCAATAGAAAAGATATCGAGAGGATAGAAGAGATCATCCACAAGGACCAGGCAAATCTAAAAAAGAACCGTGATGATGCAAAAACGGATGCCGATTTACATGTCGCCATCTCTACAGCCACCCACAACACCATCCTGTCACACTTGATGGCCACCTGGTACAGCCTGCTCTGGGATACACAGAAGTTATCAAGAAAAAAAATATTCACAAAAAAAGAGAACCTGAAAATGATCTGCGACCAACATTTGAAATTATTCGAGGCAATCAAGAATAAAGACCCCGAGGCAGCGAGTCGGGAGGCGAGGATGCACATTGAGTTCGTGGAGAATGAGTTAAAAAAGATTATCGGGGAAGAAAGCCCGCTGCCTCAGGACATTGATTCATCCTGGATTATTCCGCAAAGTGAGCAAGAAAAGGCTTGAAAAGCTGACAACCATTTGATATAAAAGAAAATATCAATCAAGTTGGAGGTTCAAGCGATGCTCGAGAATGGTGAAGTGCAAACCCTGCCCAAAGGCTAATGCCCCACCCTTCATCCCGGATTCATACCCCATCCCTTCCAGGGACGACTACCTGATCGATCCTGACTGCCCGACCGAAGCCAGTTTTTAGCCTCAAGCCAGTCGAAAGATCAACGGGGACCTTTGTCAAAAATACCTGTAATTTTCTTAAGTTGACTAAAATTTGTAAAAAATAATGGCTGACAAATAGCCTCTTTGTTGGTTTCTGAGTCTCAATTGTCATGGCAAACGATGGGTTTTAATATGTTGCGGTTTGCATGATCTCCATACACAATGATAAAATTTCAATTTACCCGATCTCAAAAAGCGAGTTCTTATCAAAATCTGTTCGTTAGTTTTCAGACGCCTCAAAAAGGAGTCCTTATCTTTCCTTATTTCATGAGCTCCCGGCGGGCTTGAGAACGCTTATTCGCAACCTGATTCAAGCGAAAATTGTAGTGATGAATCTGTTTCATGGCAAAAAGTGCTTATCAGATCAAACCGTGAAAAAAGATTTTTTTCACCCAGGCGTGTTCCGGGGGTAAAAAAGATGACGGCGTTTAGGCCTTAGCAAAACTTTATCTGAAATTTCAGTTAGATAGAGAGTGTTTGATTTAATAAAAATTTGTTGTAATATCCTCTGTTCCATCGTAATATTTGCGCTACATTAATGGGGCCATCAACACCATGACGATATCTTCAACCGAAAGATTGAACCATTTTTATCAACAGTTTTCCCATGACGATCGTGTTTTGATCGTAATCAACGCCGATCCAGATGCCATTGCATGTTCCATGGCCATCAAACGCTTGCTGTGGCGGAAGGTGTCAATGGTGACCGTATCCAACATCAACACGATTGATCGACCTGATAATATCGCCATGATCAGACTTTTAGGCGTCCATTTGGTTCATGTGGACGAAATTGACGGGTTGCAATTTAATCGAATCGTCATGGTCGACTCCCAGCCGGGCCACCATGAATCTGTCGCAAGCTTCACACCGGATGTCATCATCGACCACCACCCGAGAACAGGTGCCGCCGCTCCCTTTCAGGATATCCGCCCCCATTACGGCGCGGCGGCAACCATAATGACAGAGTATTTAAGAGCTGCCAAAATTAAACCTTCGACCAAACTCGCAACCGGTCTGTTTCATGCCATTAAAACAGATACCAGCAATTTTGAACGCCAAACCTTGATCGAAGATATTCGGGCATTTCAATTCCTTTTCAAACATATCAATGTCCACCTTTCCCGAAAGATTGAGCAGGCGGATCTCAAAATAGATTTTTTAAAATACTTCAAAATCGCCCTTCAGGACATGCGCATGCGCAAAAACCGGATTTTTGTCCATCTAAATCGAGTACGAAATCCGGATGTATGCGTTTTGATTGCCGATTTTTTCATGCGGGTCCATTCGATGAACTGGAGTATTGTATCTGGAATAAATAACAACAAATTGATTGTTATTTTGAGAAACGACGGTATCCGCAAGAATGCTGGGAAGGTAGCGAAACAAAGCTTTGGGCAGATCGGCACAGCTGGCGGACACAAAAGTATGGCGCGTGCTGAAATACCTGTTTCAGAATTGAAAAAGATTATCAACCCAAATGAAGATAAAAACCCGGTGAGGTGGATCATCCAACAGATTGAAAAAAGAGCAAGAAAATGAACGAAAATATCTCCGAAATATCGGTTACCATTCTTGGATCCGGCACCTGTGTCCCTTCCCTCAGCCGTAGCGCTTGTTCTGTTTTGATGGCAGTCGGAGGCACGAAACTACTCTTTGATGCGGGTCCAGGAACCATGGGACGGCTTTTGGAAGCAAATACAACGATTTTTGATATTTCTTTTATTTTTTTCAGCCATTTCCATCCGGATCATACAGGTGAATTTGTGCCGTTTTTGTTTGCCACAAAGTACCCAAACAAAAATCAACGGAAAACTCCACTCCACATTCTATCCGGGAAGGGGTTTTCAGCGCTGTACAAAGGCCTGAAAAGCGTTTATGGAGAATGGATAGAACTGGCACCCGGTTTGCTAAAGTTAACCGAACTTGACTATGAAGGGCCAGACTTTCGCAAATTTGATAATTTTAGAGTCGACTCCATCCCGACCGCACACAATGAAGAAAGCATTGCCTTCAGAATCACGGGGAACCACGGGCGCTCTGTTGTTTATTCCGGTGATACGGATTTTAATGAAAATCTTGTGGCACTGGCAAGGGATACAGATCTTCTTATCTGTGAATCTGCATTTCCGGATCAGTTTAAGGTGAAAGGGCACCTGACCCCTTCCCTTGCCGGTGAAATTGCATCACGGGCGAATGTAGAAAAGCTGATTTTAACACACTTCTACCCGGAATGCGACAATGTAAATATTGAAAAAGAATGCAGAAAAACATATTCAGGTCCGTTGATCCTTGCAAATGATCTGTTGAAGATCGAATTGAATTGATTTTATGAGATATTACCCGGTCTGTCTTGATATCGAAAACCAGAAGTGCCTGGTCGTTGGCGGCGGTTCAGTGGGAACACGAAAAGTCATGACCCTGCTCAGCTGCGGTGCGAATGTCACCGTTGTCAGTCCGAAGGTTACAGACGAGCTTCTTGGCCTTGCCCGTAAAAAGACCATCGCATTAAAAAGGCGATTTTACCAGACACCCGATCTTGAAGGCGTTTTTCTTGTCATCGGTGCAACAGATGATAAACAACTCAACAGCTTGGTCAGCAGAGATGCTCGGCATCTGAACAAGCTCTGCAATATTGTCGACCAGCCGGAAGCCTGTAGTTTTATAATCCCATCGGTTATCAATCGGGGAGACCTGGTGGTGGCCATTTCCACTTCGGGAAAGAGCCCCGCCTTTACCAAAAAAATGAGAAAAGAACTCGAAAACCAGTTTGGTGAGGAATATGCCGAATTTCTCCGACTAATGGGCGCCATCCGTCAAAACCTTTTAGACAATGGTAAAGAACCGGAATATTACAAGCCTCTTTTTGGAAAATTGGCCAATAGTGAATTGGTGGAAATGATTAAAAATAAAAACAGAGCGGGGATTGACCTGTTGCTCAAGAAGACTCTTGGGAAGGGATTTGAGTTCGACAATTTAATTTCAAAGAATGAATGAAAAACGGTCTGTTTTGAGTTTTTAAAATACTGCAAATTGAATTGGAAATGGCCAAACTGACAGGGTGCGATGAATGGAAATTTTTATTAACTTAACGATATTATTTTATACCGTGAGTGCCACCGGATATGTGTCATATCTTTTTTTTCAGAAAAAGAGTTTTCACAAAAGCGGATACTATTTGCTGGTGGCCGGGTTTGTGTGTCATTTTACGGCCCTCGGGTATGGATTTATCGAATCCGGGCATCTACCGGTCCGCGATCTGCGAGAGACCCTCATGCTGACGGCTTGGGCCGTGGCCGGCGTCTTTCTGGCGTTCCAGTACAAGTTTAAACTGAGAATATTAGGAATTTTTGCCGCCCCCCTTACGGTTTTGATCATGGTGGTCGCCTCTCAACTACCGAATGATCCGCTGCAGGCTGAAAGCCTTTTTAACAGTTTCTGGCTGATATTCCATGTATTGTCTGTTTTAATCGGAGATGCCGCATTCGCTTTGGCCTGCGGTGTCGGCATCTTGTATCTTGTTCAGGAGCACTCGATAAAAACAAAAAATCGGGGCTTTTTTTTCAAACGCCTTCCCTCATTGGAACTGCTCGATTCAACAGGATATACTTGCATTATTGTCGGCTTTACCCTTCTCACCATGGGATTGATCGGTGGTATTGTGTTTGCCAAATCGATCTGGGGTCGTTTCTGGAACTGGGATCCGAAAGAGGTTTGGACTGGCATCACATGGCTGGTTTACGCCGTATTGATTCAACAACGTCTCACGATGGGATGGCGAGGCAGGAAAGCGGCGATATTGTCGATTATTGGATTTGCAATCCTTTTATTCACCTTTTTTGGTGTCAATTTTCTGTTACAAGGACATCATGGAGAATTTACCAAATTTTAGGTAGCGGTTTGGGAATGAAAGAAGTTAAAGACAAAAAGGATTTCGCTTTACCTGAAATTGTTTTAATCGGGTTAAATCACAAGACTGCATCGGTGGAACTGCGAGAGTGTATCGCATTCTCGGAAGAGGAAGCCGCAACGACCCTTGAAGCACTGCATGGCCACCCGGTCATCCGAGAAGTGATCCTTTTTTCAACCTGTAACCGTGTTGAAGTACTATTGGTATCGGATAACAGATCCGAAGCGGTTGAAACCGCCAAGCGATTGATCTCGGAATATAAGACCGCACCCATTGATTCGTTTGATGACGCCCTCTATATTCATGTCGGTGATAAAGCCATTAGACATATTTTCAGGGTTGTGTCGAGTCTCGATTCGATGATGGTCGGGGAACCCCAAATACTGGGGCAGATCAAGGGGGCCTATCGCGCTGCAACCGAAATAAAGACGTCCGGAGTCATACTGAATCGGTTGTTGCATCGCGCTTTTGCTGTGGCAAAACGCATTCGGACCGAAACCGGTATCGGAGATCATGCGGTATCGATCAGTTATGCCGCCATTGAACTGGGGCGGAAAATATTCGGTACACTAGGTGAAAAGAAAGTACTCTTGATCGGTGCCGGCGAAATGGCTGAACTGGCGATGGAACACCTTCTTCGAAACAGTGTCGGTGAAATTTTTGTATCCAACCGGACATTCGAAAGGGGCCTAGAACTTGCCAGGAAATTCAACGGACAGGCCATACAGTTTGAAGAGATCGAAAATTGTTTGCAATGCGTTGATATCATCATCAGTTCAACCGGTTCGCCTGACTTTATCATTACACGTGATCAGGTTAAGAAGGCGATTCGAAAAAGGCGAAATTGTCCGATTTTTTTTATCGATATTGCCGTTCCCAGGGATATCGACCCGAAAATTAACCGGCTTACCAACACGTATGTATACGACATCGACGACCTGAAAGGGGTCATCGACGAAAATATTAAGGACCGAAACAGGGAAGCCGTCAAAGGGGAAAGAATCATAGACGAGAATGTCATTCAATTCCGACACTGGTACAACAATCTAGATGTCGTCTCAACGATTGTGGCGTTGAGGAATAAACTGGATGACATCGCAAGAGTGGAAACAAAAAAAACACTGCAATCTCTAAACCACCTGTCAGAGACCGACTGCGAGACAATTCGCAGAATGACAAATGCGTTTATCAAAAAAATACTGCATGATCCAACACTCTTTTTAAAAAGCCATACGAAACACGATCCTAAGACAATTTGTCTTGATGTTACCCGGAAACTGTTCAAGCTGGATGAGTGAATAAAGATAGCAAGCGTATTCCAGGGGGAAACTTCTTAAAGTGTTCGAAGATTAATGGAGGTATTATTTGGATAAAATAGCCTTTTTGTTTCCAGGCCAAGGTTCACAAAAAGTCGGTATGGGTTTTGATCTATACCAGGAATATGACGTTGTTAGAGAGCTGTTTGACATGGCCGAGGAAATCGCTCGAATCAATCTGGCAAGGCTTTGTTTCAAGGGGCCAATGGAAGATCTTACTCAAACGGTCAATCTCCAACCAGCGTTGACGGTTGTGAATTTGTCCTGCCTTGCCGCCATTCAGAGAGAGGGGGTTGAACCCGACATCTCAGCCGGCCACAGCCTGGGTGAATTCAGCGCCCTCTTTGCATCGGAAGTGGTTTCAGCGGAGGATGCCTTCAGGCTTGTCATCAAAAGGGGCGAATTGATGCACCGGGAATCGGCAAAACACCTCGGGACGATGCACGCTGTTATCGGACTTTCGAAGGATACGATTCAGTCGCTCGTTGATGAGATCCAGCCAGACGGGTCGGTTTCCATAGCCAACCATAACACCGAAGATCAGATCGTTATCACCGGAGCCCATGATCCGGTTCAAAAGGTTTCATCTCAAGCTGCTTTACAGGGCGCCAAAGTGGTACCCCTAAAGGTCAGTGGTGCATGGCACAGCGACTTGATGAAGGGTGCGGAAGACGAATTCAAAGACTTTATTTTTTCGCTTACTTTCAACGAACCCAAAAGAACCCTTCTCCATAACGTCACCGCCGATTCTGCTTCAAACCCGCAGGAGATAAAATCGATCATGGCCAGACATCTATGCAATCCTGTCAAATGGTACGATTCAATGCAAAAGCTTATAGAGAAACAAGTAAACACCATTGTTGAAGTGGGGTCAGGAAAGGTACTGACCGGTTTATTTAAAAAAATTGTTCCAAAGGATTATCCTTGTAGGATTTTTTGTGTCAATAACATGAAAGATCTTGAACGATGCATGCATGGGATGACCTAACTCAAGTGGGATAAACCTTAAACCTTTTTTTCATCACATTCGAATCCGTTTTGGGGCATTTTGAAATTTTATGAAACCGATGGCAGGGTGCCTTAATTTCAGTTTATTTAAGAATAAGCATTCAGGATAATTTTGTTCTTTACATTAAATCTAATTCGTGATATTAAAAAAGATTTTAGTGTATACCGATAATATGTTTTAGGGGATAAACATGAAAAAGAAAGATATTGAATATTTTAGAGAACTTTTGACTAATCGGCTGGAAGAACTTTTGAGCCGGGTTGACGATACGGTTTCGGGCATGACCGCGATGAAGGAAAATTTTCCCGACCCCACCGACCGCGCTTCCCTCGAATCCGATAGAAATTTTATGCTTCGGATCCGTGACCGGGAGAGTAAGCTGATCAAGAAAATAAAAAAGACCCTTAGCCGTATTGAAAACGGCACCTTCGGAATGTGCGAGACTTGCGGCGAAGAAATTTCCAAAAAACGTCTCAAGGCCAGACCGGTTACCACTCATTGCATCGAATGTAAAACCAAAGAGGAAGCTTTAGAAAAAGCCCTTGGATTATAAAAAATATGTAAATATCGACCTTCATATTCACTCATCCGCTTCAGACGGAACGCTTTCATCGTCTGAAATTCTTATCCAGGCCCGTAAACAAAACCTTGGTGCCATTGCCATTACAGACCACGATTCCATTGAAGGTTCTAGAAAGGCTATTTGCGCCGGTATCCCTCCTCCCTTAAAGTTTTTAACCGGTGTGGAAATCAGCGCAACGCCCCCGCCTGATTTTTTTTGTTCAGGCAGTTTCCATATTTTAGGCTACGGTATCAAACTGAATGATCCGGTCTTGAACCAGACACTTGAAATGCTTCAGAAAGCCAGAAGAAACCGGAACCCTCAAATTTTAAACCGCCTCAACCACCTCGGCATGACACTTTCTTTAAAAGAGGTCGAGAACGAAGTTCGCGAAGGTCTGATCGGGCGGCCCCATATCGCCTGCCTTATGGTAAAGAAGGGGTTCGTAAAATCAATCGATGATGCATTCGACAGGTATCTCGGAAAGGATAAACCTGCCTATGTCAATAAGTTTCGCATCGATTGTGAACGCGCGATTGAAACCATCGCCAAGGCAGGTGGTATTTCGGTCTTAGCCCATCCACTTCTTCTCAACATCGAACAGTATGAGATCATGGAAGACTTGATTGTCACTTTGAAATCGATGGGTTTAGATGGATTGGAAGTTTACTACCCAAATCATACGCCGGAACATATAAACCACTATGCTGCTCTCGCAAGGCGCCATGACCTTTTGATGACAGGCGGTACAGACTTCCATGGATTGTTAAAACCGGACATCCAGATGGGGTCGGGTAAAGGAAATTTAAATATACCCTTTGAACTGTATGAGAGAATAGTGGAAAACACAAAAAATGAAACCAATCGATTTTTCTGAACTGGAAAAAAAGCTTGCACATGAATTCAGGGATAGACATTTCATTTTTGAAGCACTTTGTCACCGTTCTTTTGTCAATGAACAGTTTGATCCGGATCTGAGGGACAATGAGCGCCTCGAATTTTTAGGTGATGCGGTCCTAAACCTGGCCATCGGACATATGCTGATGCAATACTATCCGGACCTGGAGGAAGGGAGCCTGTCTAAACTCCGTTCAAATCTGGTGAACGAATCCCAGCTCGCCGGGGTCTCCCGCACTTTAGATCTCGGTTCGTATATTCAACTTGGAAAGGGAGAGATTCGAAGCAACGGATGGGAAAAAAATTCTATTCTGGCCGATACTTTTGAAGCGATAATCGCTGCAGTTTATCTCGATGGCGGCTTTGACGCGGCATTCAATATCATTGAAAGACATTTTTCATCACTTCTTTGCAACATAACGGATTCAGATGCGAATAACGACTACAAGAGCCAGCTCCAGGAATTTGTACAGGGAACCCATAGGATCACACCGTGCTACACCGTCATCCAAGAGAGCGGACCCGATCATGACAAAACTTTCCGAGTACAACTCAACGTGCCTAAATTGCTGACCGAGGGAGCCGGTAAAAGTAAAAAAAGAGCGGAACAGGATGCCGCTAGAAAGGCTCTCGACCTCCTAAAATCTGATGCTAAAAGCTGATATTTTGGTAATTGATCGAATATTTCAAATCCAAAAAGCCGACCACCCACGGCCGGTATCGAGCTAACGACCCTTGATCATTCCTTTTTTTCTTCCCCACATTGGTTGTCCGTATCGATGCGTCTTTTGTAATCAAAGAGCCGTGACCGGTGTCCGGCAGAATGTTGTTTCGCCGGAACAGTTTCGATACCAGGTTAAGCGCTTTCTTGCCTATAGAGGGGAACAAAGGGATAGAGTGCAGATTGCGTTTTATGGTGGAAATTTTTTAGGGCAAAAAAAAAATCAGATAACATTCCTGCTCGATGAAGCTTCAAAATTTGTCGCTGCAGGGGATGTTGACAGTCTAAGGTTTTCCACCCGTCCAGATACAATAAATGATGAATCGCTTGATATTTTAGAAGATTATCCGGTTGCCACAATCGAAATCGGCGTTCAATCCATGGATGACGGCGTCCTGACATTGACAAAACGTGGCCACACCGCTTTGGACAGCCAAAAAGCGGTTCATTTGTTAAAACAACGAAAATATGAAATTGGCCTTCAAATCATGGTGGGGTTGCCGGGTGATGATGAAATCAGATCCTTTTCTACGGCTGAAAAAGTTGCCGATCTTTTTCCTGACTTTGTCAGAATCTATCCGACCGTAGTTCTGAAAGAGAGCCTTCTCGCCAAATGGTATTTGCAAGGGAGGTATACCCCTTTATCGCTTGGGTCATCAGTCGCCCTGGTAAAAAAGCTTTTTCTTTTTTTCGCCGGCAAACAGATACAGGTGATTCGCATGGGGTTGCAGGCGTCGGATCAGTTGAAGAATGGGAGAACCATCATGGCCGGACCCTATCATCCGGCGTTTGGCCATTTGGTCTATTCTGAGATTTTTCTGGATCGGGTCTTATCCCATTTAAATCATAGAAGGTCCGGGGTCGATGCGGTCTCTATCAAGCTACACCCAAGAAACACTTCACATCTAAGAGGTCTTAACAACCAAAACATCAAACAACTCAAAAAAACATTTCTGTTAAAAACAGTCCAAATTATCTCCGATTCCAAATGTCCGACGGACCGAGTGGTTATTGATGGTGCTTCTATCCCCGTTCCACAGTAAATCAATGGTTATCTGTGCCTCGGAAATTTCTCAACCTGTATTGATTCATTGCTGCGAGAGCCTTCACGGGTATATCCTGCCCTTATAGCCCAGACGGACAAGATTCCGGAGGACTTGAAAATTCATTTTCAAGGGGTTTTTTGCCGCCCCTACAATAGCTACGGATGCGGGATTAAAGAATCGTTCCAAAAAAATGATCGGCATGTAGCATTTATAGTTCTGTTTTTATTGCGAGGTTTATATTTACTATCGATCGGATAAACAATCTTTCTGTCGGAGGTGATCAATCCAATGTTTGAGAGGATTCCAATACCACAAGGGCATCCACTGCGACCGGTTTGTTCCCTGATATGATAAGCGGGTTGATATCGATTTCTTTGATCCCTTCATTCTCCAGGCCGATTTTTCCTAGGGTGATCAGGATGTCTGCCAGCATCTCCAGATCGACGGATTCCATTCCACGGACGGAGTCCAGAATCCTGCGTCCCCGTATTTCATGCATCATCTCAAGTGCGTCATACTTTTCCAGAGGAGCAACGCGAAATGAGATGTCTTTTAATATTTCGGTAAATATCCCTCCAAGTCCAAACATAACGCACGGACCGAACTGGAAATCCCGGGTCAATCCCGCAACCAGTTCTCTTTTTCCACTGATCATTTCCTGGACCAGTATGAAATTTCCAGATCCGTTCATCGAAGCCGTAATTTCTTCAAATGCGGCTGCAGCCTCCCCACTGTTTCGAATATCCAGCCGGATTAACCCCTTTTCCGTTTTATGGGCAATCTCGGAAGAACAGCCTTTAAAAACGACCGGATAGCCGATTTCCTCTGCAGTTTCCAAAAGGCTTTCCCTGTTTTTCACCAGTGCTTCCCTTGTCACCGGAATGTCATAGTAAGCAAGTAATTGTTTGGATTCGTATTCTGAAAGTATGGTCGGTCCCTTTTTTATCGCTTCCTCTATTAGTTTCATTTGTTGCCCTTTATGCAAAGCCCAGTCTGCTTATTGTCCGGATTTCAGTTGCAGCGGTTTTCGATTATTTTTTACCCCTTGGATATTTCCTACAATCTTTTTAATAAGCTATCGTTTCGAGATGTCTGTTTTATCCAACAAGGGTTGAGTGATTACAAAATAAGGTATAAGATGTCAACATTGAAATATTCTCCCCATTGGCTGCTCAAACAGCCGGCAATACCGATCTGGCAAAAGCCCTGGGTTTTGCCAGAACACTTCACCTAAAAGCAAATCCAAGTGCGCCTCCTAATGGTTGGTGTAAAAACAAAAATGGGCTGGAAATTTTTTTACCGGAATTTGGGGAGATCATTCAACACTGATCACGGGACAGGGTGCTTTTAATATGATATATTGTGCGGTGGAGCCGAAGAATAGTTTCTAGGTTTTCAATTTTTTTTCAATGCCAACAAAGTGACGGCAAAAATAGAAATTTTTAACCGTTCAATATCGCAAAAGGAAAATTGTGTATCAAACCTTGGTGAATGTTATCGACAGTACCCTTCCAAAAGGGTATAGAAATAGACAGGGTCCATATGGGCTGTGGGTTGATCAAATAGAAGGGGATAAGGCGCGAAAGGATGGGTCATCATCTATTTTGGATTGAGGGTATCGGCGAAATCAAGTTTGAACGAAGCGGAAAGGCCAAGCGAATCAATATTTCCGTAAGGCCTTTTAAGGGGGTTCGAGTTGCGGTACCTTACAGGGTTTCATACGACAAAGCCAAAACATTTGCCAACTCCAAAAAGAAGTGGATACAAAAAAATATGAGTAAAATGAAGGAAATGGAAAGAAATTATAAATTTCTTTCTCTGAATTTCAATGACGTTGATCAACAGGAAGCCGGGAAGATTCTCGCTCAAAAACTGGAGAAATGGGCGAAAAAGCACAGCTTCACATATCACCGTCTATTTATCAGAAATCAAAAAACGCGTTGGGGAAGTTGCTCACCAAAAAATAATATCAGCCTCAACATGAAATTGGCTTTATTACCTGAAAGATTGATGGATTATGTTATTCTACATGAACTTGTTCATACGCGAGTTAAAAACCATGGCTTGAAATTTTATATTGAGATGGATAGCCTGATAAGTAATAGAAAATCCTTGGATAAAGAACTGAAAGGTTATAGCCTGGGGCTGCTATGACTTAAGAGATAGAGCAATTGTAAGCAGTCTCGTGTTATCGGGTACAATTCAATTGGAGTGTTGGAAGGAGGATTAAATGGAAGTTATAGAAGCGATCAAAAGTAGACAATCCGTTCGGGCCTTCAAACCGGAACCGGTGCCCACCCAGGCACTTAAAGATATCTTGGAGGTCGCCATTTGGGCCCCGTCCGGAGTGAACGCTCAACCCTGGGAATTTTTCATCGTCAAGGGCGAGGTGTTGGACATGCTTAAAGCATGCTGTGTCGAACAGTTTCGGCAAGGTATTGGGCCCGAGCCGGATCTCCCTCTTCCTGACAAAGAAAAAGGAGACATGGGACTTCAGGGTATTTATCGCAAGCGGCAAGTAACCTTGGGCGTCCAGATTTGCAGAATACTGGGTATTGCCAAGGGCGACAAACAGGCCATGATGAATTACATGGAGCAGATGTATCGGTTTTTCGAGACTCCGGCCGTAATCATCATCGTTGTGGACGAAATGTTCAAGCTAACCTGGCCGATGGTCGATGTGGGCACGCTCGCCCAATCCATAGCCCTGACCGCCCTGGAATTTGATCTGGGCACCTGTATCATGCGTGCCATCGTTGACTACCCAGCGAGGGTTAAAGAGGTAGTCGGTATTCCAGAATCCAAAAAAATTATTCTGGGCATGACCATCGGACGGCCCGATTGGGATCATCCGATCAATCAGTTTCGAAGCGATCGCGAAGACCTGGAGAATTTGCTGACCGTGGTTGAGTAAAAATAAGCCGATGACTATTTGAATGATCCCGATTATACCGCAGGAGCTTATTTTTTCATCAATTCGGCATTTGTGGAAAATGCCACTCGTAATAAATACTATTTAACCTATTTTTGGGAACGCAACACTAGTCTGCACCCGCCAACCGATTGAGTTCACCAAGGAGATCCTCGTGGGTAAGAGTGTTGGCCCGGGCCAGGAGTTCTGTCAACTCTTCCCGCAGTTCCAGTTCGGGTGGTCGGCGGGGGGTGGCGATAGCCTGATTGGGACGGCGGTTAAAATTAAGGTTCAACACATCCCAACGCGCATAGTGCCCGGTACAGTCAACAAAGGCTTTGGCCTTGATGATATGATCCATTTTTAATTTTGCATAGACGATCCCCTCCTTATCCAAAAGCGGTTCAACTACCAAATGTCCCAAGGGGCTGATGACAGTAGTCCCGCCCCGGCTCCGGCAGTCCATTTCATCTTTGAACTCAAAATCTTCAGGGATCATGTCAGGGTGAATCCAGCCACATGCGCAGACCACAAAGCACTGACCCTCAAAGGCGTACTGGCGGCAGGCAGTGTGCACTATATCGATATTGTCATAGTCCGGATTTCCGGGCCATCCCGGCCAGACCGCACAATGGATCTGCTCTCCCTGGGCATAAAGCGCATATTTAGAGAGGGTCATGTGATGTTCGTAGCATATGAGCCCACCCAGTTTGCCCAATGAAGTTGGATATACGTTCAAGCCTGACCCGTCTCCAAATCCCCAAAAAAGACGTTCGTGGTGGGTTGGCATCAGTTTGCGGTGCTTGCCCAAAATACTTCCCTCCGGATCAAAAAACAGCAGTGTATTGTACAGGGTCCCACCGTAGACCCGGTCACGCTCGTTTAGTCCCATGATCAAATATGCGCCGGCTTTTCGGGCTGCTTGTCCCAGGATATCGGTATCAGGACTGGGAATTTCAACCGAGTTCTTGAACAACTTGGTAAAAGTACGGGCCCAGGGGGGGCCTTCCGGATGATAATTGCTCCAGTAAGGGAAAGCCGGGATAAAGGTTTCAGGGAACACAATGAGTTTTGCACCGTTCTCACCTGCCTCGGCAATGAGCCTGCAGGCCTTTTCGATGGTAGCGTCTTTGTCGAGAAAAACCGGAGCTGCCTGTACAGCAGCAACAGGTACGATGTCCTGGTCTTTCATTTATCTTGCCTCCTTTCTTTCAAATCGCTTTTATCATTGCATGGCAATGCAGGAATTTCTCTTGATTTTATCCGGCCCACGCCGAAGGCTGTACTCCGGTTGATTGGGAGTGCGAATCTTTACCTTATTATACATAATCATATGGCTTGACAAGCAAAACATGAACTTTAAAAATCTACGATATTGATTTTATCCTTTTGTCCCACAACTTTTCCTTTGGCGCCAATCCACTCTTTCTGCATCATGGTATATAGAATATCTTTATTGCCTTTTGGTGTATGGGCCAATGCCCGTTTACCGGATTCGGTCCGGCCGATCAAAATGCCTGTTTCAGGTTCTCCCTGGCGGTTAAACCATACGGAGTAGCTATCAACCAGGAAACTTCCGGAAAGCGCTTTATCAATTTCCAGATTTTTCGGAAGAGATAATCGATTTTGAAATAAAGCAGGCGGTGTGCGATTCCATGTTATTGTGGGATTCTGACAGCTGTAAATCCCTGCAGAATGTTTTGTACAATACCAACCATTTGAAGTGATCAAACCGAATTTTTCAGGCTCAATTCGGCAACGGTCGACCACTTCAGCGATTGAATGCATCACGTAATTACTTCCAGGGGCTCCAAAATAAGGTAAACCTCCCGTTAGGGTCATCGATCGGGGATCAACATGTTCAATTCCTAAAACAAGACAGGGAAGCAGCTGTAAAAATCGAAAAAACTGACATTCTCCAATGTTAATTGAGCCTGGCGCAAGGCATCCATCACACTGGCTTTTATGGCAGGAGAGTCGGCTATATCTTTGCGCTCACTGATAAACCAGATGTCAGTTGCATCTTGTCCGCCACCCGATTCACCAGCCATTGAGGAGTGTCACAGCCAATGGTGGTATATTCTTTTAAAGCTGGGTTGATATCAAGCAGTTCAGCAAGCATCCGACGGTAATTCCATGTGAAAATATTAACCACATGCAATGCATCGGCGGTACCGATCAGGTCCTTGCATCCTGCATCATCAGCTGCACGTTTCACAGCCGTTTTCATCCCTTGCAGCGGATGTAAAAAATCCCTGGAATTTTTTGATTTATGAGTCAGTTGCCCAACTCCCACAATAATCGGGGCCCGGTTATTCATTACAGTTCACCCTTTTGGTGGTTCTTAGGTTCATATTATTAATATTTTTGTAGTCATAATTAATGGAAAAATTGGTTTTGGTTCACATCCTTGACGCATAATGATAATAGACAATTGTCATAATCAATTTAACATGGTAAAAAAAATTTTATTTGCCCCCTACCAGATACGACACTATGCTCCATCAGGGGTGCGAAACTTGAGTTAAATATATTCGAAGCCTCGTTTCCTTCGGATACAAGAGGGACAACTGTTTTAGAACAATGAGATGAAAAATTTCGTTTAAATTGTTTGATACAAGGAGGGCACATGGACACAAACAACAAAGATTTGGTTGACGTGCAGCTTCGGAATACCAAGACCATCGCTGTGGTTGGCCTTTCGGACAATCCCGACCGGGACAGCTACCGGGTTTCCTGCTACATGCAAAACCATGGATACCGGATAATCCCAGTGAACCCGACGATCGAAGAGACTTTGGGTGAAAGGAGCTACCCTGACCTGAAATCGATCCCCGAACCGATCGATATGGTTAATCTGTTTCGCCGGTCCGAATTGGTACCACCGGTTGTGGACGAAGCCATAGAGGTCGGCGTCAAGTACATTTGGATGCAAGACGGTGTAATCAACCCGGAATCGGCGGCCAAGGCGGAAGCTGCGGGTATTCTGGTCATCATGGACGATTGAACCCTTCGCCAACACCGTCGCCGGTTCGGCGGCCAACAAACCGGAGCGTTTTCTTAGGATTCAGGGGTCTTCGTAAAACCAAAAGGGAGAAACCTGAGTAAAAAGTAAAAAACAAACTATCGAAGACAGAACAATTTTCCACATCGATCCTGCACGGCCACATCAATCTCTGTTTCAGAAAGATTTATTGCCTCACGGACAACGCTTAAGGCTTTTTTCGGGGTGTTGTTCATTTCGCTCAAGTGGGCCAGAATGATATGTTTCAGTCGGGGGTGTTTGACTTTCATGATCAATTTTTTTGAATCTTCATTGGAAAGGTGGCCGGTTCTGCTTTTTATCCGTTGTTTAATCGGCCATGGATAAGGTCCGTTGACCAGCATATCAGGGTCATGGTTCGCTTCAAGAATTAACAATGAACAACCCTTTAGATGCTCAATGGCCATGGAAGTCGCGATGCCGAGGTCGGTTGCAATACCGATTTTAGCCCCGTCTTGTGTTATGGTAAACCCCGCCGGGTCTGCCGCATCATGGGATATCGAGAAAGGATGAATTTTTAGCGTTTTTAACATAAACGTGGATCCGCACTCGAAATTGACCATATCACTAATACATCCAGTTTTGGGGGGAATTTCCATGCCGGTTTTTCGACTGATATAAACCGGCAGAGAAAACCGGCGAGAAAGGATGCCAACCCCATGAATGTGATCTGCATGTTCATGGGTAACAAGGATGGCATCCAGCTCTGACGGGTTCAGGCCCCTCGATTTAAGCCTCCTTTCAATTTCAGCCCCTGAGAGGCCCGAATCAACAAGGATTGACGTTGAATTGTCGGAAATATAAATGGCATTCCCTTTGCTCCCGCTGGCCAACATACATACAATGAGCTTAACATCGGAATTCTGCCGGGAAATTTGAAGCCGATCCGTTCTATTTGCCTGTATGTCCGAACCCGCCGCTATTGCGAACTGTTTCATCGAGTCGTTCCACAATTTTTAATCTGGCCTGAAAGACCTTTTGAATCACCATCTGGGCAATCCTGTCACCCCGATGAAATGTATAGCGCTTTTTACCGAAGTTGATCACCGCAACTTTAATCTCGCCTCGATAATCCGCATCTATGGTCCCGGGCGAATTTATCAGACCGATACCGTGTTTTACCGCTAAGCCGCTTCTAGGGCGGATCTGGGCTTCAAATCCCTTGGGAATGGCAATGGCAAAACCCGAGGGAATCAAAAAAATCTCTCCAGGCGAAAGGATGATCTCTTTTTCGATGGCAGCGTAAATATCCATCCCAGCTGCTTGATCTGTCATGTACCGCGGAAGCGGAATGTCTTTATCTGATTCCGGTCTCAAACGGGAAAATTGAATTGTAGGGTCCTCTTTCATGATCGGTAGAGTATTTTGATTTTCCCTTTGGGGTGTTCCACGAAAAATACGGGTGGCTATTTTGCTATGCGATTTATGTAGCTAAAAGACAAAACGGGCTAAAGAAACAGGATATCCTTAAATGACTTTTTATCGGAAACCGGCCCAAGCATCGTCAGGGCAAGCTGTTCGGATTGGTAAAGATATCTAGCCAAATCGATGATTTCATCGCCGGTGACCGTTTCGATTTCATCTATCACCGATTTCAACGGTATTTGGCGGCCAAAATGGATCTCATTTTGTGCCAAACGCACCATATGGTTATCCACACTCTCAGCGGCGAGCAAAAGGCCCCCTTTAGTATACTCCTTCGCATTGTTCAAATCGATTGGGTCGACCCGCATCTCTTTTAGCTTTCGCATTTCTCTTAAAATCAATTCCGTTGATTTGAGTGATGTTTTGGGATCCACGGCGATATAGACACCAAACATTCCGGTATCCACGTGGGATGAGATAAAGGAATAGATGGAATAGGCAAGTCCTCGACGTTCACGGATTTCCTGAAAGAGCCTTGAACTCATATTGCCGCCGAGAATGGTATTTAAGAGTGAAAAAGCATACCGCTTAGGGTCGGCTATGGCTAGACCTTTTGTTCCAATACAGACATGAACCTGTTCAAGTTTTCTATGATGAAGATGAATGTTAAACTGACCGGTTGGAGTGATCCGTTCGGGAAAGCTGTTACCGGGGTGAATCGACTCGAAGGCCTTCCTGATAAGATTTACAAAAGCGTCGTGCGACAGATTGCCGGAAGCCGATATGACGATGCGTTCCGGCTGGTAGAAGCGTTGGAAGAACTTTTTGAGGGTTTTCGCATTGAAACGGGTAATGTTCTCACGGCTACCAATGATCGAGCGACCTAGGGGATTCTCACCCCAGAAAGCATTTCCGGAAAGAACATGTATGTAATCTTCAGGATTATCTTCAATCATTCCTATTTCCTGAAATATGACCGGTCGCTCCTTTTCAAACTCTTTAGGATCAAATACTGAATTTAAAAATATATCGGAGAGGATGTCGACCATTGTGGTAAGATGGGTGTCCATCACCTTGGCGTGATAGCACGTATTCTCCATTGACGTAAAGGCGTTGCTATGACCGCCGATGGCATCAAATTCTTTGGCAATCTGATAGGAAGTCCTCCTTTTTGTTCCTTTAAAAATCATGTGCTCAATGAAATGGGAAAGCCCGTTTTCATCGGAGGTTTCATCCCGGGCCCCAACATTAGCCCAGACCCCCATTGAAATGCTGCGGACATGGGGCATCCTGTTTGTCAAAACCCGGATGCCGTTATCAAGAACAGTTTTATTGATCTTCGATGCCATTTTCACCTTCTTCAGCAAGAACAGCCTTCCGGCTCAAACGGATCTTTCCGTCACGGGATACCTCGAGAACCTTGACTTTTATCTTTTCACCTTCCCTGACAATATCGGTTACCTTTTTAACGTGGTGATTGGCGAGTTGTGAGATATGAACAAGACCGTCTGTACCGGGCAGTATTTCCACAAAAGCTCCAAAGTCCATGATTTTCACAACCGTTCCCTCGTAAATAGCCTCCACTTCCGGCTCGGCGACGATCTCTTTTATCCGTCCCATAACATCATCACCCTCTTTTTTGGAAAAGGCTGCGATTTTAACAAGTCCGGAATCATCTACCTCAATGCGGGTATTGGTTTCATTTTGGAGTGCTCGTATGATTTTGCCCCCAGGCCCGATGATCTCCCGAATCTTATCCGGATTGATATTGATAGTGATCACTTTGGGCGCATGGGGAGAGATTTCCTTTCGGGGTTCGTTCAACGCCTCCATCATCTTATCCAGTATAAAAAGTCGGCCAATACGGGCCTGCTCCAGGGCCTTTTCAATAATATCTCTCGAGAGCTCATGAATTTTAATATCCATCTGAAGCGCGGTTATGCCTTCACTGGTACCGGCTACCTTAAAATCCATATCACCCATATGGTCCTCATCGCCAAGGATGTCAGACAGAATAACCACCTGATCCCCCTCTTTTACAAGCCCCATTGCAATACCCGATACCGGTGCCTTCAGCGGCACGCCTCCGTCCATAAGGGCCAAACTTGCAGAACAGACGGTGCCCATGGATGAAGAGCCATTGGATTCCAATACTTCTGAAACAAGACGGATGGTATAGTCAAATGCCTCCTTTGAAGGTAATACCTTTTCAATGGCTCTGGTCGATAGGCCGCCATGCCCTATATCCCTACGGCTGGGTCCCATCATGCGCTTCACCTCACCCACCGAGTACGGCGGAAAATTGTAATGGAGCATAAACGGCCTGGATTCTTCCCCGATCAAAGTTTCGACCCGTTGTTCGTCCGGTCCTGAACCTAGTGTTAGAACCCCGAGAACTTGGGTCTCCCCCCGGGTAAAGAGGGCGCTACCGTGGGGTCTAGGCAGAAGACCGACTTCACAGGTTATGGGCCTGATTTCATCTGGTTTCCGGTTATCGATACGACGGCTTTCTTTCAGGATAAGATCTCTGCAGATCCTTTTCTTGATGTCACCAATGATCTCGTTGACCTCGCCCTTGCGTTCTGAAAAATCTTCACCAAGTTTTTCCATAAGTTCAGATTTCAACAACTGAAAACCGGCGTTTCGACTGACTTTATCAGCTATTAAAATGGTTTCATGAATGTGTTGCGCCGTTTCATTCTCGATCCTTTGAGCTAAATTTTCATCTCTTTCAGGTGGAACAAATGAACGTTTCGGTTTTCGGACCGATTCCTGAAGTTCTATCTGTAAATCGATGATCGGCTGCATCTCTTGATGACCATAAAAGATCGCTTCGAGCAAATCCATCTCACTAACAATATCGCCACTCCCTTCCACCATGACAACACCTGTCTTGGTACCGGTAACGATGATATTGATGTCCGAAATTTCATATTCGTCGATGTCCGGGTTAATTTTCAGCTTCCCGTCAATACGGCCTACACGCACACTGGCGATCGGTCCTTCAAACGGAATGTCGGAAATCTGGAGCGCTGCAGATGCGCCAATCATTGCCAACGTATCCGGATCGTTTTTCTGATCCATCGAGAGGACAGTTGCGATTACCTGTGTTTCATAGCTGTAGTTTTTAGGAAATAACGGCCGGATGGGGCGGTCGATCAAACGGGCGGTTAATGTTTCTTTTTCACTTGGCCTTCCAATCTCGCGTCTGAAATAATTGCCGGGTATACGCCCGGCTGCATATATTTTTTCCTGATATTCAACCGTAAGAGGTAAAAAATCCATGCCGGGTCTTGCTTCGTTAGATGATACAGCAGTGACGAGAACGATGTTTTCTCCATATTGAACCACCACCGAACCTGAAGCCTGTTTGGCTACTTTTCCGGTCTGTATGCCTAATGATTTACCACCGATCTCGGTCTTTAATGAAATTTCCATAAATTCCTCCAAAATTAACATGATCGATACCGATCACTATCCCAGGGGCGAAAACACAACACTTTTCATCAACGCATAATTATGCTTTTGACAAACGGTCTATCGCCTCAGCCCCAGCGTCTCAATGATGGTCCGGTATCGTTTTACGTTATTGTTTTTTACATAATCCAGGAGCCTTCGCCGCCTGCCGACCAGGATCAATAAACCCCTTCTTGAATGGTGGTCTTTTTTATGCATCTTCAGGTGCTCGGTCAGATAGTTGATCCGGTGCGTCAAAAGTCCGATTTGCACTTCAGGTGACCCGGTATCGCTGTCGTGAAGCTTGAATCGATCGATCAGCGTTTTTTTGTTTTCCGATGTCAGAACCACTCTTTTTTCCCCTCCTATCTCTTGAAATTAAGTTTATACAGGTCCATTTTTAATTACCGGCTCCGAACACAAAAAACCTGTTTATAGAACGCAGCAATATTTATACACGCAATTATCTCTTTGTTCATTTATAATTGCAAGAAGATGGTCCTTTTTATCAACGATCTTGATAAAATCGCCCGGTTGCCGGCGGTCGATTTGGCCGGAACAAAAATCGGCTCGCGTGATGGTTTGGCCGTGCAGTATTTTTTTGGCTAATGTATGATCTGCCACAATCTCAGGAAAGTCTTCCAAGGCTTTTGACATCCCTATGATTTGCTCCGATAGTTTTCCGGACAATGCAAGTTTTTCAAGTTCAGTTACGGTTACGGCTTTCTGAAGTGTAAATCCGCTGCTTTCCAGTCTTCTCAGTTCTTTAAGATGGCCTCCGCATCCTAATGTTCTTCCAATATCTGCACAGAGTGTTCGAATATATGTCCCTGAAGTACAGGAGACTTCAAAACGAATGATTGGCAGATTTATCTCCAGCATGCGAACAGATGAAATAAAAATTCTTCTTGCTGGTTTCTGAACCGGTTTTCCACTTCTTGCAAGCTTATAAAGCGGAATCCCATTTTGTTTGAGCGCAGAAAAAACCGGCGGAACCTGCTGATTTTCTCCTTCAATCATTTTGAATGCGGTCCGTAATGATCTTTCAGAAACTGTTATTTCGTCACATCTTGAAATGACCCTCCCTGTCGCATCCTGTGTATCGGTCTCGATGCCCAAGCAAAGCACCGCTTTATATTTTTTGTTCCCTTGTAAAAAAAACCTGGCAATTCGGGTCGCCCGGTTAATCAAACAGACCAAAACGCCGGTTGCAAATGGATCTAATGTTCCCGCATGCCCTACTTTTTTCGCTTTCAGAGACTGCTTTACCCGTGAAACCACTTTGGCCGAAGTCATATCCGCGGGTTTATCAACTATTAAAATCCCGCTCGGTTGGTACTGCATCGTCCGGGTCACAATGTTTCAGCCAATTTGTCGACTCGAGATTTTAAGTGAGCCAGTGTTGATTCAATACTAAAACCTGCAGCATTGGAATGCCCGCCGCCACCAAAGGTGGAAGCAATCTCAGCCACATTAACCGTTCCATTGGAACGGAGGCTAACATGGAAATGTTCATGCGACTGAACTTCTTTCTTATCATTGAAAAGCTCTTGAATCAGAACAGCGACCTGAACATCCTCTATCCCTTTGGCATAATTGATAAAGCCATCGATATCCTCGGGCTTCGTACCGGTTTCATTCAGCATTTCTTGAGTGACTGCCATCATCGATAATTTTCTGTTTTTTGAAATTTCGATGGAGTCCAGCGCCAGGTTGAGAAGTTTTATACGGCCCAAAGAGTAAGTTCCGTATACAAGTTGTGCGATACTGTAAGGTTCAACCCCCAGGGCGACCATTTCCGCACAGATATCGAAGGCAGCTTTGTTTGTATTTGAAAAACGAAATGAACCCGTATCTGTTAAGATTCCCGTATAGATGGAAGTGGCTGTTGCCAGATTGATGGCGGCTTCCATCCGTCTTATTAGGCGGTATACAATTTCTGATGTGGCGCAGGCGGAAGGGTCTATGAGATTAAATTCACCAAACCGCGTATTGGTCACATGATGGTCGATATTGATAATATGCGGAATACGGCTTATGGTCGAAAGAGCATTCCCAACCCGTTCAAGATCACCGCAGTCAAGTATAACTGCAGTATCGAAAAGATTCTGATCATCGATGTGCCTGACAATACGATCAACTGTCGGGAGAAATCGATAGATCGCAGGGATAGGGCTTTCGTTGTATAGCGTGGTTTTATTATTCAGGGCATCAAGGGAAACCCCCATAGCGATCAGTGCGCCTATTGCATCACCGTCAGGGTTGGCGTGGGAGGCAATTAAAATATGGTTGCTATTTTTCAACAGGTTGATGATCTGATTCATTTTCAATTTTTATGGATTTTAAAACCTTATCGATATGTGATCCATAATCAAAAGATTCATCGTAAAAAAATTTAAGATCCGGCATGTATCGCAGACCGAGCTGATTGCCGAGGGATCGCTTGATATACCCAAACGCATTCTGAAATCCTTTGATTACCTTATCCTTGTTGGTTTTTCCGCTATAAGTTGAAAAGTAAACCTTGGCAATCCTTAAATCCCGGGACATTTTTACCGCGGTGATGGTAACCATCTCAAGACGAGGATCCTTGATATTTTTTTGCAATAACTCTGACAACGTCCCCCGGATCAGACCGCTGACCCTTTCGGCACGGGTAAAGGGTTTCATAGGTTGATAATTTCCATCTCAGTATCGATAATCTCAGCAATTCCCAGATCATCCGTAAAATTGATCAGCTTGTCTATTTTGGAGTTTATCAATGCCCGATTATTGCCCACCAGAGCAAAACCGATCTCTGCTCTTTGATGAAGATCGTTTGAAGCGACCTCAGCTACCGAAGCATTAAAATTATTACGTAAATTGCTGATAATAGATCTTACAATCCTTCTTTTACCTTTTAAGGCATGGCAATCATGCAATCTGAACTTGATAATCCCGTGACCAACGACCATTTTTTATTATCTGCTATTAATAAACAAATCAGGGAACGCCGTCCTTCAACCCTCAATCGATTTTGGGTTTAATTTCCTCCAGATCATAACATTCAATTGTGTCTCCGGTTTTAAAGTCATGGTAATTCTCAATACCAATACCGCATTCGTAACCGGTTTGGACCTCTTTGGCATCATCTTTATAGCGCCGAAGTGATGAAATTTTCCCATCATAACTGACGACACCATCTCTCACGATTCTAGCATGCTTCCCCCGCTCTATTTTTCCGTCGGTCACATAACAGCCTGCGATGGCGCCGACTTTTGGAATACGAAACACTTCTCTGATCTCTGCCCTGCCCAAATTCTTCTCTTCAAAAGTTGATGACATCATTCCTACAATCGCATCCTTAATTTCTTTTATCACGTTGTAAATAACATCATAAAAACGAATATCAACATTCTCTTCATTGGCCAAATCAACAACTTTTAAACCCGGACGAACGTTAAAGCCGACAATAATTGCATTTGATCCAGCCGCTAGGAAGACATCGGATTCAACAATAGTACCGGTTGCGGAATGGATCACATTTATTTTGACTTCCTCATTGCCGAGTTTTGTTATGGAGTCGCTCAGGGCTTCAATCGAACCTTGCACATCCGCCTTAATAATCAGATTCAGATCCCTGATTTCACCCTCTTGCATCTTCTCGTGGAGTTTTTCAAGGCTTAACCTGCTCGTTTTCGAAAGATTTTTTGACCGATGTTTCTGACTGCGGAAGGTGCTGACCTGTTTGGCGCTTTTGTCAAATGGAAGTGCAATCAATTCGTCACCCGCCATGGGAACTCCGGAGAGTCCTAATATCTTTACCGGTATGGATGGACCGGCTTTTTCGACCTGAATGCTCCTTTCGTTCAGCAGGGCACGAACTTTTCCATGGTGTATCCCGCATACAATCGATTCACCGGCACGGACAGTTCCATCCTTGATCAGTACCGTGGCAACGGATCCTCGACCCGAGTCCAATTTTGCTTCAATTACGTGGCCTCTGGCCAGTTTCTCAGGATTGGCCTTTAACTCCAATAATTCTGCCTGTAAAAGTATCATCTCCAAAAGATTGTCTATACCCTGGTTCTCCTTGGCGGATACTTCCAGAAATATTGTATCACCGCCCCAGTCCTCAGACAGAAGCCCTGCTTCTGAAAGTTCGCGCCGCACACGTTCGGGATCCGCGTTCTGTTTGTCTATTTTGTTGATCGCGACAATAATCGGGACTTCCGCAGCTTTAGAGTGGTTGATGGCTTCAATGGTCTGTGGCATTACGCCATCGTCAGCCGCAACCACCAAAACAACTAAATCTGTAACCTTGGCTCCCCTTGCGCGCATTGCCGTGAACGCTTCATGGCCCGGTGTATCCAAAAAAACAATCTGGCCCTTTTTGGTAGGAACTAAATACGCACCGATGTGTTGCGTGATTCCCCCCGCCTCAGAATCGGTTACCCTTGTTTTACGTATCACATCTAAAAGAGATGTTTTACCGTGGTCAACATGGCCCATGATGGTAACCACCGGAGGTCTCAGCATCAATTTGCTCGGGTCATCCTCTTCAATCTTTATGATCGACTCCTCTTCAAAAGTCGCTTTTTCCAACTCAAAGTCAAACTCCGCTGCGACTAGTGCTGCCGTATCAAAATCGACCGTCTGGTTGAGCGTTGCTATGACGCCTAACGCCATCAGTTGTTTTATGAGTTCGTTGGCTTTTATACCCATGCGTCTCGCAAGATCCGAGAGGACGATGGTTTCATCAATTTTGAATTTTCGTTTGATTGCTTTGGGAACGGTAATCTGCGGTTTTTGTGCCGAGATTGTAATTTTGCCTTTTGCACCCTTTCGGGTCTTACGTGTGCGTTGCCTTTGGGAATAAAGAGCCGCACCTTCAACTACTTCTTTTCGCCGGAATGAGATTTTCTTTTTGAAAAATTTTTTATCCTTAGCCGGTTCTTCAGGCCTTTTTTTTGTTTTCTTTTTCGCTTCCACCTGCGCCGGTGGCGGAGAGGGGGCAACCGGTTTTTTCTTTATAGAAACAGCGGTCTGTTCGCGTTTTTTTGTCGGCTTTTTGGCTTCAACCTTTTCTACCTCGGATACTTCTGGCTTTGGAGATACAGGGAGGGTTATAATGATTGCCGGTGTTTCCTTTTTCTTTTTTGATTTTTTTACCTTTTCCGGCTTTATAATCCTTAAGTCAGGCGGCTCTTCAGCTTTTGGATCGATCGCTTCTTCATCACTTTTCTTCACGGGCTTTTCGGGTTCTAAAGGTGCTACTTCTTTTTCGACAGGGGCTTCTGGTTCAGCATCAGGCTTTTCGGTTGCGACTTCCTTTTTCGACGTCCTTCTGCGTCTTCGGATCACCGTCGGTTTGATACGCGTTACTTCAAGCTCTTCCTGCTTTGTACCCATGAGATTGTCCTTTATCCGGATCACGGCTTCAGGATCTACAGCGCTCATGTGACTGCTCACAGAGATATCCATTTCCTTCAACTTTTCAAGGAGCGCCTTATTGGGCATATTAAGTTCCCTGGCAAGTTCATATATTCTTATATTCGACATCCAGCCCCCATCTTTCACTTTTAAGGCTTTTAAAGGCGATCAACTCTTTTACGCATCCAATTCAACCGGTTTTACTTTCTTACCTCTAGTCAACTGTCAAGTTATCCGAAGGCGAAGTTTCATCATTTGTCACTTTGAGCTCAGAAGTCTCTTGCTCCGGGGTTTTCAAGCCTTCTGGTGATTCACTCGTTTCATCTGGTGATGTATCATCAGGTATTTCATCGACTGCCGCAAGTCTTTCCACGGTCTCTTTTGCGGCTTCAATTAATTTTTTAGCTTTATCCTCTGCAATACCACGGATTTGAATCAAATCCTCAACAGTTGAATGCCTGAGTTCCTCCACTGAAAAAAACCCCTTTTCATATAACGCATCTGCCGAGCTTACGCCGATTCCGGGTAATGCGATCAGTGAGTCGTAACCGTATTGCATGGCTTGGCTGTAACGGGATTCACTTGTCACATCCAGACGCCATCCGGTCAATCTGGAAGCAAGTCGCACATTTTGGCCGTGTTTACCAATCGCTACAGAAAGTGATTCGTCCGGGACGATGACTTCCATCGAGCGGTTTGCTTCATCAATAATCACCCGAGATATGTCGGCGGGAGCCAGTGCACTGCAAACGAACTTTGCTGCATCCACATGCCAGGAAATGATATCGATTTTTTCACCTCTGAGTTCTTGAACAACAGCCTGTACGCGACTTCCTTTCATTCCAACGCAGGCTCCCACCGGGTCTATGTCGGAATCGTTTGAAGAGACCGAAATTTTTGCCCGGGTACCCGGTTCGCGAGAGGCGCCCATAATCTTTACAATACCTTCTGAGATTTCAGGAACTTCTGTTTTAAAAAGATTAATCAAGAAATCAGCATGGGTTCGGGTAAGAACAATCTGAGGGCCTCGCGTATCGTGGAGAACATCCAAAATATAGGCTCTTAACCGATCGCCCCTTCGGTAGGTTTCCTTTGGAATTTGACCCCGAGCCGGCAAGACACCCTCTGTTTGACCGAGATTAACGATGATATCACCCCGATCCACCCGTTGGACGATTCCATTGATTATTTCACCTTTCCGGTTGATGAAACTGGAATAAACTGCATCTTTTTCCGCGTCTTTCATTTTCTGAACAATGACCTGTTTGGCCGACTGTGCGGCGATTCGTCCGAAGGTCGAGGTGTCCATTTTTGTGCCGATGCTATCTCCAATTTTGCAGTCCGGATCGAGCATACGCGCTTCTTCAAAACCGATCTGAATATCCGGTTCCGTGATCTCTTCCATCACATCCTTAAATTGAAAAACTTCGATTTCTCCTGATTCTTCACTGTACTGGACTTCGATATCGATGTTGCTCCCGAATTTTTTTCTGGCAGCCGATCTGAGCGCTTCTTCAAGCGCTTGAATCAGGATTTCTCGGTCAATGCCCTTGTTGCGGCTGACCTCCTCAATGACGCGCTTTACATCTGCTATAAACATTTATTTTCTCCACAATAATTCACAAGCCGTGCCCTGCCAATATTTATAAAAGGAATCGCAACTGTCTTATTACCTACCAAGAGCTGAACATTTCCATCTGAGATACCCTGAAGGGCACCTTTAAAATTTTTTCGCCCATTAAAAGATTGTTTGGTTCTTATCCTTGCTACTTCCCCTTTAAATCTGTCAAAGTCATCCGCTCCTCGCAAGGGGCGATCCGGTCCGGGAGATGAAACTTCAAGACGATACGATATCCCGTTTTCAAAATATACATCCAGGATATCATTTAACTGTTGGCTTATATGAACACAATCAGCCAGCGTAATCCCTTCGAATTTGTCGATATATATCCGAAGTATCCTTCCCGAAGATTCCCGATGGTATTCAACATGTACCAGTTCCATTCCCTCGGATTCACACAAGGTTTCGGCAAAACCTTTTACCCTGTCAATCACTTCCTTTTCAGAATAGGAGGGAGTTGCAGAAAGATCATGCTTAGCTCTTTTTACGGTTTTATTTTTTCTTTGATCTTTCACCACTTAGTTCACTGTTTAGCTGAATCCAAAAGCACAAAACGGGCTATTGCCCGTTTCCTTTCATCCAGGTAGATCTTTTGTTGTGAGTAAAAATTACTTTTTCATAAAGACAACCATCAGAAAGAAGTAGCTACAAACCACATAAAATAAATAAAAACTCTACCCAAACACCCAGACAAACGAAAAGGCGAACATCCTTGGAGCGGGCAACGAGATTTGAACTCGCGACACCAAGCTTGGGAAGCTTGTACTCTACCAGCTGAGCTATGCCCGCCCATTAAATACAGAATATTCCATAAAATAATTCTTGTCAATATGTTTAACAAATTATTTTTATTTATACAATTTAATATTTCGCACCCCCCAATCCACCGGAGCGTCGCATCCGGCCCACGCCGAAGGCGGGTCTTCGTAAAATCAATGGGGAGAAACTTGAAGGATTACCGATGTTATGTGCATAAAGCCACCAAAAAAATTTATATCTTGCTATTTTAAGACAGGGATTATATAGTTCCCAAGTAATTTGAGCGATCGTTGAGTTTGCTGGATTTGCATGGGGGGATGAAATTAGCAGTTTTTTCAAAATCGGCTATTGAAAGCCGGTATTGCAATCATTTATAATTTTGCAGGAGGGTAAAATGAAAAAGAAAGTTATTTTTCTTGTTTTGGTTTTGTCCTTTCTCTTTGGAATCCATCCGCTTTATGCCTCAACCCAGTTAAAACGGCTTGGGGCCAACCCTTTTTTAAAGGTCGAGGCCTTACAAGCCGAAGCGATTTATCCGATTATAATGAAAAATAAAGAGGATGCCAGGCTTGGTTTTATAAAAGCCGGAGCCGTAAATCTGTTTCATCCGTTTATGGAGCAACTCAAGACCGCTAAAATTGATACGGTTCAGGTCCCACCGGGCGAAACCTTCATGTGGATGATTTTTAAAAAAAAGAAAAAGGTTTTCGTATTAAACGATGTGGAATGGGCAGGGAAGGCTCCATTTGAAGGATATCGGCTTGTCATTGAGCACAATAAACGGGCCTATGAATTCATTATCCCTAAAGTCTGCTTTAATATTGCATTGAAGAGCGTTGCCGATATCCCGGTGAAAGCACCCGTTAAAGCTGAACCGAAAAAAAAGGTGGCCAAGGTCGTTGAAGCCCTGAAGAATCAGCCCCCGCAATGTAATCTAACGATCTCACCCAAAAGGTTTCTAACCGGAAGCACCGTTATATCTGACGCGTCAAAATCGATTGATTCTGACGGAAAAATCGTATCTGTTACCTTTACAATTACCGATTCTAAAGGGAGCGTAGTGGAGGAGAAAGTTGTTGAAGAGGCACCCTTTATTTACAAAACGAAAATGAAAAAAGCCGGTGTCCACAAGATACAGGCAATGGTAAAGGATGATGCCGGGGACGAAAGCCCTGTGCACAGTTGCACCAGAGAAGTAACCGTCCTAAAGAGAGGATTTTTTATCGGAGATATCGGGCTGTTGCAACAATTTGATCCAGCGACGTTTTTACCGATAAGAGTTGGATATATGCATAAGTTTACTGAGAAAGTCGCTATAACCGCGTTGGTGGGAGGTGCTCCCTTACTGAACGGTTGCAGTGATAATCCGGCGACCATAGGGGATATAATGCTCTCCTACTACCCGGTGCCCAGATTCTTTCTCAGTGCGGGTACCGGTATGTGGCATACGACGTTTAAGACAAGAACAGATTTCATCCTGGATACAGGCTACCAGTTCACCGACAATCCTAATGGACCCAATTTTTCAATTTACCTTGAGGGAAGATCGGCATTTGATGAGTTTGATAACATATCAGGGCTGGGTAGATTCGGCGGTGGAATCCGGGCCCATTTTTAAGGGGGAAAATAACGGCGAAACTATTTATTTTTTGCCTTCTTTAAGCATAAGCAGTGCGCGGATGTTTTCAAGCTCTGAACGAATTTCATGAAGTGTTTGAGCGGGGATCTTCTCCTCGCTGTCCTTTTTATAACCGCGCAAGTGTTGTTTTGCACCCTGAATAGTGAATTTTTTATTGTAAAGAAGATATTTGATTTTAAGGACCAGATCAACATCTTTTTTTCTATAAAGCCGTTGGCCTGATGGGGTTCGCTTCGGCTTTATCTTTTTGAATTCAGTTTCCCAGAACCTGAGGACATATGTGGGGACACCTGCAATTTCACTGACTTCACCGATCTTGTAATACAGTTTATCGGGAAAATCTCTTTGATGGGGTCTTTTACTTTTCATTTTATTAAGATTCAGAATCAATATCAAACAGGAAGCGTCGCATCAAACGATTTCAGCAGTCGGCCCGAAATTTTTTGATGAATCTGATTTACCTCTTCATCCGCTAACGTTCTGGAAGTTGATCGATAGGTAATTCGAAATGAAATACTTTTCTTGTCTTCGGGAATCGGATTGCCTTCGAAAACGTCAAAAAGGAAAGTGCTTTCCACCAGCTTTTCCCGGGCGTCTTCAACGCATGTCAGTATCTTTCCTGATGCGACCTCTTTATCGATAATAATCGTAAAATCACGATAAACAGCTGGATATTTTGGAATCGGTGTGGACTGTTTTGTCTCAGGTAAAAGCGGAAACAGCGAATCTAGATTGATTTCGGCAATGTAAACGGTTTGGTTCACCCCGAAATTTTGAAGGACGCTTGGTGCCACCATGCCCACCATACCGATAAGTTCATTATTGTTAAGAAATTGAGCGGTTTCACCTGGCCGGGTGTAATCACAGTCATTGTCCGGCATATGGGTGAACACAGTATCTTTAAAATTCAAGCCTTTGAAAAGGCCTTCGATGACCCCTTTGATGTCAAAAAAATCACAGGGTGTTTCCTTTGAATGCCATGCTGGACCCGATCTTGTTCCTGTCCAAAGAATCGCGACTATCTCTTTTTCATTAGGAAGACTTTCCCTGCCGACGCTGGTAAATATTTTGCCGACTTCAAACAGTTTCAGGTTTTTCACCTGCTGGGAGATATTGCCTTGGACCGTCCTGAGCAGACCTGGAATTAGGGAGGCCCTCATCGCCGACTGTTCTTCGGTTAGTGGATTTAAAATATCGACCAAATTTCTCCTCGGATCTTTCGGCCCGAATCCGAGGTAGGCACATGATTCTCTGTCGTCAAAACTGTAATTGATTACCTCTGAAAAGCCGAAGCCGATCATGAGGCGTTTGATCCTGTTTCTTAAATACAGATGCCTATTTTGCTGCCTTCCATCGGTCGGCATCAGAGGGAAGGTGGTGGGAATGTTGTTGTAACCTGCAAGACGCGCAATCTCCTCCATGGCATCTTCCGGTCTCTTGATATCAACTCTAAAGTCAGGCGGAACAACCGCCAGATTGTCCTCATCAACCGTTTCGACGCTGAATTCGATTGATCTCAAAAAGTTGTTCATTTTATCCCTGTTGAGGTTGGTACCGAGAAGGCGATTGGTTTGTTTTGTATTTAAAACGATTCTTTTTTTGGGGATCGTCGTGGGGTATTCATCAACAATTCCTCCTATTAACTTACCATCGCTAATTTGTATCATAAGTTGAGCGGCTCTGTCCAGCGCTTTTATGGTGCCTTCAGGGTCTACGCCACGCTCAAAACGGTATGAGGCCTCTGTCGCCAGGTTTAGTTTTTTTGATGTTCTTCGAATGCTAAGCGGGCTGAAGTATGCGCTTTCAATCAGGACCCGGGTCGTATTTGTTTCGATCTCGGAGTTAAGACCGCCCATTACCCCGCCAATGGCGACCGCCTTTTCTCCGTCGCAGATCATCAGTGTATCGGAAGAGAGAATTCGATCCTTCTGATCAAGGGCGGTAAATATTTCTCCCTTTTTTGCCAGGCGGACAACAATTCTGTTTTCTGCCAGTCTATCCAAATCAAATGCGTGAAGCGGTTGACCGGTTTCCATCAGCACAAAGTTGGTCACGTCAACGATATTGTTAATCGGTCTTAACCCCACTGAAATCAATCGGTCCTGAAGCCAGAAAGGAGAGGGCGCTACAGAAACATCATATAAAAGACGGGCGGCGTACCGAGGGCAGTGGTCCGGTGCTTCAATTTCAACGGACGTAAACTTGGAAATATGATTTTCGGTTTCAGGAAGATGGATAACCGGATACGCTAATTTTGTTTTCTGAATTGCCGCTATTTCCCGGGCAATGCCCAGAATGCAGAGACAATCGGATCTATTCGGGGTGAGGTCAATATCAAAAACTATATCTGAAAGCGCAAGCGCCTTCCCGAGTTTCTCACCCACCGGCAACTGCGGGTTGAGGACCAAAACGCCGCTTTGATCTGTCCCCAGCCCCAATTCTTTTTCACTGCAAATCATACCCTCAGAGGTTATCCCACGAACAACTGTATTTTCAAGGAGTAATCCATCTGGAAATGTCGTACCCGACAGGGCAACCGGTGCAAGCATATCTTTTTCGAGGTTAGGGGCGCCGCACACAGTTGAAACCATTCGATGGCCGATATCTACATGGCAGATCTTCAACTTGTTCGTATTCGGATGATGGTCGATTTGATTCAGTTTTCCCACAAAAACGCTGTCCATGTAATCATACCGGTCTGATATGGATGAAACTTCCAGCCCCACCATAGTTAACGCATCGGCAAGACGTTGGACCTCCATTTCAATGGGAACATATTCTTTCAGCCAACTTAAGCTAACTTTCATATCAAAACTGCGCTAAGAATCTGAAATCATTTTCAAAAAATTTTCGGATGTCGTCGATACCATACTTCAGCATGGCAATCCGTTCAACACCCATTCCAAAAGCAAATCCAGTATAGCGATCGGGATCATATTCCACCTGCTCAAACAGTGCTGGATGAACCATGCCGGAACCCAGCACTTCCAGCCATCCGGTCTGGGAACAAACTCTACAACCTTTACCTCTGCACATCACACAAAGAATATCCACCTCGGCACTCGGTTCGGTAAATGGGAAAAAACTGGGTCGGAATCGTAGGCTGGTTCGGTCATCAAACATCTGATGCACAAAAGTAGTCAACGTTCCTTTCAGATCCCCGAAGGAGACATTTTCGTCCACCAGAAGTCCCTCCACCTGATGGAACATGGGGGTATGCGTCAGGTCGGAATCACGGCGGAATACTTTTCCGGGCACAATTACCCTCACCGGCGGGGGCTGATTTTCCATGGTCCGGATCTGAACGGGTGAGGTATGGGTCCTCAAAACGATATTATCGGAAACATAAAAAGTATCCTGCATATCACGTGCAGGATGATCTTTGGGAATATTTAATGCCTCGAAATTATAAAAATCGGTTTCTACCTCGGGCCCCTCGGCAATATCAAAACCCAGACCCGTGAAGATATCACATATTTCCTCGTTAATCTGGGTAATGGGATGCAGTGAACCGGGAGTTGCTGTTCTCCCGGGTAAAGATACATCAATCCGACCACCGGCCGGATAGACGCGTGTTTGTAGTTGGATCAGGGCAGCTTGGAAAGCTTTATCGAGCTCTTTTTTTATCTCGTTTGCTTTTTTCCCGACCGCCGATCTTTTTTCAAGGGGAAGTGCTGAAATATTTCTCAGAAAATGAGTTACAAGGCCTTTTCGACCCAAATAATGGCTGGAAAGGGCTTTTATTCCCTCGACATCGGATGCAGCGTCAAGTGCTTTTAACGCCTCATTCTTTATCTGTTCAATTGGTTTCCCCACCTTGAGTGATACCTTTGATAACCAGACCAGAATTCAAATAACAAATCACTTTATATTTTTTATTCGAGATTATAACTGCTGTGCGGCAAGGTTGGCAATACGCGTAAACCCGGATGGATCAGAGATCGCCAGGTCCGCAAGAACTTTACGGTCAAGTTTAATACCGGCCAGTTTTATACCGTGCATAAATTTGCTATAAGAGAGGTTATTTATCCGAGCTGCCGCATTAATCCTGGTAATCCAAAGCCGCCGAAAATCACGCTTTCGCACCCTGCGATCTCGATAAGCATACATGAGGGCTTTGTCCACCGCGACAGTAGCTGTACGAAATAATTTGCTTCGGCCCCCGCGGAATCCCCTGGCCAGCTTCAAGATCTTCTTTCGACGGTTTCTTGCTTTGAAACCCCTTTTGACTCTCATTATTTTACTCCTAATAGATGGCCGCTATCCGTTCGGAAGAAGCAGCTTTATCATTTTTTTGTTCGAGTTGCTGATAATTTGGCTTTGCCGCAAAGACCGTTTGCGTTTGGTGGTCTTTTTGGTCAAAATATGATTGGCATGGGATTTTGAAAAAACAAATTTGCCCGTACCTGTTTTTCTGAAACGTTTTGCAGCAGCTCGATTTGTTTTTATTTTTGGCATTTTTTCTCCCTGTCTTTAAAAAATAGATGGCGTGAGCACCCCACGTTTATCAGCTCACGCCACTTTTCCTGATACCTGAATATTAATACCTAACCTGATAACATCTCAAGGTCAACAGATTTGTGTGTTGTCCACAACAAAGTTTAAGGCGCAAAAACAGATTATTTTGGCGCCAGGACCATCATCATTGTCCGTCCCTCAAATTTGGGTTCTTGCTCTACAAATGCGATCTCTTCAGTCTCTTCGGCAATTTTCCTGAGCAAATTCCTACCGAGTTGGGAAAGTGTAATTTCACGCCCCCTGAAAACCACCGTCACTTTAACCTTATCTTTTCTCCCAATAAACTTTTTTATATGACCAATTTTGACATCGAGGTCATGCTCTCCTGTTTTTGGGCGTACTTTTATTTCCTTTACCTGAAAAGTACTCTGTTTTTTTTTGGCCTCCTGTTTTTTCTTGGTCTCCTTATATTTATGCCGACCATAATCCATTATTTTGCAAACAGGTGGGGTTGCGTTGGGAGAGATTTCCACCAGATCGAGGTCAAAATCAGCTGCAGTTGCAAGCGCTCTGTGAGTTGGAACAATACCGATCTGATTACCTTCTGGATCTATGACTCTCACCTCTTTTGCTCTTATATTCTGATTAATATTGGTTCGGTTTTGTCTGTTTTGTCGCCTTGGTATAGCTATGCTCTTCACCTCCTATTGGTTGTGATTTTCTTTAAAAAAAAATATCAGCATGTCGTTCAAACCGGATTTTGAAACTAATAACAGTTACATATATAATTCCATTCAGGAATGCAAGTGAAAAATGAAAACAAAATAAACGTTCCATCAAGGCAACAGTATAGAAAATCGGAAAAATTGTTATTTACATCATTTCAACCATCTGAAATAAAACGATGGTTATAAAAACTCAGTTTGAAATAATATGTCGAATCAACAAAGGAATTTTTATTTTTTCCTTTACATGTAGTTTAAGCAAGGGGTTGATGGAATGAAAGGAGCTAAAATGATGCGGCCGTTGATCGGAATTACATGCTCAAGAGTGGTCGGAGGCACCTGGAGTCAGAATTCTCCAGGGCGTTTTATGGACTATGCTTTTGATGAATACAGCAGCGTTGTTCATCATTGTGGGGGAGCCCCGATCCTTATCCCCACAGCTCAAAACCATGAATCACTACAATCGATCTGTGAACGGCTCAATGGTGTCATTTTAACCGGCGGGCCGGATATTGACCCGCATTTTTACGGTGAAGAACCCCTGTCAGGATTGGGTGAAATCGATGAAGCAATAGACTTGACTGAGCTTGCGGTAGTAAAAATAGCACTTAAAAAAGATCTTCCGATCCTCGGCATTTGTAGAGGGCTCCAGGTGCTGAATGTCTCGGAAGGGGGAACGCTCTACCAGGACATCCCAAGCCAGGTGAAAGAGAGCATTAATCACCTTCAGAAAAAAGACAAGAGCGTAAATGCCCACTATGTCCGTATAGATGAAAATACGGGTCTCCACTTGATTTTCAAAAGAAAGAAAATACAGGTCAACAGCAGACATCATCAGGCCATCAAGGATCTGGCGTCAAGTCTGATTGTCACGGCATGGGCCCAAGACGGCCTTATCGAGGCGGTTGAAAACCCCTCAAGAACTTTTGTCATCGGGGTACAGTGGCATCCGGAAGGGACCTGGAAAAAGGATGCTTTTTCAAAAAAACTTTTCCATTCGTTAATTCGAGCTTCAAAATCGGCTGCGAAACAAAAGTCTTAACTACAGAGATTTAACGAGCATTGGCGGCGTTCGCTTGAAACCTTCGGATGATGGATCAGGCCGGTTTTATCAAACCCATGAGTTCATCTCTTACATCGTCAATAAGTTCGTAAAACCACAACAAATCCTCCAACGAAAGGCGTCCCGCCTTTCTCTGAGACTCTGTACCATCTTTTTTTACAAATACCCTGGGACCTATCTGGAGTTTTGGATCACCATCTCCATATTGATTGATTGAAATAACAAGTCCGGTCTCCTCGCATCGCCATTTTTGTAAAACCTGATCCTTTTCAGGGTCAAACGCCATAATTATCCTCCCGGTTTAATTTAGCCGTAACTTGAGTGTTACGTTTTACTATCCGCCTTACAGCAGGGTTTCATGTTTCGATACCTACTTAAGCGCTTCACCAAAATCTGTCAAGAAGTCTGGAGATAAGAATAGTTAGAATTCGTCGTATCCGAACGACTTTATCATCATCATTTTGATTCCTCAAAACAATCAAAACGATTGGGCCAATCCCTGATTGTTCCATGTCAGTTGCGATGTGTATTTTTTGGTGACGATCCCTCCAATTTTTAAATATTGATAAATTAGCGGCACATTCAGAGGATGCGACTACAACAGGGCTTTTAAACATCAATCCCGCCAATTGTACAGACAAGGTTGCGGCGGTTGCCATGATTGTCCCCTGTTTTTAACCCAAATGAAAAGTATGGCTTCCCAATAGGTATATTTCCTGTGATGCCTGTGGTGTCCTGATGCTGATACGGATATGCAAGGGGAGCTGATTACCGTTTCGTTGATACTGGGAATACAGGTCTTGCGAGCAAAAGATTCCGCTGAAACCGTAAAACTCATCGCCTATGTCGCCCGCCAGATAAAAACAATGGCCAGGGGTGGTGTCTACCGGCAGGGGTATCGGCCGAAAGATAAACGGGAAAAACGGGTGCTACCTTATAGTTCACTATGTGATGCGCAAGCGATAACGGGAGCCAAGTGAATCCAGAATTTGACTTAACGCATAAGAGAATAATCATGGGGTGAAAGATATTTTTATCATCGCATGTTGTTTATGGATTGAACGATGTAAAACAACGGTCAATAGTTTACATTTCGGTCATGATTTGCAAAAAAGGGATAGTTCAGTTACAGAGAGACCAGAGGGACTGTGAAAAAGGGGCAGAAGAAACGCTCCTTCGCAAACATCCACAATGATTCGTGGATCGGGGGGGGATGATAGCCAAGAAAAAAGATAAAACGAAGGTTATAACAAGATGCCGGCAGGCCAAGCAGCAAAAGGTCAGAAAGCGTAAACTGTGGCTGATAAAGGGCGGAGGGGGAGAATCCCCCGGGTCGCTGATTGTCGAAAGGTACGGCCTGTCTGATTTGTGAGCTCCCAAAGGATTTTGCTCCGTTTCGTTTTCTCAGGCTATGATGGAATATGCTGCACCGTTGATGGAGCAGATAAAAGGCGAAAAAGCAATGAATGTTGCCATGCAATTCTCAGGATTGTTCTGGAATTACGCTTTGAGTGTCCAAGAGGGGACGACCGATCGGAAGCTCGAAGAGGAAATCCTCAAGGCTGCCAAATTGTCATTGGGCAATGGAATTTTTCGAAGATTTCCTCTTACGCAATAGGCAAATGCCTGACTTCGGTGAATGTCATCTGATCAGTGTTGAGTTTTTCCATTATGCCCCCTTTGGCGTTTGAGGGCAGTGTATCAGCAACTAATTGAAATGTCTAGATTTTTTTATTTGATTTAATATCAATGTGTTACAGCCTATTATATGCCTGATTTAACTGTGATTTAAATTGCTCCTCAACCATAGTTTGAGGGTGCGGAATGTGCGACATATGGATAACTTGAAATTATAAAGGAGAGTGTAAATGATCCCCAGCAACCCGGATTTTCTTAAATGGTTGATAGATGTTCGTCGAGACTTTCACATGCATCCTGAAGTTTCACATCAAGAAAAGAGAACCACAGATAAAATCATAGAAATCTTGAAGGGACTCGATATCGAAGTTCAAACTTTTGAAACGATGCCGGGCGCTGTCGGTCTGATCAAAGGATCAGGTGGCGGACCAACCATTGCCCTCAGAGCGGATATCGATGCATTACCCATTCAGGAGTTAAACAACATCCCCTACAAATCGATCAATGATGGGGTGATGCATGCCTGCGGTCACGATGCAAACGCGACGATCATGCTGGGCGTTGCCAAAAAAATAGTGGAATCCGGATTCCGTTCGAAAATGACAGGGAATGTGAAGTTTCTCTACCAGCCGGCAGAAGAGCGCGTTTTTGGTGCAAAAGCCATGATTGCAGAAGGGGTTTTAGAAAACCCCAAAGTCGATTGCGTTATTGCCGGCCACATGGGATCTGATTTGCCTACCGGGCAGGTGGGCATTTTTCGAGGCCAAAGCCATGCTTCGGCCGATCGCTTTTCCCTCCTTATCAAGGGAAAAGGCGCCCATGGCGGACGGCCCAACGAGGGGATTGATCCCATTGTCGCGGGATCGTTTTTTGTGACCCATATTCAAACCATAATCGGTCGCAATATCAGCCCTACAGCTACCGCAGTCCTCACGGTGGGTAAATTTGTTGCAGGAGATGTGTCCAATGTTATTCCCGAATCCGCACAACTGGAAGGTACGATTCGAGCCCTTTCCATTGATATGCGCGCCTTCGTCATCCGACGGCTGGGAGAGATTGTTTCAGGAATGGAACAAACCTTCGGCGTAACATGTGATTTTAAAATTCATGAGGGTGTACCGGCCTGCACAAACGATAAAGATGTGGCCACATTCCTCAATGAAACAGCAGCGTCTGTATTGAGTTCAGAGAATGTTCGGTATCTTTCGCCGTCCACCGGAGCTGAAGATTTTGCCTACTTTGCACTTGAACGCCCGAGCGCCATTATTCGAATCGGATGCGGCAACAAAGAAAAAAATATCGTTTATCCACTACATTCCCCGCGTTTTGATATTGACGAGGCGGTACTGGAAGTAGGTGTCGAAGTTTTCAGTAAAGCGGTTAAACGTTACTTTTCGGAGGATGCCGATATCGCATGACAGGCCACCTGCACCCCACTATCCAGGGTCGTCAATTCCGGGCCCTCCCTACGGCATTTATCTGTAGATTCCGGACAGCGCGGATGGAAAGCGCAGCCGCTTGGCGGGTCAATGGGGTTGGGGATTTCGCCGGTGACCGGTTGGGATGAGCGTCCGGTCAGTTCCGGGTCCGGGATGGTGTCCAACAGCAGGCGGGTGTAAGGATGTAGCGGAGAGTCAAAGATTGCATCCACCGGAGCTACTTCGCAAAGCTGGCCCAGGTACATCACCCCCACGCGGTCGGCCATATGGCGCACCACAGCCAGATCATGTGAAATGAACAGGTAGGAAAGATCGAATTTTTTCTGAAGGCCCTTCATCAAATTCAAAATCTGGGCCTGGACGGAAACATCCAGAGCAGACGTGGGTTCGTCACAGACGATAAAGTCGGGCTCGCTGGCCAGCGCCCTGGCAATGGAAATTCGCTGGCGTTGTCCGCCCGAAAATTCATGGGGATATTTTTCACCGTCGGCAGGTGAAAGACCCACCTGGGCGAGCAACTCACCGGTGCGTTGGAAAATAGCTTGTGTTCCTTTTAGTAAACCGAAGGCCCGGATCGGTTCACTGACAATTGCATCCACGCGCCAGCGCGGGTTCAGGCTGGCGTAAGGATCCTGAAAAATCATGGCCATTCGCCGGCGCAACAGCGCCATTTGAGCGCGACTGGTCAGCGATGCCACATCAATGCCGTCGAACTCGATTTTTCCTGCCGTCGGCTGGTAAAGACCCACCACCAGATTTGCCACCGTTGATTTACCGCAGCCCGACTCTCCGACCAGGGCGAAGGTCTGCCCCCTGTTGATTTTAAAATCAATGCCGATGACGGCTTTTAGAATCAGGCGGGATTTGCCCTCCAGCAAACGGTTAAGAAACGGTTCGGAAACGTCAAAATAACGTTTTAGTCCGGTGACGCGCAGTAGCGGCGGTGTGTTGGTTTTCAGCTGGTCAGGTGTTGCCACTTCTGTCCTCATTTTCAAAAAGCCAACAGGCGACCTTTGACGGTTTGGTGTCGATTAAGCCCGGACGTCTCTGTCGGCAGCGATCAAAGGCATGCGGACAGCGCGGGTGAAAAGCGCATCCCGGTGGTATTTCCATCAGTCCTGGCATCGTGCCTTCAATTTGTGTGAGCTCTTCGGATTTGTGATGCAAAGACGGGATGGAGCCCATCAATCCTTGAGAGTAGGGATGCTTCGGGTTTTTGACGATATCGCGTACTTCTCCGACTTCCACCAGCCGCCCGGCATACATGACCGCTACACGGTCTGAAATTTCGGCAATAACTCCCATATCATGGGTGATCAGAATAACGGCAGTGTCGTGTTCTTTGCAAAGGCCTTTCAATAAAGCGATTATCTGGGCCTGGATGGAAACATCCAGTGCCGTGGTTGGCTCATCGGCGATGATCAGGCTGGGACTAACGCACAGGGCCAGGGCAATCACCACCCGCTGGCGCATGCCGCCGGAGAACTGGTGGGGGTAATGGCCGATGCGTTTTTCTGCGGCCGGAATACCAACCTCATCCAGTAGCGCAATCGTATGTTGGTGCGCCTGATTAGGGGTCATTTCGGAATGGGTTAAAATGGTTTCCACCAGCTGTTTGCCAACGGTATAAAGCGGGTTCAGGCTAGTCAAAGGGTCTTGAAATATCATACCGATTTTTTTGCCTCGGATGCGGCGCATTTGATGGTACGGCAACTGATCGATTCGCTGATCATTTAAAAAAATCCGTCCTGCGCCAATTCGACCAGGAGGCTCCAGCAGTCCAATGATCGCCTGGCCCGTGAGGGATTTGCCTGCCCCGGATTCTCCCACGATACCAAATACCTTTCCGGGCAGGACATCAAATGATATATCGTCGACTGCCACCAACGTACCGCGGCGGGTATGAAATTCGATTCCAAGATGTTCGATTTTAAGTAATGGCTCGGGCATTATCTCAGTTTTGGGTTCAGGGCATCACGCATCCAGTCACCCAGGAGGTTGACCGCCAGGACAAGGATTACCAAGGCCACGCCAGGAAAAATCACGATCCACCATTCCCCGGCAAAGAGGAAGCTTTGACCGATCCGAATGAGCGTTCCCAGGGAGGGTTCCGTCGGCGGAACACCGACACCCAAAAAAGATATTGTAGCCTCGGTTAGGACCGCAACCGCCAGCCCGATCGTTCCGATGACCAATACGGGACCCATCACATTGGGCAAAATATGACGGAACATGATGGTGGCACGCCGGCGTCCGATCACGCGCGCCGATTGGACATACTCCATATTTTTTTCTACCATGGTCGAACCGCGCACCGTACGTGCAAAGTGGACCCAGTTTGAAATGCCGATGGCAAAAATAAGAACCCATACCGCCATTTCTTCATGACGTACATTGGGCAGCACACTTCGGGCAAGGCCACTGATCAGCAAGACAATGAGAATGGCTGGGAAACTGATCTGCACATCAGCGATCCGCATGATAATTGATTCAATCGCACCACCAAGATAGCCGGAGACCAAACCAAGAGTTACGCCCAAAATCATCGCCAGCAACATGGAGGCAAAAGCGACAAACAGCGAGATTCGCGATCCGTAGAGGATTGTTGAAAAGATATCCCGCCCTTGATCATCGGTTCCGAGTAGAAACTTTGGCGTTCCGTCTTCATACCAGACCGGCGGCGTGAAAGCATCCATAAGATCCAGCGTGGCCGGATCAAAGGTATTATGGGGTGCGATCCAAGGTGCCGTAAATGCGGATAGAATCATTATGACGGTGACACATGCTGCTGCTATTGTTACTTTGGATTTTTTAAAACTGTACCAGATATCGGAATCGAAAAATCGATAAACTGTATCCTGAATGCGCAGTACACTTTTCATATCAATGGCCCAATACCACGGATTTATCAAATCTCAGGCGCGGGTCCACCACGTGATAGAGAATATCGACAATCAAATTGATAACCACAAAGAAAAAGGCAATCAGAATGAGATAGGTCGACATCACAGGGACATCGGCAAATTGGATCGATTGAAGAAACAACAGCCCCATCCCCGGCCATTGAAACACGGTTTCGGTAATGATCGCAAAGGCAATAATCGAACCAAGTTGAAGTCCGGTGATCGTAATGACCGGGACCAAGGTGTTTTTTAAGGCATGGCCGAAATGAACCGTCCGATTGGTCAAACCGCGCGCCCGGGCAAATTTGATATAGTCGGTCCGCAGCACCTCCATCATTTCCGAACGCACCAGCCGCATGATCAATGTAAGCTGAAACATGCCGAGGGTAAAAGCCGGCATAACAACGGCTTTCAATCCACTAGCGGTCAGCAGCCCCGTCGACCACCAACCCAGCTGGATGACGTCCCCCCGACCGAAGGTCGGCAGCCAACTCAAGAGGACGCCGAAGAAAAGAATTAATAAAATCCCGATTAAAAAGGTCGGCAAGGAGATGCCAATGAGTGAAATCGTTTGAAAGACTTTACTTAAAACTCTATCCGGATACAGGCCGGTGTAAACCCCCATCGGAATCCCCACCACCAAAGAAAACAGAGCAGCGACCAAACTCAATTCCAAAGTGGCCGGGAGCCGCTCGGCAAACAATTCGTTGACAGGACGACCGAGGCGAAAGGAGATGCCGAATTTCCCCTGTACGGTATTCAGAGCAAAACGCACAAACTGAACGATGATCGGGTCGTTTAGCCCCAGGTCTTCTCTGAGTTGTTCCCGTTCGGCAATGGTTGTTTCCTGTCCGACCATTTGAGAAACAGGATCGCCCACATAACGAAACAATGTGAAAGCAACCACTGCAACGGTTAGCATAACGAGAACCGACTGGATGATGCGGCGGATAATCAGTGCAGGCATTATTAAATCTATAATTTTTCAGAAAATGAAGGCAAAAAGCCCGGAATGCCACTCGATAGGGTCAAATTCCGGGCTTGTTGAATCGCTTTAAGTTACTTGATCACGACGTGGCGCCAATCAAATTGATTATCCGGACGCTGTTTGAGCTCCACATTGTTCCGAACCCCCCAGGCCAGTGCCTGTTGATGGAGGGGGATATAGGCGATGTCGTTAATCGTCATCGTCCAGGCTTCTTCAATCATAGCATTGCGTTTGGCCTGGTCGGTTTCGCTTAAGATTTGAACCGCCAAAGCATCGACTTTGGGATTGCAATAGCGCCCCAAATTGAACTTGCCCGAACCGGTTTCGGAGGGGCAACCATGTATATTGTAGATCACATTCCATGAATCGAAACTGCCCGGGGTCCAGCCCAAAAGGTAAAAACTGGTGTCTAGCTTTGGCGCCAATACTTTCGGGAAGTATTTGGCTTTGGGTTGTGCCAGCAGATTCACTTTGATCCCCACCTTTGCCATCATGGAAACCACGGCCAAACAAATTGCCTCGTCATTGACGTAGCGATCGTTGGGACAATCCATGCCCACTTCAAACCCGTCAGCATAACCGGCATCAGCCAGTAGTTTCTTGGCACCAGCCGGATCGTATCCAAGCCGCTTGAATTTCGGGTTTCCGCCACCATTTACACCCGGCGCTATCATCATCGCTGAAGGTTCTGACAATCCGCGCATGACCTTCTTTTTGATCGCTTCAATATCGATCGCTTGAAAGAACGCCTGGCGGACCCGTTTGTCTTTAAACGGGTTTTTGCCTTTGACAGTGGAATGGAGCAATTCATCGCGATACTGATCCATTCCCAGAAAAATTGTACGAAGCTCCGGCCCGACGAGCATACGGGAGTCCGCATTACCATCGACACGCTTCATATCCTGCACTGGGATCGGATAGGCCATATCGACCTGTCCTGACAACAGTGCGGCCACGCGGGTGGCATCATTTGCAACTTGAGTGAAGATGACTTTGGTGACATTATGATTTGCCTTATCCCACCAGTCCGGGTTAACCTCATTCACGGTTTTCACGCCTGCTTCGTGGCTGACCAATTTGAAAGGTCCGGTACCGTTGGCATGACGCGTGGCGTAATTTTCACCCTCCCCTGTGGCAGATTCCGGAGTCACGGCGTTATTTTTTTCTGTCCAGCTTTTCGACATGATGTACCAGGTGCCCCATTCCACATAGAGAATCGGATTTGGTGCCGATGTGATGAAATCGACCGTATAGTCATCCACCTTGACTACCTTGGTATCAGCGGCAATCCTTGTCTTTAAGTCTGAACCTTTTGCACGGACCCGGGTTGCTGAAAATATCACATCATCTGCCGTAAACGGACTGCCGTCGTGGAATTTCACGCCTTTTCGCAGGTAAAAACGCCAACGTGTAGGCTCCATCACTTCCCATTTTTCAGCTAAGGACGGTTTAATCTCAAGATCCGGCCCACGTTGGATCAGTCCTTCATAGATGTTGTTCAAGAATCCCAATTGGAACGTTTCGTTCAAACTGTAAGGATCCATGGATTTGGCGTCGCCCTGAAAAGCGAATCTGAGCGTTTTTGCCCAAGCCGGAATCGCTAAAACAACCGACAACACGAGTACCATCAATAATGTTTTTGTGCGCATTGAAATCCTCCTTTGGTTTTGTTATTAGACGCTTTATTCACCCTCGAATGGAATCAAGAAGTATGTCGTTGACCGATTGGAAAATATTGAGAAGCCAAATTGGCACTGGTTCCTGCAGTGTCCCGCGCCTCTTCCAGGTGTCAAATGGAGTTGAGTTCAAAGGTGGCCCGGGTCGAAGAGGGATAGAGGACAGGCCAATGACCAGTGTTAAGAATTCCCTTTTTCCGTCTGGAAGAATAAAAAAGTTCACCCGGTGTGTCAAGTGAAAAAAGATTGGAAAATATGTGATGAGCGCGGTATTAGCCCTTGCTTTCACAAGATGCATACCTGCGCAGGAAACGGCTGAGAAACAGGTTCATGCTTTCTTTGTTCACAAACGAACCGCATCTTGGTCATTTCGGAGTGAACGGGTTTGGCCAGATGACGAGGATGCTTGAGAGTGAATTCGCGGACAGGACTTCAGATTGGGTCTTCGCAGGGGCCGGGAGACGTCGCCTGGGCCTGCTGCGCCCGTCAGCGAGGGTCGGAACCGAGTGTATAGGCAGCAGCGCGTCTCCTCCGTCACGCTCCTATTGAAGGACCAGCTCCCTCTGGTCTCTCAAAGACAGGGCGGATCGAATCGTCATTTTGCGTTCCAGGCTGATATGGATAGGAGGTCCACGGCAGCAACAAACCCAGGAGGGTAAGTACATATGCGATAATCGTAGTGTAAAAGGCTGGGTGCACGCCCCACAAGAAAGGCCTCTTGAGACTCAAAAGTATACCCAGGATCGCCACCACAAGGATTATTGCTGAACCGGCCCCTCTTTTCAGCTTGCGCGGCGAAAACCAGGCGGCCAACAGGGGCCCGATGAAAAGCGCCCCTGGGGCAATAAAAAGCAGAACAAGCATGATAATCTCCTGCTGTGCCATCAACGCAAGTATCCAGGCAATAAGTCCATACACAAGGCTGACGAGCATGGAATAGCGAATTACCCTCTTGTCAGATGCCTGGGGATTGATGAGTCGTTGATAAATATCCCTCACAAACATGGTCGCTGAAGAATGTATCCAGGAGTCGGAACAGGACATACAGGCAGCGATCACCGCTGCCAGGAATATGCCCCCCACCGCAGGAGGAAACACGCTGAGCATGAGTTTGGGGACGGCCATTGCGGGATTTATTTCCGGCAGGGTGATCCGGGCAATCAAACCGGCGAATACGGCCAAAAAGCCCACGGGAAAGATGAGAAGGCCGGCGATTATTCCTGACCATTTAGCTTTTTCGGGGGTTTCGACAGATGCAGATTTTTGGATCCACGCCTGGCTTATAAACCCAAACATCAATAGCACGCCTAAATACGCGGTGAAACGAGCGGGTCCTATGGCAGACCAGGAGCTGTGACCCGGTGGAAGCTGAACCAGCAAGGTCCCATAACCGCCATACTGAATAACTGATACGATCGCCAGTAAGATCAGGCCAAGATAAATGAAGAGCATTTGAAAGGCATCCGTGTAGCCAATCGCCCACATTCCACCAATCACAACATAAGCAATGATGACAAATGCGGCGATGGTAACGGCCACTCCCTGCGAGATGCCTGTAAGGGCTGAGAGAATCATTCCCGCTACCAAAAATTGAGCCGCCGTTGGTGGGATGAAAATAATCATAGTTATGATTGCCACAATAACTCTGGCGCTGGGACCATAGTAGTCCTCGAGCATTTCAGGAATGGTGTGTTTCTCGGATTTTCGGAAACGAGCGGCAGCGATCCACATGCTGAGAACCAAACAGAGTCCAAGAATCGTTGGGTACAAAACCCCTGAGATTCCGATGGAATAACCCAGTTCACCAACTCCCATAGTGACTCCGGAGCCGGCCAAGGTGGCAGCGATACTCAATGATGCCATCCACCCCGGCATCTTTCTCCCTGCCAGTGAATAATCTTCGGAAGTCTTCGTCCGGAACCTGCCGTAAAATCCAAATAGCATGCATACGGAAAGATAGACGATCACGATTGCCAGCGTCATATGGGACTCCTTATTTCTTTTACAGGATTTGCTGCGACCACCGGATCAAACCATCCCTATGATATATGATATGTATGATAAGACATTGCTTTTTGGAAGTGTCTGAATCAAAAAAGTATCGAATCAATAAAAATCAG
>DCWS01000023.1 GCA_002328165.1 Desulfobacteraceae bacterium UBA2156 | reverse complement strand
CGGTATATTGCTCCATCGCCTTTTTTAAAACTTCATCGGTCAAAACAATGTAATGCGCTTCTATACCGGTAAGCCTGTGACCCAGAATAACATTTCGGCAAACCTTGTCAACTCCTACCGTTACCATATTTGTTTTGCACGTTCGCCTGATATCGTGAAACGTGAGGCCGGCTTCCACCTTCCGGCCATAGGGTATTGCAGCTTTTCGACAAATTTCGGGGGACTGCTTTTTAAGGCTGTTATTGTCGTTCATCGAATACCCCTGTATGTTATCACAAAATCATGAAGCAGGGCGTGGGGTAGGGCGTTGCATACAATTTTAACATGATGATTGATTGGGATACTTTTGGGCCTTCCCTCTTTGACGGTTTCCATGGGTAATCGTATCATACAATCTTTTTTATCATTATACGACCATTTCGAATCTAATATTGAACCCTTCTTGACCGCTTCGCCTTGTCCATATCCTGGCTGCATTTGTAGGATTTATTTTTTAAAGCTTGTCTTGTTTTCCATATCGGGCATTGTGCTAAAATTGCCATGTTTACCTCCTTAGCATTTCTTTTTACCGTCTATCCGAGCGCACCAGTATTCAACACCCTCTCGAACAGTACAGGTAACACCCTTTATGGTCTTTTTTGATTTTGACATGATTACCCTCTATCACAAATTAATGTAATTTCTTATTATCGCGAGCAAGCTGGATTCTTTCTTCTAATGCTTTTTCAATATCCAGTATTTCCTCGTTCGAAAAATCAATTTGTAAATGATAAGTGATTTCTTCCTTTGTTTCTGGCAATGAAAAGGTAGTTTTTCTTTTAGTCTCGTAACTTATAAGGCCGTTAAAGGTTCCCGCATTTATAGTTGAAATTAACACTATCAACAATGACTTGAGCTATTTCTTTAGCATTCGGTCTGTATGTTTTTCTAAGATTTTGTGTATTTTTGTGCTCACTATAAGTTTTTCCATAGCTCCCCCTTTTACTTTTGATGTGTTCTTTTGGTTTTGCCATGTTTGCCCCCCTTCAAATCTTCTGCTTACCAAACGGATCACTGTAGCGCGCGGACATTTTTAAACCCCCTCACATATGATGAGTTGACAGAGAACCAAGCGTGTGAGCGCAAGACATTACTGGATAAGAAATTGCAAAAGCTCCAGAGACGGTTAAAATCGATAAAAGAATTAAATGATATTATAATCAAGCGAACTTTTTGACGTTGAACCGCAGCCGTGAGTGTATGCTCGCCACACAGAATTAATATGTAAATTAATATTTAACATAAAAGATAGACTTTTGGTCGGATGAATATCCGGGATTCGATCGGATTTGGGGTTATGATTGCCTGGTTGATCGATATATTTACTTTTAACTAAAGGAAATTACCTGATCAATTGTAAAAAACACACCGTGTTGAATTGTTGTTGACACTCTAAAAATGATATGCCAAGGTAAAGTTATAGTATACAAATTAACTTATTATGCACCTTTTTAGCGAAAGATTGTTAACTGATCATACGGTCTGGAGCATATTCCCTGCGATAATTGGCTAAACCTGCGGTGTGGGGAGACACCAGCAACTGATGAAAGACTGGATTCCGGAAAGGCTTAAGGAATTAAGAAAACAAAAAAAGCTGACTCTCGAAAAGCTGGCTCAAAGGGCAGGATGCACAAAATCTTATATCTCACAGCTCGAGAGGGGAACCAGCGCACCATCGTTGTCAATGCTCAGTCGTCTGGCCGATGCATTGGAGATACGCGTGGTCCAATTATTTGATGAAGATCCCGGAAAAACACACGGAGACTGCCATCTCAAAAAAGATGACCGCCGAACCATTCATTACCCGGATGGAAAAGTGACTAGTGTGTTATTAACCCGAGGTGTATTTCAAAAAAAGATGCAGCCGATGCTCAGCATCGTCGAACCGGGCGGAATGCGCAATAATTCGGAAAATATCGCCCACCCAAAGGATTCTGAGGAGTTTGTTTGGGTGTTAAAAGGTGAAATCGATTTTGAAATTGGGCGGAAATATTTTTGCTTGCGCAAAGGCGATACCCTATATTTCAAAGGTGATATTTCGCACCGCTGGATGAACAATGGGAACAAAACCGCCGAGATTTTATTTGTCTGGACACCGCCGGTTTGGTAGTAGCGCAGGTTGGAGAGCACTTATTATGGAACAAAATAAATTTCATGCGATCGGCCGGATTGCCCGGCGTAAAGACGGCATTGCTAAAGTGACCGGCAGAGAGGTTTATTCCTCCGATGTGACACTGCCGCATCTGCTGTTTGCCAGGGTTCTTAGAAGTCCCATTCCACATGCAAGAATAAAATCGATCAATACCCGTGAAGCCGAGAAGATGGGGGCGGTCTGTATTACCTCTGAAGATACACCGGACATAAAATATAATGAGCGTCAGGTCAGTATTCCGGAAAAGACTTACAGGGATCGGGTTGTTTTGCCGGATAAAGTGAGACATGTCGGTGAAGGATTTGCCGCTGTTGCCGCCAAAACCGAATCGTTAGCTGAAAAAGCCATGCGGAGCATCGAAGTTGAATACGAAAAATTGCCGGCGATTTTCGATCCGTATGAGGCCATGCGGTCCGGGAGCCCGCAATTGTACGATGAAATTTGTCTTGGCGATACCAAACTCCCAATTGAAAGCAATATTGCCTGTCACCGGGAAGTGGGCGAAGGTGATGTGGAACATGGGTTTAAAGAAGCGGATCTTGTTGTGGAAAAGGAATTTAGAACCGGCCGCGTTTATCACGCACAGATGGAGACCAAGTCGGTTGTCTGCCGGCCGGAACCGGATGGTGGGATTTCGGTGTGGCCGACCACCCAGTCCATTCATAATACCCGGCAGCTATTGGGTCGGATTTTCAGTATTTCGTTAAACAAATTAAATGTGCACCGCGTACCTATTGGAGGATCGTTTGGCTCTAGCATTCAGATGAATACATGCATTCCGATCTGTGTGGCGCTTGCGCTCAAGGCGCAAAAACCTGTGAAGCTTGTCCTGAGCCGTGAAGAAGACATGTATGACCACTGCAAATATCCTGTCATTATCCAGCTGAAATACGGGGTTAAAAAAGACGGCACGATCACTGCCGGTGAATTGAAGACGATCGTTGATATCGGTGGGCATAATATTCAGGCCTATCCGTTGCTGGGATGCATGGCTGGCTGGTTTGTATCCCTTTATCGGATGCCTCACTTGCAATTTGACGGTACGGCTGTCTATACAAACAAAGCCCCGGGTTGCGCAATGCAGGGTTATGGTAACCCGCAGGTATCTTTTGCGGTTGAGTCGATGATCGATATCATAGCCGAAGAGCTGGGCATGGATCCCATTGCCTTACGCTTGAAAAACTATGTGGGGTTAGGCGAGACCTTTTGGGGTCAGGGGCCTACGGTGCGCTCTGTCATTCGAAGCTGTGGCGTGGAAGAAATGTTGCTGAAAGGCAAGGATATGATCGAATGGGACCAGCGTGTGTCACCGGATAAAAAGACCGGACGGTATCGCAAGGGAGTGGGTGTGGCACGGGGATTCCACACCTCCGGTACCGGTGCCCCAACCCCCGGTGAAGTGATCGATTATTCTACGGCCATGGTAAAGGTAAATGAAGATGGATCGGCAGATTTTTCCACGGCACTCATGTGCCACGGTGGTGGTACGCTTGAAGCCGGTGCCAAAATTGTGGCCGAGGAATTGGGGATACCCATCGACAAGGTGGGCATCTCTCCGGCCGATACACGTTCGACCGGGTATGATGTCTGTACGCATGCAACAAGAGGTATCTATTGTGGCGGAGCTAGTATTCAACGGGCAGCCAAAGAGGCAAAAGCAAAATTGCTGAAATTTGCATCGCGATTGCTTGATGTGAATCCGGAAGCGTTGAAAATACAGCCTCGAGAAGAATCGGATCAAGGCCATATCTTTTTACCCGGCAGCTTGGAGAAACATATTCCTGTTGGGGAAGTGGCCAAAATGGCTCAGTATAAAGGCTGGGGAACAGCAATTGGTGTTGCCAGCCATCGACAGGTAAACTGTCCACCCTGTTTTGTGACCAACTTTATTGAAGTGGAGGTAGACACATATACCGGTGAAATCAAAACAACCAGAGCAGTCGCTGCGGTGGATTGCGGCACGCCAATTAATCCGGATCTGGCTGCCGGACAGTTGGAAGGCGGTTTATGTCGCGGCATCGGACTGGCATTGCTTGAAAGTACGGATTACGATCCTGAAACCGGCAGATTGACATGCGGCGGGACGTTTATCGATTATAAATTTTATACCCCGGTTGACATGCCTCCGGTTGACAAGGTTAAGACGTTTTTTGCCGACACTTATGAATCCAGCGGGCCTTTTGGGGCCAAAGGCGTTGGGGAAGCTGCAAACAATGCAACGGCGGCAGCGGTCGTCAATGCCATCTACAATGCCATCGGCATACGGTTTGCCGAAGCCCCGGTAACGCCGGAAAGAGTTTTAAAGGCACTTCAAAATCAACCCGATGTGGAGAAGTAAGATCGTGGAAATGAATACCAGAATTATTTCACATGAATTTGAGTATTTTGCTCCGAACTCCATCCAAGAGACACTTATACTGCTGGATCAGCATGGATCGGAAGCAAAAATCATCGCCGGCGGTACGGATCTTGTATCCCAGATGAAAATGGGCAAACACACACCTGCATATATAATCGATATCAAAAGGATCAAAGAACTGCAGTATATTGCCGGAGACATGGTATTAAAAATCGGTGCTGGTAATAATTTACGCGGGGTAATGAATTTTTTCTTACCTGCCAGTGTGCCGTATGCAGGCCTCTATGAGTCCATTCGTTCCATCGGTAAAACCCAGGTGCTGAATATGGCGACCATTGGCGGTAACCTGTGTAATGGATCTCCAAAGGCCGATACTGCGCCGCCTCTGCTGACATATGACGCTCGTATCAAGTTGGTAAGCTTGAAGGGTGAACGGATACTTGCCTTGAAGGATTTTCATTCTGGGCCCAATCGGACCATCATGGAGGCCAATGAACTGATGACTGAAATTCAATTGGATAAATTGCCGAAAGGGACATCCAGTGCGTTTGAAAAAAAGGCGCGCGTAGGCGCGGATATTTCCAAGATCACCTGTGCGGTAACGGTGGTACGTGATGGTGATGTTTGCCGGTCCTGTCGGATTGCCCTTGGCGCGGCTGCGCCTGTTCCGATGCGGGCATTTCAGGCAGAAAGTATGCTGACCGGAAAAATAATGAATGATGCGCTAACTGAAGAGACCAGCCAACAGGTGGCGCAGGAGATTAATCCGCCCACTGTCGGTCGGACCCATCCTGAATACAGGCGGCACCTGGCGGCGGTCATGTTTAAAGACGGATTCAGACGGGCATGGCAGCAGGCCGGAGGTGGTAAATAATGAAAAAATACACCATACACCTGACGGTAAACGGGGAAAAACACACGCTCGAAGTATATCCGAATGCGCTTTTGCTGAATGTCATTCGTGAGGATATCGGCTTGACTGGAACGAAATATGCCTGTGGTACCGGCCAATGTGGTGCCTGCACGGTTGAGGTGAACGGAGAACCGGTATTGGGATGTATGACGTTGGCTGTAGCGGTCGATGGCGCGGAAATTAAAACAATCGAAGGCCTTGCGCAGCCGGATGGCACCCTTGACCCTTTGCAGGAAGCGTTTCTGGATACAAATGCAGTTCAATGCGGCTTCTGCACTTCGGGGATGATTCTTATCGGCAAAGATCTATTAAATAAAAATCCTTCCCCAAGTGAATCCGAAATACGAAACCATATCAAGGGAAACCTCTGCCGATGTACGGGTTATAACGGTATAACGAGGGCTATCCTGAAGTGCAGCAAATAATCTTTAAACAAAAGAAAATTGCATTTGCTGCATCCTGATCTTCTCTGTTTTTGTCAGAAAGTCATTTCAAGGAGCTAATTGATGGATAATACCGAGTATTTAAGACCGAGCAATCTAAAAGAGCTCGGCCAAATTATGGCGGGGCATAAAAATCGGGCTACAGTTATTGCAGGGGGGACGAATTTGATCCCCCAGATGAGAAATGGGGGAAAATCCCCAGAGTTAATCGTTGATATAGGCGATATACAGGACTTTTCCTTTATAATGGAAGATGATGGATTCATCTCAATCGGGGCGGCGACGACAATTGCGGAGATAGCCTCAAGCGATATTGTATCAACCTTCAGCCCGATACTTGCCTCGTCTGCCAGGGAATTAGGAAATCCACTGATCCGCAACCGCGCCACCATCGGGGGGAATCTTGCCAATGCATCACCATGTGCGGACACCGCACTGCCGCTTTTGGCACTCGATGCAGTAATCCGGATCCTGAGTCCGGGAGATAAAACAAGGAATGTTGTCTTAAACAATTTTTTCCACGGCTACAGGTTTACAGATCTGGGCAAAGGCGAGATCATTACCAGGATTATCTTCCCCAAACCGGATGATGAGACCACGGGAAGCCAGATAAAAATTGGCCTGAGAAATGCTGCGGCGATCAGTGTTGCCAGCATTGCCGTGATGCTCACAATGGAAGGCAAGATATGCCGAAAGGCCCGGATTGCTGCCGGATCAGTAGCACCAATACCGATGCGGGTCAGCAGGGTGGAACAATTGTTGGAAAACCAAGAAATCAGTGCGACGCTTTTAGAACAGTGTAAAGCGATTATGAAGAAGGAGATTTCACCGATCAGCGATATTCGAGGGTCGGCCGAATACCGGTCTTATGTGACCGCAGTAATATTAGAACGCAATATTCAGCGTGCTTTGTCATAGGAGAAGCGAACCATGATGACCTATTCGATAGAAACCAATGTCAATGGAAGACCGCGAGCAGCAGAGGTGACCGCGCGCGATACGCTGCTGGATGTTTTACGGGATCACTGGGACGTCTTTGAAGTGAAAAATGGTTGTGAACAAGGTGATTGCGGCGTCTGCACTGTCATTTTAAGCGGGAAAGCGGTCAACGCCTGTCTGACGCTGGCGGTACAGGCCAATGGCAAAGATGTTGTGACTGCAAAGGGGATCGGTAGTCCGAAAGAGCCCCACCTGCTCCAAACCAAATTTGTTGAGCACGGTGCTATTCAATGCGGGTTTTGCACGCCAGGCATGCTGACATCGGCCAAAGTCTTGCTCGATCAAAACCCAAAGGCGAACCGACAGGAAATCAGAGAAGCGATAGCCGGAAACCTCTGCCGATGCACCGGTTATAAAAAAATCGTAGACGCCATCGAAGCCGCTGCTGCCAAACCGGAATCGTAAATCTATTTCCTATCTGGCTGAGCCGAATTCCAGGAAATTTGAAAACGCCAAATAAATCTGGAGAAATAAAAATGATCGCAAAACGTGCCGACACAGAATCTGTCAAAGCTGAATATCGAGTGATCGGAAAGCCCTTACCCCGGCATGATGCCTGGGGAAAAGTGTATGGAGAAACAAAATACTCCAATGATTATAAATTGCCAAACATGCTTTACGGCAAGGTGCTGCGAAGCCGGTATGCGGCAGCCAGGCTGCTGTCCATCGATACGCGCGATGCCGAAAAACTGCCCGGTGTTGTTTCGGTGATGACGGCAAAGGACGTGCAGAATAACGAAACGGTAACTCGTTTTGGACAAACCCATGCGGTAGGAGGCTTTGAAGGACTCTACCGGGTTTTGGCGGACAAAAAGATCCGCTTTAAGGGAGAAGCGGTTGCGCTGGTGGCAGCCGAAAGACGAGATATCGCCGAAAAGGCAATCGATCTGATAAAGGTTGAATATGAACCGCTCGAAGGCGTTTTCGATCCGGTGGCGGCGATGCAACCAGGCGCCTATCAGGTTGGTGAGGATAAGAGCAATGTCATCTGTAGCTATAAGGTCAGGAAAGGGAATATCGAAGAAGGATTTGCACACGCCGATGTTATTGTTGAAAATACCTATCGGGTCCCGATGGTGGATCATGCCTATCTGGAACCGGAATCAGGTATGGCCTGGCTGGATGACGATGGAGTGATCACGATCCGCGCTGCAACTCAGGTGATCGAGCACTTTCGAGGTGTCGCCGATGTCCTCGGCTTGCCCCACAATAAGGTGCGGGTCATTGCCCCCATGGTCGGTGGCGGATTCGGCGGTAAAGAGGATATTACCGTTGAAACCTACCTGGCCTTACTGGTTTGGAAAACTGGGCGGCCGGTATCATTAACCTATACCCGAGAGGAGTCGATTATTGCGCACGGAAAACGCCACCCATATATTATGCGCTATAAAACCGGCGCCACAAAAGATGGAAAACTGGTCGCCATGGAAGCAGAGCTGATATCTGATGCCGGCGGATATGTCTATTTGAGTCCCTGGGTTTTACTTTACTCAACGGTACAGGCGACAGGCCCATACGACATCGCCCATGTCCGGGTGGACACTCATACGGTTCTCACAAACAATACGTTCTGCAGTGCCAATCGTGGTTTTGGTGGTCCGCAACCCTGTTTTGCATATGAGAGCCAGCTGGACGAACTCGCCAAGCAGTTGAACCTTTCGCCGCTGGAGATCCGCAAGCGCAATTATCTTCACACGGGAGATGCGATGGCCACTGGCCGCGTACTGGAACATCGTGTCGAAACCGAACAAACAGCTGAAAAAGTATTGGAAGCCTTGGGCCCGCCTTCCAAACCCAAATCACCTCCCGAAAAAATAGGCCGGGGAGTCGCGTCCAGCATGACGAGTTACGGCAGAATGATGTTTTTACATGATACCTCCAGATCGTTTGTCAGTCTTGATTTGGACGGAAGCGTTACCGTTCGATGTGGCGTTCAGGATATCGGCGGCGGGCAGGCGTCTTCCCTGGCGCAGATCGCGGCCGAAATCCTTGGCGTCCCGCTTTCAGATGTCAACGTCTACATCGGTGATTCTGCTCTGACACCGCTGGCTGGAACCACGACGGCGACACGGCAGTTATATATGTCGGGCAACGCCACCTTAAAGGCTGCTAGGGTGGTACGAGATAATTTGTTAAAAAAGGCGGCTGAAATTTTAAATACAAGCCCGGAAAATCTGGATCTAAAGGATAGAGAAATATTTATTCAAAATCATCGTAAGGATACATTGGGTCTTAAAAAAACGGATCCGGAATGCAACGTCAACTATGGTGGAACTCGGAAGGCGGTTGTAGCGGTCGAAACATGTGTTGATGATGACTCCGATCGGGTTGTGGCGCTGGAAGACGTCGTAAAGGCCTGTGCCGCTGAGGGAATGCCGTTGTTTAATGTGGCACAATTTAATGCACCTACACGAGAATTGATCGACTTTAAAACCGGTCAAGGCAAAGTCTTTGCCGATTTCACCTTTGGCACCCAGGCTATCGAGGTTTCGGTTGATGAAGAGACGGGAAAGGTAACCGTTCTCAAAATCGTCTCCTGCTATGATGTAGGGCAGGCCATCAATCCATTGAGCGCCGAAGGTCAATTGGAAGGTGGCGCTTTATATGGGCTAGGATATGGAATGATGGAAAATGTTATCATGGAGAAGGGAATAACCCTTAGCCCCACTTTGGCCGAATACCTGATTCCGACCGCGGTTGATGCGCCTGACGTCGAGACCATCATGATTGAATCCGGAGGCGGTGTGGGACCGTTTGGTGCCAAAGGGATCGGAGAACCTTCCTGTGTACCGACCGCACCGGCCCTGGCCAATGCGGTTAGTGATGCCCTCGGCGTGCGGATTTACGAGCTGCCGATTACCCCCGAAAAAATACTGAAGGCATTGGGAAAGATATGAAGGGATAGACAGATGGGCAAAAAAATAGGCATCATCACCATTGGCCAATCCCCCAGAATGGATGTCGTACCTGAAATGACACCGTTTTTCGGCGGCCATGTCGAGGTGTTGGAAGTCGGCGCCATGGATGGGCTGACCTTGGCGCAGGCTCGTGCCTATCGACCGGAAGCCGGAATGACACATCTGGCAAGCCGTATGCGTGACGGGACCGAAATTCTAATCGCCAAAGAAAAAATTTTGGCCCGAATTGAACGTGCAGTAAACGATTTGAATCAACAAAATGTTTCACTGATTCTCCTTTTTTGCGTTGGTGTATTTCCAAAGTTTCCATCCCGCTGTTTGATCGTTGAGCCGCAAAGGATCGTGGATCATTGTGTGAAAAGCCTTATCAGTGAAGATGATCACCTGGGCATCCTGATCCCGATAACTGAGCAGGAAGCCTGGGTGCGGGAAACCTTTTTAAAGATTACCCCCCGCATTACGGTAACGGATGCATCCCCATATTCTGACTGCAGCAGTCTTGACCAGGCAGGCAGGGTCCTGCGGGAAGCCAACTGTGATTTGATCGTGATGTACTGTATGGGGTTCAACCGGCCATTGGCGAACGAGATAAGGCAGATCACCGGGAAACCCGTTATTTTATCCAGTTCCCTGGTTGCCCGGGTATTGGGCGAATTGACATCCTGACTAAAAAAATTAGGCGAGTTTTAAATGGTACAGAAAGTAATTGGCATCTTAGGTGGAATGGGACCGCAGGCAACCCTTTATCTTTTTGAAAAAATTATCCGAAACACCCCTGCCAAATGCGATCAGGATCACTTACGCGTCATCATCGACAACAACCCCAAAGTTCCGGACAGGACCCGGGCTATCCTGGAAAATGGAGAAAACCCGGTGCCGATGATGGTCAAAGGTGCACAGACACTGATCCAAGCAGGGGCTGACTTTATTCTCATCCCTTGTATTTCTGCGCATTATTTTCTTGATGAACTGAATCGAAAACTCAGCCGTCCGATTCTCTCCGCCTTTGACGCCGTGGCTAAACGGATCGTTGGTGACCATCCGGATATCAAAACGGTGGGGTTGTTGGCTACGAACGGCACCATTCAGGGAGGATGCTTTCAAAAACGACTGACAAAAAGCGGGATCCAGACACAGATGCCAGGCGAACCGTATCAGCGGCACATCATGTCAGCGATTTACGAGATCAAAGGGGACCCGACAGGGCTGGCGCACACAGAAAATAAAACCGCCATAAAGCTTGTTGCCGAACATTTAATTCAAAACGGTTGCCAGGGCATCATTGCAGGCTGTACCGAAATACCGCTGGTTTTATCTCCCAAAGACATTGATGTGCCTCTGTTCAACCCCCTTTTAATTCTTGCCGAAGCTGCAATTCAAGAAGCCAAGCAGGTCGTGCCCTCGTGTGGTGGAGGCCCTGTGTGAAAACCAAGCGAAAATCTTCTGTCTTTACCCAAAGAAAGGGACGGGTGGTAAAGAGGTGGATGCCGATATCATCATATTCGATCCAGCAAGGGCGAGTTTCTCCCTGCCAGCAGGGTGTCGAAGAAACGATTAAAAGAGATAAATTTGTTTTGAATAAGCGACAATCAGGGCTGACAACAGAGGGTCGAAACATATTCGAGGATAAAGTCAATGTCTTACAAATACAGCTATATTTTAATGAACGGAACCGTTATTGATCCCGCTAATCAACGAAATGGTGTGATGGATATTGCGGTTGCGGATAATAAAATTGCCAATATCGCTAAGGAAATTGATCCAACGCTTGCAAGAGATTGCTTTGATGCAACGGGGAAATTCATATTGCCCGGCATCATTGATTTGCATGTTCATGCATCGGCATGGTTGGGCGGCAAATTCGGTCATAAAATGATGGCTTTGGCCGGGATTACCACTGCATTGGATATGTCGGGTCCGATCGACAGTGTACTGGATATTGCCAGAGATTATGGCGTGGGGCTAAATGTGGCCTGCCTGCAGTACGTCCGCCCCGGTCATACAGTAAAAGGTACTAATCCGGGCAAATCGCAATTGATGGATTTGCTTCAGGACTCCTTGAAAAAAGGAGCTTGCGGGTTGAAAATCCTAGGCGGGCACTACCCGTTGTCACCGGAGGCGACGGCCCGGACCATTGAAGTGGCGTATCAAAATAATGCCTATCTCGCATTTCATGCTGGGAGTCTGGAAACAAAATCAAACATTGAAGGGTTTCATGAAGCCACAGCATTAATCCGGGATTTTCCCGTACACCTGGCCCACATCAACAGCTATTGCCGCGGAGCAGTCAGGCCGTATACGGTTGAAACCGAAGAAGCGATCGAGACGCTAAAGCAGCATCCGAACATTTGTTCAGAATCTTATCTTTCTCCGGTAAATGGAACCAGTGCCAAGTGTGCCTTGGGAATTCCTGAGAGCCAGGTGACAATGACGTGTTTGGAAATCGGTGGCTTCCACGCCACCGAACAAGGTCTCGAAGAAGCTATTATGAGCGATTGGGCTCAAATCAATATTGAATCCGGAGGGCAAATCATACTCGCTACCGGAAAAAAGGCTGTCGAGTGGTGGAAACAACACGACACCGATACAACGGTCAGCTTTAAAGTAAATCCGGAGATCCCAAAACTGCGACTGGCTTCGGCAAAAAGAGACTCCGGTAACTTTGTTGTGGACTGTATTAGCACAGACGGCGGTGGAATCCCCAGAAACGTTACCGTGGAAATGGGGTTGGCACTGGTAAAACTTCAAGTTCTGAGAATGGATGACTTTGCCATTAAAACCAGTATGAACCCGGCCAAAATACTTGGTCTTAAACATAAAGGGCATTTGGGTATCGGGGCAGATGCCGATATTTCTGTTCTGGACTTTGAAACCCAAAAACCCGTTTTTAGCATGGCCAATGGAGAGGTAGTCATGTGGAATGGATTCGTTTGCGGACGGGGCACTCGCATTATTACTACACCAGCCGGCCGAAAGTGCGTTGAAGCAAAAGGCCTTCGGTCGAGTGTCATCGACCCGGTTGAAACACCGTTGTGCCGCAGGGTACAATAAATGGCCGGTGCCAGTGAAAGCTCTTTAGTCGAAAATTTTCTTTTGAGGTCATAATAGAAGCGGGCAAAGCAATCATGTTACTTCTCCTAAAGCCTGATGACCAACAACAGCAGTTATTCTCGCTGTCCGGTTTCATAATGATAAATCCATCTTGTCCAATTAGCCAATGTTTATCAATGTTCGTCTGGATTTAGTTTAGATAACTCGTTCAATACAATATCGTTTATCAGTAGTGTCCGGTTAAGAA
>DCWS01000035.1 GCA_002328165.1 Desulfobacteraceae bacterium UBA2156 | reverse complement strand
AACGATGATTCAACGCAGGAGGTATAATTGATCTTTAAAGGTTGCTTAATCGAACAGAAAGAGGTATCCGAGACCTGAAACCCTCTCTTATTTCTATACCTGATTTGTCCAAAACCTTTTGAAGACATACACTGAAAAAAAATCTGTTATTCTTCTTGACAGCTTGAGGTTTATCTGGATAAAATGCATTGGAACTTTGCCCTACACCAGATCCATAATTCATAGCATACGGATTAGCTGTAATATTTTCTATATGCGAATTCGTGGAATGTTCTTGTCAGGTGCATTTTTACCTTCATGGTGATCATATTTGTATTTCCACCAATATTTAGAGCATGATTGAAAATATTATAATCGAGTTCAACATATTTATTGTAGAGAAAAATTAGATTTAATAAAAGAGCGGAGGAGAGCGCATGCCTATGGAATCGTTAACACCAAAGGAGAGGGTTTTGAAATTCTTAAATGGTGAAAATGTGGGACGTCCGCCGGTTTTCAGCGGAATGGGAAATGTTATTGTACCGGTGCTTGATAAATACGGAATTGTTTTTTCGAGGGTCCACAGAGACCCTGAGTTGATGGCAAAAGCAGCAGGTGGCATGTACCGGGAATTTGGATATGAGTGCGCTGTCGTCCCCTTCGACATGGGAGTTGAAGCAGAGGCACTTGGGGCCACGATGAATTTTTATGATGATGTGGAAGGTCTCCTCTATCCGACCATGCAGAAAAAATCCGTAAAAAACTTCGATGATCTTGTTGTTCCATCAGATCTGGAACACACGGGGCGGATTCCTGTTGTAACGGGGGCAATCAAAGCGCTTCGAAAAGAACTGGGCGATGAGGTAGCAATCGGAACGTATATTCTTGGACCATTTACTCTGGCAGGTCAAGTGAAAGAACTCGACGAATTATTAGAGGAATCTTTTCTTGAGCCTGAAAAGACAAATAAGCTGCTGGAGAAGCTTTCGGAGGTCATTGTTAGGGTTTTTAATATTTATAAAGATGCAGGGGCGGACTATTTCACTCTGCGGGAAATGGGCGCTACCTCCGACGTTTTAAGCCCCAGGACTTTCAAGAGCCTTATAAAGCCGCACCAGATCAAAATCATTTCAGAAATGCCCCGGCCATCCATTTTACACATCTGCGGAGATACCAATTCAATTGTTGAAGACATGGTGGAGTGCGGGGCCAATGCCATTGCCGTTGATCAAAAAAATAACATTGAAGAAACCCGAGAAAAACTGGGACCCGATACAATAATACTTGGTAATTTCGATCCAGTCAAAGTTCTCCTTCAAGGCAAACCGGAAGATGTGGGACCGGCGATGATGGCGTCTCTTAATGGCGGTGCCAATGCGGTATGGCCCGGTTGCGATATCTGGCCCGAGGTGTCCGTGGAAAATATGGAAGCGCTTATGAGCTCATTAAAGGGATAGCAATGGGTATGCCGTGAAACTTGTACAGATAGCCGGATACCTTGGTTCAGGGAAGACCACATTAATCCTTGCCCTTAGTAAAAACCTTGCAGAAGAAGGCATAAAGGTGGCCATATTGGTCAATGACGTGGGCGAAGTCCCTGTAGATGGTAAGGTGATGGAGGAGTATGGGCTTGCTGTAAAAGATATCGGCGGCGGATGTATCTGTTGTCAGGTTGCGGGGAACATGCGAAAGACATTGGGATTGTTGGCCAAAAATTATGAACCGGATGTCACCATCATAGAACCCACCGGGGTAGCAGTACCGAGCGCTATAAAAGAAGCAGTTGGGCTGGAAGCGTCAAAAACTAAAATCACCTTTGGCCCCATCATCGTGTTATTTGACACCACACGGGCCGAAAAGTTTTTAAATTACGATACACTGAAAAGACTTGTCTCTACCCAATTACGGGATGCGGACATAATCGCCCTCAACAAGGTTGACGCAGCATCTAAAGAAAAGATTAAGGACTCCAAAGAGTCTGCTCATCTTATCAACCCAAAAGCAAAGATCATGGAACTTTCAAGTCATACGGGAGAGGGTCTCGGGTCCATTGTTGACGCGGTACGGGACTTGACGGTGGGGGATTGAAGCCTTTTAATGGCTTTATAAAACCAAAAAGCCCAGCGCATGAAGAAATAAACAGCTATGGACTCAGTGGCTCTGTGGCAAGGAAAAAAGCTATTAATTATAAGGAATTGCGGAGGTTTGCTGCTGAACTGATGACAACCATTTCCCAGTCCTTGCTCCGATATGGTGCAAAGGATATCGGACACATTAAAGCCTATATCGAACACGATAACGGGTTTCTACACGCCGACACCCTTGGGGACCCTGCTGATGTGACGGTGAAAGGCAGGGACGGAGAGCCAGTCAACCACTTCAGGCTGGTTGTAAATTCTGTAATTTATGGTGTTGCTAAAGAAACTGTCATAGAAGCCACAGAAAGTTCAGTAACATCAGTACTTTTAAAATACAGATTCGAGAAGGACTTGAATAGAGAAGAATAGCTGAAAACCAAACAGGGAGAAGGAATGACTAAACCTTTGTTCAAAACTGCGGTTGAAGAAAACATACAGGAATACAGGATACAAGAGGAACCCTACTATCTGCCCGTAAAGGACGAGGTTGAATTGTTCAAGATTGCCTATGAAAACAAACTGCCTTTATTACTCAAAGGCCCCACCGGTTGTGGAAAAACCCGGTTTCTGTCCCATATGGCATATAAAATCAGCGCTCCACTTATAACAATTGCCTGCCATGAAGACTTGACTACAAGCGACCTGGTTGGCCGGTATCTCCTTGACGGCGGCACAACACGCTGGCAGGACGGCCCTTTGACACTCGCTGTAAAATACGGCGGCATATGCTATCTTGATGAAGTGGTTGAAGCACGAAAAGATACAACCGTGGTGATACACCCTCTTACCGATGACCGCAGAATTCTGCCTTTGGAGAAACGAGGCCAAATTCTGGAAGCAAAAGACACTTTCATGCTGACCGTCTCCTATAACCCCGGGTATCAGACCGTGCTTAAGGATCTGAAACAGAGTACCAAGCAGCGGTTCATCACCATTACTTTCGATTTTCCTTCTGCCAGTTTGGAAGAAGAGATAGTTGTGCATGAAAGTGGGGTAGATAGAGAGGTAGCCTCAAACCTCAGGACAATCGCTGAAAAGTTCCGGGGGATGAAAAATAGGGGTCTGGACGAGGAAGTGTCAACTCGCCTTTTAATTTACGCCGGCGTTTTGATCCGAAATGGTGTTGAGCAAAGGCGTGCCTGTTCTGCTGCAATGATAGATCCCATAACAGACGATTCTGAGATCAGGAAAACTCTTGAAGAAATCGCTTCTTCAATACTGTAAGGCTTTACGATGGTTCCAGTTTTAGAAAAACTGAAAAAAAAGCATGGAAACGATGGCCTATTAGAGAAGAGTGTGGAAGGCTTAGAATCGTTAGTCGATGAAAAAGGAATTGAGGCCTATCTCTCTTTGGTGGAGATGTTCTTGTCTTTCGATTCCTCATTTTCAACGCGGTTACTCCGTTCTGGTGCTTCCATTTTATCGGTAATGAAAGACAAGCAAACCCGGATAGATGCCCTTAAAGTGCTCCTTTCAATGGGCAAGCCAGGGTGGAGCGTTGCGCGTTCAGCTCTTGAGAAGATCAGGGTTATTTCTGAAATAGAACCCGGATTTATAGTGCAATGGCTGAGGCATGGTCACGATCTCGGTCGCACTGCCCTGGATGCGGGAAGTCTCTATTTTGAATCAAGTCCTTCGGTTCTTGAACTACTTGGAACTGAGCGATTTAACAAATGGGCTTCTCTGGGTGAGGAAATTGCAAAATTGTCCCGTATTGCAGCAAAGGAATATTTCAAATCGAGCCCGGCAGTCATCAAAAAGATGGACCACTGCGACCTTGAACAGTGGGCACGCCTTGGTATACATCTTATCAAAAAAAGCCCGAGCATCAAAGTAGAATATGGTGCTCACAGCCTTCTGGCCCAGGGTGCCGGTGCGGGGAAGGCAAAAAAACTCGACCTCGCAACCCAGTACTTTAAATCCTCCCCCCAGATACTCGGTCGGCTCTCAATCCGCGACCTCGAGCAGTGGGTGGAGAAGGGATTAAAAGTTACGGATGACCAGAAGGACAAAGGCAATGCCTTCTTTTCTTTGCAGACCGGCAAAAGCCTCAAAGCGGTGGAAGGATTGGTCAAGGGGCTTGAACTAAAGGACATTCACAGGGTTCTGAGGTCTTATGCGGAGGCACTGACAGGCAAAAGAGTGCTATTAAGATCCACCTCCCTATTTTACAAAAACCTTTCCGGTCTCGATAAGTATTTCTCGGTTACAGACGGGACCCGAATTTTTCTGCCGTCAAACATTTCGATTTTTCAAGACCAGGAGCTTAACTTCAAAACATATAAACTGGCATTGGTCCATGAAATAGGCCACCTTCTGTTTGGTACTTTTGCTATCGATCCTCAAGATCTTAAGAAGCTTTCTGGATTAGGTGATCCTGTCCTATCCTTTAAAATTTTTGAGTTTCTTGAAGATGAACGGGTGGATTACCTTCTGGGTTCTCAGTATCCAGGTCTTGAAAAAGACAGGATATCGATTCTTCAAAGTTATTTACCTCAAAAAGATAACCAAACAAGGGGAATGTCGGTATTTGAGTCTTTGAGCTTTAGTGCTCTGCTAAAAAGCCATGGTTTTGACTTCGGAGGAACAGATGACCATCTGACGCAACTACTTCGCAAAGCGTTATCGAAGGTGAAATACTCTGGATACTCATCCCATGATGTCTTGGATCTGACAATACAAATCTGCAGAGATTTTAAAAATAGCGATGACAGCGCTACCTGTGAGATCCGTGAAACGCACGGCCGACTTTTCTACCGGGGCATACTTGATTTTGCCCTGGTGGAGAATACGAGTTCCGAAATGTCAAGATTGATATTCGATATGGCAGAGCGTTTGAGTGACAAAGAGATAAAGGCTACCTCTGAACAAATTGAAGAAGCGCTCAACCGGATCGAAGAATCGGAAGCACTCGAATCAGAGGTAGCGCTTTGGCAAGTTGACGATCCTGAAAAAATGGAAGATCTATTCCAGCGAATTCAACAAGTCCTCGCTGATATGGGGAGTGAAAAATACCTCAAGAGGATGGTTTATTACGACGAGTGGGATAATAAGCTGGACGATTATAAACGGGAGTGGTGTCGGGTTCGAGAAATGGATATGCCCGGAGTAAGCCCTGCGCTTTTCTACGACCGTGCAATTGAAGAGTATTATGGCATGGTAAGCTTGCTGCGGAGGTATTTCGGTCTTCTCAGACCGGACCGAATACAACGGTTTTTCAGGGAAGAGCGGGGTGATGATATCGACTTCGATTCCCTCATTGAGTCGGTGGTGGATCGGTATGCGGGGGTTACCCCTTCGGATGCGGTGTATATCCGTCGTGAAAAAAATCTCAGGGATGTTTCGGTTGCTTTTCTGGTGGACATGAGTTATTCCACAGGTGATGTGCTTCCTTCCGGTAAAAGAATTATCGATGTGGAAAGGGAGGGACTTGTGCTTATGGCCGAGGCCCTCGAAAACCTTGGCGACCAGTGGGCTGTATATGGATTTTCCACTAACCGCAGAGACATGGTGGATTTTTCCATCATCCGGGATTTCGACAAACCATTTGCCGATGAAGTAAAGATGCGCTTTGAAAATATGCGTCCGATGGCACAGACAAGGCTCGGGGCAGTCATTCGGCATGCAAACTGGCTGCTGGAAAGAAGGCTTTCTCGAATAAGGCTTCTGATTCTCTTGTCGGACGGCAGGCCGTACGACATTGACTACGGTGATGCTGGCTATGCCGTGGAAGACACGCGCAGAGCTCTTTGGGAGGGGCGGCGGAAAGGAATAAATTGTTTCTGCATCACAGTTGACAAAAAGAGCAGGGACTACCTCCCTTACATGTACGGTGAATCTAACTATATTCTTATTGAGAATATGGATGCGTTACCCTCAATGCTGCCTTTAATTTATAAACGACTTACAACTTAACTGAAAGGGGGTGAGAAGATGGAGGTCTGTCATAAGTGCGCAAGACCGGCGGATTATATTTGTCCCACGTGTGCAACCAAGTCATGTAGGTCGCACATGGAACTTAGATACACTGGCCAGGATAGAGGGTTGAAGTCCCGCTATATGTGCCCCAAGTGCTGGAAAACTAAACAGGTCATGTTGAACCAGAATATGATTAATGCCAGAAGATACCGACCAAAAAAGTACGTATTTTATAAGGTTCCCATTATAGGAAAATGAAAAAATCGGGCATGGAGAAAAAGATAAGTGAACTGGAAAAGTTTGCCCTGGGAAAGGGGGCATTTCAGGTGAAGGCCTTTGCAGCCCAGTTGGTTGCCGTGGATGAACGGGTGAGAGCCAAATGCCAGATACCGCTCTGTCCACACTACGGCCGTGTCTTGACCTGTCCGCCCAATGTTCTGACCATGGAAGAATTTTCTAAGACATTAACCCGTTACAGCACAGCACTTCTTGTGCAGACCAAGAGTCCCATAAACGGAGAGGTCGATGATTGCGATAAAGAAAAGGTTTTGCAATATGTAGCGGTGCCTGGCAAATCCAAAAAGAAAGGAGGGGATAAGACTCAGTTATTCCAAGACTTGGACAACATGAAATTATCAGCGATCAGGCTTCATAAGTTGGTCAATGAGGTTGAATCGATGGCCATGTCGCTTGGATACCCTTATGCATTAGGGCTTATTGGAGGTGAGTGCATGCTATGCTCTAAATGTGTGGAAATTAACTCAGGAAAAGCTTGTCGGCGTCCCTATCAGGCCAGACCTTCAATGGAGGGTGTCGGAATCGATGTTCTCAAGACCAGCATCAATGCCGGCCTTCCCTTTGAGACGCCGCCGAAAAAGGAAATCATCTGGAGCGGGTTGGTCCTAGTTAATTGAGGGACACAAGGGAATTGATTTTTGTATTCCAAAAATCAATTGGAAATTCATCAATTAAACAAAAAGGAGAATGAAAAATGGCATCTAATGACGAAATGAGCAGTCTTGCGAGAGTAGCGGCCGCACTTACGTATGGGGAGCCTGACAGAGTGCCTGTGGCACCACTAGTTTGTGGTGCCTCGCACCGATTTTCAGGGCTCACATACGCGGATTGGTCCAGGTGTGAGGACGTCGAGGCTATGGTCCATGGACATGTGGACTCGATTGACTTCTTAGGTCTTGATGGGGTTGTTATGCTGGTGGATCTGACGGTTGAGGCAGGCGAGTTCGGTTGTGAGGTGGTTTACCCTGAAATGGACACGGCCCATCCCAACTATGATGACCCTTTCATCAAAGGCCCTGAAGACTACAAGAAGATAAAAAAAATCGACCCTAGAAAGTCCGGGCGCATGAAGGGTATTATTGACATGACGGCCGGTTTATCCAAGGAGATCGGTCAAACACATGCCATCGTCGGATTTGTTTACGGCTCCCTGGGAACATTGAGCATGATGCGCGGGCCCGAGGCCTTCTTCATGGATCTGATCGAGCACCCCAATGAAGTCAAGGAGGCGCTTGCGGTTATGGATGAGGTGCTTCTTGATTATGCGGTGGCCCAGGCTGAGGCTGGGGCCCACGGAGTTTGCTATGACAACCTCTACGCCTCCCAGAGCATCCTGAGCAAGGATCTGTGGAGAGAGTTTGAAGGCGAAGGCATGTTAAAATGCTGCAAAGCGATTGGAGAGACAGGGGCCCTTGTGGTTCACCACAACTGCGGCAACGGGATCTATTTTGACGAGTTGCAGGAATGGGGCACCCCGCATGCCATCTCCCACGCATATGTGGCCGATGATGTCGATTCCTGGGAAGAGCACAAACAGAAATGGGGCGGTCAGATCGCTACTATCGGCTGGATACCACCGGGACCGGTCGCCATGCTCGGCACGCAGGAAGAGATAGAGGAGGAATGTCAGGCTGAATTAGAGATATTCAAAGAAGGCAAGGGATTCATACTTTCTACGGGCTGCGAGTATCCGCCCAACGCACCGCTGAAGCATGCTAAGACTATCGTGGAAGCGGGTAAAAAATACGGTGTTTATTAATTCGTCATAAAAGAAGGAGAAAAAGAATGGCTACTAACGAAAAAGAACAAGAATTAATAAAGGGGCTTCAGGATACCGTCATCAACTTTAAAATCGATGACGCCAAAAGGCTTGCCGAAGAGGCCGTTCAGGTAGGTGCGGATGCTTACACCATGACCATGGAGGGCCTAGCCGGCGGTATGGAGGTTGTCAGTGAAAAATTTGACAACCATGAATATTTTGTTCCTGAAACGCTGCTGTGTGCCAAAGCCCTTTATGCGGCTCTTGATATATTAAAACCGCATATAAAAAGCACAGGGACAGAGGCTAAAGGTCAGGTGGTTCTTGGGGTTATGCAGGGCGACGTACATGATTTGGGCAAAAACCTCATTAAAGCCATCTTCGAATCTGCCGGGTGGTCCGTGCATGATCTCGGTCGCGATGTCCCGATCCAAAAATTTGTGGATGAGCAACTCAGGACCGATTCTGATATCGTTATGCTCTCGGCCATGATGACCACCTCTATGGTGGGGATGAAAAAACTTATCCCAAGGATTAAGGAGAAGAACCCAAAAGTGAAAATAATGATTGGGGGAGCTCCTATTAGCGAAAAAACCGTTGAGGAATATGGTGCCGATTCCACGGCCGATAATGCCCCCAACGCTCTGCAAGAAGCGATGACGATGCTCGAAACTCTGAGAGTAATGTAGCTGAACCCCACGCTGGAGCAGAACTATACCTGGTGAAGCGCCATACATAGTCAATGTGCAGGGCGCTTCATCCCAGGGGGAGTGATTTATCACTTGAATAGAGTCATGACCATAAACAGAACGGAATGAAAATCGCTAAATAAGGAGCATCAAAAGTTCATGGACCATACAATTATTTTTCAGCCTTCAGGCCGGCGTGCCCGTGTGTCTGAAGGCACAACCATCCTTGATGCCGCCCGAAAACTGGGCGTTGGTATTGAAGCAGTGTGCGGAGAGAACTTGGTTTGCGGCAAGTGCCGGGTAAAAATTATGGAGGGAGAGTTTCCCAAGGAAGATATAACCTCGTCACTAAGTCATGTGGACAAAGTCGACGAGAAGGAGATGAAAACCCTTAAAAAAAAGGAAAAGAAAGAAAATATCCGGCTGGCGTGTTCAACGAGTATTATGGGTGATATACTCGTTTTTGTCCCCGAGGCTACCCGTACCGGCAAGCAGATTGTCAGCAAGGCGGCGGGAAAGATCAAGGTTAAGTTAAAACCTGCCGTCAAAAAATACTATGTGGTGCTCTTGCCGCCATCGCTGGAAAACCCCTATGGAGACTTTGAGCGGCTCTGCGATGTCCTCGCCAAAGCTCACGGACTAAAGAAAGTTTCCATCGACTACAGGGCACTTCAAGCCTTGCCGGATGTCCTCAGAACAGGGGACTGGAAGGTAACGGTAACAGTGTGGCAGGACCATGAGATTATCCGGGTGGAATCCGGCAGGGTTGAAACTAACGTCGGGCTTGCAGTTGATATCGGTACAACCACAGTTGCAGGATATCTCACGGATCTGAATACCGGAGAGGTGCTGGCAACCGAATCGATGATGAATCCCCAAGTGAGCTATGGCGAAGATGTGATGTCCCGTATTACCTATTGCATGCTGAATGAAGAAGACGGTCTGAAGGAACTACAAGAGACAATGGTTGAAGGGCTTAACACCATCGCCAAGAATGCAGCCAAGAGAGTGGACTTGACCCCCGAGGACATCAGTGAGATGACGATTGTTGGAAACACGGCTATGCATCACATTTTGCTCGGAATCAACCCTGAGTATATCGGCTTGGCCCCCTTTGCTCCGGCTCTCCATAATTCGGTGGATATAAAGGCAGAGCGTTTTGGGATTCGGATTCTCCCATCCGGGAATATCCACATACTACCTATAGAAGCCGGCTTTGTGGGTGCTGACAATGTGGGCTGTCTGATCGCAGATACGCCGCATAAACGTAAAAAAATAACATTGCTTATCGATATCGGTACCAATGGAGAGCTCATTCTCGGTAACAAGGATAAGCTTATTTCTTGCTCATGTGCCACAGGCCCTGCGCTTGAGGGAGCACAGATTGAGTTTGGGATCCGTGCTGCTCCCGGTGCTATTGAAAATTTGAGGGTTGACAAAAAAACACTTGAACCAACGTTCAAGGTAATAGGGAATGACAACTGGAGTGACGGTCAAACGGATATGCAGGCCAAAGGGATTTGTGGCTCCGGTATTATAGACGCCATTGCCGAAATGTTTAAAGCGGGAATAATAAAGAAAAACGGTCAGATCAATACCGAGCTCAAATCACCCCGGATCAGGATGGCAGGCAAACTGCCGGAATATGTCATTGCCGGGAAGCATGAGACCGCGATAGGTGAAGATATTGTGATAAACCAAAAGGATGTACGCGCCATCCAGCTAGCAAAAGGGGCGCTTTACTCCGGGTCTCTCATCATGATGCGGAAACTCGGAATCAAACAGTTTGACAGACTGGCTGTAGCAGGTGCATTTGGCAATCACATCGATAAGTTCCAAGCCATGGTCATGGGCATGTACCCCGACTGTGATTTGGACAAGGTCGAATTTGTAGGAAATGCAGCCGGTGACGGTGCCCGCATCGTCCTGTTAAATGTGGATAAAAGGCGGGAGGCAAATACGCTTGCCCGCAAGGTGGAGTATGTCGAACTGGCCCTTGAAGAGGATTTTAATGACCGCTTTGGCGAGGCGATGCAATTTCCGCATATGTTTGATAAGTTTCCGCATATCGAACACCTTTTGTTACTTGAAGATGAAGTTTCGTCATAAAAAAATCTTAATGGGTCAAATATAATCTGAACCGCAGGAAAGGGGGATCAAATGAAAGTCACGTATACCGGTGAGACAAAGACGACTAAGGATGTGAACGGAAAAGATGTAGAACTGGAAAATTCAAAGGTCTATAAATGCATGGAGAAGGAATATCATTCCGGACTTTTCGTGCGAATTTCATTGGACTCAAGAGAACATGTAAAAGTGAAGAGAAGTGAACTTCGGAAGATGTAACCCGTCGGTGAAAAATATTTAAAGGTTTTAGTTTTTTTGAGTAACCACAATATTTGAAAAGCCACAGGCTTAAAACCTGTGGTTTTTCTGTTGTGATAATTATGGCAAAAAAAGCTATCATATTTATCAGTTGTGGGATATTTCGGGAGGAACTGGAGTATCTGCTCAAAGAAAAGAGGCTGGATTGGAATATTATCTATCTCGAAGCAGCTCTGCACGTGAACTTTGATAGATTGAAAAAGGCGCTGGTTGAGGCGCTGGAGGAAAACCAAAAGGCAGGGATCGAGCTCAAAGTACTCTATGGGCATTGCCATCCGGAGATCATGGCAATCTTGGAGAAGTATGACGCAAAAAAGATCGAGGCCGGAAACTGCCTTGAGGCGCTGGTAGGCCCGGAAGAAATCCGGCGCATCAACAATGAGGGAACCGCATTTTTTCTCTCTTCGGGTTGGGTAAACAACTGGGAAAAGATGTTTGCCCTCGGGGAAAAAGACTTCAATTTCGATTTTAAGTCAATGTTCGATGGTTACAAACGGATAATCGTCTTCGACACAGGTTTAATTCCCATTGATGAGGAAAAAGTTGGACGCTTCAGCAAATTGACCAATCTTCCCATTGAGCGCAGGCATATCAGTCTTGATTATCTTTTGAATCTGATAAACCGTATTTGATTGATCTTGCTGATAAATCTAAAATTGGCATCTGAATATTCAAATTCTTAAAAAGGCCGGAGTAACTGGCGCTATTTCCATCAAAGTGTTGTTTGAGCTAACCATAAATTGCCAGTTTAACCGTAAACCCTTTGATAAGTAAAGAATTTCTTGATAGCTCAAATTCGATTTTGGAGGCAACTACCCAGTCTGTTAATTTGATCGAAAGCATGAGAATTATTCGCGTAAAGCCTACTGGAATGACAAATATAGAAACCTTCAGACTGCACTAATGGGCTCTTGGAGCTTCTTTTGAAAAAGATTTTGTATGACACCTAGAGAAGTGATTTTAAAGGCCTTTGATGGAGGGAAACCCGACCGGATTCCCGTTGCCCTTATGGGAGGAGGCATGTGGAGCGCCTATAATTATGGAACCACATTAATGGATTTACTGACCAATTCATCAAGAATGTCTGACATGCTTGTGGAGATGTCTGACAAACTGAAAAGCGATATAGTCTATGCAGGTTCGGGATATCCCAACGTTCTCGCTGCAGCACTTGGCAGTAAAATCAAATTCAGCGGGCATGGCGCCGCCGACCTTGAAGCACCTATCCTATCCCCGGGGGAAGAGGTACAAAATCTTGACCTTTCTATGATTAACAATAACGCGATAATTGAGACTCTCAGAAAAGCCTTAAAGATAACAAAATCCAAAATAGGTGAGGAATATATTGTAACCCTGACAGCATGGGGGCCATTTACTCTTGGCGCCAGGCTGGTGGGTGAAGAGACGATGATTAAAGCAATTATAAAGAATCCGACTTATGTAGAGAACGTGCTCGAATTTGCGACAAATATGTTAATTCGATTTTACGAGCCGGTCTTCACCGAAAGGAATTTGGAAATTATTCTCCTGGGTGACCCCACAGCCTCTGGAGATCTAATATCCAAAAATCACTTTGAAGCCTTTGCCTTGCCGTACCTTAAAAAAATTATAGATTGGGCCAAGTCGAAAAATATTCTAACCCTTTTACATATCTGCGGAGATACTACAGACAGGCTCGATTTGTATCCGCTTACAGGTGCAAGTTGCATAAGCCTTGACCACAAGACCGATATTGCCAAAGCGAAAGAGATCCTTCATGGCAAAATGTGTTTTGCCGGTAATATTGATCCGGTACAGGCTTTGCTTCAGGGCACTGTTCAGGATGTAGAAGATGCATGTAAACGCGCCATCGAAACTGCAGGAACCGATGGTGGTTTTGTGCTCATGCCGGGTTGTGACATACCGCCAAACGTTCCCTATAAAAATATCCAGAAAATTGTTCAGGTTGCCAGGGAATACGAACTCTAAAACAGCTACAGAATCTTTGTGATAAAGGACTTATGGAGATGGAACGAGAAATTATCGCGACAATTATGGCTGCAGCCTCCAAGCCGGATTATCTTACGGTAGATAAGCTCGATGCCGGACTCGGCGGATGGGGTGCATTTAATATAGGTATTTGGGCCGCAGCGAATGTTATTGCCAAAGAAATACAGAAAGGTAAAAAACTAAAATTAGAAATAACCGATGAAGCTTTTACTGATGTGGATGAAATTGCAAAGAAAGCTGTAAAGAAATTAATGCAATGCGGTGCTGATCCGGCCAATGCGGGTTTGGCCGCTGCCACCTTGCTGTATTGGGCAGGGGTAAATGTTCAATGCGGCATGCCGTGCCCGAACAGAAAATTGGGGGCAGTTGCTAGAATGGCTGCCGGAATTCCCTCGGGCCGAGTCTCTTCCATACCAACCGAAAAGCAGAATAATAAAATTTCCGGTTTTGCAGCTACATTGGCAATTTATCAGGCTTTAGATAAGGAGCACCTCGCACCGTATGACTCTGAAATTTTGCCCCTTGGTGCCGGAGGACCCATCATCGGCCATTCTGCCATTGGAGAGGATCATCTCTTTCCAAAATTAGGGCAGAAACTCGCAAAGATAGGTACAAAAGCAATGATAAAAACCTATCTGTCTGTAGGCATGAGGCCTAATAAATGGTTTTCAGCGCTATTCGGGACAGCAGCAGCATTGGAAATCATTCATCCCGATGCATATGTCGGTGAAGAGTTTGGGCAATTTATGGTCACAAGAACACCGGAAATTATAGCTGAGGCGGCCGTCGAAATATCAGATTTGCCGGAAGTTATCCATATCCGAGGAACCAATGAGGAACTGAAGACCGCTCGGGTATTGGGAGACCTTGCCATTATCTTAAAGGATTCAGGGACTCCAACGGTGGTCGGTATGATCATGTTTTCCGAGTTGTGTTCAATAATTCAGGAGGGTGCTTCTATCGGTGCAGGTAGATCTGGAGGGCCATTGGTGATACCGCTTCACCATTGGGTCACGTCACCTACTTTAGCTTTGTACTTACTGGGAAAAGGCGCCGAACCAAATGAGATCATATCTGTTATTAAAAAAACAATGGATCAATACTTTCTGAAAGATGATGCTACAGTTGCGACGAACATACTGGCACGTAAGGCTGAATCTATTGAAAATGGGCCCCTGACCGAGACAATTTATAGGGCGACTGAGCCCGGACTAACCAATGCGCTCTCAAAAAGGGCAATCTATGCTTATAATCAAATGAAAAAAGGTAAAACACTTGAGGGCTTACTTGAAGATGTTCAGAAAAGCCATATTGAAACCATTGCTGATGCCGTTGCCGAGGGCATGAGCAACAGGTTGAACAAAAAGATTGAATATATCAAATTTACAAAGATAAGACCGGGGTCTGGGCGCCGCACTCATGAATTTGCCCAGAAGCATTTTGCCTTCGATGCTTACATTGATGCTGAGGTAAAGATAGATGATAAAATATACGAATTGAAAAACGTACTTGCAAAAGCCGCTCCGGAAGCTTTACTAAAAAGTGACAAAGAGACCCTTGATGCTATTTCCGCTGTCGCTCTAGCGATTATTGAGTTGTTGTGTTCCGGGGCCTGTTCGATGGATGTGGTTGTTTGTGCGTGCATGGCTGCTGCTATGGGAATGGATTCCGAGGCGGCTGCAGAGAAAGCTTTGGCGGTAGCCAACGTTATTATCGCATTACCGGCTCCCAGTTTAAAAAAGGCGACTCAGCTCGCCTCAGATATAATGGAAGGGCTTGATTTCTGATTTGGATGTAAACCTCATGGAGAAAAAGTCTAAGCTAATATTTGCGCAGATCGACCATATAGCAGGGGAGGTGATGGGTTTTGCCATAGAGAGGCTAATGGAACTTGGAGCTAACAATGTCCAACTTATTCCTACCATTACCAAGAAAAATCGTCCGGGGAATATAATTATCATCGATATTGATGCCGAAGATGAAGAAGAAATGGCGGAATTTTTGGCGAAAGAGATCAACGTGTCAGGATATCACAGGATAAATACGAATCATATATTTCATGATGTTTCTATTCTCAAAAAAACGCTTAATATAAATATAAATGGGGTAATCGAGAAGCTTCAATGTGAAATTAAACTCATGGGCGACCCGTCAAAACCGTTGTCCGTCGTCATAGAACACGATTTTTTGGTTAAGATTCAAAAATTTTTAAATGAAAAATTAAATAACTTCGTTTCTTTGGGTCGATTAAGAACGGTTATCGAGTCAAAACTAAGAGAACCTGGTGATGAAATTACCATAGAAATGAAATTATTTGACGACCGGTTGCCAGGGATATAGCCAATGACAGGAAGGCCAAATTTGTTGGTGGGAAGGCTTTGATTGGCTCAACCACTTCAGCCCTTTCTTTTTAGGTCATCTACAATTTCCGAGTGGGCGGGGAAACGGTTGGAATGCAGTTTGGAAAAGATCAATGTTCCGTCCAGTATGACCTCGAATGCACCGGTTTTGTTTGATCCGTTAAGCACTGTATCCATACCGGTTTCCTTTTTGACAACCATGGCTAAACTGGCCGCCATGGGTCTGTAATTGCAGGTAATGCAGTATTCTATTGATAACGTCATAACACTTTTCTTATTTAAATCGGATAAAGTGAAAAGATTGATCCAAGGTAGCAAAAAATACCTTTTGCCTCAGAGCAATTCAAATTAAATTTGAAACCGTACAAGTTGAGAATTCCCACAATCATATTAGCTTCTCTGTTCTGAATTTCATTTTTCTCGTTATATCACCAAGACCTTTCACATGCAACATGAGAACAAGATCCCGAGCCACATGCGGATCGACACTTCCAAGGAGATTCATCAGTTTGAGTGAAAACTTTCTCGGGTTCAAAAGAAATTTTTCATCGACTCCTGCGGCAGCCGGCAGTTGGTGTATCCATAATGTGGGTTAGGCCAGTCAGGTGGGGGAGAAAATTGTAACCACCCTTAACGACATCGCCTGCCTGATTGAATTGGTCTCTGAAGTCACACAGATCTGGATATTTCATTTCAACCAGTGACTCCTTTCATCCACATTTTTATACGCTAATTTAGCAAAAGATGAAGATTTGATCAATGGAAATTACCATACCACTGAGGTGCAATTCAATCTAACTTGTCCACCTGTATTAAATTTATTTATAAATGCAAAATAAAAAAGGATCAGCGCTTGACTCCATCGGGGAGAAAATATTCGATGCAATAAAGTGTGGTAGGCGTAACAGAATTATCTTAAGACCCATAACCGTTAGGATGGTTTTTGTGCCATTTCCATGCTGTTTCAATAATTGTTTCGAGCTCCGGAAATCGAGGGTGCCAACCAAGGGTTTTGATTGCCTTTTCACTTGAACCGATGAGGACAGCCGGATCACCCGGACGTCTGTCAACCACCTTGGATGGAATTGTTTTGCCGGTAACTTTTCGGGCAGTTTCTATGAGCTGCATAACCGAATGGCCGGAACCGTTTCCCAAGTTAAAGCATCCGCCGGGCAGGCCGCTCAACAACCGCTCCAGAGCCAGAAGATGCGCCTGGGCAAGGTCATCAATATGGATATAATCCCTGATGCATGTGCCGTCCTTGGTGGGATAATCATCTCCAAAAATATTTACCATTTCTCTCTTTCCAATCGCAGTTTTGAGAACGAGAGGAATAAGGTGGGTTTCAGGGTTGTGGTCCTCGCCGAGTTCACCGTCTGGATCAGCGCCTGCGGCATTAAAATAACGGAGAGAAACACACTCCGATTTATAGGCGTGACTGAAATCTTCCATGATCTGTTCAACCATCAGCTTACTTCTTCCATACGGATTTATCGGATTCTGGGTATGATTTTCAGTGATCGGAATTTCAACCGGTTCTCCATACGTCGCACACGAAGATGAAAATATAAAACTGCGAACGCCCCTTTTATTCATAAATTCGAGTAAATTAAGCGTATTTGCAACATTGTTCCGGTAGTAGCGTGCCGGCTGTAATACAGATTCGCCCACATAGCAAAATGCAGCAAAATGCATGACTGCAGCGATTTGATGTTCTGAAAAGATTTGATCCAGTAAGACAGAATCATCCATTGAACCTTTAAAAAAAGACCCCCACTTCACCGCCTCCCTGTGCCCATATATAAGATTGTCCAAAATTACAGGATGATATCCGTTTTTGGCAAGATATTTGCACATATAGGAGCCGATATAACCGGCGCCGCCGACAACGAGGATATTATTCATACGGAGTCCTTACGTTTAAAACTTGTACGCCTATTTTAAGTAACATTCTTTTCTGTTTATTACAACGCAACCTTCCGATATAAATCAATTCCCTGATGGGGACCCTGGAAAAGTCGCTTTGCCGGATAGATCGGCGTCGCCGTTTAGCCACGAATTCCAGATACGTGTATGGACACGATACCGGGCAATAGGAACGGTTGCTTTTTGGTCTATAACGGTTGCCCTTTTACTTGTTCTGGGAGGACAAATAGCCTGTCTCTAACACCAAATATCGTTTCTCAGTCAGTATCTCGGGCCCCAGGGGGCGGCTCTGGCTGTCAGTATGACCGCCGGGGCAGGCATTGTCGGGCGTCTGTTTTCAGGTGTGTTTGTCGATCGATGTGACAAACGATACGTTATCATTGCATGTTTGTTCATTCAGGGATTGGCGATTATTATGCTTGCATACAACAATCATATTGTGATTTTATATCTTTGCACCGTTGCATTAGGTTTAGATATTGCCAAATCTCCCAAACAGACTTGAGTTCTAGGTTTCAGCGAAAAACACCGGGTTATGAACTTTGGCCCTTGAGACACAGAAACGGTTATAAAAAAAAGTGTCGAACTATAGGCAACAAGGAGAATGAACTTTATGTATGAGAAAGAAGTAAGTGAAATCGAACGTCAACTCCAGAAGCAAAATCGATGGCGAGAAAAGTGCATCAATCTTATTGCCAGTGAAAATGTTTTGAGCCGAAGGGCCAGATCACTTGCGGGTTCGGATTTTGCACATCGATATGCAGAGGGGCATCCGGGTAAGAGGTATTATCGAGGAACAACCTATATTGATAAAATTGAAAATCAATTAAAAATCAATTTGAAGATCCTCTTTCAATGTGATCACGCCGAAGTAAGACCGATCAGCGGCACCAATGCAAATGAAGCAGTTTTCAGTCGTTTTGTCAGCCCAGGGGATGTGGTAATGGTCAATTCCACACCGACCGGCGGTCATATCAGCCACCACAAGGAAGGATCCCTGGGGAAGTTTACCCGGAATATCATTGACATCCCGGTGACCAAGGACGGTTATCATATGGACGTGGAAAAGACGATTTACCTAATAGAGAAGGCCAAACCAAAAATTATTGTCCTGGGCAAAAGCCTTTTTCTTTTCCCGGAGCCGGTCGCCGAACTATCCGAAGTCTGTCAGGCAAACCATGTTCGAATTCTCTATGATGCGGCCCATGTACTGGGCCTGATTGCCGTAAAACAATTTCAAAGACCCTTGAAGGAAGGTGCTTTTTTGATGACGGCCAGCACCCATAAAACCTTTTTTGGGAGTCAACGCGGTCTGATATTGAGCAATATGGAAGAGAAATACTGGCGCAAGATCGACAGAGGCGCCTTTCCCGGCTCATCCAGCAATCACCATCTTGATACCTTGACTCAAATGGCGGTCTGTACCTATGAGATGATGGAATTTGGAGATCAATATGCGGAGGATACCATCAAAAATGCCCAGGCACTTGCATCTGAACTGGATCGGCATGGGTTCGACGTTCAAGCAAAGGAGTTTGGATTTACTCAAAGCCATCAAGTCGCCCTGAATGTTAAAGAGTTTCGAGGAGGTGAGGGGGTATCTAGAACATTGGAACTAAATGATATTATAGTGAATATGAATATGTTGCCACATGAACCGCTTGGTAACCATGACCATCCGGAGGGAATCAGGATCGGGGTGCAGGAGATGACACGATTTGGGATGCGAGAGGACGAAATGTTCCGTATCGCCGAACTCATTAAAGAATGCATCATTGATAAGAAAGTGGTAAAGGAGGGAGTTAACCGGTTGAGATCTGAATATCAGACGGTTCGATATAGCTATGACAGTATTGAAAAAAAAATCGAAACCGACTCAATCAAAAAGACAGAGAAAAATTAGATTAAACAAAACTTCCGCCCAACCGGGTGGGGGGAACCATGGAATATTTTTTAAATTGGACCTAAATTTACACGACAATCCGGAGTACAAATGAACTCGCTTTATGTTATTTCGGCAGTCGGAAAAGACCAGCCTGGATTGGTTCATTCCGTAACCGATGTACTGGCAAAGTTGAAAATAAATATCGTAGATGTTGAGGCACAGGCGGTTCGTGGGCATTTTATGCTGTTTCTCGTGGTTGATTTAAGCACCTCAAAGAGCAGCTATGAAGAGATGCTTGTAAAACTTGACCTGATAAGTTCGAATTTTAATCTTGGACTCCGGGCTGAACCCTACGAAGAGGGCCGGCGAAAATCAGATAAGAAAATTATGCTGTTGACCGTAATGGGCGGAGACCAAACCGGAATAGTTGCAATGCTTTCAGGAATATTTTTCGAAAATGGTATAAACATAGAGTCTGTTAAAATGATAGCACGGGGTGATTATATTGCGATGGAAATTGCTCTGGATATTTCAGATTTAAACGATATGTTTGCGTTTAGAAAAATTCTGTATGAATTTTCCGATAAAACAGAGTTGGATGTTTCTTTGCGCGATGACGATATATTCCAAAAACCGAAAAAAGTGGTGGTGTTTGATTGCGATAGCACCCTTATACAATCAGAAGTGATCGATGAGTTGGGCAAAATGGCCAAGGTGAGTGAACGCGTCAAAGAAATGACTGATAGGGCGATGAAGGGCGAGCTTGATTTTAAGCAAGCGGTTAAGGAACGGGTGCGTCTTCTTAAAGGGTTACCTGCTGAGCAGCTCGAATTGTTGTCAAAAACAATCCGATTAACACCGGGGGCGGAGGAGCTAATTTCGATGCTCCATTTCATGGGTTATAAGGTCGCGGTGATTTCCGGTGGATTCTCTTTTTTTACAAACTATCTTAAAAAACGCCTTCATCTTGACTATGTATATACAAACGAACTGGTCATCAGGGATGGTAAAATCACAGGGGAAATAAAGGGTGATATCATCGATGCGGAAAAAAAAGGCGAGATCATTAAAGAGATCGCAGAACTTGAAAATATCTCCGCAGATCAGATCGTTGCCGTCGGCGATGGTGCCAATGACCGGTTCATGTTGAAAAATGCGGGACTCGCGATCGCTTTTAGCCCGAAAGAAATTTTAAAAAAATACAGTGATGGCGTTATTAATAATGATAATATCTTTGGATTGCTTTATTTTTTAGGTATACCGGAATCACATTTAAAAGAACTCAGAAAAAATAAGGATCAAAAAAACCTCTCAAACGATTGAACTGAAATTGGGTATCTCCTAAGATATATATTCAATTTTCGAATTGAGTTTTTGCTAAAAAATGGTGTCTGATAGATTAGACACCTAAAATAGGAGATAAAACAATGAACAGAAATTTACTTTTCATTTTTATACTGATAGTCGTATTCTCCTTTTGGTTTTTACCCTCAACCGCTCAAGCAAGGAGCGCCAATAGTTCCGACACCGAAGGCGTTGCCATCGGGATCGGGGGCGCCATTGTGGGAAATGAGGTCATACAGCATCAAAGGCAATATGCATCCCGCAAGCATTTCCGGCGCCACGGACCGGGTTACGGCTATCGCCCTCCTCGACATCATAGAAGGCATTACGGTTATCGCTCTCCCTGGCGCCATGGACCGGGTTATGGTTATCGCGGCCACAGGCGCTACGGTTATCGACGATACTGGAGGATGGAAAAAAGATGGGCGCCGTACTTTTATAAGAGGGTTTGGAATCCAGGTCATTATAACCGTTACGGTCAACGGATCATAGGGCATTGGGTTGTGATCAAGGATCGTCCGGATTATTAGATTAAAACTCGACAGTGGTGCTCCAACTGATTACACAGGATTCTTCAATTCGATAGCGATTCCTTACGGTCCTGATGAGCAACTGTATCAAGCAAAAAAGTTTCTCCCATTTTGAGCTCTTGCAGTTTCATTGAAACCATTAAATCGTCTTTAAACGGTTAATTTGTTGCCCCAGTTTAAGGAAGTAATTTATCGATTTCGGGTTGCTCATGGAATCGACATTTAAGGCTTTTTCCGGCGGAATACCTGAAAGAATTTTCTTAACCGGCACCTCGAGTTTCTTCGCATTCAAAGTTCGGGGAATCTCAGGAACGGAATAAATCTCATCTGGTACATGGCGCGGGGAGAGGCTGCGTCGAATTTTCTTTCTGATTTTGACCTTCAGGGTATCGTCGAGTTTGATATCTCCTTTTATAACAACAAAAAGGGGCATAAAGTATTCTCCTTCCGGAAGGTTAAAGCCGACAACGAGACTTTCAAGTACTTCCGTCATTTCTTCCACAACGTTATAGATTTCACTGCTACCCATCCGGACTCCATGGCGATTGATCGTAGAATCGGACCGGCCTAAAATCACACAACTTCCCCCGGATGTTATCTTAACCCAGTCTCCATGTCGCCATTTGCCGGGATACATTGTAAAATAGCTATCGATGTACAGCTGTTTTTTCGGGTCATTCCAAAGATAAAGGGGCATGGACGGCATCGGTTCGGTAATCACCAATTCTCCTACCTCTTCGATGAGGGAGTTTCCGTCCTCATCAAAAGCTTCGGCCTTGACCCCCAAACACCTGCATTGAAGCTCTCCGGCCCTAACAGGCAGCAGCGGGCAGCACCCCAGAAAGGCGGTGCAGGGGTCTGTACCACCACTGGAAGATCCTAACAAAACATCTTTTTTTACCCTGTCATAAACCCACTGGAATCCTTCAGGAGACAGGGGCGAACCGGTTGATCCGACCGTCTTTAATTTGCTCAGATTGTAGTTGTTTTGCGGCTCCATTTTCCGATTCATGCAGGTGGTTATATACGCAGCGCTGGTGCCCAAATTTGTCATCTTTGTCTTTTCTGCAAAATCCCAGATCACGTCCATGTCAGGAAACACTGGACTTCCATCATAAAGAAGTGGTGTGGCACCCATCAGCAAGCTCCCCTGCAGTACGTTCCACATTACCCAGCCGGTAGTGCTGAACCAGAAAAACCGGTCTTTAGGTTTAATATCCATATGGAGGCCCAGAAATTTTTTGAATTCAAGTAAAATTCCACCATGGCTGTGGACCAGTGGTTTTGGCAAACCTGTGGTACCTGAAGAATAGACCACCCAGATTGGATGACTAAATGGCACCTGTTCAAAAACCAGTTCACTTCGCTGCTTCAAAAGCTCATCCCATATTCGAACCTTTTTGAGATTTTTTGTCGGTGTGTCCAGCTTAAGGTACGGCACCAGTACCGTATTTTCAAGGGTTGAAAGCGATTGCTGAAGAACAGCTACTGCAGGCCGGCAATCAAAGGCTTTTCCGTTATACTGATAACCATCCACAGCAAAGAGAACCTTTGGTCCAATCTGATTGAAGCGGTCAATTACACTACGCGTACCAAAATCAGGAGAACAGCTGGACCAAACGGCCCCGATGCTCGCGCAGGCAAGAAATGCGATTATGGTTTGCGGAATATTGGGTTGGTATGATACAATACGATCTCCCTTTTGTACCCCCATGTTTCGTAATGAATCCGCTATGGAAGATACATTTTGATAAAGTTCATCCCACGATATTTCCATCAACGATTGAATCTCAGATTGAAACATCAGAGCGGGACAATCGGGAGACATATGATGAAATACATGCTCAGCATAGTTAAGCGAAGCACCGTTGAACCACTCAGCACCGGGCATTTTTCTATCTGACAGAACCTCTCTGTATGGTTTTGATGCTTTTATTTGCAGAAATTGCCAGAGTGACTCCCAAAAGGCTTCGATCTGTGTTACCGACCATTTCCACAGTTTATCATAATCGGTAAAATCCAACCCTTTGTCCTTCTTGAGCCATTTCATGTATTGCGTTATATTGGCCGCTTTAATACGGTCATTTGGAGGTTTCCAAAGAATGGTTCCTTCTTTTATCGATTTTCTATCCATGTCTTTCCACCATTTTAAAGTGATTCCTCAAGTTTATCACCTTCAATTCACCGGAGCGTTGCCTTCGACTTGGGAATGCAAATCTTGCGTTATGAGTTTGGGGGTTGGAAAACCAACCAATGCTTCAAGCGTAACGGTCCGGGTGAAGTCTCATTTCCCGGAGAAAATCATCAATGATCTGTTTTTGGTCATACTGCGGTTTCCAGTCCCATTCTTCCCTGGCAAAACGATCATCTATCAGTAAAAACAGTTTATCTATTACATTGACTAGATCCGGGTCCGGATCAAATCTGATTTGAGCAGTAGGAACTTTTTCCTTAACCATGGCTGCCAATTCACCGGCGCTGGCAACAGGGGTGACACCGGTTGATATTAGAAAAGGGTGCGTTAGCCAATTTGACGATGGCGAGTGCTGCGTCTTTGAAATACATTACCGGACATCGGGTCTCTGGTTTTATACGGATGGTGAAGGGATTCCCCTTGGCACTGTCCTCAATGGCCCAGGAGGTATACTGGGCAACGCCGGGTGTCTTAACCCCAGGCCCTACAATGACGGGATAGCGAACACTCCTGAAATCCAAACCGTAAAATGGCAAATTTTTTTGAAAAACCAAATATGGCAAATGAAAAGTTGTGTGTCAACGATAAAAAAGAATGCCTAACCGTATCAATAAAAAGAGCAAATTTTTCTTTATCTGCCCGGTGAAGTTTGTCATTTTCTATTTATTTTAATATTATCATTGCATTATTGAAAAATTTAGTATAGATGTCAGTTGTCTTCGATAGTGTATCAATAGCATGGGAAAATTTTAAAGTGGAAAGTATTAAAAAAGCATTTTAGCAAATTAAACCTTGCTTTTTTAGAAAATATAGTTATGTTGCAAGTGTTCTTTCGACTCAAGCAGTATGGATAGTAGATATATCGAGAGGACACGGGCACTTACTAACGGATGAGGTCAAAAACAATCTAAATCAAAAAAAGGAGGAAAATCATGCAACAGTTGAAAAAAGACTTGCAATCAACGGTAAAAACCCTAAAGGCACTGGCAGCGAAAATCGATGCTATATCTAAAAAAATGGGAGGGGCTAAGAAAGCGAAATCGGCTCCTAAAAAAGTGGCAAAAGCTGTGAAAAAGGCCGTTAAGGCCAAACCGGTAAAGAAAAGTGCTCTGAAGAAAAAAGCCAAACCGGTAAAGAAAAGTGCTCCGAAGAAAAAAGCAGTATCGATTACAGCAGCCGACACAGTTCTTAAAATTGTCAGTCGTTATAAACGAGGTATTAAAACAGCTGGTATCAAAGAAAAGACAGGATATAATTCGAAAAAAGTTCAAAATATTGTCTTTAAATTAAGAAAACAAAGAAAAATAAAGAGTGCTGTTAAGGGTGTTTATGTAAAAGCATAATTTTAAATCAACGGCTGAGTTGGGATCAGGGAAAAATTTTTAGGAGATAAGATTCATGGAAAATGGTATTGTAAAATGGTTTAGCGAGAAAAAAGGATACGGTTTTATTGAAAAAGAAGATGGCGAGGATGTATTTGTTCATCACACTGCAATTAATGCCTCTGGATTCAGGGCTCTTGAGGCCGGCGACCGCGTAACATTTGATATTGAGCCGGGCAACCGTGGACCAAAGGCAGCAAACGTCACTAAGGTGTAAAGTTCAAATGAGCTGACACGGCCCTAGATGTTATACGCTTTTGAAGTGTCACACTCCATAATTGAAATGGCAAAAGTTCAACTCACTGATTTTTGTTTTACCCGTCCAACAGATATCACCAAATCTCGGCCGGCTTGATATTGTACAACATGTAAATGCCTTCGACAATAAAAGAGCGCGGAGTATTGATACTATTCTACGCTCTTTTATCATCAACGGGTTTGACCATTAACAGCCGTTTTATGCCCCATCTGGTTTTAATTTCGATGAGTTAGTCAGGTCACTGTTTAGCGTTCTATACAAATCCTGTTTTTCCCCCTGGTTTTTGCCGCATACAATCCCTTGTCAGCCCTTTTTATGAGACCTGACAGATCCTCTTGAGGCAATACTAATACTTGTGGCCATATTCACTATTTTTCTGTTCGGGGTAAATTTTTCGGATTCAAAAGCCCTTCTTAATCTTTCAACCGCTGTAAACGCATCTTTATCATCGGTTTCAGGCAGTATAGTAGCAAATTCTTCTCCGCCATATCTGTACCCAGAATAAGTACTTCTTATATTATGCCGAATCGTTTCTCCTGTCCTTTTTAGAAACTCGTCACTCTCAGGATGCCCATAGGTATCATTGGTATTGTTTAAAATTATCAACATCCATCAACACAAGGGATAAAGGGTGCTCAAAACGTTTAGCTCTTTCGCGCTCTTTTTTAAGCTGGTTCGTAAAATGGGTGTGAAACGCAGGTATGTCAATTACCTCGAGGCGGGGAGATTATCATGAATTTAAGGTCGTTAACATTTGTCCCGGTATCTTCTGTAAGAATCGCGTCCCCCAGTTTTCTAAGTGCGGGCGTTACATCATGTCTTTCAAGGCTGTCAAAGAGATCGATGCCGGCTTCACGGGAACGCACTACAACACTATCGTCCACAATAGCGCCTGCAAATTCAGTCGGGCCATCGGTTCCATCGGAATCGAGACCGACAATTACAACATTTTTCATGTTATCAATAAAAAGAGCGGCGCCTGCTGCAAATTCCTGATTGGGTCCACCTTCCCCAGCCTTCCCAGCAATTTTAACAGTGGTCTCTCCGCCGCCGATCACCACACAGGGCGGGGATAGCGGTCTATGATTCAGCAAAATCTCGCCGGCTATCGTGGAAAATACGCGTCCCAACTCTTTGCTTTCACCTTCGAACATGGTGGACAAAATCATTGTATCAAACCCGAGCACTCTTGCTTTTTCAGCAGCACTTTCACAAGCAGTGTTTCCCTTTACAATGATAAAGTCATGACGGTTGTGTCCGGCAAGATCGGCCTTTTTAACGGTTTCCTGTTCCGGTCCTGCGTTTTTTAAAAATTCAACTACAGATTCAGGCATCTTTGCCTACAGGTGATATTTGGTAAGGGTATATCTGGCGTCATCAAATGTGGATGTATCCGGGACTGTCGGATCGCTAATGCAGTCAAGTGAATCACCGATAACATCCGAGACGGTCAGATTAATGAGGTGCGCCCGCTGATGAATGGCTTTTGCTAACCTTCTCCCTTTTATCCGGCTAAGATGTTTTCGCACCGCATTAATTTCAACGATGTTGGCACCGCTGGTCAACAGCAGATGGGTAACTGCTTTTTTTCCGCCAGCGTTACACCCTTTACCGGAAATGGAAGCAAGGCCGAACTTCCACCTGTTATGCATCCGAAGACAATGTCACCGGCCTGGGTTTTTTTGGCCGATGCTTTATAAACCATCTTTTTTGTTCGAACGTAAAAAACGATTTGCAGTCTGTTTCGATCCCAGTCATAGTTAATACAGGAGTGGATAGTGTGCAGGTTTAGGCTTTCAATGCGCATCAAACCCTTGCACAGGGACGGGCATCCGACCCCAATCCGCACTATCCGTCTGGACTTAAATCAACAATATCTGAAATGTTCAGCTCTAACATTTTCAAACTGGCTAGAATCCGGGCAATATTTTTTTCCAAAGCCGGAAAATTTTCTCCCAGCTTTTTCAATTCCACTGCCGTTTTTTTCAGCAACTGAATCTTGGCACTTATTTCGTTTAAGTTGTTGTCAAACTCCATGTGCATTCCTCGCCGGTTTTACGAGTGCTCTCTTAAGTCTTTAAATCGTTTTGCTTTAACATTATAACGGGGCAGGGTGCCGATTTCATGATATTCCAACCGGTATCCCAGATTTGTCTGTAACCTTAGCTGATCTTTAAGCATTTGGTCGATGGCCGAGCGCCTCTTTTCCATCCCCGGCAGCAGTTCAATTTTTAAAGTTATGCGATCGATATCACCCACCTTGTCTACCACGACTTCGAATTCATCTCCCAATCCTTCGATACCCCGTACAACCTGTTCAATCGCAATCGGGGAGAGCAACACCCCTTTTACCTTGGTAATATCATCAGTCCTGCCCAGCACACCGCCTTTTATCAGCCGAAAAGTGCGGCTACATGCGCATTCCTTGGAATCCCATTCGATAATATCTTTGGAGTCGAAGCGGATGCATGGCTGGGCGTAGCGATCTAATGCGGTGATGATCATTTTTCCACGACGTTCCGGGGTTTCTATAATCTCCCCGGTATCGATATCTTCAATTTCCACCAGAAAGAAAGCATCGTTCACGTGCATTCCACCCGGTTGGGCACTGCATTCGTATGACCAGGCACCAATCTCGGTAGCACCGGCGTGGTCAAAAACTTTAGCGCCCCAGGCGCTCTCCAGTCGGTTTTTGGTGCCCGGGATGCTGGCACCGGGTTCTCCGGCACAGGTGATCTTCAAAATGCCGAGACCGGATGGATCTATGTTCATTTTGCTTTTAGCGGTATCGGCCATTACCAGAATATAGGTCGGTGTTCCCATTAAAGCAGTGGCTCTTAATTCCCGCATTTTTAAGATACGTGCCTGGGTATCGAGGACTCCGCCGGGGACGACTTCACATCCGATCTTTTCTGCCGCATAATGTCCCGCCCAAAAGGCGACAAAAACATTGTACCCGAACGGGATAAAGACCCGGTCGTGGGGGCGGTATCCTTGAGCCCACAGAGTGTATGACCAACATTCAGCCCACCACTCCCAATCCTGCCAGGTATCTGCCTGATAAATAGGTTGTCCGGTAGTTCCACTGGTCTGGCGAAATTCACAAACCGCCTCCAGGGAAACACAAAGGTTATCTCCATAGGGAAAAGGATCTTTTCTTTGAACATCGCGCATCATCGATTTATCGACAATAGGGACCTGCCGAACATCATCAAAAGATTGAATGTCCTGCGGTGTTATCCCGGCTTGATTGTATAATTTGCGATGGAATTTGGAGCGATCGTATGCCCACTGAAATATCCGTTTAAACTTTTTCAGCTGAAGTGCTTTAAGTTTTTTTTGGGAAAGGGTTTCCAGAACCGGATTCCAGTATTTTTGATCAGAATGCATAAATAATCCCTTGCACGCCTAGTATCATTTTCATTACGTCAATCAACCCCACATCCCTGGATATGAATTTTTAGGTTATGTGTCAATCTTTTATCCCGACCCGGCAACAATAAACATAAATTATAAAACTCAAGATAGATTTTGGTCCGAAAAAGAATTCGCAAACGGAAAAAATCGGTTGGATAGGATTTGGAAAAACACTTGTATGGATTCGAAAATTGAGATAAAGTTTTTAGAAGGTGTCAAACGTACAACGGTCCGTTGCCCCCGTAGCTCAGTGGATAGAGCATTGGATTCCTAATCCATGTGCCGCAAGTTCGATCCTTGCCGGGGGCACCAAAAAATCTTAATGAGTTCAGCCTGTTATACCTTTTTTTATCCCTATACCCCCTCTGCCATTATAATAAGCTAACGACATATTTTAAGATCGGGATACGGAAGCTTATTGTCCCTTATGGCATCATTAAATTCCGAGGCCACCTCAATGATCGTTAATTTTTTTGATGGCTTCCGATAGCTCTCAATTGGTATCGTAATGCTCAGTGCAACGGTGGGTTTCAAGGATAAGAACGAACGCTTTTTGAAAACAGATCAACGGAAAAACAGAGTTGTGTAGCCACCGGAGATGAGTCACAACATATTGCATTGCAACGATACGACAGTATGTCCCATACCGGATGAAGATCGTATTGTCAAGAAGGCGTTTTGCTGCAATGGGACTGACCATCCAGATGCATCAGCCATGAGTTTCTCCGGGCGTTTTTCTGTAAAAGGAGACACTTCTGCCCATCTTGTCATCAGAAGCGGGTGGTGGAGTTCGATGAGTGGCTTTGTCAGGATGTGATAAAGGCCGTACCGCATCGGCAATGCTGACGGCCATATATTTCGACCGGTGCCAGGTAACG
>DCWS01000065.1 GCA_002328165.1 Desulfobacteraceae bacterium UBA2156 | reverse complement strand
ACTATGTTCTATATAGTCATAGAAAACTAATACCGCAAAACATGCATTCCCCCACTTTCGATAATCACTAGTTTCTCCGGTATACTTAACTTAGGAAAACTAATTAAATACTCATCAGGAACTAAGCTATACGTTTTAGCAATACTCCCTCTATCCTTAATTTCTCCACTTTTACTTTTAATATGCACAATCGTATCAAGACTATTCTTAAGTGACTGCTTTAAGAAGCTACTGATTTTAGCACTAAAATATGAACCGCCACCAACTTTTGCCCAGTTCTTAAATGTATCTTCTAACTGAGAAGAATCTAGCGAATAGCCAATTACGCTGATTTCGACATCGAGTCCGGCAGTCCTTAGATCTTGAATGACGGCTTTTGGACCGCCTTGGCAGATCTCTTCACCGTCAGTGATTAGGACTACCAGTGTTTTACCACGTTTTTTTTTAATATCAGTTGCTGCCTTTTCAAGTAATGTTGCAATAGGAGTCTTGGCTAGATTCGTCGCTTTTACTCCCCGAATTATTGTTGTTGCTCTTTTTTATCTAAAGGGTGAAATGGAATTTGTTCTTGACAATTATGGGAAATCGGTTTACCGCTTTACCCATAGGTTGTATATACAGGCATGTCGTGGACAACAAGAAGTGCTCAACAAATGTCGTCTTAAAAATAGCTGCAACGCACTGGCCCAACCGCTAATCCCTAACCATTGGAATATCCTGGATTCTCATGTTAGCAGCTACCGTTAACATAAAGCATGCTTTAAGCCGCAAAAACCATAGAAAAGTTTGAACAAAACATTAGTCTTTATATTAACTCATATAATATAATCAAAATTATAAAATTTGATAAAATTGTCACCCGCATACCGTGGCTTAAAAACAAGAAACTGCACATCGCTTTGGGTGAATAAACCCTACGTGGTGTTGACCTTAAAAACTAACATGGGAATCCAGGATAGACGAATCATGGTAACCGTATCTCCACCGCCGGTTCAGTCGCTTTGGCGTAAAATCCACCGGTCGCCGTTATTTGACATCACCCAATTTTCGATTCTCATTCTGATGATCCTCTGGTTTTTCGATAGTGGTACCGAACGGTTGGGATACAACTGGCAGTGGTATCAAATTCCCCAGTACATTTACACCCATGACGAAACCGGTTATTACCCCGGTCCCTTGTGGGACGGATTGATGGTAACGTTTCGCATTTCTGGAATCAGTCTGCTCCTGGCCTTCTCCATCGGGCTGGCCACTGCCCTTTTCCGCCTTTCCAATTCCTTCGTGGCTCGAATCATCGCTCGGGTGTATCTGGAGGCGATCCGAAATACCCCGCTGCTGATTCAATTGTTCTTCATTTACTTCGTTCTCGGACCGGTGCTGGGCATCGGTCGCATGACCTCGGCTATTCTCGCCCTGAGCCTGTTTGAGGGGGCATATGCATCGGAAATCTTCCGTGCCGGTATTGTCTCGATTCAACGCGGACAGTGGGAAGCGTCCTACAGCCTCGGATTGAGTTCCTTCGACACCTATTATTGTGTTATCTTGCCTCAGGCGATTCGGCGAATTTTACCGCCATTAACCAGCCAGGCCATCTCATTGATCAAGGATTCAGCCCTGGTCAGCACGATTGCCATATACGATTTAACCATGCAGGCCCAGGCCGTGATTGCTGAAACCTTTCTAACTTTCGAACTCTGGTTTACCGTAGCCGTTATGTATTTGGCGATTACCGTGACCCTGTCTTTCATAGTTCATTGGATGGAAAACCGTTTTAAGGTCCTCACCTGACCCGGTGATAAAGAGATGCGGCATGCCGTTCAAAGCTAAAGGGGATTATATCATTGTCGTTGAGCATATCAACAAAACCTTTGCCAACGGTGTCAAAGCAGTGGTCGATTTCACCACCAAGATACATCGCGGAGAAGTGGTAGTGATAATCGGTCCGTCGGGATCAGGCAAATCCACATTCCTGCGCTGTCTTAATGGTTTGGAGGATATCGACAACGGTTCAATCATCATTGACGATATCCCCCTGAACGACAATGAGAAAAATCGGCTTGAAATCCGCAAAGAGGTCGGTATGGTCTTTCAGCAGTTCAATCTTTTTCCCCACATGATAGTGCTGGACAATGTCAATCTTGCCCAACGACGCGTTCGTAATAAATCCAAGGCAGAGGCCAACGCCATGTCGATGGATCTGCTGAAAAAAGTAGGGATAACCGATAAAGCGTCTAATTATCCGAGTCAGCTTTCCGGTGGGCAGCAGCAACGTGTCGCCATCGCTCGAGCCCTTGCCATGATGCCCAAGGTGATGCTTTTTGATGAAGCCACCAGTGCGTTAGACCCGGAAATGATCGGTGAAGTACTTGATGTGATGAAGGATCTGGCTCGCGAGGGGATGACTATGATTTGCGTGACCCATGAAATGGGATTTGCCCGGGAAGTGAGCGACCGGGTTATTTTCATGGAGGACGGCAAAATCGTGGAGGTCGGCACCGCCGAACATTTTTTTACCGCCCCGACCGAAGATCGTACCAAACTCTTTTTGAGCCAAATATTGTAAGCTGAATATTGGTTGTGCGTAAGAACGGAACTTATCAACCATAAAACAAGATGTAAACAAAGGAGGCAAAAATGAAAAAACGACACCTGTGGTTGCTGGTATTGATGGTGGCAGTGAGTTTGAGTCTAACTGGACTCGCTTTCGCCGGTAAGCTTCAAAATCAACTGGTGAAAGAAAGCACCCTGGAACAGATACTGAAGCGGGGTGTACTGAGAGTGGGAATGGACACATTCGTGCCTTGGGCCATGAAAGATAAAACTGGCAAATTTGTCGGTTTCGAGATCGATGTGGCCAAGCAACTGGCCGAGGACATGGGTGTCAAAGTCGAATTCGTTCCGACCAAATGGGCCGGCATCATACCGGCGCTTTTGACCGGTAAGTTCGACGTCATCATTGGGGGTATGGGCATTCGGACCAAACGGGCAATGAAGGTCAATTTCACCATCCCCTACGACTACTCGGGTATGTCAATGGTGGCCAGCAAGGCTAAAGCGGACGGCTTCAGTTCTCTGGAGGATTTCAACAAATCTGAGGTGGAACTGGCCATCAAGATGGGCACCACCGCTGTGATGGCGGCCAAGAAATTCATGCCCAAGGCCAAACGCCGACTCTTCGAAGACCAGGCCCAGGCCTACCAGGAACTGCGCAATGGAAACGTGCATGCAGTGGTGGGATCATCCCCGAGACCGGCATTTGAAGCAGCCAAATACTCTGAAACGCTTTTCATGCCTATGAGAGACAATTTCACCAAAGAACCCATCGCCTTCGCCCTGCGCAAAGGTGATTTTGACACTATGGTTTTCTTTAACGGCTGGATTCAGACAAAACGCGACCAGGGCTGGCTTCAGGATAAGCACCACTATTGGTTCGGCACCCGTGACTGGGCTCATTTGGTCGAATAAGTGTCATAAGGGACGAAGCAAAATCGAATACACGGAGATGAGGCCGGACTTTTGTTCATGTTACGGCGTCATCCCTAATCACTCTCCCTCTATACAAAAAACTCAATCTTAGGGAACTCGAGTGTATCGTCGAAAAACCCGCATAACCATGTTGGATGTGGTGGTGACCACATTGCTTATTTTGCTGACAGCCTTCATCGTATATCGGCTGACCATGAAGCTCAACTACAAGTGGAATTGGTCGATCATTCCCCGATACCTCTATTTTTTCGATGAAAGCGAAGGCCGCTGGAGGGCCAACGTTCTCATGCAGGGGTTTTACACCACGCTGCGTCTGACCATCTGGTCTACACTGCTGGCTATGTTTTTCGGTTTCATCGCCGGAATCCTGCGTACCACCCCGCGCCTGTTTAATCGGTTGGTGGGCCGCAGCTATGTGGAGTTGATCCGTAACGTCCCCCCGTTGGTGTTGATTTTTATTTTTTATTTTTTTGTCAGCGCTCAGATCATGCCGCTGCTGGGAGTGGAAGATTTTATCCGCTCCCGCAGCCCCGGTACCCAAAAAATACTCGGTTATCTTTTTTCCGCTCCGGAGCTGTTCACGGCCTTTCTTTCCGGCATGTTCACCATAGCTGTTTTTCAGGGAGCATATATCACCGAGATTGTCCGTGCCGGTATTCAGTCACTTTCCAGAGGGCAATGGGAGGCTTCCTATGCCCTGGGTTTGTCGTGGCGCCAGCAGATGACTTATATCATATTGCCACAGGCGCTGAAGCGTGTTCTTCCCCCTCTGGCCAACGAGTTTATCAACACCCTGAAATACTCGGCCATTGTATCTGTCATCTCCATCCAGGAACTGACCTTTCAGGCTATGCAGGTCATGGCCGCCACCTACGTGACCATCGAAGTCTGGCTCACAGTCACGGCCATTTACCTAGTCATGTGTATGTTGCTCTCTTTGGGTGTCCAGTGGCTGGAGCACCGATTGGCACGCAGTGAAGCATGAGTGAATGGAAAAGTTTAATTCAATCGTTTATTACAACTGCCGGCCTGATTGACGTCGACCAGGGAACCATCATTCCTGATGCGTATGTGGCCGTTGAAGGGGAAAAAATCATGGCGTTTGGACACCGTTCGGAAGCCGCTACCCCTGATCTTTCTACCAGCAGGCTTGACTTCCCAGATCAATACATACTGCCCGGTCTCATCAACTGCCACGTACACCTGTGCATGCCTTCCAAAGGCGTGCCATTTTATCATGAACAATCCAAAGATGAAGCACTGAAAAATGCCGTTGCTAACCTGGAACTGGAACTGCAAAGCAGGGTAACAACGATGAGGGACTGCGGTGATTTAGATGGCGTTTTGCTCGACTTTCGCCGTTCGATTTTCAATAAACCCATACCGCGATTGGTGCTCTGCGGGCCTCCGCTCGCCGCATCCGGCGGCCATGCCCATTTTTTGGGTGGAGTCGCTGACGGCGCTGATGGACTGCAGACAGCAGTAGAGAAATGGATTGGTATGGGCGTGGACTTCATCAAATTAATTGCTACAGGCGGAGGTACGCCGGGCACCCATCCGGGTTACGCCTCTTACCCTATGGCCGATATGTCTGCCGCGGTGAAGACCGCCCATGCCCATGGCAAAACCGTCAGCGCTCACTGCCGTGGTATCCCCGGCATTGAAAACGCTGTTAACGCGGGCATAGATCATATCGAGCATGCCTGTTTTGAGCTTCCGGATGGAACCTTGCGGTTCGATGCACCACTGGCTGGAAGAATCGCAGAAGCCGGCATATACATCACCCCCACCATCTAACTGTATCGGGATGCACAAACCTTCCTTGAATACAAGCGCGAAACTCAAGGCCTTACAGATGAGGAAACCACTCGGTTGGCGGCTCTCCCGCAAACCATAATTGAGAAGTACAACGCTTTGGGAGGTTTAATAAAGGCCGGCGTTCAATGTGTAGCCGGCAATGACGCCGGGCTGCCCTACACCGGTTTTGGCTGCCTGTGGCAAGAGCTGGACGCTATGATCGCAGGTGGCATGACTGTGATTCAAGCCATCGCGGCAGCCACCGCCACCGCAGCTCTATCCTTGGGGATGGCAGATCTCATCGGTTCGATCCGGCAGGGGAAACAGGCCGACCTGCTCCTAGTGGACGGTGACCCCACCACCGATATCTCCGCTCTTTCACGGGTTCGTATGGTCATGCAGGCGGGTCGGATTGTTTTTAAATGGGATGGCGGGACAGGTGTAGCACACCGAGGATGGCGATCTGAGTGTTGCTAGGTGCCGAATCGTCAAACACCGACCATCCGGTATTTATAATTGTTGAACCATCTCGTCCAGGGAAAGATCCGAAGTGGACACAACCATTTCTTCCTGAACATTCAGTGCGTTTTGAAGGCCGGCTCTGTCCAGTTTGGCATTTATTTCCCATCGGGGTAGATCGCGCATCAATGCAATTTCAAAAACTTCAGGAGCCACCCCAAATATTCGGCTGCCAAGAGCGATGGTTAACCCGGGATGGTCTTTGATCGAGCGGCATGCTTTTCGGAACGCATGCATAAGCCGGCCAAGCAGATCCATCTTTTGATTGAGCCACGCTTGGCTTGCAAGGATAATCCCCCACTGATACCTGGGATAATAATCTGCCACCCGGCCGATCACCCGCAATAAGCCTTCGTGTTCACCACGGGCCAGCTGAGGTTCGACGACAAAAGCGGCGTCCACATGTCGATCGGCAATCAGCCCAGGTTTTCCGTAGTCCTTACCCAGCGGAACCAATTCCACATCTCCATCTGGATCAATTTCGCGTGTGGCGAGTATCTTTCGGATAAAGTAATCATCACAGCTACCGCCCGAGAGGATGCCGATACGGCGGCCGGCCAGCCCCTCAATGGAAATAATATCTGGTCTGGCGGCCAGATAATGATCCAATTGTTGAATCACGCTGCTGCCGATAATGCGGGCACTCATCCCCTGCTGGTAAGCTGTGGCAAACGGAGGCAATCCCATTTCTCCAATATGAACGCTTCCGCCATTGAAGGCCCGGGCCAGCTCCGGTCCGCCGTATGAGTACTGGATGTGGAGATCGATACCCTGATCTTTGAAATACCCCTGATGAATGCCCCAATAGAGGGGAAACCGCTCGATCCAGAACGACGGCGCACCCCAGACTACCTTTTCCAACAGGTGGGAGATCATGGATAGGCTCATCTGTAACCTAATCCTGGTTGACCGACACATCCGCTAGGACGCAAAATGATGATCCTTCAATTTGGCTTCGGCGTCCTTGCGGATCTCGTCAAGCGTGTTGCGCGACGCATCGCTCAGCGGTTCAGGTGTATGGGTTTTCAAAATTTCCCGGGCCTTTTCAGTAGAGATCTCAGCCCAGTCCTTCCGCCCCTTCATCTTCCAGGTATCCAGGTTATCCCGGTTACACTGGTGCGGCAGCCAATGCTCGGTTTTAAACATTTCCCTCGTCTGTTCAGTGGAAAGATACTCCCCGCCCGGGCCCACTTCCCGGATCAGGTCCAGATCCAGATGGACATCATCCAGGTCGAATCCCCGTACAAACCGCTTCACATAGCTGATGATCTCGTCGCACATGACCAGGCCCCCCGGATGACCGATGAGCCCCTGGCCTAGATAACCGATATCATGAACCAGGTTGGCGCCGTGCATGGCATCCATCATGATCGATACGGCCCATTCCATGCCGGCTTGCTGATCTAGGCAATTGGCATCACTCACCCCGGCGGTTCCCCACATGGGCAGACCGTAGTGGTGGTATAGATCGGCACAGGCGGACAGCGCAAGACGGTATTCAGGACACCCGTAAATACAGGAGGAGGTGCGCATATCCAAGGTGGACATGCCGAAGCCGGAGACGATAGGCGCTCCTTTGGCCCGAAGCTGATGCAGTACCAGACCGCTGAGCGCTTCTGCGTTGCCGACGGTAACAGCACCGGCCAGAGTCACCGGTGCGCTGGCCCCGGCCATCATTCCCGGCGTATAGTTGACCGGAATGCCGTGATCAGCACAAAAAAACAGCTTCTGAATCGCCCCGAAGGTATGAGACAGCGGACTCAACGGCTCGGAATAATGGATATGGATCGGTTTCTTGCGCAGTTCTTCCTCACTGTCAACGGTTGCCGCTGCCATGGCATTGATGAAAGCAATGTCTTCCAGCCCGGCGGCGGTATAAAAAATCGGCTTGGTGGAATTCTCCAGTTCGGTTTTGAACGAATCCACGTACATCAAGTTGGCCGGAGAGTCACCGGGAAGCGCATACGAACCGACAAAATCGATGTGATCCAAGGCATCGGTGATCCGGGCGGCGACCGCCACGTCTGAGAGCTGTGACGGCCGCAATTGACCGGTTTCAAGATCATAGGTATGAATCAGATCGGTCCCTAAACCGAAATGAACCCGCCGCCCCTCCAGGCACATGGCCACATTTCCCAGCCGATCGTAAATGGTAATCCGGGATGGAGCGCTTTGGATGGCAGCCTCCACCATCCAGTTGGGGATTTGAACGAGATGGCCCTCTTTGATCCGGCATCCTGCATCGGCTAGCATCTGCCGAGCCTCGTCATGGTGAACCGCAACCCCCCCTGTCTCCAAGAGTTCAAGGGTGGCGGTGTGGATCGAGCTTATCTGGTCCGGGGTCAATAGATGATAGGTGGGGACGCACTGGGCTTTGTAATCGATGCTCATCTCTTTAATTCCTAGACGGAGAGTTTATATTCTGGTCCTTCGCCAATGTTATATGGAGAAAGAGAAACGATCCTATAGAAATTTATCCTTGATTTGCTCCGCATTCAAATCCACATGGGACTCCATGGCAACGCGGACCCTCTCTGGATCCTTCTGTTCCAGGGCTTTCAGGACCACATAAAGGTTATGGGCTTGGTGCTCAAAGCCGATTGCATCCAACCCCACATGAAACCAGATTCTGAGCATGGTGATGTGCAGGTCTTGCAACACCTTTATCAGTTTTTGATTGCCGGCTGCATGGTAGAGCAAATCGTGGAACCGGGTATCGTAATAGTTAGTGATGCTTGAGATACACTGGTCCCTGGAGGGGGCGTCTTCCGCTTCGCGAATAATGGTTCGCAGGTTTTCCAGTTGATCTGGGGTGATCCGCTGTGCCGCGAGGTATCCGGCAAAGCCCTCCAGCTCCCGACGCAACTCTACCAAATCGCGCACCTCTGCAATATTCAGGTTAGTCACCATGTAACCCAGTCGGGGCAGGGGTTTGATCATATTTTCCTCTTGCAGGCGGAAAAGGGTCTCCCGCAACGGAGAACGACCGATAGAATACTCGGCCATCAACTCTTTTTCGTTAAGAATTTCCCCGGGTTCGATACCGTTGGTAACGATCTTCACCCTTAATTTTTCATAAACTTCGTCTTTTTTCATAAACCGTGGCCTTTGAGGTGGTGTGAAAGGATAGGCCGTACGGAATATATTAACCAAACGACATAAAATGTCAATATAAAAATATTAAAAATATTTGACAAATATATTTTTAATATATTAATAAGTCTATCAGCTGTCCGACGACACTGTCCTGTTGGTTATTGCATCGTAACTGCAACAAGGAGCGAAGTATGCGTCAAACGAACACTGAACGGTTAAATCCGCATGTCGTCTCCATCCCGGCCAGCCAGGCCAGCGCGAGGCAGTCTTGTCGGCCATGAAGGGCAAGGACCCATTCCGGGAGGAAAATCATGTCATTGAAACAACTGAGTAAACTCGTCGCAGATGGCGAAAAAGAAGAGAGCGAGGCTTTGGCCCGTGAACTGCTGGCACAGGGAACCGATCCTATAGAAATCCTGGACGACCTGACCCGAACCATGGATCGCGTCGGCGAACTGTTCGCCAACCTGGATATATTTCTGCCTGAAATCATACTGGCCGGTGAAGCTCTGACGGCCGTCGTGGATATCGTCAAACCGAAATTGAAAAGCACCCAACGCTTGCCCTCAAAAGGCAAAGTGGTCATTGGCACGGTCAAAGGCGATTTGCATGAAATCGGCAAAAATATCGTCAAATTGATGCTGGAAACCAATGGCTTCGAGGTGAAGGATCTTTGCTATGATGTTGACCCCTTGGATTTCATTAAGGCCGCCGAGGAGATTGGTGCCGATTTCATCGGGGCATCCTCTTTGATGACCACTACTATGCCGCGCCAGCAGGAAATCATCGAATTCCTAAAAGACAAGGGCCTGCGCGGCAAATATAAAGTGGTGATCGGTGGCGCCCCAACGACCCAGATATGGGCAGACAAAATCGGGGCTGACCTCTATTGTGAAGATGCCAATTGCGCTGCCGATAAAATGGTGGCTATATCCACTTAGGCTATGTAGCGCCGCTGGACGACAAACGAATGAAACCGTATCAATCCATGAATAAGCCGTTGTCACAGCATCTTGTTCCGGAACCGGTATAAAAGACGCGTTTCGGTGTCGAGGCAGGGTGTCACCGGCAGCGGCACAACCGATGGGAGGAACCATGACCACAGCCTACCGAGTATGGGAAATGATGGAGCGGTCCAAGACCGGTCCCCATATTGAAGAAGATGATTTTCTGCCCAAACTGTTCACCCCCACCCTCAAAAAATTGATTACAAAATATGAGATCAAGTTTGATCCCGAAACCCCCCTGCCTTCAGACGACGCCATGGCGGATCGAATCTGGCAGGCAGGCTGGGATCTTTTTCGGAAAGTGGGCATATACAATACAGATTCACATCGCATCATCCAGGTCAGCGACGAAGAGATCAAAGAAGCACTATACGTTGCTAAAGATAGGTATTGGGTGGGTGCCGGCAAAGATGCCAAATTATGGAAACACCGACAGGTGGAGGACACCGAACCCCCTTTTTGCATTTACAGTCCGGACATCACGGTTGACGAACACCTGCACCACTCCATGTGCGCCGCTTACCTGAAGGAACCGCTGCTGGACGGCTTCTGTGCGCCGATTCTGGAAAATGCCGTGGGTCAGCTCATCGAATCTGGGGGCCCCACTGAAATCAACGGCTGCATCCAGCACATATATAATATGCGCGCTGCCGCACGGCAATTAGGGCGTCCCGGTACATTTTTCGTGGCTGTGGGCACAGCCGAGCACGATTCCGGTCAGATCGCGGTTTCCGATAACGAATGGGGCGTGCGTACTACCGATTCGCGTCTTGTGGGCACACTAACCGAATTCAAAACCGCCAATACCCTCCTCAACCGCTCGGTGCATTACGCCCAGTACGGCTGCTACACCGGGAACCTAACCGGCCCCATTTACGGTGGTTGGTGCGGCGGGTCTGAAGGCATCGCGGTCACCCTGGTGGCCTACAGCCTCAATGGTCTTTTGATCCACGGCGCCATGTTCAACCAGCATTTCCCCTTTCATCTTAACTGGGGCTCCAACACTACCCGAGAACTGTTGTGGTCCATCGCCATGGCGGGCCAGGCCATGGCGCGCAACAGCAAGCTGCTTTATACCAGCAACGGCTTTGCCAATGCCGGCCCCATGACCGAGATGCTCTTTTACGAAACAGCCTGCCATGCCCTGGTAAGCACGGTCAGCGGCTGGCACCTATGGGAGATGGCCTCCACCCGCAATAAATACCGCAACCGCGCAACTCCGATGGAAGCCCGGTTGGGAGTGGAAGTCGGTCATGCCGTTGCCAACATGGGCATGAAACGCGAGCAGGCCAACGAGATCGCTCTGAAGATGCTGGCCACCTATGAGGATGAGGCCGCCACCGCTTCTAAGGGCAAGGAATACCAGGAATGTTATGATGTTCAAAAAGCCCTGCCCACTCCCGAGCATTACGATATGTACCGTAGGGTGAAAGACGAAATTGCCGATATGGGCGTGGAATTTCCGTTCTAGTTTCCGATGTTTCCGGGACAGATAGAACGGACGATCCGTCAAAGTGAGCCAGCACCACGATTTGTCAGCCGAGCAAATCGCCGCCGCATACGAGCTCCACTGGGATATTGAAAATTCTTTCGCCTGGTGGAGAAGCCACTGGATGTCTATGCCGTTATTTCCTGATTATTTCTGACTATTTAGAAGCTTTTTTATAACACCAAAAGAACGTATTATTGCCGTCCTTCTCCACGAGAAACCAGACCGTATGCCTTGTTTCGGTGCTAATTCCACAGCCACTTGACCAAATGAAAAGGGTCAACGCCTTTTGGCCGCAAGCACACAAAAAATCAGAAGATATGGCCAGATTGGTACTGGCTGCACACTCAGTGCTCGGACTGGATACTGTCAGGATCCCGTTTTGCCAAACATTCGAAGCTGAAGCTTTGGGTTGCACGCTCATGGAGGGAGGAACGGAGGATATTCCTGAAATCCAGCACCCCCAGACACCCTACGGGTTGGACGATATCCCCGAATTTCCAAAAAATTTTCTGCTTCGAGGACTGATTCCAGAGCTGATTAAGGCTGCCGGTTTACTCAAACATGAGTTAGGAGACGAAATAGCGGTTATCGGCGGCATTATCGGTCCGTTGAGCATTGCCGCTTCGTTGTTGGACATGGTGCTCACAATAAAAGCAACCCGCAAGTCACCGGAAAAACTGAAACCGTTTCTCGAAATCGGTGGAAAGAATAGAACTACCTTGGCAATGGCGCTTGTTGAGGCCGGTGCTGATATCATTGTCTGCGAGGACATGACCGCCTCACCTGAAATGATTCCCCCAAAAACCTATCAAAATTACGAACTGTTCTATCAAAGTCGTCAATTTCAGGCAATTTCCGTACCGAAGATTCTGCATATATGCGGGCGCATTGAGCTTATTTCACATTTGATGGCGCAAACCGGTGCCGCAGGAATGAGCCACACCATGTTTTGAAGATGCACAGGAGTTTTTTTCTTGTCTTCCATTGGAAGGGCATCCATGTTCGCTTGAAGTGCAACCGTCTCACTCCCGCCTTGGGTATACAGCATTGCGACGACACAGGTGCTGACTATGCCGGTCTTCACATCGAGTCCAAGGTCCCGAAAGATATTTCGCTATAATCCCGGAAGTCCGAACCTCTTCCATTCCAAGTTCGAGGTTCTTGTGCAGATCCCTTCTGATTTCTCTCATTTGGAGAGGAATGTTTTGAGTTTCCTGAAAAAACCGATTGTTTCACATGATACTTGTCCGACTCCCTACTTAGCCCGCTTCCACTTGCATCTTTTGGATACGCACTGGTACGCTTTTCAACACGGGGAAACCACTAATCGGATCATTGAGATCATCATAGGTTACCAGGTTTACATTCCCATCCTGCCAACCATGGACTATTTCAAGGGTACCGGGTATGATATCTGTTTCATGTACGACTTTTGCCTTGACTTCAACGGAACCGATCTCCGATATGATCCTGAGGTGTTCTTTGTCTTCAATACCCAGCCTGGCTGCATCGGAAGGATGAATCTCGATTTCCGCCACTGGGAACGCTTTTAGAAATCTGGGTAAATTATGATATCTCGTGTGGCAATAAAGTGATTTTCGAGCTCCGGTGGTTAGAACAAAGGGATATTCCTTTTTTGGATGGCTGATGTAACGAGGTGGGACATACTCCGGTATTTCGTGCAAACCAAGTTTTTTCAGGTATGGGGACGAGAATTCAATCTTTCCTGAAGAAGTGGGGAAAGGCCGGGTTTCATACTTCTTATACCTTACCGGCTTGTAAACAAGACCTTCAGGATGGTTATGTAATTCTTCCAGGGTTATTCCCGTCGGCTCCAGTATCCATCGGTTCACTTCCTCTTCGTTTTTCCATGGAAAATAGTGTTCACCAAAACCGAGCCGATGCGCCAGGTCCCGCCAAAGGGAATACTCATCATCCGCACCCGGGATTTCGGCAATCTTCCTGGTCAGTGTGACCATATTGTATTTCGGGTGATAATGAAGTTCGGATCTTTCAAAAAAGCTGGCCGCAGGGAATACGTAATGGGCAAGTTTTGCCGTTTCCGTAAGAAACAGATCATTCACCACAAGGAGATCCAGACTGGAAAGTGCTTTTGCTACCTTTTTTGTGTTGGGGTTGGTAAGCACGGGATTCCCTGCAGTAAGAACGAGGCCTTTCAGGGGATACTCTCCATTGCCGAGCATATATTCCATTGCCATCATGGTATGGCATTCCCACCGGTAATCATAGAGAACAGGAAATTTATCCGCTCCGATCGGTTTTTTATCTAAAAGGGGAACCTCGTCACACAATGACAGTTTACGCTCACCCATTCCCTCCGGCCAATTGATGCCTCCCTTGATCTCTAGAGCCCCGCAGAGAGCCTCCAGGCAGGCGATTGTCCGGACCGTATTGACACCATTTTCATGGTGTTCCAAACCGACACCCGGATAGATGATCACCCGTGGTTGTCTTTTAATGATCATCTCGGCAATCTCCCCTACAATCCGTCTATCCACCCCGGTTTGTTTTTCCACGAATTCAGGGGTAAATTTTCCAGCATACCGGGCAAATGCTCCAAAGCCGGAAGCGTATTTTTCTATAAATTCTCGATCATAATTTCCAGTATTAATCAGATACCGAATCAGTCCCCATACCAGGGCGCCATCAGTACCCGGTAGCGGTCGAGCAACCATATCTGCCTTATGCGCGACTTTACTGAGACGGGGATCTATCACGATGAGTTTGGCCCCTCTTTTACAGGATTCCGTGATCTCCGACATCATAGGCGGATGGCTCACTGGGGGGTTGGCGCCCCATAGAATGATAAGATCTGCATGTTCAAACTCCGGATTAGAATTCCAAAATCCATTCACCAATAGAAAACCTAAGTACCGGCCGTTATAGCAGGTTGAGTCGTTTGAAAAATAGTTGGGAGATCCAAATGCGTGGATAAAGCGTCTGGCATAATCTTCCTCCTGGAAGTACCCCACACCTTCTCCCTTCCAGACCCCCATGGACCGTGCCCCAAATTGCTCCCTGATTTGAAGTATCCTGTCTGATATTTCGTCCAGAGCCTGGTTCCGAGGGATTTCCGTAAAAGACCCATTGGGGTCTCTTTTAAGGGGTTTCAAAAGACGATCCTTATGATAAAAAGTGTCTATGGCGGCCAGTACCTTCACACAAACAAATCCCCGATTTTGAGGATGCGCGTTAAAACCCGTAATGTCTGAAATTATGCCGTCTCGGATATGAACATTCACACCGCAACGCATGTTACACTGGCGGCACAGTGTCTGAAGTGTACCGTCTTTTATGACCGTATTCACGTTCATTCTATCAGCGGCTGCATCGGATTTCATCGTGGAACTCCCAAAAGTTTCCGCCGATATAGTCGGCACCGGCAGTTCTAAGTTCAGCTGCGAAATTATGCCCTGTGGTTACACAGAATATCTTTACGCCGGCACTTTTAGCCATCTGGACATCTGAAAGCGCATTTCCCACGTAACAACATTCATTTGTGCTGACCGACAAAAATTCCATGGTTTTCAAAGGATAAGAATTCGCTTTGTGAAAACAGATCAACTGATAAACAGAGTTGTGTAGGCACTGGAGATGAGTCACAACATATTGTATTGCAACGATGCGACAGCAAGTCCCAAGCGGCTTCGGATAACCAAAATTCCAATACCGGGTGAAGATCGTATTGTCAAGAAGGCATTTTGCTGCAGATTAACTAAAAATCCGATTTAACAATACGACCGGTATCCAATATCTGAATACAATCATGGATTCAACCGATTATTGTACACAACTTTAAATTTTCCCTAACTTCGCTCTCGAAAAGGGAACTCTTATTCTAAAAATGATTAAGCCGATCGATACCAAAACGGGCGTGAGGATATTGATTACTACGTTCATCCCAATTGATGGAATCAGTTTTTCAGGTTCTCGTCATAACGATAGGTACCAATACTCACCGGAACGGCTAAAATGGCAGTTACAAGGCCGACCCCGCACAGAGCTTGACGAATAATGGAAAAGATCTCACTCATTTGGGGGCAAAACTAGCTTCAAACCAGTTTTAAATGTATTCAGCAGTAGTGATCTTTACCATAATGGTCAATAAAAGAATTTTTTCTTGCCCAGTATGTGTCAACTGAAAAAGGTCATTATTCCAAGCTAATATTCATTTCAATTTACTATTTAATTGTTTCTTTCAAAGATAAAATCGCATCTATAGCTTTGGTGTAACCCGTACACCGGCAAAGGTCTGCTGGAGGTGATTATAGAAACCAAGGACTTATCAAGTAACCGATTCCACACAATATCGCAAGTGGTTGGCACAGTCGATACCCAGGGTGTTTTTCACCCATCAATGGGGATATGCGCCAGAATTGTCGTTGATTTCACAACGAATCTGGGGAATGGGCCGCACAGGACTCGAACCTATAACTGATGATCAAATCCCATGCATCCTGGAACCAGAGCTGACCGACAAGGCTTTCCGGCGAAATTGGTCACGGCTGATTCAAAATATTTACGAGGGTGATCCACTTACTTGTGCCAAGTGCCAGGGACCGGTGTGAGTCATCGCCTTTGTTGAAGATGAAGCTGTCGGCAAAAAGATCTTGAAGCATCTTCGGATATGGGAGGTGAAGCGCAAACCCCGCCCAAAGGCTAATGCTCCACCCTTCATCCCGGATTCATACCCCATCTCTTCCGTGGATGACTACCTGATCGATCCTGACTGCCCGGCCGAAGCCTACTTTTAGCATCGGCCCGCCGAGAGATCAACGGGGGCCTTTGTCTAAAATACCCTTAATTTCCTTAAGTTGACGAAAATTTGTAAAAAGTAATAATTGACAAATAGCCTCTCCGTTGGTACTGGAGTTCCAATTGCCACCGCAAACGATTGATTTTAATATGTTGTGATTTATATGATTTCTATACACAATGATATAATTTCAATCTACCCGATCTCAAAAAGCGAGGTCTTATCAACCATCGAATTACTTGCATTAATTAACACTCTTAGTAAAATGCTTTTGTGTTTTGAGACAAAATTTCACCAGCATCAACATAGCCGGGACTTCAATTAGTACTCCGACAACTGTTGCCAAAGCAGCTCCAGATGAAAGACCAAAAAGCATAGTTGAAGTGGCAATGGCTACTTCAAAATGATTCGAAGCACCAATCATAGCGGCTGGTGCGGCATTTTCATATGACAATTTCATCATTATTGCAGCAATATATCCAAGTCCAAATATAAGAATTGTTTGAATGAAAAGAGGTATGGTGATCCAGAGGATGGTTAACGGTTTGCTCAAAATAACTTCACCTTTAAAACTGAACAAAAGCACAAGTGTTGTCAAAAGGGCTATAATAGTCACTGGGGTAAGTACATGTAGGAATTTTTCTTCAAACCATTCCTTCCCTTTTGATCCAATAATCCATAATCTTGACCAATATCCAGCGGCAAGAGGTAAGGCGACATAGATGGAAATAGAGAGCAGTAGAGCTTGCCATGGCACAGGAAGCCTGCCTATTCCAAGCAGAAAACCACCCAAAATGCCGTATAACACCAGCATGGTTAAAGAATTTATGGCTACCATAACCAAAGTCAAGCCATCGTTACCACGGGACAGATAACCCCAGACCAACACCATGGCGGTGCATGGGGCAATCCCTAAGAGAATACAGCCTGCTAAATAACTGCGCCATAATGGTATTTCCAACACCTTAATGTTTTCAGATAAAACCACTTTGCCCGCACCGTGTACGGCACCAACAGGAAGATCTAAACCGAATGGCATTTTTACCAAATCGGTGGCATCAGGGCCAATTAGGTTGTTGAAAAAAAATCCGAGAAATAAAAGTGCAGTGCCATACATTGTAAAAGGCTTGACGCCCCAATTAATAAAAAGAGTTAAAAAAACAGGCTTTCCATTTTTGCTGGCCTTAATGACTTTGCTAAAATCAATTTTAACCATAATTGGATACATCATGAAAAATAGGCAAACGGCAATAGGGATTGAAACTACCGGTGCTCCGTTGACTGAGATTGACATGGCATCTAATGATTTTGCTAAATCAGGAACTAGTCTGCCTAAGACAATGCCACCGACTATACATATTGCAACCCACAGGGTGAGATATCGCTCAAAGACACTGCTCATTTGTCGATCATTGGCTGGAGAAATTGTTTTTGTCATTTAAATTTCCTATAAATATTTTTGGATGCCGAACACTCAAAATAGATGGAAAACTTTCCATATATTGCTTATTGAGCCATTTTGCTATCTCTTAATCGCTCGTATCTTTTTAGCACGCTTCTCTAGTTTTTTGCCTCATGAGCCCTAATTGTCGCTTTGTATAAAATAGCTATATTTTCAAGGCTTGTTGTCACATATGGATGGTCAAGGCCGATATTTTCTTCTGCTACATTCAGCGCCTGCTCAGCTACAAGAATAACTTTACTGTAGTTTGCTTCTCGGTACAGTTTTTCAACTTCTTGATTTAGTATGTCCCACTCAATGCCTGCCCCTTGAGCAAAAACAGGTTGCGAAAAGCCAACCAAGCAAATAGCTATTGCTAATGCGATTTGTATTGTATGTCTCATGTCTCTCCTTATGTAGCTAACGACCTACCTCACTGGCGAATATGAAGCGCCAGCGGAATACCGGTCTAGTGCAGCGCCTTGTTAGACACTGTATTGATTTCACTCTTTATCACGCCAATCACACCCAAAAGACAGGATATCTGCGGCTCTTTGGTATATTGTTAACCAAGAGTGCAATTACCAACATGATAACTGCACCAAGTCCGGCGGGCATGATCGCATATAAATACCCTAAGCTGTGGATCTTGTTACTACCTATTACAGCGATTAGTGCGGTTGCACCACCTGGGGGATGCAATGTTTTTGTGGCATGCATAATAGCTATGGCTGTGGCAACAGCCATAGAGGATGCCAACCACATTTGAGAAGGAAAAATCTTATAACAGGTGACTCCTATAATTGCTGAGATTAAATGTCCACCTATAAGGTTTCTTGGCTGAGCCTGTGGACTTTTAATAGCACCAAATATCAGAACCGCAGATGCTCCAAAGGACCCTATTACCAATACAAGGTCTGTATCTTCAAAAATATTGTAATTAATGTAAGATACCGCAGCAATGCCAAGAAATGCCCCAATCCATGACCAAGCAATTTCAGAAAGATTTACCATTGGTGAACTTTTAGTTGTTCCTTTCATTTTTGATAAATAACCATATTGGGGCTGTCTATCTTTTTTCATTCTTACACTCCTTAAAATATTTCTTTTCCTATTGTCTAACAGTTAGAATAGATGGAAAACTTTCCAAGTATTGCTGTTTTGTAATTTTACTGCCATCGGGTGCGAAATAAGCAGCTTCCGCCTGTCTGTTATAATTGAAAATATATGAGAATACGAATCGCACTATTTTACACTATATGAGAATAGAACAGTAAGAAAGTTAAGCGTTTAGCATTAAAAGCCTTTGTGCCAGTATGAGGAATTAAAGGAGTGTGTAGATTTCTGAGATGCATTAAGCTTGCAAGTTAAATCTGTAAGCTACAGAAGAAATTGAAAACTTTGAATCTTTAGCCGAGTCGTCGTAATCCACCATTATTGGTTTTACCTGATCATAAAAGTCTTTTGCCATAAGAAAACGAACCCTTTTTACATCAAAGATTGCATCTTCATTACCGAAATCCGGTAACGTCTTCGGATTCCTACGAATGGCATTACGAGAACGAAAGCACGCAAACACAGAGAATGGATATCGTGAAAGTAAACTTGTTCATGATTCCTCCTTCTCTTCAACAGGAATAACGGGTACCATGCCCCCTCCGGCAGACACATTGATCACCGCAGCGGTGGAAAGACGTGCGATTGCGCTGGCATATTCGCCACCCAGCATGAACGGATTCAGGTTGACCTTTCGTTTTTCAATGGTAATGTCCGGGCTGAATACAGGGAACGGTTCTTCAGGAATGGACGTGTATTGCTGAAGAACCCATGATTCTTCACCAACGTCTTCCAGCGCTTTTTCCCAAACATCCTGGGGAGTTTCGTTTCCTACATAGACCCCTACCCCGCCATAACCTCCGGCCGGTTTCAAGACGAACTGGTCCCGCTTTTCCAGTGCAAGATCCACCGGATACCAGGAATGTCCCTCGAACTCCACTTTCTCGGGCCCGACGTGACAGGTCCAGGGAATGAACGACTGAATCGTCTCGAATTCCTCGTTGCTGATGACCTTTCGGAATTCCGGGCTGTAAACAAAGTGACATACATCCTTTGTCCCGGGAATGACTGTGCAGAAAGGATTGACGATGCAGGTATTCCCCTCTTCCGCAGCCCGAATCAATCCCCTGCATTCCTCCTGCTTCTGCAATAACTCCCGAAGAATAACCCGGCGATAGACCATGTTTACCGGTACTCCGTCCGCATACAGCCTTCCATCCTTCCAGTCGAGCTTCCTCGGATCGGCAATCACGGCAGGAACTCCACAACGTTCGAGAAAATTCTGAATAACTCCAAACTCGGATGCTGTGTTCACTCCCTCCCAGTCTGTAATGACAACCCGGGGTGCCTCACCTAAACCAAAATCGCGATACGCGCTCAAAAGTGCTCTGACCAACAACTCGATGCGATAGGTCCGACGGAGTCTGAATTGTTTCATCATCGGATACAGGTATCCCTGCTCGAAAAACAACTCCTCCGTTATATCCGCATATGCCGCACCTGCCGGACTGTCTGCATTGAACTCCACGTATTTCAATCCATCTTTCGAATGAAAGGCATCCAGGCGGGAAACGATGATCTTGGTGTTCAAACCCGAAGGAATCTGGACGAGCCGCTCCACTTCGGGCTTCAATGGAATCATCCTTCGAACCTGGGGTTCGGCAAGATAGAACTTGATGACCTTCTCCAGGATCGCACCAATGGTCCGAACCGAATGCCACAGCATCCGTTCCCGCTGCCTGGAAATAAAATATGGACGAAGTAAAACGCCTAACGGCTTGTCTCCGTACGCTGCCCCTCTTCGGCCTGATTCGCCAAGGAATCGCTCGACCATCTCCGGACCGCAATCCGTACGTTCTGCAAGGTTTTTATGAAACATTTCCACGGCTTTCATCGCTGTACTATCCATTTCCTACCTCCATTCTAATGGGATTCGACCGGTCAAGTCCGGCAATAGTTCGTGCAATTGTTCCATAACACCGCTAACAGCAATGACTGTTTCGTCTAACAGTTTTGGAAAACCCGGTTCGAGAAACCCTCCTTCCTTCTCATTCATAAAAATCTTTTTCATTTCAATGGACGGAACCAGAACCCTGTCGGGATGGCGCGCCTGTTGCCGACGATGAACATAACCACCTTTAAACGGAAAATTCTCCCGAACGGTTACCGGCCGGCCATCCCATTCTATCCGCCCGAACGCTTCGAGAATCGCATCGAGCACCTTCCTAAAACGCGGATGGGCTTCCCGTGTCCCGAGATTGATGGCCGGTTTCTCTTCTGCCCACCAATCGGGCACTTCCTTGTCCCGCTGGTAGTTGTAGGAATGAAAGTCCAGGAGAATGCAATAGCCGAATTGCCCCACTGCCCGATCAACAAGACCATCGACGAAACGCTGCCCCTCATGCCATCGATCCAGGCTACGTTTCTTCATCTCGGGTGTCGGAGGATCGTTCCAGACATGGATGCCCCATGCCATATCCGGCGTCATGTACACCGCTTTTTCCTCTTCTCGGTTGAGGTCCACCTCGAACCGGCTGGCAGTAGCCCATGCAGCTATGGGAAATTTTCTTGCAAACCGGTCCGTCAGAGGGTCTTCTTCATATAAACGAAGATCCTCTGAAACCGCCATTCTCGGAACTAGTTCATCCCGGATCTCATGCCCGGCATGAACGGCCAGAGCCAGTACCGGGGTTGGTTCACCCAAATGGTATCTCAGTACTCTAGATGGTGCCGTTTTTTGAATTTCTTTGCTTTGCAACACCTTCTCCTATCGAATTGCATGGACTCAGGGATAAGAAGTTCCTTTTTGGAAGCGAACAATCCGAAAAGTCCGTCTTGTATACGGCCTTAAAATCAACCACGGCATATGGTATCTTCCGGTTTTCACTGCGCCTTGAAAATCAGGATGGTGACATTGAAGCAGAAATACAAAATATCGATCGGAGTGTCAAACAGGGATATTTACAAAAATTGGCGCATTTTTGTCAAATTTGGCCCCAGATCACCTATACAGCCGAATTGGTATTTTTTTAAAAGTGGGCTTCAGCCGGATAATCAGGGTCTATCAGGTATTCACCGGCGCTGGGCGCCTGCGGTTCTTCATATATTGGAAAACCGTCAATCGGCGGTGCATGCGCACACGGTGGTAATTTCCGTTTGACGTTCCAGAGATTAAGATGCGTCAGTATCTTCCTGATCACAACCTCATCATCAACGATGACGATTACATGCATTCGACCCTTGCACTTGGGGCAGGTGAGCGGATGCACCTCATAAGTTTTTTGAATCAGCTGCGCCCAGTTTCGCCGAAAATCCTTGTCGGTCAACTCTGGCAGGGGTCATATCATCTGCAAACTGACGGCCAGCTTTTTCCTCGATCATACCCTGCGCTTTTGATAGTGCGGTTGTATATTTTTTAGGGGTCATATTTATTTTGGATTAGTAAAATATGGGTGGAAAATCAATATGGTATTCATAAACGGATTTGCCTAGCTTGCCGACGGGCAACGGACGTCGCCATATAAAGGCAAGGTCATCAGTACTTATCCGGATCTGAAAATATGAGGCCCGGCTTTTTTATGGATGGCAAAAAATTGATGAAAACCGTAGAATTAAAACCGTCTTCTTATAGGCGTATCTCTTTTTGCCTTAATTTCCAATTTGTTTGGGGGGAATAGCTGGGGCTATAAAATTTTCTGACAAAGAAAAAGGGACTTAGAAGTTAATTTAAGTCCCTGATTTCATTATGGTAGCTGGGATAGGATTTGAACCTACGACCTTCGGGTTATGAGTCCGATTTTATCGAGAAAATTCGGTAATCTATTTTCTGATTTAATATAAGTTTGTTGGGTATTGGATATTTAGGTTGAGGATGAGAAAAATAAATATGATATAACTATTTGATATCATTGGTACGCCCGGCTGGGATCGAACCAGCGGCTTTCAGCTCCGGAGGCTGACGCTCTATCCACTGAGCTACGGGCGCACATTGAAGGTCAACCGATAAAAAATTAACCGTTTAAAGTCAAGCCAAAACCGTCAATTAATAGGGAATCTCCCGGCTTAATAAAACGTGTTTAAACTTCCGGCAACCAAATCATCCGGGCATTGGGATATAGTCCCCTTTTTTTGATTCGAGCATGGCTTTTGCCTCACCGACCACATACAGTGAGCCGGCAACACAAACAGCGTCATTAAAAGGTGTGGTTTTAATCGCACACTTTACGGCATCGTCTACATCGGGAATAATGCGGATGTTGGAAACGATTTCCTTTGCAATGGGGTAAAGCGTTTCCGGTGGTAATGCCCTGTCGATTTTGGCACGGGTTAATATCACTTTGCTGCAGACAGGCATAAGACTTCGGAGAATGGCGTGATATGGCTTGTCATCTAAAATACCGATCACAAGTGTTATCTTTTTGTCTGAAAGATGGTCGAGCAGAAACCTGGCCAAGTTCCGTGCGGCCATTAAATTGTGCGCACCGTCCAAAAGAACAAAAGGGAATCTGGAAACAATTTCCAGCCTTCCGGGCCATCTGTTTCCGGCAATCCCCTTTTTGATATTTGACAGGGAAATCCCTATACCATCTCTGTTCAATATCTCACAGGCAGCCAGTGTTAGTGCGGCGTTGTCCACCTGGTGATTACCGAGGAGCCCGGTGGACATGTTGTGCCAGATATGATCCATGCCATAATAGGTAAATGTTCCGCTTTTTCTTCTTCGCACTCGAAATTCACTCCCCAGGCGAAAAAATGGTGCCCTGCGTTTTTTCGCAATCGTTTTCAGGGCTCCAATTGAGACGGGTTGTCTCGCGCCGGTGACAACAGGTATTCCCTCTTTGATGATTCCGCCCTTTTCTTTAGCGATTTGACCGAGCGTATTACCAAGGTATATTTTATGTTCAAGGGAAATATTGGATATAACGGAAAGGACCGGGGTGATTATGTTTGTTGCATCGAGTCGCCCCCCCATACCGGTTTCAATAACAGCCCAGTCGACATGGTGGCGGCCGAATGCAAAAAAGGCCATGGCGGTCGCATATTCAAAAAAGGTGGGTTTGCGTGATCCCTGATAATTCGTTTTTGCCGCCTCGTAAGCGGCAACCACATCTTGATCCGAAATCGGTCGATTATTGATGCAAATCCGCTCATTGAAGCGTACCAGATGAGGCGAAGTATATAGTCCAACTTTTTTTCCGGATGACGCCAATATCGATGAAAGTGTTGAAGCAATCGACCCTTTTCCGTTTGTTCCGGCGACATGAATACTTTTAAAACCCTTCTGGGGATTACCCAATCCCCGCAGCATGCCTTTGATGGTGGATAGACCGAGTTTTATACCGAATTTTCCGAGACTGTAAAGGGTCGCAAGAGAGGCATTATAGGCACTTTCTGACATCATGATGATAAAAAAACCCGGCAGGAAAAACCCTGCCGGGTAATAGAAAATTCACAAATCGTTTTATCTGTATTTGCTTCTTGAAGCGTTTATTCTTTGCCGTCGCGCTGTTTCCCGTTGTTTGCGGCGCCGGCATTCACTCGGCTTTTCATAGTTCTTTTTCAACTTTAATCGTTTAAAAAGGCCATCGCTTTGAATCTTTTTCTTCAAAATGCGCATGGCTTTTTCAAGGTCATCATTGAGCACCCTGACTTCGATATTCTTCAAACTCGCTCGCCTCCTTTTTTCCATCAGAAAAAAATTGGATTCAATTTATCTGGTGGTTATTCAATTCACCATCTTAACAATGGCTTCTTACACCAAAATACATTTTATGACAATAAAAATTTTTGATAAGACATACGTGCAGCCAAATTATTTCGCTGTTTTGGGTTTAATCTTCAAAGCTTTGAAATAAGCTCGGCAGTCACCTCTTTGACGCCTGGTTTGCCATCTATGATGATATAATCGATCAATCCTCCCTTTGCTGCAAGATCTTTAAAATAGTAAGCGGACGCAAGGGTCCCTATTTCCGTATCATAGTAAACATCATGTCGTTTGTCGATCACGTCTTCATCCCGGTCATCTGCCCTTGTGTTTAATTCGCCGCCGCAGATACGGCATCTACCAGCAACCGGCAAAATCGCTTCAATATAGATATTATTGGGATGGTTGTTGTCTTTTACGCAGACCCGGCGACCCATGATCCTGTTTTTTGCGATTTCACGGTCAAGGGTGATTTCCACAACAATATCGAGGGGCATACCGGCGCCCTGAAGAAATTCATCGAGCTTGATGGCCTGGTTTTTATTCCGCGGAAACCCATCGAGCAACCACCCTTTTTTACAATCATCCTGTCTGATACGATTGAGAATCATCGGTATGCTAATATCGTCCGGAACCAAAGCTCCTCGATCGATATATTCCCTGGCCCGGTTTCCCAATTCGGTCCCGCCGGAAATGTTTTCTCGAAAGATCGACCCTGGTTCAATATGGGGTGTATTGTATTTGTTCTTTAATATGGCCCCTTGGGTCCCCTTTCCGCTGCCATTTGGACCAAAAAACAAGATATTCATTCATCCTCATTTTATAAAATGAATCTACACCTTCCGCAGTGGATTAAAATTCTACTTCCATGAACGCCGGCTTTACTATAAAAACAACATGTTATTGTCAAGCCTTGATACGGCGGCCCAGCAACTCTTCTACAAAAATTAAAGCGGCTGTCCTGTCACGGAGGCCATTTGACAGGGTCCTTTCTTCGACCCGGTTTAAGATGGTTTTAAAAAGAGGTGAGGGGGTCAATCCGAAATGATGGATAAGGTCGGCCCCTGTAATCAATGGCGGCGCTTTCGATCTGGGCTTGAATCTTACAAAATATCGATGGATCAGGTTTTTTATAAACCGGATAAAGGCCGCATTTCTTTCGTCATTTTCATTCCCCTTCCCCCGGGTATCTGCAATGGCATGGATCAAAAGATCCGGAGTAAAATCGCCCAACTTCATAAAGAATCGAGTCAAATCCCCCCGAGTATAATCCTTTTCCCTGCCGGCTGTAAAAAAAAACAGCGGTTTTAAATGATTTTTGATTATAAAATCGATATAACCTGTTTCTCGGACAGAAAACTTCAGTCTTTTACATATCTTTTTGGCCATGTCCACACCTTTTTGCTCATGGCCGGAAAAATGGATATTTCCATTTTGATCGATGGTTCGGGCCAACGGTTTCCCGATATCATGGAACAGGGTCGCACATTTTAGCTGTGCCGATCTTTTTTGATCCATGTGTCGTCTAATTTGACGGGTAATCTCCGGCTCAAACTGGTGGTCATCACTCAAAAGATTTTCAAGCAGGTAAAAGGTTCTCATGGTATGGTCAAACACATCAAAAAGATGAATTTTGTTTTGAAAACATCCCTTTGTCCTGAAAAGCTCCGGAAATATCTTGAAAAGAAGGCCGTTGCCGGCCATCTGAAAAAAAGAGTGCTTCGATTCCGGTAGACAGAGTATACTGAAAATCTCGAATCTGATCCGTTCTGCTGCTGAAGTCCCAATCAATTTTATGTTTTTTTCCACTGCATCAGCGGTTCGCTGTTCAATGGTAAATTTGAGAGTCGCCCCTATTCTGTAAGCCCTAAGCAGGCGAACCGGATCTTTCTTAAAAATTTTACTAGAGGTCATTCTCACTTTTTTTTCAGCCATATCTTTCAATCCGTTCAAAGGATCAATGATCGTTTTGGAAAAAAAGGAGTAGGCCATCGCGTTGACTGTAAAATCCCTTTGAATAAGATCCGTTTCAATGTTTAGGCCTTTTATGGCCGATATGTCAAAAAGATGCTCCCTTGAAACGACCCGGAAGACAACCTGGCCCGGTTTTCCCATTTTAACCAGACGGCCGGATAAATTTTCTGACAATTTTCTCGCAAATTTTTCTGGATTTCCGCGAACGACAATGTCATAATCGGTTGAACGCTGGCCAAGTATTAGATCCCTGACGGAACCACCGACCATGTAGACGCCTTTTGTTCCAGGCAGAATTTTTGTATTAAATGGAATCACTTTATAAACACTTTTTCAGGTAAACCCGGCCTCCTGCTGCCATTGGTGAAGTAGCTGGCGGGGATGCAACGATATATTTATTCCATTGGACAATGCAAGACAAAATAAGTCGTCGACATCAAGCCTGCAATTGATAAAAGTTGCGATAACCGGAAGTGCCGGCTCCGGAAAAACCCTGGTTTGCAATCGTTTTAAAAGATTGGGCCTCGACGTCATTTTTCTCGATGCCCTGGCAAGGGAAGCGGTTGCCCCTGGGTCAGTCGCGCTGCAGAAGATTGTGGGGCACTTTGGGGAGAGGGTGCTAAGCCCCAGCGGTACGTTGAATCGGAAGGTGCTGCGACAGATAATGATAAATGACGCTCAAGACCGGAAAATCATTGAGCGATTTATCCATCCTCGAATCACAGAACTGATGAATCAGCAGGTGTCTGAAGTGGAAAAACGTGGAGAGACCCTGATCCTGGTGGAGGTTCCCCTCCTTTTTGAAAAAAAGATCGAAAAACAGTTTCAGGTGGTCATCCTGGTTGTCGCGGATCAGGATGTGAAGGTGAAACGACTGATAGATCGGGATAACATTTCCCACCGTGATGCCCTGGGTCTTTTGAATGTTCAAATGACGGATGACCAAAAGCGGGACCGGGCTGATTTTGTTATAACGAACAATGGTTCTAGGGATGAAGTTTTTCAGTCGGTTGACCGTATTTTTCAAAGATTTCAGGCAAAAGAGACAAAAAAAGATTAAAAGCGCTTGACAGACAAAAGATTATGTTCTAATATAGTGGCAGATTAAGATCAAGGCATTAAACCCGCCGAGCAGTAAGGATATCCAGTAGTTCTTCTACTTCTAAACTGAATCACAATACTTTCATGTTCCTCATTATGAACTATCCAACGAGGTTTCAATCCGGCTCCCATCTTTTAAAAAGTGTTGAAATATAAAAAGAGTTTTCTGCTACCCTGTTATTACCGCACGCTGTGAGTTTTTGATCGGTTATCAGGATTTCAGAACGGATTTTTTTCATATCATTAAAATTCCAACATCTTTTTGCCAGAAAGCCAAAGTAATATAAACGAGGAAAACACTCTATGAACATTGTTACACTTAAAGATAAAAAAATTAGTGAATTGACCCGGTTGGCCAAGGATTACAACATAGGTGGTGCTGCGGGTATGCGAAAGCAGGAGCTTATTTTTGGCCTGCTTCAAGCGCAAATTGAAAAAAACGGTCAAATTTTTGGAGAAGGAACATTAGAAATCTTGCCGGATGGATTCGGATTTTTAAGAGCGCCGGATTACAATTATTTACCGGGGCCCGATGACATTTATGTTTCTCCTTCACAGATACGCCGTTTCAACCTGAGAACCGGGGACACGGTATCGGGACAGATTCGACAGCCAAAGGAAACCGAGCGGTATTTTGCATTATTAAAGGTGGAGGCGACAAACTACGAAGATCCGGATGTGGCAAGGGAAAAAATACTGTTCGACAACCTCACCCCGCTCTATCCTGACCGGAAAGTAAATCTAGAAGTAGCTTCGGACAATTATTCCATGCGGATCATGGATCTTTTAACGCCGATCGGGTTTGGTCAGCGGGGACTGATTGTATCACCCCCAAGGTCCGGAAAGACTATGCTTTTGCAGTCCATTGCCAACAGCATCATGGCCAACCACAAAGAAATTGTCCTGTTTGTGCTCCTGATCGACGAACGGCCCGAAGAGGTTACAGACATGGCACGGTCGGTCAGGGCCGAAGTGATCAGCTCCACCTTTGACGAAGCGGCGGAAAGGCATGTTCAGGTTGCGGAAATGGTGATCGAAAAGGCCAAACGACTGGTGGAACATAAAAAGGATGTGGTCATCCTTTTAGACAGCATCACCCGGCTTGCGCGTGCCTACAATTCGGTCATTCCCCCCAGCGGAAAGATTCTCTCCGGAGGGGTTGATTCAAATGCACTTCAACGGCCGAAGCGGTTTTTTGGCGCTGCCCGAAACATTGAAGAGGGGGGAAGCCTGACCATCATCGCCACTGCTCTGATAGACACGGGAAGCCGGATGGATGAAGTTATTTTCGAAGAGTTTAAAGGGACAGGGAATCTGGAACTCCAGCTTGACCGAAGAATTTCAGACAAACGCCTCTTCCCAGCCATCGACATTAATAAATCAGGAACACGTAAAGAAGAGCTCCTGTTAGACAAAGATGTCCTCACCCGAGTTTGGATTCTAAGAAAACTGCTTTCCTCGCTAAATCCGGTAGATAGCCTGGAATTTCTGTTGGACAAAATGACTGGAACGAAAAACAATCAGGAATTCCTTAGCGCCATGAATGCCTGAAAAATTAAACGGAGGTTAAAAAGATCATGAAAAGCGGTATTCATCCTGAGTATTCCGAAACAACGATTCAGTGCGCCTGTGGAAATGTTATCGAAGTTGGTTCCACAAAATCAAATATACGGGTTGAAATTTGTTCAAAGTGTCATCCTTTTTTTACCGGCAAACAGAAACTGATCGATTCCGCTGGACGAATCGAGCGTTTCAAAAGAAAATATGCAAAGTATTCGGATCGGCAGAAATAACCTGACCAAAACAGATCTGAAGGTCTGAAAACCCTCCTATCACTAGATATCCTAAAAATATTTTTACATAAACGATTTTATGTTTAACAAACTAAAAGGGGTTGAAAAACACTTTTTGGAACTCGAAAGACTGATGAGCAACCCCAAAACTATACAGAACCAGGAAACATACCAGCGGTATGTCCGGGAGCATGCTGATCTCAATCAGATTGTAACGTTGTATAGAAATTATTGTCATGCGTTAAACGAGCTCGAAGAGACCATGGAGATGTTAAGGGAGGAAGACCCCGAAATTAAAGCACTGGCCCGCGCTGAAATAGAGAAACTTGATCTAAAAAAGAACAACCTGGAAACCGAACTTAAAAAACTGTTGGTGCCAAAAGATAAAAACGATGAAAAGAATGTAATTATTGAAATACGTGCCGGAATCGGCGGCGAAGAGGCAGGCCTGTTTGTCAGCGATCTTTTCAGGATGTACAGCCGGTATGCTGAAAACAAAAATTGGGAGGTGGAAATCATCAATCACCACGCAACCGGTGTTGGCGGATTGAAAGAGATTGTTGTCATGATCCACGGGAAGGGAGCGTACAGCCGTTTAAAATACGAAAGTGGCACCCATCGCGTTCAACGGGTTCCGGAAACCGAAGCCCAGGGCCGGGTACATACCTCAGCTGTTACGGTCGCCGTATTGCCTGAAGCTGAAGATGTTGAAATTTATATCGACCCCGGTGATATCAAGGTCGATGTATTTCGTTCAACCGGACCGGGAGGGCAGTCGGTAAATACCACCGATTCGGCAGTTCGAATCACCCACCTTCCGTCTGGGCTGGTGGTGACATGCCAGGATGAAAAATCACAACTGAAAAATAAAAACAAGGCCTTGAAGGTCATGCGTGCTCGGCTTCTCGACAAAATGACCCGAGAGCAGAACGAAAAGCGATCAGCAGAACGAAAAAGCCAGATCGGTAGTGGCGACAGAAGCGAAAGAATCCGAACCTACAACTTTCCACGAGGACGGGTCACGGATCACCGGATCGGGTTAACACTCTATAAGCTGGAAAATATTTTGCAAGGGAATATCGAAATCATCCTTGACGAGTTGACGACATTCTATCAGGCCCAGGCGCTTCAGGATGCAGAACCCCTTAAAAAACCCGGCAAAGAACGGGGAATTCCCCAACAAAACTAACTGGACAATTCTCAATCTCCTACAGTGGGCCACGTCTTATTTTAAAACCCGCGGTATTGAAGGTTCGAGGGCATCGGTCGAAATCCTCCTCGCACACATTTTAAAACTCAATCGAATCGATCTATACATGCAGTATGATCAACCGCTTTCACCCAGCGAATTAAGCCGGTTTAAGGTATTGCTGAAACGACGGGTCAAAAGAGAGCCTGTTGCCTACATTGTCGGCACCAGAGGATTTTGGTCAATGACACTAGCGGTCACACCCGATGTGCTGATCCCAAGGCCCGAGACCGAGCGGCTGGTCGAGACAGCCTTTTTGCTTCTAGGGGTGACATCAAGTCCTGGTCAACGCGCCGGGCCAAAGCGTATATTGGAACTTGGGACCGGATCCGGGGCTATCACCCTTGCACTTGCCTCCGAACAACCGTGGCACCTTTTTTTCGCCTCTGATCGATCAACAAAGGCGGTTGCATTGGCCAGAAAGAACGCCAAATCCCACAATCTGGACGAAAGCGCTAATTTTTTTTCAGCAGATTGGTTTTCACCACTCCATCAAATGGGTCATCCCTTTGATCTCATTGTTTCAAATCCGCCCTATATTCCGACCCGAGTCATCTCCGGTCTTCAGCCGGAAATTCGCCTATATGAACCGGTTGCAGCCCTTGATGGCGGACAGGATGGGCTATCCTCATTAAGGCATTTAATTCGAAATGCCCATATATATTTGGACTCAGGGGGCTATCTGCTTTTAGAGATCGGGGAGGATCAGAAAACTGCCGTTGAAAGGATCGCAGAAAAATGTGGTCATTATGAAAAGATCGTCTTTATCAAAGATTACAGCAGATGTCACCGGGTGGTTCAGATGATGAAAAAACCGGAATAAAAAACTGTTGCGAAATCATATTTTCTTTGCTTAACTCATATACTTTTTAAAAAACACGCCTTTGGATCTGTTTCCCGGTGCTTTCGTCGATCTGAAAGTTGGCAACAGAAATGATATTGGCGGATGATAAACCTACATAAATGGAGAACAAAATGAGCTACGTTACAATGAAGGAACTCCTCGAAGCAGGAGTCCACTTCGGTCATCAAACAAAACGATGGAACCCCAAAATGAAACCGTACATCTTTGGGGCGCGAAACGGTATCTATATTATCGACCTGCAGAAAACCGTCCGCATGTTTAAATCTGTATACGATTTTGTGGTGGACACGGTCGCCAGTGGCAAATCAGCCCTTTTTGTCGGAACCAAAAAGCAGGCCCGGGAGTCCATTTACGAAGAGGCGAATCGATGCGAAATGTATTATGTTCGCAACCGATGGCTGGGTGGGATGTTGACCAATTTTCAAACGATTAAACAAAGTATTGACCGCCTCAATTATCTCAACACGATCAAGAATGACGGATCAATCAACCTCTACACCAAAAAGGAAGGGTTGAAACTAGAAAAAGAACGGGTAAAGTTAGATAACAATCTCGGTGGTATCCGCTATATGACGCAGCTGCCCGGTGTTATTTTTATCGTTGATCCCAAAACCGAAAACATTGCCGTGCGTGAGGGAAAAAGGCTGAACATCCCGATCGTGGCCATTGTAGATACCAACTGCGAGCCGGATGACATTGATTATATCATACCCGGCAACGATGATGCGATCCGCTCCATTCGTCTGATTACCTCAAAAATAGCTGATGCATGCATTGAAGGTAGCAAACAGATAGAAGAAAAAAGGCAGGCAGAGGCGGATAAGAAACAAAAAGAGGAAATCCCGGAAATACCCGAAGGAGTAGACCTTAAGCCGGGTGAGAGAACGGTGATTTCCGACGGCTCGGAAGGCCCGGTAATAGAAATCATTAGAAGCGCGGCCACGGAGCAACCGGAAAATTCGACGAACGCCGGGATCGAAGATCCACAGGACGTCTCTGAATCGGAAAATACAGGAGAAGAAGAATGACGGAAATCAGTGCGGCAATGGTGAAACAGTTACGGGAAAAAACCGGGGTGGGAATCATGGATTGTAAAGAAGCCCTCTCCGAGTGTGACAGCGATACGGATAAGGCCATCGACTTTTTAAGAAAAAAAGGTTTGGCAACCGCCCAGAAAAGAGCTGGAAGAGGAACTTCTGAAGGGCTGATTCAAGCTTATATTCATACGGGCGGCAAAATCGGGGTGTTGGTCGAAATAAATTGCGAAACCGATTTTGTTGCAAAGAACGATGATTTTAAAGAATTTGCAAAAAATATGGCCATGCATATTGCTGCGACCAATCCGGTTGGGATCTCCCCTGAAGAGGTGCCTCAAACGATCATTGAAAGGGAAAAAGATATTTATCGTGCCCAGGCTCGAGAAATAGGAAAACCTGAAAAAATGATCGATAAAATCGCTGAGGGCAAACTGAACAAATTTTATAAGGATAGTTGCCTTTTACTCCAGCCATATGTTCGTGATCCGAGTGTCTCTATACAGGATGTTTTAAACGATTTGATTGTAAAGATTGGCGAAAATATAACCATTAAACGCTTTTCCCGACTCCAGATAGGGGAACTTTAAAATCGTTGGCATATTCTCGTTTTAAAAGACTGGTGGTAAAATTAAGCGGCGAAGCCCTGGTCGATGACCATGGGTTTGGTATCAGCCGTAAAACAATACGATATGTCGCCGATGAAATTCGCTCAATATTTGACCTCGGGATTCAGATCGCCGTTGTTGTGGGTGGTGGAAACTTTATTAGGGGGAGCGCCGCCGGTTCATATGGCATGGACCGGGCTTCAGCAGACCACATGGGCATGCTGGCTACGGTTATCAACAGCCTGGCCCTTCAGGACGCGCTGGAAAAAAACGATATTTCTACACGCGTTATGAGCGCCATATCCATACACGAGGTGGCAGAACCCTTTATCCTTCGAAGAGCGGTTCGCCATCTTGAAAAAGGGCGTGCTGTCATATTTGCCGCTGGGACCGGTAATCCCTATTTTACCACTGATACAGCCGCGGTATTACGCGCCCATGAAATCCATGCTGAAATCCTTTTGAAGGCAACCAAGGTGGATGGTGTTTACGAAGAAGACCCCAACATCAACAAGAATGCTAAATTTATCAAGAATATCAGCTATATGGAAGTTCTTGAAAAGCAGCTTCGCGTCATGGACATGACAGCAATCTCCCTGGCAATGGATCATCAACTCCCGCTGGTTGTTTTTAATCTCAAACAGCAGGGAAATATGAAAAAGGTGGTCTGCGAAGAAAAAATCGGTACCTGGATACATAATTAGCGGAAGATTCCCACGCGAAAAAGCCTTCAAACCCACATCACAGAAATACCGACAGACAAATAAAAGGGGAAGACAGATGATTGAATCGATATACGATGAGGCAGATGAGAGTATGAACAAGGCGATTACCGCCTTGAAAAACGAGCTAATGAAAGTCAGAACCGGTCGTGCTTCCCTATCCCTACTTGATGGTATTAGAGTGGACTACTATGGGACGCAGACCCCTATTGACCAAATGGCATCACTTTCGGTTCCTGAAAATCGTCTGATTACCGTTCAACCGTGGGATGTTTCGGTCATCAAGGAAATTGAAAAGGCAATACTCAAATCCGATCTCGATCTTACACCGGTGAACGATGGCAAGCTGATTCGTATTGCTGTTCCACCCCTTACGGAAGAACGGCGAAAAGAACTCGTCAAAATCGTTCACAAAATGTGTGAAGATCACAAGATATCTGTTCGGAACATCAGACGTGATTCAAACGATTTGATCAAAGAATTAAAAAAAGATTCCGAGATTCCAGAAGACGACGCTTTCAGGGCCCAAGCTAAAATCCAAAACGTCACCGATGACCACATTCAGATCATCGATGAGATCTATAAAAAAAAAGAGAAAGAAATCCTTGAATTCTAGTGCATCTCTCCCACCCGAGGCTGAGCTTGATGCCCCCGTCCCTCCTATTCATGTTGCCATCATCATGGATGGCAACGGTCGCTGGGCTAAAAAAAGAATGTTAAACCGGATTAAGGGACATGAAAAAGGGGCTAAAACGGTTCGGACAATTGTTCGTGCCAGCCGGGAATACGGTATTTCAATGCTAACTCTTTATGCTTTTTCTACGGAAAACTGGCAGCGGTCCAAAATCGAAGTCACAGCCCTTATGACTCTCCTGAAACATTTTTTGGAATCAGAGCAAAAAGAAATGGTGGATAACAATATCCGCCTCAATGCAATCGGACAGATAGAGCGACTTCCCAAAAATGTTCAACAGGCCCTCAATCGGACCATGGAAGCGACAAAGCATCAAAACGGCATGATGCTCAACCTGGCTTTGAGTTATGGCGGACGAGCTGAAATTGTCAGGATGGTTCAAAGGATTGCAAAAAAAGTCACGGGTGGCGTGATCGACCAAGAAAAAATCACATCCGATGTCATATCCGATCATCTTTATACCAAAGGGCTACCGGACCCCGAGTTACTGATTAGAACCAGCGGAGAGATGCGGATCAGCAACTTTCTCCTTTGGCAAATCGCATACACGGAAATATTTATTACAGAAACACTCTGGCCGGATTTTAGCGAGGATGAATTTATACAAATACTCAAAGAATATCAGCGACGTGAACGAAGGTTCGGCCGGGTTGATATTTGAATCCACAACCTAATATACGATGCACTTAAAACGCTGGATCACGGGACTTACGGCCCTTCCCTTTCTCTTTTTATTAATTTCAAAAGGGGGCACCCAGCTATTCGCCCTTGTTGTCAGCATGGTATCCACTATTGCGCTGTGGGAATATTTTCACCTTGTATCTAAAACCGATGAAAATGCTCGACCAGCGTTCACCGAGGTGTCAAAGGTAGCCAAAAAAAAAAATTCGCCTTCCGGATTTCAATTTTTGTCTTTTTTGACCGGCTTCGCCATGATTTGGGCAGCCTATATCCTTTCCCTCAAATTGATGGTGGGCCTGATCACATGGAACTTTCTCCTGTCCGGATTTATTTCCGTTAAGTGGTTTAAGAACAATTCCGGCGGTTCAGAATCAGTTTTCAAACAGGTACTGGCTATTATTTACATACCGCTGCTCCTCTCGTATCTGGTCTTGATCCGTAACAGCAGCGGCGGGATGATCTGGATATTTTTTATTCTTTGTATAGTCTTTGCTGGTGACACCGGGGCCTATTACGTGGGTTCCTATTTGGGACGACATAAACTTTGTCCTTTCGTCAGCCCTGGAAAAACCGTGGAAGGATCGATCGCCGGGCTGGCTCTAAATCTGGGCGTCGGAGCGCTTTTCAAATGGTATTTTTTACCGTCACTGCCATGGGGTCCGAGTATCCTGTTGTTTCTTTCCATCGGGATCGCAGCTCAGATGGGCGATCTGTTTGAATCGACCCTGAAGCGGGTTTCAAACGTAAAGGATTCGGGTATCCTCTTTCCCGGCCACGGAGGCATGCTCGATCGGGTCGATGCCCTGATATTCGCAGCACCGGTGGCCTATTTGTTTAAAACGTATATTTTCAATTAACACTCGACGAATCACGAATCATACGGCGGCAGAAGCATCACCATCAAACATGAAGCATCTTTCCATCCTCGGATCGACCGGATCCATCGGCAGCAATACACTCAAGGTTGTAGAAATGTTCCCGGAGCGATTCGCTGTTAAAGCGATGACAGCAAAAAAGAACATCAGCCTGCTCGCCAGACAGATCGAGCAGTTTAACCCGGAATTAGCGGTGGTGTATGATGAACAAAAAGCACAAGACCTCAAAGATCGGCTTCCCATGGAAACCAAGGTCGAGATCATGCATGGGGAAAAAGGTTATATCGCTGCAGCAATACAACCATCTGTCGATATGGTTGTTACCGCCATGGTGGGTGCTGCCGGTCTAATGCCGACGCTGGCTGCCATTGATGAGGGTATCGACATCGCACTGGCTAACAAGGAAACCCTGGTCATGGCCGGCGATATTGTTATGAAAAGAGCTGGTGAAAACGGGGTACAGATTCTGCCCATCGACAGCGAGCACAGCGCCATCTTTCAATGTATTTCCGGCAGCCGCAAAGCGGACCTGAAAAAAATCATCCTGACAGCTTCGGGTGGCCCCCTCATTCATATGCCGAAAAATGAATTTAATAAAATAAAACCAAAAGACGCATTGAAGCACCCCACATGGCAGATGGGGGAAAAAATCAGCATCGACTCAGCAACACTGATGAACAAAGGGCTTGAAATACTGGAAGCCAAACACTTTTTTGGTGTTTCTCAGGATAAAATCGAAGTTCTGATTCATCCCCAAAGTATAGTTCATTCAATGGTGGCCTATCATGACGGTTCCGTTATTGCCCAGCTGGGAGTCCCTGATATGAGAGGCGCCATCGCCTATGCCCTCTCCTGGCCGGAACGCCTTCCCCTTGATCAGCCATTACCCGATTTTCAAAACATTGGCGCCCTTACTTTTGAACAACCGGATTTGAACAGGTTCCCTTGTCTGCAGATGGCCTTTGACGTCTGTCAGACCGGGGGAACGCTCCCTGTGGTGTTAAATGCTGCCAACGAAGTCGCAGTACGAACATTTTTAGACCAAGCGATATCATTTGACAAAATTCCTGAAATTATCAGTGACACCATCGATCAACATGTCAATGTTTCAAACCCGAGCCTCTCGGATATACTTGAAACAGACAGGTGGGCGAGGAAACAGGCTGAAACAAAGATAACCGAAATGGCGAATTCTTACTGACAGGATAGTACAATGACTACAAATATATTTGCTTTTATTGTTGTTTTGGGTGTGCTTATTTTTTTTCATGAACTTGGACATTTTCTGGTTGCCAGATATTTTGGTGTGGGAGTTGAGAAGTTCTCCCTTGGTTTTGGCCCAAGAATTTTTGGGAAAAAGATCGGTATCACCGATTATCGGATATCCGCCATACCCCTTGGAGGGTATGTTAAAATGGTCGGTGAAGAACCCGACGCAGAGATCGATCCGGCAGATGTTCCAATTTCTTTTAACCACAAACATGTTTTCAAGCGAATTTTAATCGTCGCTGCCGGCCCCTTTTTTAATTTTCTTCTCGCTGTCATCATTTTTTTTGGAATCTTTCAGATTTCGGGAATTTATATATTGAAACCTTCAGTCGGCAGGGTGGCAGAGACGTCCCCGGCCCAGAGGGGCGGCCTGGCAAAAGGTGATCTGATCGTTGCCATCGACGGAACTCCGATTTCCAATTGGCAAGAAATGGCAAAAATGATTTCTAAAAGCAACGGTAAAACCCTCCTGATATCTGTTCGCAGGGGAGAATCGACCATTGATTTAAACATCCGGCCTGAGCTTAAACCCGGGAAAACGATTTTTGGCGAAGATATTGATCGCTATCTGATTGGGATCACCGCTTTGGGTGATGTATATGCAAAGGAACTGAATCTGTTTGGGGCACTCGGCGAAAGCCTCACCCAGACCTATAAAATTACGGAGCTGACCATCATCAGCATTATTAAACTCATACAGGGAACAATTTCTACAAAAACGCTCGGCGGGCCGATCATGATTGCACAGATGGCCGGAGAACAGGCAAAGGCAGGTGCGGGCAACCTGGTCTTTTTTATTGCGTTGATCAGCATTAATCTGGCTATACTCAATTTTCTGCCGATACCGGTTTTAGACGGGGGACACCTTCTTTTCTTCTTCATCGAAGCTGCGATCGGTCGTCCTGTCAGCATAAAGATGCGTGAAATTGCCCAGCAGATCGGTATCTTCATCCTCATTCTTCTGATGATCTATGTATTTTACAATGACATTGTACGGATATTTTTCAACTCTTCGGGATAAAACCTCAATGGAGCCAAGTAAACGGTCAATCATAACATGCCACATCGACTTGAAATAGCACTCAAATCGGATCTCTTTGATGCTGAAGGCGAAGGGGTTTGCCAAAAAGCAAAAGATTACCTTGGCATTCGCCTAAAAAACGTGCGCGTGATCCACGTGCTCACCATTGACGCAAACCTCTCTGCCGAACAGCTTGGAACCGTTCAAAAAGAGATCTTTACCAACCCAGTTACTCAGATTTCTTCCTTCGACCCTCTCCCTCTGGAATTTGACTGGACCATTTGGGTCGGGTATCGACCGGGGGTCAGGGATAATCCGGGGAGTACGGCCGTCGAAGCGATTGAAGATATTTTAGGAATAACTTTTGCTGAAGATGAGGCGGTCTTCACCTCAAAGCGCTACTGCATAGGCGGCGTTGATCCTGGCATTGACCAAGTGGATAAGATCGCCGGTGAACTGTTGGCCAACGACATCATCCAGCAATGGAAGATTTTATCAAAAAAGGACTGGAATCCGGAAACCGGTTTTGGTCTTATCATTCCCAAAGTCATCCTCGACCACAACCCGGCGGTCACCTCTGTTCCGATCGATAGCGATGCATCCCTGCAAGACATCAGTGCCAAACGAAACCTGGCGCTTAACCCAAACGATATCCCGACAATCCGGTCCTATTTTTTGAAAAAAGAAGTTCAGGCCGCCCGTGCAAAGGTCGGTCTTTCCGATCCGACCGACGTTGAACTCGAATACATTTCACAGGCGAGAAGCGATCATTGCAATCACAACACGTTTCAGGGATTGTTCCATTACCGTGATTTGACAAATAATCAGACCGAATTGGTGGATAATCTTTTTAAAACCTTCATTGAGGCACCCACACTCGAGTTGAAGAAGAAAAAATCATGGGTGGTCTCTGTGTTGTGGGATAATGCGGGTGTGGGAAGTTTTGATGATAATAACTATTATGTGATCACCGGCGAAACCCACAATTCGCCCTCAAACATGGAAGCATATGGGGGTGCCCTGACCGGTATTGTGGGCATATACCGGGATCCGATGGGCACTGGTCTGGGGTCTAAACTGGTCATGGGAAGTTACGGTTTCTGTGTGGGACCGCGGAATTATACTGGAAATCTCAAACCTCGTCTTCATCCACGTCGACTTTTTGACGGTGTGATCGAAGGGGTGCGGGATGGCGGGAACAAAAGTGGCATTCCAACCCCCTTTGGTCAGGTCTTTTTTCATCACGGCTACATGGGGAAATGTCTGGTTTTTGTGACCGCCGTCGGTATCATGCCGGCAACAGTCCGTGGAAAACCGTCTGATAAAAAAAGCATATCGCATGGGGACCTGGTGATCATGTGTGGGGGAAGGGTCGGTAAAGACGGCATCCATGGCGTTACCGCTTCATCCGAGACATTTTCAGCGAGCACACCTGCCGGACATGTGCAGATTGGCGACCCGTACACCCAGAAAAAGATGCACGATTTTCTCCTTGAAGCCCGCGATCAAGGGTTCATACAATTTATTACCGATAATGGCGGCGGCGGTCTTTCGTCGTCCGTCGGCGAGTCGGCCCGTTTTTCCAACGGTTGTGAGATTCAACTCGAAAAGGTGCCATTAAAATACGAGGGACTGGACCAGTGGGAGATTTGGGTCTCGGAATCCCAGGAGCGGATGACCGTTGCGGTTAAACCGGAACATCTGGAGCGTTTTCTCAAACTTTCAGCCACCCATGCAGTTGTAAGCACGGTGATCGGCAGATACACCGACTCCGGTAAACTCCATCTCACATACAACGGAAAAACTTGCACCTATATCGATATCGATTTTATGACTTCCGCTTTTCCACAGTGGGTTTTTGAGGCGGAGTGGCTGACCCCGGAAATACGGGGCTTCTTTGAACCGGTGCTTAAAACACCCAGTGACTATGCAAAAATATTCACGGACCTCCTTTCCCGACCCAACATCTCTTCCAAAGAATGGATTACCCGGCAATACGACCATGAGGTCCAGGGGACCAGTGTCATCAAGCCTCTTGTGGGTGCGGACCGGGACATGAACAGCGATGCGGGCGTTATTCGGCCTGTACTCGAATCGGAGAAAGGCCTCGCCTTTGCCCAGGCACTCCTTCCCACCTATTCAGCCATCGATGCCTACCACATGGCCGCATGCACCATTGACGAAGCGGTCCGCCGGATCCTATCCGTTGGTGCGAATGTGGATCACATCGGTGGTGTCGATAATTTCTGCTGGCCGAACATCCAATATGATCCGACCGATAATCCCAACGGAAAATTCAAGGCCGCCCAGCTGGTTCGCGCCAGCAAAGCGGTCCGGGATATCTGCATGGCGTATAAAATACCGCTGCTTTCAGGCAAGGACAGCATGTATGTCGATGGACACCTCAAAGGACAATACGGAGAGACCCACAAGATTTCAGCCCTTGAAACCCTGCAGTTTTCAACGATCGGTGTGATAGATGACATTTCAAAATGTGTAACGATGGATGGCAAGGTTCCGGGCGATCTGGTCTATATTTTGGGAACCACATGCGATGAACTGGGCGGATCCGAATACTATGAACAGTTCGGCTATGTGGGCCGAAACGTTCCAAAGGTCCATCCCGACCGGTTCATGGATCTTTATAACGCCCTTGGCCGTGCCGTTGAAAAAGAACTGCCGGCCTCAATACACGGCATTTACCGCGGCGGACTGGGTGTTCATTTGGCTATGGTCGCCATGGGCGGGAACCTGGGGATGGATATCGATTTGTCCCTTGTTCCGAAAGATGAAATTAGCCGGGACGATTATGTATTGTTCTCAGAATCCGCCGGTCGTTTCATCGTGACCCTCGATCCTGCAAAAAGAGAGTCTTTTGAAAAAATTTTCCAAGAATTTCCATTCGGCCATATTGGAACTTTAACCGAGAAACTCTATTTTATCATAAAGGGAATTGAAGGGAATCCAATTATCCGTGTACCGACAAAGGATCTCAAATCGGCCTGGAAGCGGCCCTTTGGAAAACTGATATGAACGACGTAAACGTGCTTGTCCTGACCGGTTACGGACTCAATTGTGACAATGAAACCGTCCATTCTGTTTCGATTGCAGGCGGTAAATCCCATCGGGTCCACATCAACTCAGTTCTGGATCAAACGGTGTCGATCGATCAATTTCAGATCATGATCCTGGGGGGTGGATTCAGCTGGGGAGATGATCACGGCGCCGGTGTGATCGAGGCGGTCCGTCTGAAAAAAACCCTCGGGGAGAGTATCATTGAATTTGTAAAAAACGGAAATCTGGTCCTCGGCATATGTAATGGTTTTCAGGCACTGGTCAACATGGGGCTATTGCCGGGCTTTGACCGTGACCATAATAGGAGATCCGTAGCCCTGATCTTTAATGACTGCGGTAATTTCCGCAATGACTGGGTGACGCTGAAGACCAACCCTGCCTCTCCCTGCGTATTTACAAAAGGACTGGATCAGATCGAACTCCCGGTCAGACACGGTGAAGGAAAATTTTATTCAGCCGATTCGGTCACTGAACGTCTGTTCCAAAACAGCCAGGTTGCGGTCCAGTATGCCATGCCGGACGGGAGCTTGGCAAACGGCCGGTTCCCTTATAATCCCAACGGGTCGATACATGATATTGCCGGCATATGTGATCCCACCGGCCGAATCTTCGGCCTTATGCCCCACCCTGAAGCATTTAACCATCCCACCAACCATCCCGACTGGACCCGAAAAAGAGAGATCGCCAAGCGTCGAGGAGAACGGATGGACAACGCCTCTCCCCTCGGCATCCACATCTTTCAAAATGCCGTTGATGCCATCAAACAAAACAGCTGAGCAACAATAGAACAACGCATTTTCGAAAATCTACGTTCAAGTGATTATAAGTTTTGAAGAATCCTGTAGGGCCGAATGGCGGGATCTTCACTGCGCTCCGATAAGCTGGATGATCAAATCGCTCTTTTCGTAATATCTATTTGAAAAAAATCCAAATATTAACGAGAGACAAGCGTCAAATTAGAATAAGGATATTGAATATATAATACCGAGTTAATTCTATAAGGAATCACGATAAACGAAGACGAATCAAAAAACTAATTGATTATGTACGAAAGGGATCGAAGATCCAATTTGCCCAAAAGCTTGCCGCCAAGCTGAATTTTTTGTCGGAAATGACTGATAGAATATCTGGGCTTACCTCTGTAGACTCACTACTGAAAACCATACAACCGCACAAAGTCCTTAAATGGGCTTCCAAATGAAACTGGATGGAGCGCTTCGCAAAAATAGGTCAAAAGGCGCAGATAGGTAAAATTCGTGAACATATCGAGTTGTCACTGGCAAAAAAGGTTTATTTGAAGGTAACAACATGGACTACATTAAATTCTATACACGGCATGGGGTTAAAGAGCTAAAAAGGGCTGGCAAGGGATACATGGGGATTTGCCCTATGCATGACGACAAAGAACCCTCTTTTTCGGTAGACTCCAGGAACGGATTTTGGAACTGTTTTGGAGCATGTAAGAAGGGGGGAAACACCATCACCTTTTGCAGAACGAAAGGAATAGATATCAAAGAATCACCGGACTCTGACCCTCATTACAGTAATTATCGGTATCGTGGGGGAGCTGAAAAATAGAAGCTCAAAGACAAAAGAGATGAGGGCCGGAGTCTTGCGTTTTGGAAGGGTCCTGATGACAGTAAAAGCAAAGAACCACTTAACCCTGGGGCAACAGACATGGCCAGAGAGATGAAGAAAACCCTCTGGATATGTAAGAGGGAAAAAGACACCGTGACAATGTTGGAGGCTGGAGAATTAGCGGTTGGGATACCGTCAACTAGCACATACAGGGTTTTAGATGGTATGTCATTAAATGATATCCCCGAAGTTATTATTGCTATGGATAATGACGATGCCAGTCGAAAAGCCATAGAAGATTTAAAAGACATATTCCCATTTGCAAAGGTAATTATCTGGCCGTCTCACTATCGGGATAATTGGGATGTAACAGATTCAAAAATGCAGGATCGGCTCGATGCAGAAGAGGACCTTATCACACAACTTAGAGAGTTTGCCCAAAAAGACACATGGCTAGACGAGGGAGAGCTGCTTAGCAATTTCTGGAACGAAATAGAACGGGGGACTTCGTATATAAAAACGGATTTTTCAGCACTTGATAATCATCTAGATGGTTTAATTCCTGGTGTGCTTCACGTTATTCAAGCAAGCTCCTCTGTGGGTAAAACAACTTTTTGTAAGCAGTTAGCGGACCAGATTCGTGTTGAAAATCCGGACTAGCCCATATTCTTTTTCGCCCTTGAGGATAGTTTGAGAGCTGTGAGGAGTATGACCCTTTCCAGGTTAACACACGACCTTGCAGAATCAGAGTATGGGGCAATTGAAAACCGGCTTATTAGGAAAGGGGGAGACAGCTCATCATCGCACCAATTGGAATATCTAAAAGAAACAATCGGTCCGAAGGCAAAAGAAATTTATGGTGAAGATTACCTTAAATGTCTCATCGATTCTCAACTTCTGTTTCTTGCTTGAGACAACTCTTTGTTTTCCGTCTTTAATCTCAGCTTGAACATTATGAGCAGACTCGTCTCCCTTGTTCACCATAGAGATTCAGACCTTAAGCGTATCTTTCTCAACCTGGGAAGTCACTGTGGTATTTAATATAATATATGAAGCCATGCTTGTCCAAAAACGGATTTTGATAAGTAATTCAATTAGTCATTGAAAAAAATATCCTCCTTGTGGGGGATTGTAAATCGACCAAGAAAAACAATCCCCAAAAAAACAAGGAGGATTCCCCATGGTACGTCATGCGAGCTTGTTCAGTCAACTGGTTGCTTTGTTCGATCGAAAAAATTTTCATCAATTGGTTTTTAGACATCATTCAGAACGTTATACAAAAAAATACAGTTCATGGGATTATTTTGCTGTCATGTTGTTCTGCCAATTAGCGCAAGCCAAGAGCCTTAGAGAAATTTACGGCGGACTTGCTTGCTGCATGGGCAAACTGCGTCATTTGGGGATGAGAAATGCCCCTAATAAATCAACTCTGTCATATGCTAATGCCCATCGGCCCTGGCAAATGTTTCAAGACCTTTTTTACGATACCCTCGACTTATGTAAACAAGCGGCACCCGGCAAGCATAAATTCCGCTTCAAAAACAAACTGCTATCTTTGGATAGTAGCACCACCTCGCTGTGTTTATCCCTTTTCCTATGGGCCAAATTCTGTCGAACCAAAGGGGCCGTTAAGCTTCATCTGCTTTTAGACCATGACGGGTATTTGCCAACCTATGCGCTGATTTCCGATGGAAGTCGCCATGACGTCACTTATACTCGACAAATTCCGTTGGCGCCGGGTTCCACTGTGGCGATGGACCGTGGGTACAACGATTACAAACTGTTCGCGAACTGGACCGAAAATGGTATTTTTTTTTGTAACCCGGCTAAAAGACAATGCCGATTATATCGTATCCGACGACCATGGGCTTCCGAAAAATCGAAATATCATGGCTGACCAATCCATTCTTTTTGCAGGCCATAAAGCCCAGAAAGACTGCCCTCATGTTTTACGCCGGGTGGTGGTTTGGGATAAAGAAAATAGCAGAGAAATCGTATTGCTCACCAACCATCTGAGTTTTGGTGCGACCACCATATCGGCCATTTATAAAGTCCGCTGGCAGATTGAATTATTTTTAAAGACCCTCAAACAGAACTTAAAAGTCAAAACATTCGTCGGTACCAGTGAAAATGCCCTTTATATACAGATTTGGACAGCATTGATTGCCATGCTGCTTATCAAGTACCTGCAGTTCAAATCAAAATTCAATTGGTCTTTATCAAATCTGGTGGCATTTCTGCGATGGAATCTGTTTACTTACAGGAACTTATGAGACTGGATTGACCAGCCTTTTGATGTATTGCCCAGCGTTCCTAAGTCTGTCCAGTATCCGCTTCCTTTTTCCGGAGTTGGACAGCATTTACTAGTGACAACAACAACCTGAACCTGACAAAACCGCGTTTTGGAATACAACCGACTGTTTTTATTAACCTGGTTTTTGAAAATTTAAACTATTTTGGACTGCAATGATATGAAGCAAAAGCCTTGCCTGCAAAAAACAGTGAAATTATGAGCAGAATAAATAATCTTTTTATCATGGATGAACACCTGTTATAGTAGAATCTGCAAATTTTAATAATGACACTTTTTCTACCATAGTTTGTAAGAGGGTATATTCCTCTGTAATTCCTGAATAGGCATCATAATGAATTTTTTTATCCATATTGATCCGGTATTCATGCTGTGTACCCGCATAACTGGGCCGCGACTTCTATCATCTTCTTTTGGTCTGTTTTATTTATTATTACAAATTCCAGCTTTCGCCAATCAGAAATTCCCTTTAATTCCAAAGATTCAATACCATTGATTCCCATGAGGCAAAAACAGATTCCATTTTTTCAAATGGACGAGCTATTAAACTATTTAATAGTTGAATGTCCAATGCTTACTTTTGGATTTTCGCCGTATCCAAATATGGTTTTTTCTTGACTATCTGATTATTGTTAATTATATTAATGAATTAGAAATTGATTTCATTGCAATGATACCTTAAAAAAATCAAACATTCCGGTTAACCATAAGTGGCATAAATATTGCTGTTGTTTATCTCGGACGCATAAGGAAATGAAATATAAATCCGGAATGACCATTTTGGAACTGATGACGGTGATCGGTATCGTGGCAATACTTGCGGCCATCGGTATACCCAATTATATTTCTTGGCTACCCAAATACCGCGTGGGGACAGCCATCCGGCAGCTTTATACAGAGATGCATCTGGTCAAGATGAATGCGATTGCCGAGAATAATAACTATATTATCACTTTCGATACGACAGCTAACAGCTATAGCATTTACGATGATGATGATAACGATGGCGCCGATGTGGCAGATCTTGTTAAGACGATCGTGGTGGGCGAATCTGCACCCAACATTATATTCGGGAGTGTAACATTTACCGGTACACCTCCAAGGGTTACATTTAAACCAACAAGCTTGTCCAACAAAAATGGAACGGTTGAATTTCTACCTGCTGGTGACACTTCCAAACTAAAAAAATTAACTGTATTACTGACCGGACGTATCAGAATGTACTGACATGTTGAGCAGAGGCAAAGGCAAGTAGTATGGGCCTAAATTTTATCAACAAAAAGCTTAATTTTTCAGATGGTTTTTCGCTATTGGAGGCGTTAATGGCAATGATTTTTATTTCGGTCGCCATGCTGGCGACCGGCGCATTGTTGGCCTCCATTACCGGGTTCAACAGACATGCTCGCCAAAGAACGGCTGCCACCACCTTGGCCCAAGATAAAATAGAGGAATTGAAGAACCAGGATTATAACAACATCACCGCCGGCTCCACGACCGAGACCGGGATGGACGAAGACGGCAATACAGGAGGGAATGCCATCTATGACCGGGTGACGGTGGTGGATGATGCCTCCTACCCCGGGATGAAGACCATTGTGGTTACTGTCAGCTGGAATCACATGGGAAACAACCGAAGCGTTGCGTTGCGTACGGCAGTTGCCAAATGAAAATAATAAGGAACAAAAAGATGGACGCAAAAACGCTTAAAAACGGGTTTACGCTAGTGGAGCTGCTGGTGGCCATGGCTGTCACCCTGATTGTCGTGGCTGCCCTTGTCAGCGTATTCACGGTCCAGAACAAATATTTCACTCGCCAATCAGAGATTGTTGAGATTCAGGAAGATGTCCGGTCAGGTCTGCAGATGATGATCAGCGAGCTGACCATGGCCGGCTACGATCCGACCAAAACCTCGGGTGCGGGGATGATCTCGGCTGATACCAATATTATCCAATTTTCACAGGATCTTGAGGGAAACGGGGACATTTTGGACCCCCACGAAGACATCGAATATACCTATGATGCAATAGATCAGCAGCTGACAAGAAACAGCCAGCCCTTGGCTGAAAATATCCAGGCGCTGGCGTTTAAATACTATGATGAAAACAACGTGGAATTGACGAGCGGCCCCCCCCTGATTCCGGCGGACCTGGCAAATGTGCGGCGGATCGTAGTCACGCTGACAGCCGTCAGCCGGGACGGCGACCGGATCCGGACCCTCTCTTCAGGGGTAAGACCCCGCAATTTGGGGTTGGCCGGGTCGGGTACCGGGACGACCACCACGACAAGCACTACGTCAACGACCAGCACCAGCACAAGTAGCACCACAACCACCATCGGGGAGAAGGGGCGCCCATTCAAATTACTGACATTACAAACGTCACCCAGATCGAAAAAAATGTCACCGTAGAGATCTGCGCCTCTGTCGAGGCGGTTCTCGGACAGAACATCCTCAGCATGACCCTGTACACCAATTTTGAGACATCACCATAACCCTTGATTCCGGCACAGCTAGCAACAGGACGTACTGCGGATCAATCCCGAAGCACAACAACCAAACCGTCACTTACTACGTGCAGGCGTTGGATTTAGAATTTAATTCATTATTATGGCTCATGAGATGAAAACGGCTTTATTTACAAAATTCAAGATATTTCAAGACGAATCCGGCGTTGCGCTGATCACCGGCCTTTTGTTGATGGTGGTTCTTTCCATACTGTCGGTCACAGCATACCTGACCACTTCCAATGAACTCAAGATCACCCGGAACTATCAAGCCACAAAAACCGCATTCTATAGTACAGAAGGCGCCATCGCAGAGGTCAAAGCCCGGCTAAAGGGGCTGGCCACATCGGACAATTATGCCGGGGATCCGGATGCCACGCCGGACCCGCAATGGGCATCCTATATCCTAACGTCTAATCTGATCGCCGACGGATGGCAGCCGTCCACCGATGATGCCAACTACAACGCGAATTACGAAAATTACATTCCCACGCCCGGGAGCCCACCCACGCCAACCAGCACAACGGTCATCGAAAACAGCATCCAGACCAAATTGTCCTTTTGGGTAAAAATCCGGCACAAGCGGGAATGTGACGCGGTGCTGGCCGGCCATGTTTCAGGCATTTCGGATCATTACGACGATTATAATAGCAGCGCACCGACGATAACCAATTGTCAAAATTCTTCCATTAGTGACAATGGCGACATCATCTATTATGGGTACAAAACCGACACATCCACTGCGCAAACGGAATTTACCACCGCTTCGGCTAACCCGTCCAAGGGCAGGCCGGTTGAAATCGTCAGGGGGTACGGTTACTACCAGGGGAGCAAAAAAATCATCGAGACCGAGGTCAAACGGAGTATGAGGGCATCGCCAAAGATATTACCGCCCGTCGATTCAGCTCTCTACGGAGACGTTGTCGGAGGCAACGGCACCGTGGAAGTCCATGGGGAGGACAGTTGCGGGGTGGGCTCTGACTTGCCGGCTGTCGGCTATACAACATCTTCCACATGGGATCCTTATCCGCCCGGGCTTGGAAACATCACCCTTACGCCGGCAGGAAACGAAATTGCACAGACAGGTGATAAAGATATCCAGACCATGATCGATGGCCTCAAGGGCGATGCGGACCTCATCGTCACCAGCGATCAGACGAACTATGTGATCGGCAGCTCCAGTGATTATGAAATTGCCTACATCAATGCCGATGCCCTTTCTCCGGACCAAGAGATCGATTTTAACAACTTAACCGGCTATGGCCTGCTTCTCATCGATGGGAATGCCCGGTTCCAGGGCAGTTTGGACTGGTGGGGTATCATTTTGATCAGTGGCGATGTCGATTTTGGCGGGGGTGGCGGCGGAAAGAACATATACGGGGCGGTTTTGGTAGGGTCATATGCAAATATGGGCGGGACCGTGGAAATCTACTATGACACTTGTGAAATCAAAAACGCCCTCTCCGGGGGCTCAATTACTTCCCTGCGTTGGAGGGACCGGGGGCTGGACTGATAGTTGCCTCAATTTTTTAGCCAGTTCAACGATTTTCACATCGATTTCATAGGCTTTGCTTCGCGCCGTCTGTCGGTCTGCCCGGGTGGCGGATTCGGGCAGTTCTTCGAGTTTAACCCAAGCTTTGTCGCTTTTTTTCTTAAGACGATCGATCTGCTTCTCTTCATGATTGCGTGTTAGAATATCCTTCAGTGGGATTCATCTGGACGGGTGCATCCGGTTTCATTAAGTGATATGACCCTTGAACGGATATTGGTCAATTGTATCGCTACCCATATTGTGGCCATAGTTCGCTGCTTGGCAGATATGACAGAAATTGGCAGGACACAGGTTATGTTCTCAAGTTATTTGATAAGTGCATTTCCGGAGCCCAAAAACGTTACCGTCAATTTATAGAAAAAAGGATTAAGCAGGGCAGACGTCCAGAATTAGTCGGCGGCGGTCTGGTCCGCAATGCCAGCGGATGGTCAGCGGTGAAGACGCTTCGCTAGGCGGGATTTCGGCAGAAAGCAGATGAACGGATATTAGGAGACAGTGATTTTGTAACTACAGTTCTCAAACAGGGGTAGTGTATAATATTTTGTGT
>DCWS01000026.1 GCA_002328165.1 Desulfobacteraceae bacterium UBA2156 | reverse complement strand
CCTTTTTTGCAATCGCGGCGGCCTCAAGGATGTTCAAGAATTGCTTGGACACACAACCATGACCATGACGTTGAGATATGCTCACTTGTCCCAAGACCATAAAAGAAAAACGGTAAACCTTCTAAATGGGTTGACCGTTTCTAAAAGGAAAAATTTTGGTCACAAAATGGTCACTTTTTCAAAAGAGACAAAATCGGCAGGTGTGTAATCTATTGAAATATTTGGTGGAGCTGATCGGGATCGAACCGACGACCTCATGACTGCCAGTCATGCGCTCTCCCAGCTGAGCTACAGCCCCTAATTTGCTAAAAAAGATTAACAAACACCGATCATGGGTGTCAATATTTTTATTTTGAAAAAAAAGAAATAGAGCCGGTCCAAGAAAAGGGGCAGAGAATTTATTGACAAAAAATAAGATTATAAATAATATTAGGCGGTTTAAAACAGTACATATTTAATGGCCCAAGACTTTTTTTGTCCAATGGGGTCAGAACCTCAAATCTCAGCAGGAAAGGGTTATGGACCTAAGAAATTTTCAAAACGCGCCGGGAGGGTTTTCACAAAAAGACGCCAAGCCGGATATGTACAAAGAGCTTGAAGCAACAGAACTCTATTGCAACAGATGTCAACAGGCGGTTCCGGTCCGGAAGCGTCTCCTGCTTGTTCTTCCTGAAGGGGACAAGTATGAGTACCTTTGCGCTTTATGTTCTGAGTCTGTGGGATTTAAGATCGATCGGCAGGAAAGTCCGATCTCAGTCATCATTTAGACTTTTTTAAATTTGTAACTGCAGGGGAAAAGATGCTTAGTTTGATGCGTAAATATGCTACCACCTGGTTAATCAAAATCATTTTAGGTGCTATTGTCGTTGTCTTCGTCTTCTGGGGAGTTGGAAGTTACCGCGCACAAAGGTCAAGCCGAGTAGCACTCGTTAACGGAGAAACAATTACAGTAGAAGAATATAGGGAAGTTTATAACAACATTATCGAACAGTTGCGTAAAAGCTTTGGAAATCGTTTGAGCGATGATATCCTTAAGAGTTTTCAGCCCAAAAATCGTGCGATAGAACAACTGATCAGTCAAAGGCTTTTGCTTCAAGAGGCGAAAAAACTTAATTTTAGTGTCTCTGAAGATGAACTCTCAAATTCGATCAGAAATATCAAAGCTTTTCAAATCGCCGGTGTATTCGATACCCGTCTTTATCAACGGGTGTTGAATAGCAACAGATTGACTCCTGAAATGTTTGAGCGTTCTCAAAAAAGGTCGATGTTGACCGAAAAATTAAGGTCCCTGATAGACGATAGTGCCAAAGTTTCAGACGCGGAAGCCAGAGAATGGTTTAAGTGGAATAATACATCGGTCAAAATCAATTATGTGGTGTTTGAACCTGACCGATATGCAGATATTCAAAGCGCTGCGGACGAAATCAATACTTTTTTTGACAAACATAAGGAGGCTTACAAAACCGAGGCCAAAATAAAGGTTCGGTATCTGCATTTTGATCCGGATATGTACAGGTCGGGTATTGTGATCACAGATGAAGAGATAAGTGAATATTATGAATCAAACCCGAAAGAATTTAAGAAGCCGAAAACTGTTGAGGCACGGCATATCGTGTTAAAAGCCGACCAGAGCGCAACCCAGGAAATTGTTGAAGAAAAAAGAGGAAAAATTCTCAATATTCTGAAAAAGGCTCGGGAAGGTGAAGATTTTGTTCAGCTTGCGAAAACGTATTCAGAAGGTCCGACCAGAGACACCGGCGGGTATCTCGGGATATTTCAAAAGGAAGTGATGGTCAGACCGTTTGCTGAAAAAGCGTTTTCGATGAAAGCTGGCGAGATCAGTGAACCGGTCCGAACCCGGCTCGGATGGCATCTGATCAAGGTCGAAAAGGTAAGCGAAGCCTCGCAATTTTTCCTAAAAGAGGCGGAAGATGGCATACGGAAAAAATTGACAGATGAAACAGCGAAAGCGCTTGCGTTTGACGAGGCGGAGACGGTTTCGGATGCTCTATTTGATGGAGATGATTTGGCAAAAGCCGTTGAAGGACAAAAACCCAAAGTCATGACAACAGATTTCTTTTCAAAAAAAGGGCCGGAAAAAGATATTCAAAATTCCCAAAAGTTCGCTGTTGCCGCTTTTGATCTCACCGTTATGGATACCAGCGAAATCCAGGATTTTGGCGATGGATATTATATTCTACAGGTGATTGAAAAAATTCCTGAGGAGATTCCTGAACTCGCTGAGGTGGAGGAGGAAGTAAAGGCTGACCTGATAAAAGAGAAAAAGGATAAAAAAGCGAGTCAAGATGCCGGGAGGCTTCTGAAAGAATTAAAAAACGGTAAAACGGTGGACGAGATGAGTAAAAAATTTAATTTAATCCCAGGTTTTACCGGGTTCTTTAAGCGGACCGAGTCGATTCCGAATATTGGGTATGAACCCGCGATCGCTGCCGCTGCTTTTAAACTTTCGATTGAAAATCCGATAGGAGAAAATGTAATAAAGGGAGATAAAGGATACTATATTATTAAATATGCGGATGGAAAAGCGCCTGATCTCGAAAAATTTGATCTGGAGAAAGAAAATATTAAAGAGTCAAGACTGCGCCAAAAGAGACTTAAAAACTTAGATGCCTGGTTATCACAGATCAGAAATAGATCCGATATTTCGATTGAGAATGATTTTGTCAGATAGCGGATAAAAAAACAGTGAAAAATCTGTTCAGTCCTTTCCGGGCAAAGCGTCAAATAATTGTGTGTCTATCCAAGTGAAAGCTTAAGTCTTTTTATGCCTGCTAAAGGGAACAAAAGCAAAGCCTATTCACTGAAAATATGCCCGGAGTGTTCGACCCGATTGTCGGTTGATACTAGGAGATGTTTTTCATGTCATGCTAAGGTCGGCATAATGGATGCCGGCGGAAGGGCCAAAAGACCCTTCAACTGGCTGGCCTATATCACCTGTTTTTTTCATGGTCAGGCTTTTTCCGTTATCTCTGGGGGGCTTTTTTTAGACAATAGCATTCCCGGGGTTTAAGACCATTCGATTTGTGCTTCGGAAAGAAAAAAAAGACGTGAAACAGCTGTCCGCATTAGATGAGCGTGATAAACATCTTCTTCTCAAACTAGCCAGATCTTCGATAGAATCCGAGCTCATCGAAGGTGAAAAGATTAAACGACCAGCTGAGCCTAAGCCTGCGATGCTTGAAAAACGGGGATGCTTTGTCACACTTCACAAAGGGGGGGGGCTAAGAGGGTGTATCGGCACCATTGAGCCTACAACATCGTTACTAACAAGTGTCGAAGAAAATTCGAAGAATGCGGCGTTTAAAGATCCCCGTTTTCCATCTTTGACAAAAGATGAAATTTCGGACATCGATATTGAGATCAGTGTGCTGACCATTCCAAAAAAATTGAGTTTCGTCGATGGTGAAGACTTAAAGCACAAACTTAAACCCGGTATTCATGGCGTCATACTCTCGCAGGGATGTCATCGTTCTACGTTTCTACCTCAAGTTTGGGAGCAGCTCCCTGATAAGGAAGAATTTCTGGAGTGCCTTTGCCAAAAAGGTTGTATGGAAAAGACTTCCTGGAAAAGCAGCGATACCACTGTTCAAATATATGAAGTGGAATACTTTTCTGAATAATGCGAATTCACATCTGATGCTCTTTTTTCCGGTTCAACCCCGCGTGGCTCCTATAAAGTTAAAGGTAGCTTTTTTGGAGGATGTCGCCCGGTAACCCGTCTAAAAAACGGGATGGACGATTTAAAATTGTTCGTGAGCTTCTGTCATAGATTTCCTCGGGATATGTGAAGTAAAGATTTTCCTTTGCTCGAGTGGTTGCGACATACATGAGCCGCATTTCTTCCTCGAGCTCCTCTTCCTTGTTTATCGAGCGGAGGGACGGAAACCGTCCGTCCAGGGTCCAGATAACAAAGACAGTGTGCCATTCCAAGCCTTTTGCTGAGTGAACCGTTGAAAGGACGAGGCGATCCAGATCTCCGTCATATGAGGATAGCGAATTGTTGATGCTCGAACTTGGCGGTTCAAGGGCCATGTCGGTTAAAAACTTTTCAAGAGTCCTATATCGGTCCATAATGGTCAGGAGCTGTTCGAGGTCCCTTGACCGTTTGGGATGGTCGTCGTATTTTTCCTTTAAAATGGGCCAATAATAATTGAACACCGCTTCACCCATTTCTACAACTGACATGTGACCGGATTCGATCATTGAAAAAAGTTCCTTGAGCCGGTTGAAACCATCGGGATTGCCGGTTTTGATGTTAACGGTAAAGAGTCCGACAATCCCTGTTCTTTTTTCATATAGGGCGGAAAATATATTTTGGGCGGTTTTGATCCCTATTTTATCGAGAAGAAGAAATATCCGGTGCCAGCTGAGCCAGTCGTATGGGTTGGAGATGACCTTTAGATGCGCAAGAACATCCTTGATATGTGCGGATTCCATAAATTTGAAACCTCCCACCTTGATGAAGGGAATTTCTTCTTTGGCCAGTTCAATTTCAAGATCAAAGGAATGAAAACTAGCCCTAAAAAGCACGGCAATCTGGCCAAGGGGTATCTCTTTTTCGCTCAAGTCCTGTATTTTTTCAATCACGAATCTTGACTGCGCATGTTCGCTCTCCGCTGTGATAAGAACCGGTTTGGTTCCCCCGCGTCTCGTGGTAAAAAGGTTTTTTTTGTATTTATTTGCAGCCTGCTCAATTATGACATTGGCCAGATTCAAAATCGGTTGAACGCTCCGGTAGTTTTTTTCGAGACGAATAATTTTGGTGTTGGGAAATACCCTTGGAAATTCCATGATGTTTTTGAAGCTGGCGCCCCTAAAGGCATAGATACTCTGAGAATCATCACCGACAACCATAATATTTTCGTTGATATTTGAAAGAAGATATAGGATTTCAGCTTGAACCGGATTGGTATCCTGGTATTCATCAACCATGATAAACTGATAGGCGGAAGAAATTCTTTGGCGGATTTCAGGCTGGTCATGCAAAAGCTGTTTTAAGTAGACCAAAAGATCGTCGTAGTCCAGAAAATGATGCTCTCTTTTTTGTCTGACATATTCTTCGTGAATTTTTTTTATCTGTGCCGAATTTGGAGAAAAATGAGGATACTCATCATAAATAATCTCATCAATCGGCAGGCCTTTGTTCACCGATTTGCTAATAATTTGTGCGAGGGTCTGTTTTTTTGGAAACAAATGGTGTTCCGGGAGGTCTCTGGTATTTTTTCTCAACATGCCGATAAGATTTTCCATATCCACGCGATCGAGAATGGTAAAATCGGATTTGAATCCTATTTTAGCAGCATACTTTCGCAGATTGGCATTTGCAAAAGAGTGAAATGTCCCACCGGATACCTTTTCGCATCGATTGTCAAGAAGATCTGTGGCCCGCCTCAACATTTCCTGAGCAGACTTTCGCGTAAAGGTCAAAAGAAGAATCGCCCGGGGAGAGACACCTTCCTCGACAAGCCGGGCCACTCGGTATGTAAGAGTTCTGGTTTTGCCGCTCCCTGCACCGGCGATTACCAGAAGAGATCCCTCTTTAAAGGTGACGGCATCTAACTGTGATCGGTTAAGTTCTTTAGAATAAGCGATTCGAAAGGGACATCGAGAATGTGAAATCTGTTGCTCCTGTTGCATTTTTGAAATGAAACCCCCCCGGGGTGTTTTTTGATAAACCCTTATGTTAATGCCCACGGTATCGTTTGCAGATCACGACTGTTTTTATACCCATATGGTGATGTTATTTATACAAATTTGGCAGCTTCGTAAAAAGTCCTACTTCTGTGTTGCGCTGTATCCTTCGTCATTGCAGCGTACTGTAAGTACGCCTCATCCCTAAGGATTTGCGCGCCTTGAATTTGAAGCTTTTTACTTTGCCGTCTAATTCCAACTTTTTACGAGACTGTCAAATTTAGGGTAGACGAAATTTTTCATATGGCGAAGGGCTTGTCAACCTCAACGACCCTTTTGCGGTTTCGAGGTTGGCAAAATATCGAATGTTTTTGCATTGAAAACATCGGATAGATTCTTCTTCCTGTATTGCGATCTTTTCAGAGATGTTTTATTTTTTTGGAGTAAAATTCAGATTTAACCGATTGTATCAAATCATGAACAAAGGGGCACAATTATGTTTGCTAAGCCTTTAAGGATTTTCAGTGTAAAGCTATTTTTATTGGTACTCATATTATTTTTTCTTACACAGCCGGCCATGAAATGCAGAAAAGATAGTGGGCAGAACGGCTTTTCCTTTCAACATCCGGCAAACCCTGTCCATGTGGAAAATGTTTGGGCACAATCAATCGATCCTCCTCTGAAATGGCCCCATGAGAAAAGCGATCTTCAACCTGACCCGGCGGTTGTTTTCAGAAAATTGCCCAACGGTTTCAGATACGTATTAATGAAGAATAAAGAGCCAAAGGACCGGGTGAGCATGCACCTGGACATTCAGGCCGGGTCAATGCATGAGTCAGATCAACAGCAGGGGTTGGCACATTTTCTGGAGCATATGCTTTTTAATGGTTCAACTCATTTTAAGCCCGGGGAACTCATAAAGTATTTCCAAAGGATCGGAATGCAATTCGGTCCTGATGCCAATGCCCGTACCGGATTTTATGAAACGGTTTATGATGTCCTGTTGCCGACAGGAAGCAAGGAAAGCTTGTCCGACGGCCTCTTGGTTATGGCAGACTACGCCGAAGGTGCACTATTGTTGCAATCGGAAATCATTAGAGAGCGGCGGGTTGTTTTGGCGGAAAAGCGGGATCGAGATTCCGCATCGTACCGTACATTTGTTTCGACTCTAAAGTTCGAGTTTCCGGATGCAAGAATTTCAAAAAGGCTGCCGATCGGAAAGGAGCGTGTGATCCAAGCGGCGGACCGTCAGCGCCTTAAAAACTTTTACGATACATGGTACAGGCCGAATAACATGATTCTCGTGCTGGTCGGCGATTTCGATCCGAAAACAGCCGGCTTGCTGATTGAAGAAAGATTTTCAGGGCTATCTCCCAGAGCCTCTGAATTACCCCCGCCTGGCATCGGAAAAATAAGTCATATGAGGGAAAAGGTATTTTATCATTTCGAAAAGGAAAGCGGTAAGACCACGGTCAGCATCGAAACGATGAAGAAGATTGACAAAAGGCCTGATACTCTTTTTTTCAGAAGGAAATCTCTTCCTCGAAAAATCGCCAATCAGATTGTCCAAAACCGTTTAAGCGCATTGCTCGGAATGCCGCAAACCCCTTTTACGTCTGCTTCCATTGGTTCAGGAACCTTCCTGCAGCAGATCGAGTACACAAAGATTTCAGCTCAATGTAGCGCGCAAAAATGGGAAAAATCCCTTCAATTCATTGAGCAAACTTTGCGACAAGCATTTACATACGGTTTTACGCTTTCGGAGCTGGAAAGGGTAAAAATGGATTTTATAGCGGAATTGGACACAGCCGTAAAAAAAGCGACAACCCGCAACAGTCGCGCGCTGGCACGCAACATCATCAGCCATCTGAACAATGATCGGATTTTTCGGTCACCCGAGCAGGAAAGGTCGCTTCTTGTCCCGATGATACAATCCCTGACATTAAGAAAGGTTCATAACACATTCAAAAAGACATGGGATGCAGACCACCGGCTCATTCTGGTTACCGGAAATGCGGATCTGAGCAATGATAATACAACGCCTGAAAAGGCGCTTCGGATGGCTTTGAACGAGAGCAAAAACGTCAAAATCTTCAAACCGACGGAAATAAAAGAGGTGACCTTCCCTTATCTTCCCGAACCCGAAGAAAAGGGTGAGGTTTTGAGCCAAAAAGAGATCTCCGATCTGGGTATAATAGAGATAACCTTTAAAAATGGTGTTCGTTTGAATCTAAAAAAAACAGATTTTGCAGCCAACGATGTCCGGTTGAAGGCTGTTTTCGGACCCGGGCAATCTGCCGAACCGGAAAATCAATCTGGGCTTGCGCTTCTCAGTGAAGCGGTTATTAATGAGAGCGGGCTAGGGCGACTTGAAAGGGATGAAATTGAACGCGCACTGGCTGGAAAAAATACAACAATTTCGTTCAGCATTAGTGAAGACAGCTTTTTTTTCAACGGAAAGACCGTATCGAAAGAGATATTGCTGCTGTTTCAGCTCCTTTATGCCCATATCATCGATCCAGAATTTCGGGAGGATGCCTATCGACTTGTCGCGGAACGATTCAGGCAGCGATACCTGTCGCTCGTCAGGTCCATAGACGGTTCGATGCAACTCCATGGAAACCGGTTTCTGGCCGGTGGGGATAGCCGTTTCGGGCTTCCCGCCTATGACCTGTTTAAGACACTGACGCTGGATCAAGTCCGCTCCTGGATGGAACCATACCTCGGCAACGCGCCGTATGAGGTTTCGGTCGTGGGGGATTTTGATGTGGAGGCGGTTCGTGAAATCGCATCCAAATATCTGGGAAGCCTGCCGTTGACGCAGCGTGTTGGGACGGTTGACCGCTCGAAGATCTTAACATTTCCCGAAAAACAATCTTTTCAAATCAGCGTTTCAACCCAGATTCCTAAAAGCCTTGTGGTTATCGCCTATCCATCGGAGGATCTGTGGGATATGCAAAGAACACGCCGTCTGAACGTATTGGCGGATGTTGTTTCAGAACGGCTCCGTGTAAAGATACGGGAAAAACTGGGGGTATCATATTCCCCCTTTGCCTTTAACCGTTCGAGTCGTGCTTATCCCGGTTATGGGGTGTTTCATATATATATTCATGTTGATCCTCAAAAAGCGGAAATGGTGGTGTCGGAAGTTAATAAACTGACCTCAAACCTGGTGAGGTCGGGAGTTACCGAAGAAGAGATGAAACGAGTCCTTGATCCAACGCTCACCAGCATTAAAGACATGCGTCGTCGAAACGGGTACTGGCTGAATACGGTCCTTTCAGGATCAAGAAATCACCCGGTACAGTATAATTGGAGCCGCACCATTATGAAGGATTACGCATCGATAAAAGTGGATGAGCTGGACCGAATCGCAAAGAAATATCTAAACAACAAAAAGGCGGTCACCATTATTGTCAAACCAGCCATCAACAGCGACTGATTCGTTTTTCCTTGGTCCCCCAAAGCATCCTTGTATGAAAAATCGGATTTGTCACGATTTCATTGTTCAACGCTTCAAGAATCACGCATATATCAGAACGAAAAGGGTTCGACAATCACGCTGTGGAGATTGATTTCACTCTTGACAAAAAAAAGGCTTCAATATATATGGCGCACATTCCCTCATTCATCCCGATTGAACAAGACAGTTTTCAGTAAAAGCTGAAACGATCAACAAGGGCATAATGGAGTTTCCATGAATAAATTGGATAGTGGCGAAAGAGAGATTCCTGAAAATAGTGCTGATAAGGATGTGATTGTACCATCCGCCAAAACCGAAAAAAAAAAGAAACACGGTTCCGGTGGACCTATTTTCCTTTTTTTTATTTTTGGCCTGGCGGCAAGTCTTATTGTGGGATGGGTAATTTTTCCCAAATTGCTCTATTCAAAGAAAAAACAACCGATTAATTATAACCATGTTCTTCATCTGAAAGAGGTCGAAGATAGTTGTGACAGTTGCCATTTTTTTCGTGAAGACGGCAGCTTTTCAGGTGTACCCAGGCTCGTACTATGCGTGGATTGTCACGAGGAAGTACAGGGGGAAACTCCCGATGAAGCCAAATTTGTGGAAGAGTACATGGCGAAGGGGATAGAGGTCCCGTGGCTTGTCTATTCGAGGCAACCGGACCATGTGTTCTTCTCCCATGCAGCCCATGTAAAATTGGTGGAAATTGATTGCGCCGAATGCCATGGTTCTATCAGTGAATCCGAAAAATCAAGGGTGTATGAAGTAAATAGGATCACCGGTTATAGCCGTGATATCTGGGGAAAGAATATTGCGGGCTTTAAAAGAAATACATGGGATCGAATGAAAATGGATGATTGTGCCGAGTGTCATGCCAAAATGATCGGCACCGACGAAACAAACATTAAAAAACCGTTTTACGGCCTGTTTACAAACCTTGTCAAAATAGCTTTTTCTGGGACAGAAGGACCGGGTAGAAAGACCAGCGCCCAGACCCGGCAAGAAGCGTGTTTCGTATGTCATAAATAAAGGTCGGGACACCCCTTTTTAAATGAATGGCCATTGATTGCATGTGACCCGGTTTAAGAGGTTGAAATAATGAACATCAACCGCAGATCCTTTTTATCATTTGTAATTGGCAGTGCGGCAGGTACAACGCTGTCGCCCTTGCCGTGGAAGATGCAGGATGATAGTGCCATATGGTCACAGAACTGGCCCTGGGTACCTGTTCCGAAAGATGGTGAAGCCAATTATACCCATTCTACCTGTACACTCTGTTCCGGTCATTGCGGCATTACCATTCGAAAAATTGATGACCGGGCCGTGAAGATAGAAGGGATGAAGGGGCATCCTGTAAATGACGGCGGGATATGCATCCTCGGTTTGTCCGGTCTTCAACTCCTTTACGGTCCATCGCGTGTCAAAACACCACTCCGGCGGGAGGGAAAACGAGGCGAAGGAAAATGGAAAAAAATATCCTGGGATACGGCGATTTCCGAAGTTGCTTATCGGCTTGTCGAGCTGAGATCAAAGGGTCAATCACACACTTTGGGATTTATCTCCGGTTCAGAACAGGGGACTATTACCGCACTCAGTAAAAGGTTTATGACCGCTTACGGCTCCCGTAATTTTCTTCAAACCCCGTCGATGGATGATTCATATGCAATGGTGTTGAACCTCATGCAGGGAGTGGATGCACAGGCTGGTTTTGATTTTGAGAATACTGATTTTGTCTTGAGTTTTGGAAGTGGAATTATTGAAGGATGGGGATCGCCGGTGCGGATGTTTCGGGCGAATAGCCACTGGCGAACAAACGGAGGGAAGGTTGTACAGATTGAACCCCGCCTTTCAAATACCGCTGCAAAATCAGACAAATGGATCCCCATAAATCCAGGCACAGAAGCAGATCTTGCCTTTGGACTTGCGCATGTGATCATCAAACAATCTCTTTATGACCGGGATTTTATTGATAATCATTCTTCCGGATTTGATCACTGGAAAAAGAGGGTGCTCGATGAGTATCACCCTGGTAAAGTTGCAAAAACTACCGGGATTGACAACTCCACCATTATCTCTTTGGCGAGGGACTTTGCCCGGCGTTCAAGACCGCTGGCAATTTGCGGAAAGGGTCAGGGAAAAACGCCGGGGAGCAGTGGTGAATTTATGGCTGTTCATGCCTTAAATGCACTGGTGGGCAGTATAAATAGAAAAGGCGGTGTATGGGCTGTTCCCCGACCCGGTTATATCGACTGGCCGGAAGTGAAAATGGACAAAACTGCCGCAAAAGGTCTTCAGCAGCGCCGGGTAGATGGTGCGGGAGATAAAAAATATCCCAAATCAGGATCTCTCCTCAATCGATTCTTTAAAATGATTCATTCAAAAGAAATATCTCCCATTCAGGCGCTTCTGGTCTCAGATGCCAACCCACGCTATACCCTCCCTGATTCAAAGACCATCAAAGAGGTGTTCGACAAGATCCCGTTTGTGGCAAGCTTTTCCTCTTTCATGGATGAAACCGCTGCAAACTCCGATCTTATACTTCCGAATCATATCTACCTTGAACGTTATGAAGACGTACCAGGTGTAACCGGGCTCCAGAAACCGATCGTCAGCCTGTCTAGACCGGTCGTTAAACCCCAGTTCAATACAAAACATGTGGGGGATGTAATCATCGGTTTGGCAAAACAACTGGGGAAGGGGACCGCAGATGCCTTTGCATGGGAGAATTACGAAAATTGTCTGGAAAAAACGATGGGGAAGATGTGGAAGACGCTTATCGAAGCCGGATTCTGGACAGACCCGAATTTTAAGAAACCGAAATGGGATAAGATATTGGATTTCTCATCGGGAAAATTCGCTTTTTTAAACAATAACACCTCCATCGATTATCAATATCGTCCGGTCAAACTCGAAGGAGAACCGACATCATTTCCCTTGACACTCATCCCATATGATTCCATGAGATTAGCGAACGGTTTTATCGGAGATCCTCCTTTTGTGATCAAAACAGTTGAGGATACTGTGCTGAAAAAGAAAGATAGCTTTGTTGAGATCAATCCAAAGACCGCCCGGGCATTCAGCTTGTCTGAAGGCAGTTATGCGGTTTTAACGACGCTAAAGGGGAGCGCACGAGTGCGTATACATCTGTTTGACGGCATCATGCCGGGAATAGTGGCCATACCCAGTGGATTGGGTCATACGGCTTATGACAAATTTCTGTCAGGGAAAGGCGTTAATGTGAACGAACTGATCGGCTCGGTTGAAGATCCGGTTTCCGGTCTTAATGCTGCTTGGGGGATCAGAGCAAAGCTTAACAAAACCTGATTCCATTGAAAAATGAAGAGGGATTAATACAAAAAGGCCCCTGTTTAATCGGAAACCGACGATCCAAAGAGGTTCTAATGAGAGACGAAAAAAAATATGGAATGGTAATCGACCTGGATAAGTGCACCGGATGCGGTGCCTGTATGGTGGCGTGTATGGCTGAAAACAATGTGCCGTTTAAGGAGGATGAATCGAATAAATTGGACAGCATCACCTGGATGCGGGTTTACAAACTGACAAATGAAAAACCCTTTCCCGAAGCGGACATCTGCTATATCCCCAGACCATGCATGCACTGCGAAGCTGATCACGGCCATTCACCCTGTGTGTCGGTATGTCCGGCAACGGCGACGGACTATAGTTTGAGAACCGGAATTGTCAGCCAAATATATTCGAGATGTATCGGGTGCCGGTACTGCATGGTCGCATGCCCTTATCACGCCCGATATTTTAACTGGTGGGATCCGGTCTGGCCCAGCGATATGGAAAAATATTTAAGCCCGAATGTATCACCTCGAATGAGGGGTGTGGTGGAAAAGTGCAGTTTCTGCTTTCATAGATACCAGTTGGCGATGGACAAGGCCTTTTTGGAAAAAAGACGAGAGCTGAAAGAAAATGAATACCAAACCGCATGTGCCCAGGCATGCCCTGCGGATGCCATCACCTTTGGTGATTTGAACAACCCAGAGCATGCTGTCCAGCAACTAGTACGTCCAGATCGAAAAAACGGGGGACGAACGAAGCATCCCAGGGCATTTCGACTTTTGGAACGGCTGGGCACCAATCCTAAAATTTACTATCTGTCAAGCCGGGAGTGGGTCAGACGGGCCGGCGATAATTATCTGAAAAAGGAAAATAAAACGCTTTCTGGGAGGAGCACATAACGCATGGATAACGCACTAATACCCAAAGAGGTTAAACGCTGCCCGTTTTCACAATTTATCATTCTACTCGGACCGGTTGTCGGTGTTCTCTTGCTGGGCGTTTTCGCCATGTCGCTGGTCTGGCTCAAAGGGCTCAATCAAACTAACATGAATGATGCCTATGGATTTGCCGCGTGGATATGGGCTGACCTCACGGTGATTGCGCTGGGCGGTGGCGCCTTTTTTACAGGTTTCTTGAGATATATCATCGGAAAAGATGAATTGAAAAATATTATCAACTATGCGGTTCTTATCGGAGTTATCTGCTATAGCTCAGCGCTTCTTATTCTGGGAATCGACATTGGTCAACCGCTGCGGGGGTGGTTTATCTTTTGGCATGCGAACGTTCATTCCATGCTCACCGAGGTTGCCTTCTGTCTGACCGTCTACCTGGGTGTGCTGATCATTGAATTTGTTCCGCTTATCATGGAGAACCGCCAGATAGACAGGGTGCCGTTTTTTCACCATCTTGGACACCGCATGCATGAAATTATGGCGGTTTTTGCAGCAACCGGGGCATATCTTTCTTTTTTTCACCAAGGATCACTGGGAGGCGTCGCCGGTGTCCTTTTCGGCCGTCCCTTTGCTTTTCGTGAAGGTGTTTTTATCTGGCCCTGGACCTTTTTCCTCTTTACATGGTCCGCCGCCGCTGTCGGTCCCTGCTTTACCATGTTGATTACCAGGATCACAGAGAAAATTACCCAAAAAAAGCTGGTCAAGGAGAATGTTATTCAACTGCTGGCAAAAATATCAGGATGGATGCTGACCACCTATATTATTGCGAAGATTATTGATACCTGGTACTGGGCGGCCGTAACTGCACCTTCAAAGGGATTTACCCTGATGGATTTCTATTCCAACAATCCGCTTTACGGCATCTGGATTCTCGTGGTTGAAATTGTAATTTTTGGGGTTGTTCCGGCCGCCATTTTGATTATTGAAAAAGGGCGCCGCCATCCGATTCTATTTATTACGGCGGTGGTCTTGGCGGTATTAGGGGTTTGCTTGAATCGTTGGGTTATGGTGTTGCAGGTTATGGCGGTGCCGGTGTTGCCGTTTGAGGGATGGCCCATGTACTTTCCAAGCTGGCAGGAAATAGCAACAACGATGATTCCGGTGACATACGGTATTGTTTTCATATCGCTTGCGTATCGATATTTGCCCATTTTCCCACAGGAACAAGAGTTGAACCCGATGGGACAGATGGGTCCGGGAGAACAGGAAAAACCATCCATTCTATCAGACCGAAAACTAAGGTCCGCAGAAACCTGAAAACAGATGAGGAGGATATAGAATGATTCCATCTATTTTTGAGTGGATTTGGGATATGTCTCATATCGTTTTTATGGGGGGGTTGTGGCTCTCGCTTGTGACCATAGGGACGGGTCTGATCTATTGTATTATCAGAGCGGTTCTTGATACGATCAATAAAACCGCTGAACCGCACTTTAACGAATAGAGATTGTCTGAGGATAAAAAGCGCCGGCCCAACCATATTCCAAGGGAAGCGCTTTTTTATTGATACCAGAATATGGATAAAATCATTGTTGAAGGAGGTCGTCCCCTCAAAGGTGAGGTGAAGATTGCCGGTTCTAAAAATGCCGCGCTACCGATACTTATATCATCACTGCTTACCGCTGGAATGAATGTTTATACGAATGTTCCGGACTTAAAAGACATCCAAAGTATTAAGTTGCTGCTTTCAACCCTCGGCGCAGGTATTGAAACCGATGGGGGTACGGTTCGGATAAATGCCGGCGGTCTTTGCATTCACGAGGCCCCCTATGATCTGGTTCGGAAGATGCGGGCGTCCATTCTGGTTCTTGGCCCCCTCCTGGCGAGGCTTAAAAAGGCCAGGGTGTCATTGCCTGGAGGGTGTTCGATTGGGGCGCGTCCGATCAACTTGCATCTCAAGGGGCTTTCGCGGATGGGCGCGTCCATTGAGCTAAAGCACGGATACGTGGAAGCGACTACCGATGGCCTAAAAGGAAGTGAAATTTATTTGGACATCCCGACTGTTACCGGAACAGAAAATCTCATGATGGCAGCTACTTTGGCTGAAGGCGTCACAAAAATACGCAATGCAGCTTGTGAGCCTGAGGTTGTAGCCCTTGCAGATGCTTTGAACCAGATGGGAGCAAGAATTCAAGGTGTCGGGGGGACAACAATTGCCATAGAAGGCGTTTCTTCACTTCATCCGGTGTCTCTTCGAATCATACCCGACCGGATTGAAGCAGGCACCTTCATGGTTGCAGCGGCCTTAACCCGCGGGGATGTGAAGATATTGAATTGTGAACCGGATCACCTGGAAGCGGCCATTCACAAGTTGAGGCTTACCGGCCTTGGGGTAAAAATCAAAGGCAACAGCGTAAGGGTCCAGGGGCAAAACAGCATCGCGAGTGTCGACATAAAGACCTTGCCGTATCCGGGTTTCCCAACAGACATGCAGGCCCAATTCATGGTTTTGATGTCAGTGGCCGACGGCCTAAGTATGATATCTGAAACGATATTTGAGAACCGCTTTATCCATGTCAGTGAACTCAAACGCATGGGAGCTGATATTATCGTATCCGGTAATACGGCGATGGTAAAAGGGGTACCGAATTTGTCCGGTGCACCGGTGATGGCCACCGATCTGAGGGCGAGTGCCTCACTCATCCTGGCCGGCCTTGTTGCTCATGGGCAGACGACGGTCAGCCGGGTCTATCATCTTGATCGGGGATATGAGATGATGGAAAAAAAATTTGCCCAACTGGGTGCCGCCATCAAAAGGGTGGATCCCTAGGCCACCCTTTTTTATAAAACCCTGAAGCATTATCAACTATGAGATGACAATGCAGTCTTTACTGGCGACCTGGAAACCGCCGTCGGTCCACCCATATTCCCGCCCCCTGATTCCGCTCCTGATATGCCTGATAGCCGGCATTTTTTTTGGTTTTTGGTTCCCAGGTTACAGAATTTTAACCTATGTTGTTGTTGCTGTTTGTCTAGGCTTGACCATCGGCAGAATCAGACAGCGCCACACAGCCATCTTATTCCCGCTTATCTTTTTTCTTTTTCTGGGATATCTTTCCATACAACCCTGGGCTGCGCCCCGATTCCCCTCCCGGCATATCACTCATTTTTTAGATAATCATCAATGGAAAATTGTGGGTTTTGTCGACACGACGCCTGTCAGAACTGGTAAGCGAACCAAATTTATAGTCAAAATCGAGACCCTTGAAGAAGACAGCATGAAAAAAAGCAAACCGTTTCCTGTTTTGGGAAAGATTCTGGTTACCATGCGTAAAAAACATCTCAAGATAGATGCGGGAGACAGGATCTCACTGACCGGAACGATCCGGATGATCAGAAATTTTTCCAATCCTGGAGGGTTTAACTACAGAAGATATATGGCGTACAAGGGGATTTGGGGAACATCATATGTTTCGAAAAACCAGCCGGTAAAGATAGAAAATCGAACGGATAAAGGGATCAATCGGATGGTGAAGAATGTTCGCCATCATATCTCATCCTTTATTGAACAGTCACATGTTGTGAGGAGAAAAAAAGGAACAAAAGGAATATTAAAAGCACTGATTCTCGGGGACCGGAATGATATTCCCCAGAATTTAAGGGAGGCGTTTCATCGGGCTGGTGTAGGACATATTCTAGCGATTTCCGGGCTTCATATCGGAATCGTGGCCTCTACCGCATTCCTTCTTTTTTCCCGGGTCCTTTCCTATGTTAAACCGTTGCTCTGGAATGGGTGGACAAGAAAGGGGGCTGCAATTTTATCATCTTTTCCGGTAGTTGCCTACGGATTGCTTTCGGGGATGTCTCCCTCCACCCAGAGAGCTGTGATCATGGTTTCTCTTTTTCTCCTAACGTTTCTGTTCGAAAGAGAACATGATCTGATGAATACGCTTGCATTGGCGGCGATGTTGATCCTTATCCTTCATCCACCGGCTCTTTTTTCAATTTCCTTCCAGCTCTCTTTTTCAGCTGTTCTTTCCATTGTATACGGCCTATCTCAAACAAAGAATTTTCGTTTGCAAAAGAAAAATTCCACCTTAAAAAAAAGGCTTTCCATTCGAAATAAATTCTTCACCTTTATGTTGGTTTCATTTTTTGCCATCATCGGCACCTTTCCCCTGATGATGTTATACTTCAATCAGGTTTCGACTGTTGGACTTTTGGTCAATTTATTGATCATTCCGATGGTGGGTTTTATGGTTATTCCGCTTGGATTGGTTTCGGTTGTTTTAAGCCCCTTGAGCGTCACAGGCGCTTCAATTTTATTAAATATGAGTGCGGCGATTCTGTCCGTTGCTTTGAACATTATAACTGTTTTTTCAAAATTGCCTTTTGCGGCCGTCAAAACCGTAACGCCTTCCTTTTTTGAGATAACATGTTTTTATCTCGTTTTCTGGGCGATTTTAAACATAAAAGATCAAAATGCGCCTTCAGGCTTTGGATGGTGGAAAAAATTTATGTCGAAGAAACGGCTGGCACAAGCGGCGGTAGTGATTGTTATCGTTGCAGGCGGCGTTGATGTCTTTTACTGGTTAAACCACCGGTTTTGGCATCGTGATTTCAGGGTGACCATAATTGATGTGGGTCAAGGGAGTGCGGCTCTCCTCGAATTGCCGGGTGGGTATAACCTCCTTGTCGACGGCGGTGGTTTTTCGGATCCGACGGCTTTCGATGTCGGCGCAAATATAATTGCGCCATTTTTATGGCGAAAAAAGATCAAAACCGTTGACACCCTGGTCCTCTCGCATCCAAACAGCGATCACATGAACGGTCTTTTGTATATCGCTAGGTATTTTAATGTAAAAAATGTGTGGAGCACCGGAGAATCCTCATCGGTTTTGAATTACCACAAGTTCAGAAAAATTATTGAAAAAAAAGACATCCAACTCACTCGATTTAAACCGCTATTGCAAACACAACATATCAATGGGGTTCAATTTAAAATCCTTTATCCGCCAAGCGATTTTATAAACAGAAAAAAAACAGAAAAATGGCGAAATTATAACAATAATTCACTGGTTTTAAAGGTCCGTTTTGGGTCACAGACATTTTTGTTTCCGGGAGATATCATGGCCCGGGCAGAGAGAGAACTTGTTGAAATTTCGGGAGATGAACTAAAAAGCCGTGTCCTGATTGCACCTCACCATGGGAGTCGGACCTCGAGTACCGACCGTTTTCTAGACAGTGTACAGCCGGAGGTTGTCATTATTTCTTCAGGATGGCAAAACAGTGAATATTTTCCACATCCGCACACATTGAAGCGATATAAGAAGCGGGGGTACCGGATATTTCGAACCAGCGGTGATGGAGCGGTGGCGATGTCCACAGATGGGCGATCCCTGAAGATCATCCCCACACTGGCAGCACGGTAATTAAAAGGTATAAAAAAGAGGGGGGTTTTAGCAGGATACGCCCTCTCTATCCTGAATTCCCTTACCCTCTGCAATAATTTCTATCCCCAAGTTATGGGCAAGCCCGGCAACTGCCCGATCTCCATGCTTTCCGTGCTCTCTAACATGGTGACGACAAATATCCTGTCGATCTTTAAGTTTTGTATCGGAAAACGATGCAGGTAACTCAAACTTGAATAATCGGTTCCAAAGTCGTCAATGATTAACTTTATCCCCGTTATGGATTCTTGCATTCAAATTCTTCTCACCCCTTGCATTCCCCATGGATAGCGATGGGTTTGGCGGGTGAATTGTGCATTTGTCAGCAGTCGATAACGGTGTTGGATTTCCGGTTATCGGATCTGCTTGCGTTTGATGCTCATTTTTGTTATAACTGCCGGGCATATGAATTTGGGATACCGAAAGGGCATTACCCAAACACTCGGCATTTGCCTCTGATTATTGAGTTCATAAATTAAAGGCGCTTTATGTCAAGGGAAAGGTCGTGCTGCCCTTTCACTGGTGTCTGAAGGAACGGAGAAAGCGCTTTTAAAGAAAAGCCTTACGACCAAATAACAAGCGTTTTAGGAAAAGTGATCTATCATGACGAGTGTTGGACAGAACTTACAACCGATCTGGCTGGATCAGAATCTGGATGTGGTAAAAGTCATCGATCAGAGACGCCTTCCCCACGAATTTGTGATCGTGGACCTAAAAACGGTGGATGATATCATCATGGCCATAAAGAAGATGCTCGTCCGGGGGGCACCGCTCATCGGGGTGACCGGGGCATTTGGTGTATATCTGGCTGTTTTAAATCTGAAAAACGATAGTATTTCAGACAGTGATCTGACAACCGCATGTGATAGAATAAAATCAGCCCGGCCGACAGCTGTTAACCTGGCCTGGGGAGTAAATCGAGTATTCGCTGAACTGTCAGAGGAGAAAAACAGTTCGACAAGGCGTGAGAGGGCACGACAGGCAGCCGAAAAGATAGCTGAAGCTGAGGCAAAAAAGTGTTGGAAAATTGGTGAGCACGGCATGGAGCTGATAAAAAAAATCAGCGAACAAAAAAACGGCAAAACAGTAAATATACTAACGCACTGTAATGCCGGGTGGCTTGCATGCGGCAAGTATGGAACAGCTACTGCTCCAATCTATGCGGCCGTGGAAAATGGAATCGATATCCATGTATGGGTGGATGAAACAAGACCATTGAACCAGGGAGCAAGGCTAACCGCCTGGGAACTGGGAGAATGTGGAGTTAAGCACACGGTAATAACCGATAACGCCGGTGGCCACCTCATGCAACACCGCATGGTCGATATGGTCATTGTGGGGTCAGACAGGACCACCTGTACCGGGGATGTTGCAAACAAGATCGGCACCTATCTCAAGGCTCTGGCGGCCAGGGACAACAATATACCCTTTTATGTCGCCCTTCCATCTTCTACTTTTGATTGGGAACTGAGGGATGGGCTGGTTGAGATACCGATAGAAAAAAGAGATGCCGATGAAATCCGGTATGTGCAGGGAGAAGATGAGGGGATCATAAGGCGAGTGCTGATTCCACCAGCAAATAGCCCGGTCGCAAACTTTGCTTTTGATGTAACACCCGCCAGATTTATAACCGGTTTTATTACCGAAAGGGGAATTTGTAAGGCGACCGAACACGATATTAAAAAGCTATTCCCTGAAAATAAACCATTTGCTCACAGAACCTGACAAAAAAATTATCGCTTTGATCCAGGTTGATGCTGCCGTCTCAAACCGGCCCTATCTTGAATGTGAAACCCGATAGCCCACATATTCTTCTTGTCAATCCATGGATACATGACTTTGCGGCATACGATTTTTGGGCCAAGCCTGTGGGCCTTCTAACACTTGCCTCAATACTCGATTGCCATGGTTTTACCGTATCTTATATCGACTGTCTCGATAGGTTTCACCCCAAAGGACCACAAACCGACCCGCATGCCAGATATGGCCGTGGGCCGTATTTAAAAACCCAAATTCCAAAGCCTGAGGGGCTAGAAGATGTATCGCGCAACTTTTGCAGGTACGGGATCAAGCCGGAATGGTTCCGGGAAGAACTTCTCGCAATATCAAGAGTAGACCTTGTTCTTATCACTTCGTTTATGACTTACTGGTCGCCGGGTGTACGGGAAACGATCGGATGGATAAAGGAGATTTTTCCGAACACACCGGTTGTTCTGGGTGGAATCTACGCATCTTTATGCTTTGATCACGCCTTGCGTTTTTCCCGAGCAGATAAAGTGGTCTGCGGTTCCGGAGAAAAATGTATACTGCAGCTAGCTGAAGAATATACAGGTTTTTCATCAAGACCGGGCGTTGATTCCAACGGGTTTACCCCAGATGATATCAATACCTATCCTTATCCTGCATTTCATCTTCAAAGAAAAATTGCTTATATACCCATTATCACTTCAAAGGGGTGCCCATTTTCCTGTGCATACTGTGCCTCTCATCTATTAAACCCTAACCAAGATCTTCGCACGCCTGATCTGGTTGTCGAAGAAATAACATATTGGCATAAAAAATATGGCGTAAAAGATTTTGTTTTTTATGATGACGCACTTCTTGTTGATGCAGAAAGATCGGCTGTCCTAATATTCGAAGGGATAATAAAATGCGGGTTAAAGGTCCGCTTTCACACCCCAAATGCAGTCCACATCCGCGAGATTTCAAAAAAAACCGCCGGCCTGATGTCAAGGGCCGGGTTTAAAACGCTCCGTCTGGGGCTCGAGACCACGGAATTTGAAGGAAGAAAAGAATTTGATAAAAAGGTAACGGCAAATGAGTTCAAGCAGACGGTGTCCTGCCTGATCGAAGCCGGTTTCCAAAAGCATCAAATCGGTGCATATCTGTTGGTAGGACTCCCGGGTCAGAGAATCGAATCGATTGAGGAGTCGATCAAAATTGTAAATGAAAGTGGCCTGTTGCCTGTTCTCGCCAATTATTCCCCGATCCCTCAAACCGAACTTTGGCAAAGGGCCGTTTTATCCTCCCGTTATGACCTTGAATCTGATCCGATATTCACGAACAATGCCATATTTCCTTGCCAGAGAGAGGACTTCTCGTGGAAAACAATTACCCATCTAAAACAGCTGGCCAATGGGAATACCGATCTAGAGACAGCGAGCGTATCCCCTGATTTTTGCTGATGTTTTGTATAGAGGAGCGTGTGAAAAGAAATGAAACCGAGACAACATGGAAACGATTTTCGATGGCCAAATCTGTCGTTTATCGGGAAGGAGAAAAAGAGTGCTATATCTTAAATCGATTGACCCGACAAAAACCAAAGTAGAGACATTGGTAATTCCGGTTTGTGAGGACAGGGATATCCATGACATCGAAGCGATATCTTTAGCCGTAAAGACCGCCAAAAAAATAAAAGAGTTCAAAGGTGAAAAAGGGGATGAATTGACGCTTTACAATCACCTTAAAATCAAAGCAATGAGAATGATTTTCCTGGGAATTGGAAAATATAAAAAAATCGATTCCGAAGCACTTCGCCGATTTGGGGGGAGGGCAGTAAAGAAAAGTATCAAAATGAACCTCTCAGAAATCTTGGTTGTCGTCCCTTCGGAAAGAAAAACGAAAAAAAAGATGACGATGCTTCTTGAGGCTTTGCTGGAAGGGGCGTTCCTCGGTAACCACCTGTTTGATAAATATAAAAAAGAAAAGAAACACAAACAACTGAAAAAAATTGATTTTCTGGTAAAACCCGATGTCGTTAAAGCGTTTCGCCAATTGCTGCTAAGGACGGTGGCTGTTTGTGAAGGGACACTCCTTGCCAGGGAGTGGGTTTCGATGCCATCAAATGACAAAAGACCTGAACAATTTATTCGGTCCATCACGGCACGAGCCAGAAAAGAGAATCTTAAGGTCAGTTTACTGGATGAGAAAAGACTGAAGCGGCAAAAATTTGGTGCTCTGCTGGCCGTGGGTGCCGGGAGTCAAAGCCAGTCGGGAATGGTTGTGATTGAATATGCACCAAAAGGCGCAAAAAAAACGGTCGCACTTATCGGCAAGGGTGTGACCTTTGATTCCGGTGGAATCAGCCTCAAACCTGCTGCATCAATGGATGATATGAAAAGTGACATGTCCGGTGCGGCAGCTGTAGCGGCAACGCTTATCGCATTGGCAAAGCTAAAACCCAAGATGAGAGTCATCGGCGCCATTCCGGTGGTTGAGAACATGCCGTCCGGAACCGCAACACGTCCCGGAGATATCGTAAGGAGTTTTGACGGCAAAACCGTCGAAATCGGCAACACAGACGCGGAGGGAAGGTTGATACTGATCGATGCCATATCCTATACCATAAAAAAATATCAGCCTGACACCCTTATAGATGTGGCCACGCTGACCGGCGCATGCATTGTTGCATTGGGCGACAAAATTGCCGGCGTATTCTCTACAGATGATAAGCTGGCAAAAGATATTGTCCGATCCGGAGAAAAGACTCATGAACGTTGCTGGCAGATGCCCCTTCTGGATGATTATAAAGAGTTTCTCAAAAGTGATTTTGCCGATATTCGGAATATCAGTAGCACGCAATGGGGCGGGGCGATCACCGCCGCCCTGTTTTTATCCGAATTTGCAGGGGATTCACGGTGGGCTCATATTGATATTGCAGGACCCGCCTTTATTAAAAACGAAACCGAGTATTGCGGTGCTGGCGGAACCGGTTTTGGTGTCCGGCTTTTTTGTGATCTATTGGATAAGTTGTAGGATTTAACATGGCTCAAAACGGTTTAAAAAAAGGATTGCCACAGGCGGGTAAGGAAATAGAACGAAAATTTCTTGTCAAAAACAATTCTTGGCGATCTTTGGCGACGGGTAAAAGATACCGACAGGGATACCTCAGCTGCGCCAAAGAAAGAGTGGTGAGGGTGCGTACGGTCGATAAAAAGGGATTTTTAACGGTTAAGGGAATGACAAAAGGGGCATCACGGATCGAATACGAATATGAAATTCCTTTTATAGAGGCCGAATCGATGCTGGAAACACTTTGTGAAAAGCCACTTATTGAAAAGAAAAGATATGAGATTGAGTGTCACAGACTTGTTTGGGAAGTAGACGAGTTTTTCGGGGAAAACCAGGGGCTCGTCATCGCCGAAGTGGAGCTGGAAACCGAAGGCCAGCATTATGAAAAACCCTGGTGGGTCGATGAAGAGGTGACCGGTGATCCCAGATATTTCAACTCAAATCTGGTTAAATGTCCCTATAGCAAAGATAGTGGATAAAAAAATTCCCTTTTAAAGGCGGGTTTGGTTCGATTAAATCACAGTATAACCGTTCAATCGGGATAGTTGAGTTAAAATCGTTTAAAATGGTTTTTTATGATGATTATCGTGATTATAAAGGTTATATATTGCAATTCAGAGCAGACGCGCTAGTTTGGTTTTTTGAGAAAAAAAGATAATATCATTCCGATTAGCGAGATGCCGCCGGCAGTCAGAAAGGGGATGCTAAACGAATGGCTCATATCCGCCAAAAAGCCTCCCAACGCCGGACCAACGGCCTGGCCGACGCCGAAAAACAGGGTGATGAATCCCAGTCCGGCTGGTGCCAGCCGCGGTCCCACGAAATCACCTGCGGCGGCCGCCATAATTGTCGGGATGCTCCAGGCTGTTAGTCCGAATATAACGGCTGATAGATAAATACCGAATTTAACCTTGATCAAGGCATAGATGATGTATGAGAGCCCGAGGAAAAGGTAAGCCAAAGCCGCTCCTTTGCTTCTTCCGAGCTGGTCGGATATGCAGCCCCAGATCACTCCACAAAAAATGCTCAACCCGCCAACCAGAGCCCATAACTCACCGGCTGCTTTCTGGGTAAAACCGATATCTTTGACCAGATAAGCGGCAAAAAACACCATGTAAATAATGTAGGAGAGGCCGTAGAAGAAATAGATAACACCTAAGTACCACATCGAGCCCATTTTTATCACTCTGGGCCACTGAAGAGATGACACCTTTTTGGTATCTGAAGAAGCAGCCGGTTCGATTTTCGTTTCTTCTGCGCCCACCGGTCGCAAACCTTTTTCCTCCGGGCGACTGCGCACAAATGTATAAACAATTCCAGAGACGACAAGCACGGCACCTCCTAGGATATACCAGGAAACGCGCCAACCATTTTGACCGAATGCGGTGAGTATCGGTGGAACCACTAAACCGGATATCAGTGTACCGATTCCGATGCCGGATGAGACAATACCGGTGGCGAAACCTCGTCTTTTCGCAGCAAACCAGGCTGAACCCAAGGCCATGGCCGGAACAAAACAGGCCCCATTGCCAAGGCCGGTCAACAGACGCATGAGGAATGCAAAGCCAAATGATTTCGATAAACCGGTTAAAAACATGGTTATACCCATGAGTACCAGGGCAAGGGAGATGACGATGCGTGTTCCAAACCCGGCGGCCAGAACTCCCCCGATGATCGCCATGGTCAAATAACCAATAAAATTTCCTGTGCCCAAAAAACCCAATTGGGTGTAGTTAAAGTTGAGCCCATCTTTCATGGCTGGAAGGATGATGGTATAAGACATTCGGCCGAATCCATGGGCGGCGATCGTTGCCAAAAGTCCGGTAAAAATGACGATCCAGCCGTAGTGACGTTTCTCCCCCTTCATGCTTTCATCCTTTTTCAACTAAATGAAGACCTGTAGCATCCATAACGTGTGTCCGGCTCGGAGCGAATCAGTTAATAGAAATAGAAAATAGATCATATTTCACAGTGGTTTTTCAACGTAAATGAGACTCTTCTCTAATTTAGCTGAAAATATACTTAATAACCGCAGACACCCCTGAAAAGTGTTTTGCCTGGATCCCTATGGTAATCGGTTTTTGCAGGATTTAGCAACTCTTCTTAAACAAGATGAAAAAGGATCTTCTGCCACCCCACACATTGTTGCTGAGGCGATAGGTGATTATTTTGTCCAGAAAGATTATGGCAAACCCTATAACGGCCTCGCTGACCTTCAAAAGAAAATTATTGATGTTAAAATTAAGCTCAAAACAAAACCCGATCGTTATGACGCGTCCAAAGAAGTCCTCACCTTCATGGCCGCCTAGGTCGAAGGCCCAAAAGCGGCTTTTTTTATTTGTTCACCAAGAAAAAAATTACTTGACTTCCGCCAGACAGAGTGCTGTATTAGAATCCTGAAAGTGGCCTTTGGGCCTTAATCGGGAAGACGGTGAAATTCCGTCGCGGACCCGCCGCCGTAACCGGGGACGAAAACCGCAATAAAGCCACTGTCCGTGAGGATGGGAAAGCGCGGCGAGTAGGCTGATCCGGAAGCCGGAAGACCTGCTTTCAGAGCAATCTACTTGCTTTGTTCCTCGAGGATGTGGGGGCTTTGCATTTAACTGTGGGATTAAAAACGAAATCCTCGGACCCAGAGCATGTGTCCTGGGATTTTTTTTGTGCGTAATCGGTATGGGCGACAGCGGCCTCAGGAGATAAGGAAGATCCTATGAAATTCGGACACGGTGGACATGTTCGGAACCTGGCGAATCGCGCAGGATGCAAGCCTGAGGAAATCCTCGACTTCAGCGCGAGCATAAACCCGCTGGGCCCTCCGGACTGTCTCCGCCAGGTGATTTCCCGCCATCTCAGCGTGGTGGCGCACTATCCGGACCCGCACTGCCTGGCCTTACGCAAGGCCATTGCCTCCACGTTCTCTGTTCCGGCGGAGAAGGTAGTTTGCGGGAATGGTTCCACAGAACTCTTGTACGCCCTTCCCCGCGCTTTGGCTGTCACCCATGCGGTGATTCCCGTCCCGGGCTACGTAGATTACACTGTTGCCGCTACTCAAGCACGGCTGAACATCACTACCATCGCGTTGGATGCCAAAAGTGGGTTTTCCGTCGATTGGAGTCAGATTGAGCCGAAATTGTCCGGTGGCGAGATGGTGATCGTTGGACAGCCGAGCAACCCGTCCGGTGCGATGTTCGATCCGGTCGCCCTGCTGAACGTCGCGGACCGACATCTTTCCACTTTCTTTGTCGTGGACGAGGCCTTTGCGGATTTTGTGGACGAATATCGAAGCCTTGCGTCTCATGGACGGTCCAACATCATCGTTTTAAGGTCCATGACCAAGTTCTATGCAATTCCAGGTCTGCGCCTTGGATACGTGCTTGCTCCAGAGCCCATTGTCAAGCGTATCTCTGGAATCCTTCCGCCCTGGTCCGTGGGGAGCCTGGCCCAGGCCGTCGGTGTCGCTGTTCTCGAAGACCAGGCCTATGCCGACAAAACACGTGAGGAGATTGTACGACTTCGTGAACAACTCCATCGCGGTCTCGTTGACTTGGGCGCCATCGTAGTTTTCCCGTCTGCGGCCAACTACTTGCTGGCTCGCTTCGAAAAGACGAATCTCGACGCTACGGCATTGGGCAGCAACCTGCTTGCCCGCCGGATCGCAATTCGCGTGTGCGACAACTATGAAGGGCTGGATGATCGCTATTTCCGGGTAGCCGTGCGCACGGTAGGGGAGAACGAACGGCTTCTGGAAGCCATGGCCCTTTTGCTCGATCCACACCCACGGAAGAAGACAGGGATTCGCGTGAAGCCGCGTGTGCCAGTGATCATGTTTCAGGGGATTTCCTCCAATGCCGGAAAGAGCGTCCTTGCCGCCGCTTTCTGCCGCATTTTGCTCCAGGATGGTTACCGGGTCGCACCATTCAAGGCCCAGAACATGTCGCTGAACTCCTATGTGACACGGGATGGTGGCGAGATGGGGCGGGCCCAGGTGGTACAGGCCCAAGCCTGCCTGCTCGAACCGGATGTGCGTATGAACCCCGTGTTGCTGAAACCCAATTCGGAAACCGGATCCCAGGTGATCGTGCTCGGGAAGCCGGTGGGCAACATGGATGTGAATGCTTACATCCATTACAAACCGCAAGCATTTAAAGCGGTCAAACGGGTATACGATTCTTTGGCCTCCGAGATGGATGCGATGGTCATCGAAGGAGCGGGCAGTCCGGGGGAAGTCAACCTCAAGCATCATGATATTGTGAACATGGCGATGGCCGCATACGCTGACGCACCGGTCCTGCTCGTGGGAGACATCGATCGCGGCGGCGTTTTCGCATCCTTTGTGGGAACGATCGGGGTTCTTTCCGAAAAGGAGCGCGCGATGGTGGCAGGCTTCGTCATCAACCGTTTCCGCGGGAAGCGGGAGCTACTAGACGACGCTATCAGCTATACTCAGCAGCATACTGGCCTGCCCACTTTTGGCGTGATCCCCTATATCCTCGACTTGGACCTTCCTGAGGAAGATTCGGTAAGTTTCAAGGCCCTCAAGGAGGACTCCGCACGGGGAGACGCCGGGCTGGTGGAGGTCGCGGTGATAGACCTCCCCCATATCTCTAATTTCACTGACTTCGATCCGCTGAAAATGGAACCCGACGTTTGCCTGAGGATTGTCCGCAAGGACGCTCAACTCGGCATGCCTGATGCCGTCATTCTTCCTGGAAGCAAGAATGTTCTGGGGGATCTCCACTACCTCCGTGAAAGCGGCTTGGCCGCCCGCATCATTGAGCTCGCGAAGAAGGGAAATGCAAGCATTATCGGCCTGTGCGGAGGCTTTCAAATGCTTGGAACGAGTGTCGCCGATCCTGCCGGCATCGAATCCACAGATATCGCGCAGCCGGGTCTTTCGTTGTTGGCGGTGGAAACGGTCCTCCGGGAGGAAAAGACTCTCAAAGCCGTCGAGGCCCGGCACACCTCCTCAGGCCTTGCGCTTCGTGGTTACGAGATTCACCACGGTCAGACTACCGGCGATGGGTTGCGACCAGAGGTGGTCCGCGAAGACGGGGAGACCATAGGTTACGCCTCCAAGGATGGCCGCTTCTTCGGCACCTATCTACACGGCTTGTATGACAATGACGCCTTCCGGCGCTGGTTCATCAACGAACTTCGGAAGCGACGCGGTATGACCGCCTTGGAAGAAATACAGGCGGTATTCGACATCGAGCCGGCCTTGGATCGGCTGGCTGATGTGGTGCGGGCGAATCTGGATGTGGGACAAATCTATCGGAGGATGCTACTGAAATGAATAGTCTCATTCTACACATCTGGATTGCGCTGGCGCTGGATTTTCTCATTGGAGATCCCAGATGGGTACCTCACCCGGTACGCATCATCGGCCGAACTGCTCAGATGCTTGAAGGACCGGTGCGGGGCATGTTGCGCAACCAGCGCCTTGCCGGAATCGTTGTGGCCGGGATCGTTATCGGGGGGACCGGTCTGACGACGTGGGCCCTGTTGACGATCGCACAGAACGTATTTCCACTGCTGGGCGACCTAGTCGCGATCGGGATACTCTATGCCACATTGGCTGCCAAAGATCTTTCGGCCCACAGCTGCGCCGTGTTGGACACGCTTGAAGCGGACGATCTTCCACAGGCTCGTCATGCCGTTGCACGTATGGTCGGCCGTGACACGGAACAACTCGACGAGCCGGCAATCGTCCAGGCAGCGGTCGAAAGCGTGGCGGAGAATACAGTCGACGGGGTCCTCGCCCCCTTGTTCTTCGCCGTTCTTTTCGGCCCAGTGGGCGCGATGGTTTACAAAGCCGTCAATACGCTGGACTCCATCTTCGGTTACAAGAACAAACGCTACCTTCGATTCGGCTGGGCCTCCGCTCGAATCGATGACGCAACCAACTATATTCCGGCCCGACTCAGCGTGTTGTTTATTTCGCTCGCCGCATTCTTGTCGGGCGGTCGAGCAAGCCGAGCGTTGCGTGTCGGTTTTCGGGACGCACGGAAACACAGAAGTCCTAACGCAGGTTATCCTGAAGCGGCATTTGCGGGAGCACTCGGAGTCCAGTTGGGCGGACCACAGATTCGAAACGGTCGACCGGATCCCGTACCCTGGCTTGGCGATCCGATTGATCCCCTAGGTCGAGAAGAGATCCGCAAGGCAAATACGCTTATGTTTGCAGCGACCATGGTGGCGGTATTGCTTATGTCCGGAACCAGAACCTTGCTGGAGGCAGCGTTGACATGACGCGGACAATACCTCGAATCCTCATTGCGGGTGCACAGAGCAGCAGCGGCAAAACGACGCTGACGTTAGGGTTGGTGTCTGCGCTGCGACGACGAGGTCTGAAGGTTCAAGCTTTCAAAGTGGGACCTGACTATCTCGACCCGACATGGCTGGCCGCCGCCTCGGGAAGGCCGTGCTACAATCTCGACGGCTGGATGGCCGTGCGTGACTTTGTGGAGCGGTTGTTCAGCCGGGTAACTCGGGACGCAGATCTGGCCATTATCGAAGGCGTGATGGGTCTGTTCGACGGCGCCCAGTCGTCCGGCATGGCTGGCAGTTCCGCCGAGATTGCCCAGTGGCTCCAAGCGTCTGTAGTCCTTGTTGTCAATGTCCGCGGCATGGGCCGAAGTATTGCGCCGATTGTTGCCGGTTTTGCGGATTTTGAAGAGGGGGTGCTCATCTGTGGTGTTATTGCCAACCATTGCGGTTCTGAGCGCCATCGGGCCATCCTGACCGAGGCACTGGCATCTTCGGGGCAACCGATGTTGGTCGGTGCGATTCCTCGGATGGGCATTCCCGAATTGCGCAGTCGTCATCTGGGACTTGTGACGGCCGATCTAGCGCAGAACTGTTCACCGGCTGTCATGGAAGAATTTGCGATCGCAACCGAGCGTTACCTTGATCTGGACGAGGTGCTGAGAATCGCTCATGCCGCTCCTCCGTTCCGTCCACTATCGCCGTTCCCCGCCCACAGGGGCACGTCACCGGACCACTCGATCTGTCTTGCCGTTGCACGAGATGAGGCTTTCCACTTTTACTATCAGGACCTTTTCGACGAATTGGATCGGCGAGGCTGCCGCATCGCCTTTTTCTCCCCTTTGCGGGAGTCGTCTCTGCCACAGGACATCGACGCCTTATATCTGGGTGGAGGCTATCCAGAGGAGTTCGCCGAAATCTTGGCCGCCAATGAAGGCATGATCGACAGCCTTCGACGGTTTGCACGGTCCGGCCGTCCCGTTTATGCGGAGTGCGGCGGTCTCATCTACCTCTCGCAAGCCGTCACGACTCGCGAGGCAAAACGGTATCCGCTCCTCGGCATTCTCCCGTCGGAAACGCGGATGCTCGATCACCGCAAACGCCTTGGTTACGTCGAGGTCACCCTGAAGGCGGACACCTTATGGGGAAAGGCCGGCGACCGGCTTCGCGGCCATGAATTCCATTACGGTGAGCTCCTATCAGATCCGACAAAACAAGACGGCTGGACGGCGGTATACGGGAGAAGATTGCAAAACGGTGTAAGGGAGGCGCCGGAAGGGTTCTATCAGCGCAATAGCCGAATCTTGGCCAGTTTCGTACACCTTCATTTGGCGAGCTGTGCCACGGCATTGGAGCGATTCGTTGATATGTGTGTTCGGATTCGCTCCGAGGGTTCTTTGCACACGGCGAAAAAGCCAATAGAAGGGCACAATATCCCATGAAGACAGTTCCTTTGCATATATTGTTTTTGAAAACCCAATGTGTTGCACCAGAGACACGATTGCGGATCAATAAGAATCTGGCGAACCTCATCTGGGAGATCAGAGGGGAAACAGACGATCCGCATCATTTAAGATTGTTCAAAACCATCGACAAGCTGGTCGAGCGAGCCACGCTGCCCGGAAGCCGGGTGTCCTATCACGATCTAGATGCGATCGCCTTCGATGGAGCCACTGCCGACGTCCAGCCGCCTTGCTTGATCATCATCGGCCGGAGCGTATTGATGGGGAGGCGTCTCCCCTCGGATTTCACTGACGAAAGGGATTTTCCGGAAAGCGGTGTCCACGGTTCGAAACCGGTATTGACCGTCAAGGATTGGTCTGTTTCACAAGAGGAGAATGACATATGACCCGAAAGCCCAAAATTCACGATCTTTTTGCGACGCCCCGAAGCGGCCAGATGATTGAAGCCCTGTCCTTCGAAACCATCGATTGCGAAGCCCCTTCTCACGACTTTTCAGCCTCGCAATGGGAAGTGGTACGCAGGATGATCCATACTACGGGAGATTTCTCGATCATGGAATCGGTGCGTTTTTCGTCCGACGCCATCAGCGCGGGAATCAAGGCCCTGAAGGCCGGGCGGCCGCTGTACGTTGATTCCAATATGATCCGGTCGGGGCTTTCCCTTGCCCGTCTTCGCAGGGCCTGTGATCGCTACGAATCGAGCCATATTCATTGTTATGTTGCAGATGACGGTGTGGCTCACGACGCGACGCGTCTGAATCTGCCGCGCTCCCTGCTGGCTGTTCGCAAGGCCAAATCTTTGGTTGATGGCGCGATCGTCGTTTTCGGCAACGCCCCCACGGCGCTCCTCGAACTCAACCGTCTGATTATCGAGGAAAGCGTGTCTCCCGCTCTGGTCATCGCAGCGCCGGTCGGATTCGTCCATGTGGAAGAAAGCAAAAAGGAGCTACTGGAACTTGACGTTCCTCATATTGCTTTGGCCGGCCGACGTGGCGGCAGCCCTACCGCAGTGAGCGTCGTCCATGCGCTTTGCTCGCTGGCCGCCGGGGGGCAACCGGAAGTCAAACCAGAGAGGCCGTCCGTGGAACGCTTCGATGCGGTCATTCTGCTTGGACACGGCAGCCGTGTTTCCGGGGCGGACCGCTTCATGGTGCGCGTGGCCGAGGGTCTTAAGAAAAAGGGGCGTTATGCCAACGTGGAAACCTGCAACATGTCGCGTCTGGGACCCCACTTCGAGGAAACCTTCGAAAAGTGCGTTCGGATGGGTGCGCGCAAGGTGCTTCTTCTGCCCTATTTTCTGAATGAGGGGCTGCACATGAAGCTGGACATCCCGGTGAAGATGCAAAAGGTGGTCAAGCGCCATTCCCACGTCAAATTAGTGCTCGGCAATAGTCTTGGATTTGACCCCCTCCTTGTGCAGTTGGTGGAGAAACGGATCGAGGAATCCACAACGCTTGGCGACGTAAGGAATCTTCAGCTCCCTGATGAAGACGCCTATCCCGTTCCTCATGGGCAGTGCGAATTTGTGGCAATGCTTCCCGATGATGCGGCTCGCTGGAGAGAAGTTCAGGGCAAAGACTGGACAATTGCCGGGCAGCACGACAAACAGAAAGGAGAAAAACAATGATGGTATGTTTTTCTGGCCAAAGACACTTCCTTCGACTGCTTTCTGTGGCCAGCCTGTTGTTGATTGTATCCTCTACGCCGGTGTGGGCCATGCACATCTCCGAGGGCATCCTGCCCGCCAATTGGGCCGGGTTGTGGTTCGTCATCGCCGCCCCTTTTCTCTATTGGGGAATACGTGAAATCAAAATTAAAAGTCGTAAGGCGCCCCAGTACAAGCCTTTCGTGGCTCTTGTCGGGGCGGCTGTTTTCATCATCTCCTGTATGCCGATTCCCGTGCCGGTTGCAGGAACGTGTTCGCATCCGGTCGGAACGGGCTTGGCGGCCATCCTTGTTGGACCGGCGCCGACCGTGGTTTTGAGCAGCGTGGCGCTGACCCTTCAGGCTTTGTTCCTGGCGCATGGCGGTTTGACCACTCTAGGCGCGGACATTGTCACGATGGGTGTCGCGGGAGCGTTTTTAGGCTACGGAATTTTTTGGTTGGCTCGGCGCATGGGAATTTCAGCTCTTGTCGCGGCGTTTCTGGCTGGCGTGGTATCCGACTGGGCCACGTATGCGGCGACGTCCTTCATCCTCGCGTCGGCTTTGCACATGGACGCATCACTGTGGTCGATGTTCGGAACGATTCTCCTTGCCTTTGTTCCCACTCAACTTCCCTTGGGAGTTTTGGAAGGGATTCTGTCTGCGGGTGCATATCGTTTCATCCACTTTCGTATACCGGAGTTGATGAAGACGCAATTTCTGTCGGGAGGCTCATCATGAGGAAGACTTTTGTTGTATGTGTTGCCGTGGCTTTACTGGCGGTGGGGGCGTGGCTGGCTATCGAAATGACGGAGGGTGACTGGGGTGGTGTCGACGAGTCGGTCGTGGAGCATTACGCCGAGGAGGCGGGACGCTCGGCGCGCGATCCTTACATCAATACGGATCAGGGGGATTTACTTTTGTTCGTATTTCTGCTGGCTGGGGCCTGTGGCGGCTTCGTGGCCGGGTACTCGTTCAAAACCCTGTTTTCCAGAAAACGAGGTCCATCGGCAACATGAGTCGCGGATTCCATCTGTTTTCTGACTACTTCGCCAGGCGTGACAACGTTTTGCAACGTTTGGACGTTCGGTTGAAGATGGGGGTGGCCATCGCTCTGTTTGCCGCCATTCTTTGTTCAACGAGACCGGTTCTCCCTGTGTCGGCATGGCTATTGTCCATAGCGACGATGATCGCCTTGAGGATTCCTCGCAAAATAATTTTCCACCGTTTCCTGCCTTCGCTGGGAATTGTTATCGTTATTATGGTATTGCAGGCGCTACTAATCGGTAAAACCCCGGTGTTTTCCGTTTCGCTAGGCGACTGGGTTCTGACCGCCACGCGCGAGGGAATAGCGCAAGGAACCTTGACAGGCAGCCGCGTACTGGGCGCAGTTGGAACGCTGTTGTTGTTGAGTTCCGTAACGCCGGCGCACGAAATCTTCCACACGCTGCACTGGTGTCACATGCCTAAGGTGTGGGTCGAGATCGCCATGCTGGTGTATCGTTATATATTTGTGTTGCTCGACGAGGCCACTGACATGGCGGCCGCCCAGCGGGTCCGTCTAGGTTATTCAAGTTTTCGAAACTCTATGTCGTCCACCAGTGGCTTGATAGGCGCTGTCATCGTACGTTCCATGGAGCAGAGTTTCAGGACGCACGAGGCGATGATCGCTCGCGGTTATGCGGGCGAGTATCGGTTCGGCGGCATGGACCGCCTTTCGTGGAAGACATGTTTCGACATATTCAGCGCCGGGGTGGGAATTGCATTTGTTTTTCTCCTCATTGAAGGGCAATTATGGTGATTTCTAACAACCACAAACCACTTTTGGAATGCCAGGGGCTGTGCTATTGCTATGAGGGAGGTCTCCAGGCCTTGGCGGATGTCGATTTTCACGCAACAGAAGGCGAATTCGTGGCGCTGTTGGCGTCGAACGGTTCCGGGAAAACGACCCTGATAAAAGTACTGGCGGGTCTATTGCCACCACAAAGCGGCACAGTCCTGATTGATGGATTGGATGTCACCAAAATACCCGCAAGACAATTGTACGGGCGTGTCGGCCTCCTTTTGCAGAATCCCATTGATCAGTTGTTCGCCGCGACGGTAGATGAAGATGTCGCCTTTGGCCCGCGCAATCAAGATCTGTCTGCAGAGACTGTGGAAAAGCGCGTTACTGACGCCTTGGAGTCGGTTGGGGGACTGCATTTTCGAGGCAGGGCTATTCACCACCTGAGTTTTGGCGAGCAAAAGCGGGTTGCGTTGGCCGGTGTGTTGGCGATGAAACCGTCTCTTCTGTTGCTTGACGAAGTGACAGCCGGGCTGGACCCTGCGGGCGAGACACATATGATGCATTTGCTGAATCGACTGAACCGGCAGCAAGGGATCACGGTGGTCTTCGCCACGCACTCGATCGATCTGCTCCCCTTGTTTGCAGATCGCATCTACGTGCTTGAGCGAGGGCACGTATTGATGTGCGAGCCGACCGCGAAAGTTTTCAATGAACCTGAAATACTGGATCGTGCCGGTTTGCGGCTTCCCTATATATCGAGCCTCTTTCACGATATGAGACGTTACGACGGCTTTCCCATCAAGGGATTGCCGCTGACAGTTCAGGCCGCACGCCGCCAAATACTCGCATTACTTCCCGAGAAACTGTGGCTGGGAATAGGGGGCAAGAAACATGAGTAAAAGTCAACCTACCGAAACATTCTCCGATACGACTAAAGTCCAGAGTGACGACATGTCCTACGGTCGACTTGGCTACACGACAGGAGCCTGCGCTGCAGCAGCGGCCAAGGCGGCGCTGCGGGCTCTTATCGGGGATACGGAGCAGCCGACAGAGGTCGAGATCCCTTTCCCTGGCGGGGAGCGCCATTCGCTGCCGGTCGTTTTTGTCCGGCAGAGGGTCCATGGCGCCGAAGCGGCGGTTCTCAAAGACGCAGGCGACGATCCGGATATCACCAACGGATCGCTTGTCCAGGCTTTCGTGGAATGGGGCGGCGGAAAGGACGTGGTTTTCGTCGCGGGCAGCGGGGTTGGCACTGTGACCAAGAAGGGTCTTTCGGTTCCACCGGGAGAGCCGGCTATCACCTCAGGCCCCAGGAAGATGGTACGAGACGCGCTGTGCGAGCTGACGAGCCGACCTGTTCGAGTCACGATCTCCATTCCGGGCGGACGCGAGATGGCCCGGAAAACGTATAATCCCCGGCTGGGCGTTGTGAACGGACTCTCGATTCTTGGCACGACGGGGCGGGTCAGACCTTTCAGTTGCCAAGCGTTGAAATGCTCGCTGGTTTGTGAACTGGACGTCGCTAAAGCAGCGGGAGTGACAGCGCCGGTGCTGACGCCAGGACATATCGGGGAACGCTCGGCGCGCAAACACCTGACTGTGACCGCCGAACAGGTAATCGAGGTTGGCAACGAATGGGGCTTCTTGCTGGAGAACCTTCCTCGTTACCAGTTCGAGCAAGTGCTCCTCTGGGGACATCCGGGGAAACTCGCCAAACTGGCTGACGGACAATGGGACACGCACTCCTCGCGCTCAAAACCTGCAATGGAAACCATTCGCCGGATGGGCGGGTCGTTTCACTCGCTTGATCCCGCCGAACACGCGACCACAGAAGGACTTTTCGCCGCGCTGGATCAGGCCGAACGAAACCGCTTGGGCGAAGCGCTGAGCGCCGCTATCGCGCGAGCGGCGGAAGAAAAGATGAGCGACGCATCCAAAATCTCGGTTGTTCTGGTAAATATGGAAGGCGACGTGCTCGGGACATATGGAGACCTCTCACTATGGCGGAAACTCAACTACAAAAGCTGACGATCGTTGGCTGTGGCCCCGGTTCCCCGGACTATTTGACTGAAGCCGGGCGGCGCGCTATCGACAGCGCTACGGTCTTGGTGGGATCACCCCATTTGCTCGACACATATGCGGCGCCAACGCAAGAGCAGATTCCTGCTGGCTCTGATATCGACAGCGTGCTCGAATCCATCGCCTTACACCGCGAGCATGACAAGATTGCAATTCTGGTCAGCGGCGATCCGGGTCTGTGCAGCCTGGCCGGGCCCGTTCTCCGTCGGTTCGGAAAAGACGTTTGTGAAGCGCTTCCAGGCATCAGTTCGGTTCAGTTGGCTTTCGCGCGGCTTGGTCTTGATTGGATCGACGTCCGGATCGTCTCCGCCCACAAAGAAATTCCCGATCTCACTCCAGAAGACTTGAAAACATCCGGCAGTATTGCAATTCTCGCCGGGCATCGGCATTCACAACATTGGATTGCCGACCTGGCGAATGCCTTGGGAAACAAGCGAATCCTTGTCGTATGCGAAAATCTATCTTTGCAGGGCGAACGGATTCGTCGTGTTTCAGTCGCGGAATTCCAACAGATCGATCTCTCGACTCGGACGATCGTGCTACTCCTGAAAGCGGGGGTTCTGCAATGACGCTCGGAACGCTTTATGGAATCGGAATCGGTCCCGGAGATCCGGATCTGATCACCGTCAAGGGAGTTCAACTCCTTTCCCGGTGCCGTCATGTTGTTGTACCAAAGGCGTCTGAGTCAGCAGACAGTGTGGCGTTGCGCATTGTTAAGAAGCACCTCAATCCTCTAACTGAAATACATGAAGTCGTATTTCCAATGATAACCAAGCGGGACGAGTTGATGGCGCGGTGGGGCGCGTCTGCCGCTTATGTTGAGTCGATACTGTCCCGAGGAGAGGATGCCTGTTTCCCGACCCTGGGCGACACATTTCTTTATTCTACGTACATTTATCTTGTGCGAGCCTTGCGGGATACTCTACCCGAGGCGCGTATCGTAACCATCCCCGGCGTCACCGCTTTCAGCGCTGTGGCTGCCGTCACCGAGTTTGCGGTTGGCGAGGGCAAACAGTCCGTAACCATCGTCCCGACCGCCGACGATTTGACTAGCGTTCGCGATGCCTTGCGCCGTAATGGAACGGTCGTGATCATGAAGATCGGCAAGAGGCTAGAGGCGGTGCTCGACTTGCTCGAAGAGCGCCAAGCCATTGAAACCGCCGTGTTTGCTTCACACATCGGAATGCCAGATGAACACGTGGAAACAGACCTTCGTAAGCTTCGTGGACGTGGTGAACAAATCGGCTATCTTTCGATTATTCTAGCCAATATGGGAACGGAGTGTCTTGAATGACGGTTTTTTTTGTCGGCGCCGGACCGGGCGATCCTGACCTGTTGACCCGAAAGGCAGAGCGGCTGTTGCGGCAGTGTCGCGTATGCGTCTACACAGGCTCGCTGGTCAGTCCGGCCATTATCGATCTATTGCCGACCGCGGCCGAGAAGCACGATTCCGCCAAACTTTCTCTCCCGCAGGTGATTAATATAATTCTCGATACAAACGCAAGAGACCTGGATGTGGTGCGGCTTCACACGGGTGATCCGTCCATCTACAGTGCTATCGGCGAGCAGATCAGCGAGTTGGAGCGTCATGGAGTCGACTACGAAGTCGTGCCCGGTGTGAGCGCCTTCCAGGCGGCGGCAGCGGCCCTTGGCTGGGAGTTGACGGTTCCGGAGATCGCGCAGAGCATTGTACTGACCCGCACGCCCGGGCGGACTCCGATGCCGGAGTCGGAATCGCTCGAACGCTTCGCTCGGACCGGGGCTACCCTGTGCCTGTTTCTGTCAGCGCATGCGATCGGACTTCATGCGCAAACTCTGGCGAGGCATTATGGCGAAGACTGCCCAGTGGCCATGGTGTATCGCGCTTCGTGGCCGGATGAGCGGATTATCCGGGGCACACTGGCCAATATTGCAGGGAAAGTCAGTTCGGCCGGTATCACAAAGACCGCGTTATTTGTCGTCCGCCGCAATGCGGGGGAGGCCCGCTCGCGTCTTTACGACCCCGACTTCGCGCATAGTCATCGTAAAGGGAATGTGTGATATGCCAGATTTAATTACGCTCTCTAATCTCGGTGCCAAGGTAGCTCGTAAGCTTGCGGCTAGCATACCGAAAAGCAGGCTACACTTTCACGAGGACGTGGAGGATTGCGAGAATGCCGTGCCTTTCGCGCGTACCGCCGACCTCGTGGGCGAGCTGTTCCCCAAGACCGACGGGATGATCTTCATCGGTCCATGCGGCGTGATGGTGCGCGCTGTCGCTCCTCGCCTCCGAAGCAAGCTGTTGGATCCGCCGGTCGTCGTGGTGGACGTAAATGGGCGATTCGCTGTCAGCCTGCTGAGCGGACACGAAGGCGGAGCCAACGACCTTTCGTTGACAATTGCAAACCTCCTCGGAGCCGAACCTGTGATAACCACAACTTCCGACGCGGCCAGAACGGTCATTATCGGCGTAGGATGCCGCCGCGGCTGTGCCGCGCAATCGATTATCGAAGCAGTCCACTATGCGCTTGCCAAGGCAAGCATCGCACCGGATGAGGTCCGCTTCATTGCCAGCGCCGATATCAAAGCGGATGAACCGGGCTTGAAACAGGCAGCGGCGGAACTGGGAATACCGTTGAGGCTAATCTCCTCGGATGAAATACGGGCTTGCGCCCGAGATTTTAGCCCCACACCCCTGGCTCAGAAAGAGGTTAATTTGCCTGCCGTCGCCGAACCCGTCGCACTGTTGGCAGGAAGGAGAACATCATTAATACTTCCCAAAACAATTCGAAACAGCGTGACTGTGGCCATTGCACAGGAAAACTGTTTGTAGTCGGCATCGGCCCAGGAGGTGTTCCGGATCGAACACCCCGCGCCGAGATGGCGATCGCTCGAAGCCGGGTTGTGGTCGGATATTCTCGTTATCTGGTACATATCGCCGACCTGACCGCAGGCAAGGAGACCATCGCAACTGGCATGACTCGGGAAGAAGAACGATGCAGGGCTGCTATCGAACGGGCTGACGCTGGAGAAATCGTCGCCCTGGTGTCTTCAGGCGACCCGGGCGTCTACGGCATGGCCGGTCTTGCCATCGAGCTAGCGCAGCGGATTGCGCCTGAACTGGATATCGAAATCGTTCCCGGCGTATCCGCGGCCAACGCCGCGGCGGCGGTAATGGGCGCGCCATTAATGCTCGACTATGCAGTTATCAGCCTCAGCGACCTGCTGGTTTCCTGGGATATGATTCGATGTCGTCTGAAAGCGGTCGCCGCTGCAGACCTGGTGACAGCGCTGTACAACCCGCGCTCTAAAAAGCGAATTCGCCATCTTGAGGATGCGGTCGAGATTTTTCTTCGCCACCGCCCTTCCACAACGCCTGCAGGGGTGGGAACATCCGTCGGCATGCCGAACGAACACATCGCGCTAACAATTTTGGGGGACCTGTTATCGCTGGAGATCAACATGCGAAGCATTGTGATCATCGGCAACACCCATTCAAGAAGCGTCCAAGGTTGGTTCGTCACACCGCGGGGATACGCGTTATGATCTTGCTACTTGGAGGAACGACTGAGGCTTCGCTCATCGCAGCGACTCTTGCGAAAGAGGGCTTCGAGGTTCTGCTTTCGATGGCAACTTCGATTCCTCCCAGAGGCGGGCTGGGTCCTGGGATCCAGCTGCGGATTGGGGAACTCGATGTCCAGGGGCTTTCGGACCTGATTCATGATCAAGGGATACGCGCAGTGGTCGATGCAACGCATCCCTATGCCTCAGCGATTAGCGCCATTGCATGGTCGGTTTGTCGGCGAATAGGAACACCCTATGTGGCCTTTGATCGACCGAGCGCTGTAGCGGATGTTTCCGCCATTCATTGGGCCGACGATCACACCCATGCCGCCGCCCTGGCCTGCTTGTTCGGACGGCCTGTGCTCTTGACCATCGGTGTTCGGAACCTATCCCCCTATGTGGCGGAGGCGCGCCTGCATGGCGTCAAGCTAGTAGCCAGAGTCCTTGATCATCCTTTCTCCATCGAAGCGTGCAGCCGGGCGGGCCTGGAATTGGACGAAATCACGCGCGCAAATGGACCGTTTTCCATAATGGAGAATACCTCGCTCATCATGCGGCATCATATCGGCGTCCTGGTTACCAAGGATAGCGGCGATGCCGGCGGCGTCGGGACCAAAATCGCCGCGGCACGGGATTCAGGGTGCCGGGTCGTTATCGTCAAACGTCCACCGCGCCCTAAAGCGGGACATTCATCCATTCCCGCTCTCATGAAAGCCCTCCGCTACGGCCTGGCTTCCGATCCGCGAGGAGGGCGATAATGCACGACCCTCGGAAAAACCGGGATGTCCTTTACTAAATATATAAAATCCGACGGAGGTACAAAATGTCAAAAACAGTCATAACGCTAAGGAGGAACTATATCTAATTCCGCTAAAGGTCAAACCTTGTATAGTCACACTGGTCAAATCAGTGGCTTACCGATTTGAGTTAATGAGTACAGTAGAAGCACTTTCGGGATAACACTGAATGATTTTGTTCAGATTAGACTTGTCCTCGTTGCGACTGCAGTGGTGATCTGGGTGGTCTTTTTTGCTAACTATCCACCGGTCCATGATTTCTTTCATAAACTTCGTCACAGCCTGTATGTAATCGCATGCCATTAATTAAGGAGTAAAAATGAAACAATATCTATTTCTGATTGGTGTCCGAACAGTGCTTCATTATTGTATCTTTGGGCTTGTTATAAACTTGGAATTGATAAAAATATCAGCATTGCCTTCGTTTAATCTTTCACAAAAAAAATCCAATCATCTGATGGGGATCTTACTTCTATAAGAAATTAAGAAAATACTTTTGGCATTCCCTTCAAGATCAAAAACAAGATCGATTCCTGTCAAACTCATAGGTTAAAATATCAGTGTTAGAGTTCCAAAGATAAAACAGTAAAATCCAAACCAATGAAGTTGACCTTTTTCAAGCCATCCAAGGAGCCATTTCAGCGCCAGAACTCCGACGATAAAAGAACTGAGCAAACCGCCCAGTACTGCACCCATCGACAAGCTTGAACCTGTTGGCATATCAAGGGCTGTTAATAAACCAGCACCACTGATTGCCGGAATGGCCAACAAAAATGATATCCGGGCAGCTTCATGTGGCCTCAAACCCAGAAACAGACCCGTACAAATTGTCATGCCGGACCGAGAAATACCGGGAATAATGGCGACAGCCTGGGCACATCCAATTAATAGGCCCTGCAAGTAAGTCCGGCTACCTGCCTTCTCATTGGAAAAAACTGAGGTGAATAAGACCATCCCTGTAAACAATAATGCTCCGCTGACAGCTTTCGGATTTTCAAACAATCCTCCCAGGAAATCTTTGAACCCTAATCCTATGAGCACCGCTGGGAGAGTTCCAGTAAATAAAAACAGCACAAAACGCTGTGTTTTCCTATCCGAAATACTCTGTATGATAGATTTAATGTCCTGAAAGAAAATAATCAGGATACAGGCAAGCGTTCCCAAATGCACTAAAATTTCAAATTCATTCCCCGGTTGTTTAATTCCCAGGAAGGTTTGCCCCAAGACAAGGTGCCCTGAACTGCTAAT
>DCWS01000072.1:18138-19823 GCA_002328165.1 Desulfobacteraceae bacterium UBA2156 | reverse complement strand
ATGTCGTGGTTGATTTTAATGCCGTATACAAGACGAACTTTTCGGCTTGTTCGCTTCCAAAAAAGAACTTCTTATCCCTAAACGACTGGGGACGCGCCCTGGTGGTTGTGGGTGCCAAAATTGAGTCCAGAACGAGTGTTTCGACGATTTTCTGGCTGGTAAGGTGGTATACCACTTATAAAGAAACGTAGCATGAGGATAGCTTCAAATGGTTCATGATGAACGAATAGATAATGACTTGCGTTTCGACACATACCCGGTACCCCTGGATAAGGTGACGGCCTACACGCAAAAGCATTCTTTAAAAGTGACAGTGAAGGGGCACTATGGCCTGCGGGTTATGGTAAGGCTGCTGCTATGGTTTGCTCAAAGTCTGTCTTGGAAGTGGGCTTACCGGGTCGGTACCGGTATCGGACTGTTGCTTTACAGTGTTCGATTGCGATGCAAAATCGCCATGGTCAATCTGGATATTGTGTTTGGGGATCAAAAGTCCCGCAAAGAAAAAATGCAGATTTACAAAACCTCGCTGATAAATTGCGGGCGGGTGATCATCAACTATTTACGCATCCCATTTATGGGGGAATCGTTTTGGCGTGAAAACGTGGTATGGAAAGGCGAGGAGATTCTAAAGGAGGTCATGAACCGCAAAAAGGGAGCTCTCCTGATTGCCGGACATTTCGGTATGATGGATCTAACGGGCGGCAAAATCGGGATGAGCGGTTATCCAATTGCCGTAGTGGGCAAACGCATTAAAAATCCGGCCATCAATCGTTTTGTTATCGAAACCCGCAATGCTTTGAATTTAGGCACAATTGCCCACAAAGATTCCATGAAACGGATACTCGACGGTATCGGCCGTGGCGAAGCGGTGGCTATGGCCTTGGACCAGAATATGAAAAGCAAGCAAGGGGTCTTCATCGATTGGATGGGACGCACGGCATCGTCGGTTCGTTCGGGCGCCTATGTGGTTAAAAAGACCGGGGCACCGGTTTTGGCCGGATACATGGTCCAGCTAAGTCCGGATCGATTCGAATTTGTGGTGACTGAGGAAGTTCCCTGGGAGGCTCACCCGGACGATCTGGAGAAGGAATTATTGATCAATACGCAGCTTCAGTCCAGTGCCGTACAAAGAGTAATTTTGGCGCAGCCGGAGTTGTGGTTCTGGATACACCGGCGCTGGAAAAGGCAGCCAGATGGCGTCCCCAGCCCCTACTAGTACATCGTTTGAGTATTTCTAATTTTGAGAAAAAATGGTGGTTGTTCTTTAGATTTTTATCCAATTAAGTTAGAAAAATGGAGTTTTCAGAATGCGTTGTGATCAATGTGGTCATGAACATTTCTTGGCTGACAAATAGCCTCTCCGTTGGTACCAGAATCCCAATTGTCACCGCAAACGATGGGTTTTAATATGTTACGGTTTGCATAATTTCTATACACAATTATAAAATTTCAATCTACCCGATCTCAAAAAGCGAGTTCTTATCAAATTTCATTGGCAAGGAAAGACGTTCTGTATCAAGAGATTTAAAAGCTTTGAAAATGGATCAGCTTGTGGGGTAGGACTGATACGTAAAAGAAAAAGGGTCTAGAAGCTCTCCTAAACCCTTGATATTATTGGTAGCGGGGATAGGATTTGAACCTACGACCTTCGGGTTATGAGCCCGACGAGCTACCAGACTGCTCTA
>DCWS01000072.1:0-17822 GCA_002328165.1 Desulfobacteraceae bacterium UBA2156 | reverse complement strand
ACCAGACTGCTCTACCCCGCAATATAACTTTTAATCTATAAATATAATCCAGCTTGGAAAAATAGTCAAGGTATTTTTTGGGAATTGATGAGAGAATCGATCAATTGTTTCAAATAATCTAACGCTTTTTCAGAGACCCCTTTGTTGCCGCAGTGATAAAGAATCTGTTTGGTCCGGCTGTGGTGGCCGGATATGACTGAAAGAGAAGATCGTGGCACCTCGAGATATTTTGCGAGATATTGAATGCACATCCTGTTGGCCGCATCATTTACAGGGGGGGCTGTCAGTTTGATTTTAAGCGCATCGCCGTGGAGCCCTAGAATCTGATTTTTTGAAGATCTCGGTTGAACAAAGACCTTGAACGTCAACCCTTTGGGGTGTTGGATTATCGGCAGCATGTTTTTACCCCATGGCCGCAACTTATCAGCTTATTTGTCTGCGGGACTTTCGTGATATAGTTTTAAGGCCGAGATCAGTTCTTTTTTTGAAACCGTTGCGGTTCCCACCTTGCCGACAACGATCCCGGCAGCGGCATTGGCCAGGGAGATTCCCTCCTCGAGGGATGCCTTTGATGCAATCGAAAGCCCTAAAACCGCGATGACCGTATCTCCGGCACCGGAAACATCGTAGACTTGGCGTGCCTCCGTCAGAATTTGGCAAGGCTTTTCGCCTCTTTCAAAAAGAACCATGCCTTCCTTCCCACATGTGATCAAAAGTTTACCGATGTCGACGGTCTCAAGGATCCGGTTGCCTGCTTCAAAAAGGGCGGACTGATCAATAATTTCAATACCCGCCGCAAGCCCCGCCTCTTGCTTGTTGGGTGTCAACAAGGATACCCCCGCATATTTTGAAAAGTTGGGCCCTTTTGGATCAGCGATCGCCATTTTTTTGTGCTTTTTGGCCATGTCAAGCAAACAGGTGACGAGCGCTGGGGTGAGAAGACCTTTGCCATAGTCGGAAATCAGCACCACATCCACTTTGGATATGATCTTTTCAACAAAATCCGAAACAGCCCCAAATGTTTGGTTGGATATTTGATCTCTGGTCTCCCGGTCGATTCTGAGTACCTGTTGACCGGTTGCGATAATCCGAATCTTCTGGGTAGTCGACCGGTTGGGTTCCTGGATGATCCCTTCGGTATCCACCCCGAGTTCATCGAATTTTTTAAGCAGACGTTTTCCATTCAAGCCGAACCCGATAACGCCGATTGCCGACACATTTGCCCCCAGTGCAACCAGGTTGTGCACCACATTCCCGGAACCGCCCAATGTAAAATTCTCATTTTTTACCAAAACAATGGGAACCGGTGCTTCAGGGGAAATGCGATCGACTTCCCCCCATATATATTCGTCTATCATTAAATCGCCAACCACCAGAACATTGCATCGGTCAAATTTATCAATATCTATTTTCATCATTCAGCCCTGATTTGAAAATGAAAAGACCAACCAAAAGAAGATTAAGAGGGTGTAGCATGACTTGTGATTAATTTCACTAAAAATTCCGGGGGGCGAACTACCCGGCCATTGCGGTCCACACAGGCATGTTTGGTATAACCTTTTGCCAGAATTTTTTTGCCGTCCTCGCTGAAGATAGTATAATCAAACTTCATCCCGCCCTTGATGTGGGTGTCGAGCGCGGTTTCAATTTGCAGCATATCATCATAAATAACGGGTGCGATGTATTTGCAGAAGGCCTCGGATACAGGGAGAAATAGCCCTTTGGTTTCAATGGCCTTATATGTCAGTCCGAAAGACCTTAACAATTCGGTACGTCCGATTTCAAACCATCGGAAATAGTTGGCATTATAGGCGAAGCCCATTTTGTCCGTGTCCCCATAAATGACGCGGCTGAATGTTCTATTTTTCAACAATGGACGTCTCAGGCACGGTTTCCAATAATTTTGAGAATGATATTTTTAAGCTCGTCATAATTATATGAAACCGGCAGTTTTGGGAACTCACGTTTTATATTGTCCGGTGGCCGGAAAAGAATGCTGCTGTCCGCTGCCATAAGCATGCTGATATCATTGTAGGAATCCCCGATGCCGATGACCCTGTAGTTAAGATGTTTTAAGGAGATTGCGGTTTTTTGTTTTCCATCTTGCTGACGAAGGTTGTATCCTGTGATCGACCCATCCGGCCCGACTGACAGGGAGTGACAAAAGAGAGTGGGCCAGCCCAGTTTTTCCAGCAACGGACCTGCAAATTCAACAAAGGTGTCGCTTACAATGATAACCTGGATGTTTTTCCGGAGCCAGTTCAGAAAGTCCACTGCCCCGTCAAGGGGTTTCATGCTTTGAATAATTTTTGTAATATCCTTTAACTTAATTCCATTTTCATCAAGGATTGAAAGCCGTTTTTTCATCAAAATATCATAATCTGATATGTCACGGGTGGTCAGCTTCAATTTCTCGATCCCTGTTTGCTCAGCGACATTTATCCAAATTTCCGGGGTGAAAATGCCTTCCAAATCCGAACAGATAATATGCATATGATCTCTCTTGGTGAAACTTATTCCTGCCTGTTTTCATCCTCAATCCGGATCAAAACCGGTTCATCAGAGACGACATTAAGCAGGGAAATCTCCGACAGCGCTTTTATGACATCTGCCTCCTCGGCCAGATGGGTAAGCATGACAAGGGGCACAGAACTGTTGGTCTTCCGTCCTTTCTGGTGGACTGATTTGATGCTGATCTCATATTTGCCCAGGATACCGGTAATTTTGGAGAGCACGCCCGGGCGATCGAGGGCGGAAAACCTAAAATAGTAGTGAGTACGGATCTTTTCAATCGGTGTCAAAGGAATATTTCGGATATGATTCATCGGAGATGAAAGGATGGGGATCCTGGCGGTGCTGTTTGTTAAAAGGTTGCGTGCGAGATCCACCAGGTCGCCCACCACCGCACTGGCGGTCGGCATCATACCGGCCCCGTGTCCATATAAGAGAATGTTACCCACTGCATCAGCGGTAAGGGTGATTGCATTGAGCGTACCTTTGACATTTGACAGGGGATTGTCAAATGAGATCATGGCCGGATGAACCCTGGACTCTACCATGCTTCCCATATTTTTGCTGATCGCGAGAAGCTTGATGTTGTATCCGAACTGCCTCGCAAATTCGATGTCCAACGAAGTTATCCCGGAAATTCCTTCAATATAGATATCCTTAAAATTGATTTCCATGCCGTAGGCAAGGGAGGTAAGGATGGCTAGTTTGTGGGCCGTATCAATGCCTTCCACATCAAGGGTCGGGTCTGCCTCCGCATACCCATTCGCCTGGGCTTCTGAGAGCGCGTCTTCAAAACGACTGCCATCGGCTGTAATTTTCGATAAGATGTAATTACAGGTACCATTTAAAATGCCAACCATCGCCGCAATCCGGTTCCCCACCAAAGATTCACGTATCGATTTGATGATCGGTATGCAGCCTCCCACACTTGCCTCAAAAGCGAGATCAACTCCTTTTTCGGCAGCCGCCTTGAAGAGTAAATTTCCCTGGCAGGCAAGAAGCGCCTTGTTTGCCGTAACCACCTGCTTCCCGTGATCGATGGCTTTTAAAATGATGCTCTTGGCAATTTCCTCTCCTCCGATCATTTCAACCACAATATCAATGTCAGGATCACCTATTGGCTCAAAGGCGTCCGTCGTAAGTTTGATATCTTTAAAATCAATACCCCGGTTTGTTTTCAGGTCTATGTCCGCGATATATTTCAGGTTTAAGGTTGCCCCGATTCGGGATTGGATAAGATCTTTGCTTTCGATAAGTATTTTTGCGACTCCGGTACCCACGGTACCACAACCGAGTAAACCGATGTTAATTTCTCTCATAAAAATCGCTCCTTTGATTGAACAGGTCTATTTTCCTTCCCACCTCTCCGGCCTTTTCCAGCCCGGCGAAGGTATAAGCGTAATTCATTACAATACCATGGATCCAATGTCAAAAAATTGTTTTGACTTTTGCAGCAAACCTGTTTAACCTTTCGTTTGTTACAATCTCTTGAATCGGCGCTATGAAGGCCGACGGAATGGGTCGAAACTTGCTGCAGGAAGCAACAGGGCATATGTAAACCGTTTCGATTCAAATTTTTCAATAGGGAAGGGTTTTCGCATCAAATGGCCGAATCTCTCACCTATGCGGCGTCAGGTGTCGACATCGACAAGGCCAACCGCTTTATCTCTGCGATCAGAAAAATTGCACAACAGACGCCCAGATCCGGCGTAATGGGTGATATTGGCGGCTTTGGCGGCCTTTTTTCTCTCAATGTGGAAGGGATGGAAAGGCCGGTTCTTGTCAGTTCCACCGATGGTGTCGGTACCAAGCTGAAAATTGCGTTCATGATGAAAAAACATGATACCATCGGAATTGATCTGGTGGCCATGTGTATCAATGATATTGCCGTCCAGGGCGCGAAACCGCTTTTCTTTCTGGATTACCTTTCAATGGGCAAACTGGAAACCGAAATTGCAACTGAAATCATAAAAGGGATAGCCGATGGTTGCAATAAAGCGGGCTGTGCCCTCATCGGTGGTGAAACCGCTGAAATGCCGGGACTTTACCAACAAGATGAATATGATCTGGCGGGGTTCGCCATCGGTATCGTTGACAACAGCAAAATCGTGGATGGTTCGGAGATCGGTGTTGGGGATAAGCTGATCGGCATTTCGTCGAGCGGGCTTCACAGCAATGGCTATTCTCTTGTTCGTAAAATCTGTTTTGAGATTCTTAAACTTGAAATTGATTCCCATGTGCCGGAACTGGGCAAAACCATTGGCGAAGAGCTTTTGATACCGACCAAGATCTATTCAAAGATCATACACAGCATTTTACAGTGCAATTCGATCCTCGGCCTTTCCCATATTACCGGTGGCGGCTTGATTGATAACATTGCCCGTATTATACCCAAAGCGTGCAACATTGTATTAAATCGTGGAAGTTGGGAGGTACCTCCGATTTTTGATTTTCTCCAGCAGACCGGTAAGATATCGGATGCAGAAATGATGCGAACTTTTAACACCGGCATCGGATTGGTAGCCGTGGCGTCAGCGCATGGGGTCCAGGATATTCTGGAACGTTTGGGCGCGATGAATGAGAAAGCCTTTGTCGTCGGAGAAATCATTGAGCGAAAAACCACCAATTCGAAAATTGAGTGGGTTTAGCCATATGATCGGAAACAAGATTCGCACAAAGGAAGCATTAAATTCAAGTGTCGGTTCACGTTAAAATCCGCAATTGTGTCTTAGACGTATTAGAGTGGATCTGAAAAACCCACCCAAATTTTATCAACAAAAATAAATGGTTTATACATTTCCCGCGCTGTCCTTTTTTCTATGCCTCTTATTTACACCCATTGTCCGTCGGATCGTAATTAAGAAAGAATGGATAGCGCATCCGGCCAAGGAACGCTGGCATAAAAAACCAACGGCACTGTTGGGAGGGATTGCGATATATTTGAGCATGTCCATCCCTCTTTTGCTTGCTTCAGATTTTTCAGCCCTCCTATCACAAGACATCTTCACTTCAGGAAAAAGGCAATTACCTCCAATTGGGACTGTCAGCTGGTTGGGGATTACTTTTCTTTTTATACTGGGATTGTTGGACGATTTTATTCATATCAAACCGCATTCAAAATTGGTAGGCCAGATACTGGTCGCTTCCCTAGTTGCTCTTTTGGGTTTTCGGCTGCAGTGGTTTACATCTCTTACCTTAGATACAATGGTTACCATTGTCTGGATAGTGGGAATCACCAATGCGTTTAATCTTCTCGACAACATGGACGGGCTTTGTGCCGGTGTCGGCTTGATTGCCGCCTTGTGTTTTGTCTGGCTTTATATGGGAATCGTCCCCCAAGGCGCGCTTATGGCAATGATCCTCGCCGGCGCCTTGGCAGCCTTTCTCATCTATAATTTTCATCCGGCCTCGATATTCATGGGAGACTGCGGCAGTCTGTTGATCGGCTTCACACTCTCCCTGTTGACCCTCAGCTATCCGGGTAAAATAGCCCCCAATACATTGTCCCTATATGCGATACCGGTCATGATACTGATGGTTCCGATCCTGGATACCTCTATGGTCACATTGATACGGATTCTAAGTGGCCGCAAGGCTTCTGTGGGCGGAAAAGACCATACTTCGCACCGGCTGGTGCTGATGGGAATGGGCGAGAAAGGTGCCGTGCTGTTTTTGTGCGGAACCGGCGCTGTTTCTGGTATGGCTGCTGTTTTTGTAAATCAAAGTGATACGCTGACCTCACCGGTGGTAATTATTCCGGTCGCACTGTCGATCTTATTGATGGGGGTTTACCTCGCGCAGCTTCGGGTTTATCCTGAAAAGGAATTTTCACTTTTGCGAGAAAAACGGTTTACCCCCATTCTTGTTGAGCTTACCTACAAGCGTCAGATCATGCTGGTCATCCTCGATTTTGGCTTAATCGCATTTGCTTACTATCTATCCTACCGTCTCCGATTCGATGCCAGATCTTTTCCGATCTATTTCAAAGTTTTCCTTCAATCACTCCCAGCTGTCATCGCCTGCAAAATGATAGCATTTTTCATATTTGGCATCTACAGAGGTATCTGGCGCTACATGAGCTCAAACGACGTTTTTGTATATCTTAAGGCCTCATTTCTGGCCACGCTCCTGTCCGTTGTCGCCGTCACCTTCATTTATCGTTTTGAGGATTTCTCAAAAGGGATTTTTATTATTGACTGGTTTTTAATCACCGGTCTGCTTCTCGGTACCAGGGGTTCTTTCCGGATTTTTCACGATACCATGAAACGGAAAAATCTGGATGGCGAAAAAATTCTCATTTATGGTGCCGGACACGGTGGTGAGATCCTCCTGCGTGAAATATTAAACAATGAGAAACTGAAGGTAAAGCCGATTGGCTTCATCGATGACGATCCATTAAAAATTGGGAAAAAACTTCAAGGGTACCCCATTCTCGGCGGTGTTGAGAAGCTTGCATCTTTTATCAAAAAAAATGACATCAATGGTTTGCTTGTGTCGTTTACAAACAGAGATTCAGAAAACTTTGAAAGTATCAAAAGTTTCTGCCGGGCAAAGGGTCTTTTTTTAAAACAGTTTTTTATCCATGTTGATGATGTCGATCTTGAAAGTTGAACCCTGGCTGGAATACCTGCCAACAAACCGCCTTTAACCCATGATTGTCCTAGGTATTGAATCTTCGTGTGATGAAACTGCGGCAGCGCTTGTTGTCAACGGTTCTAGGATCTTATCCTCTGAGGTGGCATCTCAGATCGCCGTGCATCATCGCTATGGTGGTGTGGTGCCTGAGCTCGCATCAAGAAAACATATGGAAGCGATTGTTCCGGTGGTAAAGGCGGCGTTCAAAACATCCGGTGTTCGCTATGGAGAAATTGGCGGTATCGCCGTCACCCAAGGACCCGGACTGACCGGGTCATTGCTGGTCGGGTTTTCCTTTGTAAAATCTTTTGCTTTTGCGCTTAATCTGCCTATGGTGGGTGTCAACCACCTCGAAGGGCACATCAACTCTCTCTTTTTGGGAACGAATCCACCACCCTTTCCGTTTGTGGCACTTCTGGCATCTGGGGGGCATACCAGTATCTACCATGTTCGATCTTATACCGAGATAACGCAGATGGGGCAGACGCGGGATGATGCTGCCGGAGAAGCGTTTGACAAAGTGGCAAAAATGCTGGGACTCGGATATCCCGGCGGCGTTGTGATCGATCGGCTGGCCCGAACCGGCGATCCGGGAAGAATCGTCTTCCCCCGAACCTTTCTGGACAAGTCCACATTTGATTTTAGCTTCAGCGGTTTAAAGACGGCGGTCAAACGCCACGTTCAGAAAACCGGCAATAAATATGAGGATCAAATACCGGATATTGTGGCTGGATTCCAGGAATCAGTTGTGGATGTTTTATCGTATAAAGTGATACGGGCTGCCAAGGAAATGCGTTGTGATCATCTCGCACTGGTCGGGGGAGTGGCGGCAAACAGCCGGTTAAGAGAAAGGGTTGAACAGGATGCGGCTCTTCAAGGCCTTCAAGTCCATATCCCTTCCCTTGATCTTTGCGGGGATAATGCCGCCATGATTGCAGCCGCAGGTTACCATTATTTAATCGATGGAAATCAATCCGATATGACAGAGGATGTTTACTCGAGGCTGCCGAGGTTTTGATTTAAAGGCGCAGGGTGAGTTTGCATCAGATATTTTTTTTTGAGTTTTGCTATTCGGTTTACCGATTCTTTTCCTTTCAATTTTAGATGTCGGGAACTGCACATTGCTTTAAATAACTCTTCAAATGCCTCTTCTATCTTCTGTTTGCTGTGGCATATCAGCGCAAGGTCAATATCGGCCGACAGTATCCGTGTGATTACGGTCTTGATCGTATAATGTTTTTGAATCGCTTCCATGTCTAAATCGTCTGTGACGACGAGCCTGTCGAATCCCATCCGATCCCGGAGCAGGTGCTTTGCAATCTGAATCGACAAACTCGCCGGCCAATCCGGATCGATTTTGATGTATCGTATGTGGGAAAGCATGATTCCGGATACGTTGTGCTGCATGGCCGCTTTAAACGGGACCAGGTCCTCAGATTGCAGGACGGAAAAATCCTCATCGATGGCCGGCATTTCAAAATGAGAATCGACGGTGGTACGGCCGATTCCCGGAAAGTGTTTTGCGACCGCCATGATCCCTCGCTGCTGAAGATTTTCGATAACTTTTACTCCCAGGCGCGATACCCATGTCGGATCAGCCCCAAAGGCCCTCTTTTCGATTACACTCTTGATATGTCTGGGGGCCACATCCAGGACAGGAGCCATATTCATGTTAACAGCCACACCCTTGAGCTCTTTGCCGGAAACCGTTGCAAAATGCACTGCGTCCGCTTCACTCTGCATCGCCGAATTGCCCGGAAAATGGGTGAAAGGTTTTCTCAGCCTGACCACCTCTCCTCCTTCGTGGTCGATGGCAATAAAGAGATGGGGCTGGCCACACGCCTCGGCATAATCCTGAACCGATCGGCACAACCGCCTTATTTGGTCCGGGGTTGACAAATTTCGGACAAAAAGAATGAGGCCTCCCACTTTTATCGTATCGATAAGAAACATCAGGGTTTTGTTGAGTTCTATGCCCTCGAATCCCACCATGAGCCGCTGGCCGGCCAATTGTTCTTCTGAAAGCTTTTCAATATCCATGGGTATGTCTAACCGAATGTTAAAGGGTAAAAATCATTTGGTCCTTTTTCTCAATTGATATTTCTTTACAGCCCTGATGTGATCTTTAAGGGTGGTTGAAAACTGGTGTGTCCGATCTCTTTTTGAAACAAAGAATAAATAGTCGGTATCTTCGGGATATAGCGAGGCTTCCAAAGCCTTTCGACCTGGATTGGCTATCGGGCCGGGTGGCAGGCCCTTGATTTGATAGGTGTTGTAAGGGGTGAGGGTGGAAAGATGTTTTCGGGTGAGATTGCCGTCAAAGTCCTTTAAACCGTAGACAACCGTCGGATCACTTTCGAACCGCATCCTTTTTTTCAATCGGTTGTGAAAAACAGAGGAGATAATCGGTCGTTCAAAAGGCGCACCGGTCTCCTTTTCGATGATGGATGCCAGGGTCACAACTCCATGGACAGAGAGCCCCAGTTTTCTTGCCTGTTCCGTCCATTCGGGAGAAAATACAGACCAGAACTGTTTTATCATTGTCGATATCATTTGTTCCGCCGTTGCCTCTTTCTGAAAATAATAGGTGTCCGGGAAAAGATAGCCCTCGATTGAGTCTGCGTCAATTCCCGCACTTTTTGCTCTGGATACGTCTTGCGCTGTTTTCAAAAAGGCAGTTTTAGTTCCCCACCCTGAATCAGCCACAAGAGTTGCAATTTGATATAGATTATACCCTTCAGGGACTGTCAATCGGTAAAGCCGACCTTTCCCCCTAATCAACACTTTCAATATTTCAGATGGCGGCATGGCGCCGGAAAGAAGGTATTCACCTGCTTTTATCCGTTTATCATAACCCTTAAAAACAGCAACCATCTTAAATTTAAACGGGTTTTTTACAATTTTCATCTCATACAGTTTTATCAAAGTGGTTTGAAAAGTCTGACCGGGATAGACAGTCATCGTTTTTTTGGTGTGGTCTAGGCTTGCCGGTTTTTTGACATAGATGCTCAACTCAAGAAACAGCGAAGATGCACCTGAAAATGATAAAAACAGCGGAATGAAAAGGAATGCACTTATTTTTTTCAATCTTTTGTTTTTCCTTGAACATATTGGTTTAAGCAGCACGAATTCGGTAAATGGCGATATTTATATTCGAAACAGGGTTCGATTGTCAAAGGTTTACCCGGTTGTCCGGTATTTGTCGCCAAACCTTCTTCCTTGATTTATCTGCAGATATGTTTATTCTCAACTCAAGATAGTAAAAAATCTTTTATGAATAGGGGAATCACACCAAATGGAACGACAAATGAAAACAGGAGATGATTACCGGGGATTTGAACAGGGTCCCATACGGCCGCCCAGCGAAGCAGGTAGCCTCCTTATCCGTGTGACACGCAATTGTCCCTGGAATAGATGTTCTTTCTGCCCGGTCTACAAAGGGGCGCAATTTTCCACGCGGCCGGTGGCGCATGTTAAACGCGACATCGATATGGTAAAGAGATATGTCGGTCTATTGAGAGAAAATGGCGGTAAATCCGATGATATCCGTAAAATCAGGAGCCCATACGAAATTCAGATCTCCGATCCGGGAGAACAGCAGGCCTTAAGCGCTGCGCTCCACTGGTCTGCCAATGGAATGAAATCGGTTTTTATCCAGGATGCCAACAGTCTGATTATCCGACCGACAGAATTAATAGAGATTTTAACGCACCTGAAAAAAGCATTTCCCTGGGCCGAAAGAATCACCTCATATGCCCGTTCGCACACCATAGTAAGAATAAAAAATTCGGATCTGAAAACCATGAAAAATGTCGGATTAAATAGAATCCACATCGGCCTTGAATCGGCATCGGACACGGTTTTAAAAATGGTGAAAAAAGGAGTGACCAAAGCGACTCATATTAAAGCAGGATTAAAGGTGAAAGCGGCCGGTATAGAGCTTTCTGAATATGTGATGCCCGGGTTGGGGGGGATAAAGCTTTCTCAGGTTCATGCCACGGAAACAGCAGATGCACTCAATCAGATCAATCCGGACTTTATCCGGCTTCGCACATTGGCGATTCCAAATAATACGCCTCTTTTTGAGGAGTTTACAGCCGGCCGTTTTGATAAGTGCACGGACCTGATGATGGCAAAAGAGATTTTGATGTTTATTGAAAAGTTAAACGGAATTACCAGCGTTGTTAAAAGTGATCATATCCTCAATCTCTTCGAAGACGTGGAAGGGACGCTTCCACAGGGCAAAGACAAAATGACAGCGATTCTCAGAACATTTCTTGATATGGATCCCAAACGTCAATGCGTCTATCAGGTGGGAAGGCGGATGGGGCTTTTTTCACGAATCAGTGACATGGAAAATCCATTTCGACTGAAAAAAGTAGAAAAAGCCTGTCATAAGCTCGACATAACTCCGGATAATGTCGATGAGATGGTTGATCAGATCATGCAAAGGTTTATCTAAAGATTGTGAAACCGGTTACAATGCCTGAAAAAGTGTTTTTGCATGATAGGAGCTTCGGATAAAAGGCCCGCTGGCTACTTTAGAAAAACCGATCTCAAGGGCTCTCTTTCGCCAAATATTAAATTCCTCAGGTGGGATAAAACGGGATATCGGAAGGTGTTGGGCGGAAGGTTGAAGGTACTGACCCAGTGTCAAGATGCGGCAGCCCACATCAAGCAGATCCTTGAGCGTTTTTTGGATTTCTTCGGATTTCTCCCCCAGGCCGAGCATGAGGCCTGATTTTGTGGGAAGGGCGGGATCGTAAAGATGCACCTGTTTTAACAGTTCCAGGGATCGGCGGTATTCAGCTTGGGGCCGGACCGAGTTATAAAGCCGTGGGACGGTTTCGAGATTATGGTTCAATATGTCGGGTTGGGCATCAACAATAGACTGAATGGATGTTTCATTTCCTTGAAAATCAGGAATCAATACCTCCACAAGAATATCGGGTATTTTTTTTCGAATTTCATGTATGGTTGTTGAAAAGTATGCTGCCCCCCCATCTGAAAGATCATCCCGGGTGACCGAGGTGATCACTACATAACTGAGCTGCATTTGCTGCACTGCCTCTGCAACCCTGATCGGTTCTTCGCTATCGGGGGTTGACACCGGGCCGTGCGAAACAGCACAAAACCGGCAATTTCGTGTGCAACGGGAACCCATAATCAGGAAAGCGGCGGTATTCTGGCAAAAGCACTCCCAAAGATTGGGGCATTTGGCTTCCTGACATACGGTGTGGAGGCGGCCCTTGCTCAACAGCGCTCGAACCGCTTCTTGTTCAGACCCGCCGGGCAGACGTCGTTTGAGCCACGATGGTTTTTTAAGGATGACCTTTGATGTTGGATTGGGTGTCATTTCAAGAGAACGGTAGGTCCACCAGGGTTTTTTTTATAAGTTCAATATCGAAGACATCCTGCAGGTGGCGCTTTACATTTTTATATACACGATTCAGGTCCGGCGGTTTTGAAAGGACCTGTTTCATAGAGGTCATTTTAACGCCCGCCAATCCACAGGGGTTTATCCAATCAAACGGTTTCAGCGCGGTATTGACATTGAGCGCAAAACCATGGAAACTGACTCCCCTGCGAACCGCAATACCGATACTCCCCAATTTACAGTTCTTGATCCAGATACCACGATTCATTTGATTTCGCACCGCCCCAATTCCCCAATCGGCAACTGTTTGTATCATCACTTCTTCAAGGGCGGTTACAAAATCGACCACAGTCAAATGCATCGATCTCAAATGAACAATCGGATAACAGATGATTTGACCGGGGCCATGAAAGGTAATGTCGCCACCCCGTTCTATCTGAACAACGGAGATATTTTCTTTTTTAAGAAAATCGGCTGACACGGTCAAGTTTTCCATCCCCCGGCGTCTTCCGATGGTAAAAACCGGAAAGTGTTCCAATAACAAGGCCATCTCCTTATCGATTACCCGGTTGATTCTTGCGTTTAGGAGACGATGCTGAATCGCCAATGCCTCATGATATTCTGTAACCGGTAACTCGATACAAAACCACGGGTCTGTTTTTATTTTTTGATTCATCCTGAAAGACACGGCCGCCGGGCTGCTGCCGTCTCATCGAGTCGCCTGACCTTGCACTTTTGAGGTGCGTTCCTCACCCGGTCAGGATTATTTTGGGCTTCATCTGCAATGGCCGCCAGTGCTTCAATGAAAAAGTCAATATCCTCCTTTGATTCGGTTTCAGTCGGTTCAATCATCATTGCACCGTTTACGACCAGTGGGAAATAGATGGTGGGTGGATGAAATCCGTAATCCATCAGGCGCTTGACCATGTCATGGGTGGTAATCTTGTTATTTTTTTGGAATTTGTCCGAAAAGACGCACTCGTGCATGCACGGTTTGTCATGGGGCAGGTGGAAGATTTTTTTTAATTTTTCCTTGATATAATTGGCATTGAGGACGGCTAGCTGGCTTGCCTTTTTCAAATTTTCAGGCCCCATGCTCAAGATATAACTGTAGGCCTTGATCATAACACCGACATTTCCATAAAAGGCATGTATTTTCCCGATCGAATCCGGAAAATCTTCAGAGAGACTGTATTTGCCGTTTGTTTGGACCACACGTGGAATCGGTAGAAAAGGTTCGAGGTGCTTTCCCACACAGACCGGTCCGGAACCCGGGCCACCACCGCCATGGGGGGTTGAAAAGGTTTTGTGCAGATTCAGGTGCAACACGTCGATACCGATCTCACCCATATCAACGATACCCATCACCGCATTCATGTTGGCTCCGTCACAATAGACCAGTCCTCCTCTTTTATGGACAATATCAGTGACTTCCCTGATGTTATCTTCAAAGAGGCCGAGGGTGTTGGGGTTGGTCACCATAATTCCGGCTGTTTCCGCATCCATGATTTCAGAAACCGCCTCCGGTGAAAGGATGCCGTCTTCGTTTGACTTCAACGGGATGGAGCGAAACCCGCATAGGCTTGCGCTGGCCGGGTTGGTACCGTGTGCTGTATCCGGAATGATGATTTTTGTCCGTTTCATACCTTTGCTTTTATGAAAGGCATGAATTAAAAGCATGCCTGCAAACTCGCCGTGGGCACCGGCGGCAGGCTGTAAGGTGACCGCGTCCATGCCTGTGATTTCCGATAGAAAGCCTTTTAAATCAAACATCAACTTAAGCACGCCCTGTGAGAGACCGGACGAAAGGAAGGGATGTGCTTTTGCGAAACCCGGAAGATTCGCCTGTTTCTCATTGGTTTTTGGGTTGTACTTCATGGTGCAGGAACCGAGGGGATACATACCGGTATCCGCTCCAAAATTCCACTGGGACAACCTTGTATAGTGGCGAACCACGTCTACTTCGCTCAAATCCGGAAAATCCGGTCCTTCGCCAATCAGATTTTCGTTCAGTTCATTGATTTCAACGTCTCGACGGGGGAATGAAAATCCGTGCCTTCCGGGTTTTCCTTTTTCCCAGAGCAGCGGTTCATTTAATATCAGCCCTGACGTACCTTGGGAGTCTTTCATCGTTGTATCTCCCTGACCAGGGTATCGATCATGTCCCTTGATTTTATTTCCGTGACACAAAACAGGTAGTGGTTGAGGAGTTCCGGATAATCGGCGGCAATGGGGTACCCTGCCACTATTTTTTCCCCCAATAACTCCTGATAACGGTTTTCAAACCCTTTTGGGAATTCGACAACGAATTCATTAAAGGTGGGGCTGTTGAAACAGATGGCGAATCCGGCTTTGACCAGTTCCTTTTTGAGGTACTCGCATTTATCATGGTTCAGGCGGGCGAGATACCGCAGACCGGTGGAACCGACAGAGGCCATGTATATAGCAGCGGCCAGTGCGCAAAGGCTGCTATTGGTACAGATATTGGACGTGGCCTTACCCCGGCGAATATGTTGTTCTCTGGTGGCAAGGGTCAATACAAATCCTTTTTTTCCATCTGCGTCTTTGGTTTTGCCGACCAGACGGCCCGGCATATTGCGGACATACTTCATCTTGCTTGCAAACATCCCCAGCCCCGGCCCCCCGAACGATTGGGGGATGCCGAAACTTTGTCCTTCCCCGCAAACGACATCAGCACCCAGAGTCCCCGGATTTTTTAAGATGCCGTAAGCCATCGGTTCCGTAAAGGCGGTGATAAAAAGCGCGCCTTGTTTGTGGGTCATTTCGCCGATGGTCTGCAGATCCTCAATAGATCCGAAAAAGTTCGGCGACTGAACGGCAACACCTGCGAGATCCTCGATTTCATCTAGTTTTTGAATATCGGTGTGGCCGTTTTCAAGGTATGGGAGTTCAATCACTTCAAACCCCGTCGGCGCAAGATAGGTTCGAACCACCTGCCGGTAGTTTGGATGGACACATCTTGAAATGGCGACTTTTTTTCGCCGGGTGATGCGAATAGCCATCAGGAGTGCCTCGGCCAATGCTGAAGCACCGTCGTAAAGCGATGCATTTGCCACTTCCATCCCCAGAAGGCGTGATACAAGCGTCTGATATTCATAGATTGCCTGGAGTGTTCCCTGACTCATCTCCGGCTGGTACGGGGTATAGGACGTCACAAACTCGGATCGGCCGAGCAGATAAGAGACCGAAGCCGGGATAAAATGTTCATAGCTGCCTGCCCCGAGATAGGTTTCGTATTCCGGAAAGGCAGCCATGTTGCCCGCCAAACGGACCATATGGCTGTTGAGTTCCCACTCACTGATGGCTTCCGGGAGATCGAGCCTCGTCCTGCAGCAGCAGCTTTTGGGGATTAATGAAAAAAGGTCATCAAGGGTATGGACACCCACCACACGGAGCATTTCTGCAATATCTTCTTCAGTATGGGGCAGATAGCGCATTTTTTTATCCTTTCAACAATTCGATGTAGGCATCTCTGCTCATCAGGCTGTCCGGTTCGGTGACGGCGGCCAGCTTGATTTCGATCATCCAGCCTTCATCATATGGCTCGCCGTTGACCCATTCAGGTGATTCTTCCAAAGCGGTGTTTGTTGAAAGAATCTCTCCTCCAACCGGCATGTACAGATCTGAAACAGCCTTAACAGATTCGACAGTCCCAAAGGCCTCGCCCTTTTTGAACGTGCTGCCGATGTCGGGAAGTTCCACATATACAATATCCCCAAGCTGGTCCTGGGCATAATCGCTGATGCCGATACGCGCCTTTCCATCCGCCGGTCTGACCCATTCGTGATCTTCGGTATACTTTACATTTTCCGGTAATTTTAACTCACTGATTTCTTTCATTCAGCTTCCTCTTTGCATGTAGTTGTTCAGCGGTTTGAAACTAAAGAGCGTCAATCCCGTCATTTTGGTTTTACGGTGGCACCTAAATTAACCGGTGGAGCCGGCTGATCTGATCCTCAAATTGTTCGGAAGAAAAACAGAACTTCATCTCAAGGAATCGTTTGCGGAATGAGGCCACCTTTTCTTCAACGATTCGGTTATTGACGACAATGTCGTATATCAGCTGAGCCAGTTCCTGAAAGTCTTCCGCTTCCATACCGAACCGGGTCATTTCCTGAACGCCCATCCGAAGAGCGCCTGCAGCGGTAAACCCCTCCTCCTCCGGTGCTGCCTGATAGTTGACCACAATGTTGTTTTCTTCCAACTGCCGAGCAATTTCAGGCCCCTGCGCATACCCGACACGAAGAATGACCTGGTGGGTCTGGGTGTAGGAAATATCCGGATCGCCGGCCACATCCAAACCGCAGGTTCGCAAGGCACCGGCAAAGGCCCTGGCGTTTGCCAGCACTTTTTTTTGATAATCATTCTTGAAAAAATTCATCTCGTAGGCGGCCATCAACAGACCCAGCAGGGTGCCGAGGTGGTGGTTGCTCACGCTGCCTGGAAAGGCCCGCCTTTGAACCGCTTCCCAAAATTCAAAATCGGGTTCGTTTAAAATGTAATTTGATCCGATAATTCCCCGCTGGGTACCGAAAAAGGTTTTATGGGTCGATCCGGTAACGATGTCGGCACCTTCCTCAAAAGGGCGCTGGAAATACGGACCGACCAGTCCCAGTACATGGGCCATGTCATACAGTATCCGGCAATCGATACCTTCCGTGTCGACAAACTCTCGTATTTCACCAATCGGTTCCGTATGAAGAGTCATGCTTTTGCCAAAAATAATGAGTTCAGGTCGATGTTCGGCGATAATCTCCAGACAGGCTGGAACATCAATCCGAAAGGAGTTGTCTTCCAGAACAGGAAAGTTAACCACCGCTGCTTTTTCTGTTTTTGGATCCCGGGCAACAAAATCCCTCAGTGCCCCCATCGGTTGAGCACTGAGATGTCCGCCCTTGATGATGTGATGGTTTAAAACCTTTCGGATTCTTCTTTGCTCGCTTTTCCGGTCAGCCCGGTTTAAGTAGTCCACCATGGCACTGAACACCGCTGTATTGGCCATTTGTCCTGAGACCACACGGGATTCAACCTGGGCACAACCTAAAAATCGACAAATTTCGTTGTTTAGTAACTCTTCGACCTGTGCAATAAAATCGGTTCCTTGGTAATAGAAAATCTCTGCTTCACTAAAAGCCATGACCTGCTTGTGTTCGGCATATCGGCATACCGGGTCCATGACCGAAAGCAGCCTGACCATCTTTGAAGGGGTCTGTTCGGAAGGGATAAGATTGATACAACGCTGCTGTCGCCAGATGGTATTGTCAATCGATCGGTCCAG
>DCWS01000076.1 GCA_002328165.1 Desulfobacteraceae bacterium UBA2156 | reverse complement strand
AATCGAACAGAAAGAGGTATCCGGAACCTGAAACCCTCTCTTATTTCTATACCTGATTTGTCCAAAACCTTTTGAAGACATACACCCAATAAAATATTTGCCAAAGTATCCTAAAATCTGTCCCGCGTCTGTTTCGAGCCCTTCCATATAATTCCCGTAGACTTCATAGATCATTTTCTTTGAACCATGTCCAATCAGATGAACCAGCTTATTGGGGTCTATCCGAAGCGCAAGCGCCCAAGCGGTAAAGGTGTGTCGCATGGTAGGGTATGCCTTCAATTATGAAGCGGATTAGAATTGCAAATTTCTTTACTCCGCCCAGACCTTCTCCCGTTTATCGATGACTCGTGTAGCCTTATGAGTGGCGCGCTCAAGGGTTCCATCAGGCAGGATCTTTATCCGCGGCCGAACTCCAAGGCGGCTTTTAAGGTTATTTTTAAGCTTATCAGACAAGTTTTCATCTGAGATTTCAGTCTCCGTCTTCTTCTCCACTTCCACATCAAATTTATCTAGATGCTTTTCACGATAGACCACTATCTGGTATTCACCCGTCAATTCATCCATTCCTCTGACAACCCTTTCAATATCGCTTGGAAATACATTCACCCCGGTGATTATGAGCATATCATCGATGCGACCATGGATGTTGATTCTGACATGCGTTCTGCCACAGACACACGGTTCGGTCGTGGCGGTTACTATATCACCGGTCCTGAAGCGAATCATGGGCCGCGCTTTCTTTTTGAGAGTCGTTAAAACCATTTCACCTTTTTGGCCTTCGGGGACCGGCTCCAAGGTTCCGGGATCTAATACTTCAAGTAGGTGATGATCTTCGGTGAGATGAAGTCCGTTTTGTTCTTCGCACACCCCGGCATTGGCTCCAAAGATATCCGAGAGTCCATAAAAGTCATAAACTTTGGCATCCCAGAGTTTTTCAATGGCATTACGGGTGGAAGCGATCGATCCGCCGGGCTCGCCAGCCACAATAATTTTGTTTATACTCAGATCTTTAGCTGGATCGAAGCCTTCCTTTTGGGCCGTCTCCCCCAGGAACCAAGCATACGATGGGGTGGTCCAGGTGATGGTGGGTTTGAACTCTTTCATGATAAAAAGGAGTCTCTCAGAAGGGATGGTTCCGGCCCAGATACAAAGGGCGCCGGTCTTTTGGGCGCCGATGACATCGGGGCCACCCACAAAGAGCGTAAAATTGAGGGCATGTACATAACGGTCACATGGTCTCATCCCCATTGCCCAGAAAAGTCGCGCTTGAGCATCCTGAAATTCTTTGAAATCTTGCGCTGAAAAAGGCGAAAGGGTCGGGACACCGGTGGAACCGCTAGAAGCGGAAACATAGACGATCTCTTCCTCCGGAACCGCGATCATATCGCCAAGATCGGGCACGGCCACCTGCCGGTCCCTTTCGACCTTTTTGTTGGTATAAGGAAATTTGCGGATATCCTCAAGCGTTTTGAGAGAATCAGGCATTGCGCCAGCTTCTTGAAACGAAGTTTGGTAAAATAATGAGTTTTGGTAGGTAAAATCGAGTTCATCTTTCAGGAGTCGCAGTTGGAGGGCTTCCAGCGATTTTCTGGGCATGGTTTCGATTTCTTCATCCCAATATTTTTTCCATTCTGCCATCTGCAGGTCTCTTTTCCGTTGATCAGTTCGTTATATTTTACCTGACAGGAAATCCCATGTCATCCTATCTCCTTCATTGCTAAGGGATCGAAACAGTATACTAGGACGTCGCCCTTGGACGTCTTGGATTTCCCTGCTGATGCGGGGTCGTACGAAGGGCAACCGGAACTTTCACTCATTTAAGGTTTAAAAGAATATATTTTTAGAAACCACTATAGATGGACTAATACTGATTGGCATTCGAAAAGTCAACTCGAAATATTTCAAAATGCATAAAGCGGTCGCGTTCAATGTATTCGATGCAGATCATTTTTTATCCCTCTATTCCTGGAATGAATAAAATCAAACAGCGGCTCGGCAAGGCCTGCCAACGAGATCAAGATAATGCCGAGCAATTCGCGAATTCCAAAAGGCTCACCTGCGAAAAGAGCGGCTGTGACCGTCGCTACGCTAATTTCCGTCATAAATAATAACCCGACGATACCCGGATTTAGCTGAGTTGGGCCATAGACTGCAGCAAAGCCTGCGGGAATGACTACCAGTATTGCCAATGGTATCAGCCAGGGTAACATACGCGCCACCGTCGACCAGTTTGGAACGGGTGCCAGTCCATGGATCGAAGCGACATAGGCCATCAATGCGGCACCCAAGGTTCCCCATAAAAAGAATGCAAGACCGTAGTTGATCGCATCCTCGTTGTCGGTCAGCATCATCAAAGAAGCAACTGCACAAACAAGGCCGGACCCCAGCGCCATCCAATCACCTATATTTCGGGGAAGCGGTAAGCCCACATCCACACCAAAGATAATCAAAATCCCTCCTAATCCCAGTGCCATGGAAAGCCAACGCACGGGTGTGATGATCTGACCGACAACGATGCGTGCCAACAGGAAGCCCCATATCGGCATGAGGTAGAATAGCAGAGTCGAACGAACGACCTCGGTGTACATCAAAGAGTTTGCGTAAAGAACGAAGGAGAAGCCTGCAAAAAATCCGCCGATATGGAAGCGAAGACGACCAGGAACGAAAACCCTCCAGCGATAGATCAGAAGAGGACAAACAAAAGTCAATGGAAATGAGTTCAGCATGACGGGCGACCAGGCGCCGGAAAATCCTGCTTCGCCTAACGCACGCAAAGGAATCCAGAAAATGCCGAAAACAAGTCCGGCGTAGATACTTACCAGTTTAGCAATATTTTCCTTAGAAGCCATTTTAAACTCCATCTGACACCTTGTGGATAGGTTGCACGAAGGCTCAAATACGATAAAACGGAGCACGTGTCGAGACCATTCTAAAGGAAACGAAGAAAACTTTGATACGCAACCGAAATGAAAAAGATGAAGACGTGCGATTTTTATGATAATCGGGCATCATCCTTGATATATAAACGCCTTTTCTGTAAAGATTGCTGCAATACACTCGGTTGGTTGTACCGTTTTGAAGAAAAATGCCGCCTTGACAATACGATCGGCATCCGGTATATGAATCTAGGTCGTTTGTTGCCGCAGTATGATTGATGTTTGATACCCATCCCCACTGCATATTTGGATGCATTCTGTACGGCACAAAACTTCAAATTTTCCCTTACCCCGCTCTCGAAAAGGGACTTCATAACAAATTAAATAGACCGGACTGATGATATCATATGACATGTCAGCATCCGGTGAGAATTGGATTTTTCACATCAATCATGATACAACAAATCTAAACGAGATGCTTTTGTTACTACTCACAACAGAATAATTCGGGATACGATTCCCAAAGAGAGTCATGGAAGTCAGACTTAAAAAGAAACTGCTGAGAATTTTAGACCAGATTCCTCCCCTTAAAGATATTATGGCCTCGGATAATCATTTGGAGGAAAAACGAAAAAGGATAAGAAAATTCTTAGCCAAGAGGCTGATAAGCACATTTGAAGACACACCAGAAATCCCTTCACTCAAATGGGTTCTTACGCGTGATTCCATAGGAGTTTTTGGAAGGATCATATCGAATCGCAGCGAGGCTCTTTCTAATTTCAGTTTTCTTAAATATATAAATGACATGATCCATGAAGGGAGAAAAAATGCGGTTATAAAACCATCTTCGGGCTTCTTTGCAGAACTGAATCATCTTTTACGTGGGATATCGGGAGATGCGGATGTGTATCCAAAAGGCGTTCCTGCCTTTGCAAAGTACAGAGGTGTTAAAGCCGCAAGATTGAGATCAAATTCCCTTTCAAAAATGGCCAGGGATGCAAAAAAATTCATCGACCGCTATCCCTGCGGATTAGACGATGATGCCAAACGCCGCAGGTATAAAAATAAACATCGGATCCTTCGATATTTCAAGGCGACGGATTTTGAATGGAACAATTGGAAATGGCAGCTCCGCCACACGATTAAAGATGCGGATACACTCAAAGACCTGATTCATTTGACAGATGAGGAATATCATGCCGTCAAACTGACCCGGAAATACAGGATTCCCTTCGGAATCACTCCCTACTATCTCTCTTTAATGGACTATTTATCAGGGAAAGGAAGAGACGATTCCATCCGCGCCCAGGTGATACCATCCACACACTATATGAAAACACTACTGAAACATAGAGCGCATGAAGAAAGCTCCCTGGATTTCATGCTGGAACAGGACACATCTCCAATCGAAGGGATCACGCGGCGTTACCCTCAAATTGCTATCATCAAACCCCTTGTGACCTGTCCTCAGATATGTGTCTACTGCCAGAGAAACTGGGAGATCGAAGATACTCATTCCCGCTCCGCCGTCCTTTCAAAATCCAAACTGGACAAAGCCCTGGACTGGATCGCCAATACTCCTGAGATTAACGAGGTGCTGATCACAGGAGGGGATCCCTTTCTTTTATCCAACGAAAAAATTGAAAATCTCTTGTTCAAGCTTTCCCGGATTAAACACGTTGAACGGATCAGAATCGGTTCCCGAACCCCAGTGACACTCCCACAGAGGATTACCGAGGCGATAGTCAAAGGTGTGAGTCGTTTCCATATTCCCGGAAAAAGAGAGATCCTTATCGTCACACACTTTGAACACCCCTATGAAATCACGCTACAGTCCATGGACGCTGTTCAAAAGTTTAGAAGCCATGGGATTGAAGTTTACAACCAGCTTGTGTATACATTTTACAATTCCCGCAAATTTGAAGCCTCACTGCTACGTCACAAATTACGCTTGATTGGCGTAACCCCCTACTACACTTTCAACACAAAAGGGAAAGAAGAGACCGAGGATTTTCAGGTCCCTATTCCCAGATTACTGCAGGAACAGCAGGAGGAAGCCAGGTTGATGCCCGGCACTGTCAGGACCGATGAAGTCGTCTTTAATGTTCCGCGGTTGGGAAAAAACTACCTTCGTGCCGCACAAAACCATGATGTTATCTCCATACTCCCCGATGGCCGACGGGTCTATGAATTTCATCCTTGGGAAAAAAAACTGGCCCTTGTGGATACTTATGTCTATACAGATGTCTCCATTTATAAATATCTCAAAAAGCTCCAATCTAACGGTGAAATTATTTCTGATTACAATTCCATCTGGTATTACTACTGATCAAAATTAACACAAACTCGAAACCAGAGATATATAAGCTATTAGTAGGGGTGGGCAGCGGGCCTAAGCCCTGCCCCTACACTTAGAAAAAAAGAGGGTATCTGATGACTAATCGAAAGAATAACACATAGGACAGACCGATGCCCCTCGAAGCGAGCCGTGTGGTTGAGCTCGGAGTCATTTACGCAGGACCGGGTACCTACACCATACTGGAATCCATAAATAGCATGCTGGCATCAAAAAGGCTGGCTTCAACACATTGCCAGATATGATTTTTAAAAAGTTTGAAAGGATTTACAGCATTTTATATGTAACATTTTAATAAGTTCTGGTAGTAAACAAAATACAGATATCCTTGTTAAACCTGTATTTGTTTCTAAAAAAATATCGAACAAAGATATAAAGGAGCTAATGCGCAATCTCCTGCACACAGACTTATAACAATTTTTAAATGTAGCAACACAGGCTTGATGGTTTTTACCGGTTTGTGAAGCTACATGGCAAGCCAAATGAGCCCTTGCCAAAAAAACTGGGGTAAATTCCGGTTAAACTTCCTGTATGTTTTGTCTGACTATCTCAATATGTAAGGTGCTGTCAGGTTATTTGTATAATAAGCATGGAGATTCGATATAAAGGGAAACTCACATTACGTCTCTCATGGTGCGGCAACACTGTGTCAATAGGCGGCCCGGTTGGTGGAGTTCCGCCTTGTGTAAAAATCGACACAGGGCAAACCCTTCAACTAAAAAAGAGATTGACTCAGTGCGTACCCCCGTCATATTTTTTCCGTTCAAGTAAACGGCATTGAGTATAAGCGGATAAGATCAACGAAATGATCCCGTCGAGCGTTTCGCCGGTTGTCGGGTCGGCAACTGGCTGTATGAACCCTTTTAAACCGAAAAAAGGGAAATCGAGATATGCACGGCAACGTGTCTTGTGGACCAGGAATCCACCACGGAAGTCTGTTATGAACTTTTGCCCGAATGGAAGGACATCGATATCTGTATCACGCAGCTAAGCGGCGGAATAGCCAATAAATTGTACCGAATTCAGTCGGGAAAAGGCGATTACACCGTTCGGATTTACGGTGAGAAAACAGATCTTTTTATCAACTGCGACTGTGAGGCCCATTCGATCCGGGAAATGGCAAAAAACGGTATATCGTCAAATATCATCAAATATATGCCAGAGAAAGGCGTTACCATCGTGGATTCATCGATGACGCCATTGTTTTGACAAACGATCATTTTTTGGGCAAATCGCTTTACACAAAAATCGTTGAGTCGATTTGAAAAATTCACACAAGCGGCGTGAATTTTGAGCGGATTTTCAACCCCCTGGCAGAGGTGATGAGGATGTCGGCCATACTCAATTGGCTCGATGTAGACTATCCGGAATTTGACATTGCGGGCACCATAGAGCGGCTCATCAAGTTGTCGAGTATTATCAATATCCCCGAATCAGAATATACTCCCTGCCACAATGACCTGGAAACAACGCATGTCACGGAGGTTTTAAAATGACCAGTGCTTTGGAAAATGTTAGAGTACTCGATCTGACACAGTTGGAAGCCGGCCCCAGCTGTACAGTGCACCTAGCTTACCTTGGGGCTGAGGTGATCAAGATTGAAAAGCCGATTGTTGGTGAACGCGGTCGCACGCTGTTTCTTGGAGAAGGAGAAGAGGGGGATTGCTGGTATTTTCTGATGTTAAATTCCAATAAGAAGAGTGTCACTCTGGATCTGAAAAGCGACAAAGGCATAGAAATATTTAAAAAAATGGTGAAACTGACTGATGTAGTGGTGGAAAATTTTTTGCCGGGTACAATGGACAGATTGGGTCTGAGTTACGAAATCCTCCAAAAAATCAACCCGAGGATCATCTACGCCTCGCTTACAGGTTATGGACTTTCCGGAAAATATCGGGATTACCCTTCCTTTGATATCATTGCCCAGGCTATGGGCGGGGCAATGAGTTGCAATGGATACCCCGATCACCCGCCTGTTCGATGTGGCCCCTCCATTGGAGATGTTGGAGGAGGAATGAATCTCGTTATAGGTATTCTCGCTGCTTTATATAATCGTGAAAAAACGGGACAGGGTGAGTTCGTCGAGGTGTCCCTCCAGGATTCAATTGTCAACCTTTTACGTTCAACTTACCAGGTGCACTACCATACGGGGAAACCGGTTCCGCGAATTGGAAGCCGTTATGCCGGCCTCTGTCCATGGGATACCTACACAACAAAGGACGGATATGTGGTTATCGGAGCGATTATCCTAGAGCAGTGGGTGAATCTCTGTCAAGTGATAGGCAGAGGCGAAATGGCACATGCAAAAGGGTTTGAACGCAGTGCAGACCGTTACTGGAAGCACAGGGGTGAGGTGGATCAGATGATTACGCACTGGACTTCCGGCAAAGAAAAAAAGGAAGTCGTGGAAAAACTCATCGGAAATGGGATTCCTTGCGGGATGGTCATGGATAGTGCTGAACTTTTGGAAGATCCGCATCTTTTGGAAAGGGGAATGATCGTGGAAACCACCCATCCTGAAAAAGGCGCTTTCAAGCAACTGGCATGTCCTGTTAAGCTCAGGCATACCAAGACGACAATCACTTCTGCACCGTTATTGGGACAGAATAACCAAGAAATCTATAGCCACCTTCTGGGATATACTGAAGATCAGCTGTTAAAATTGGAAGATGAAAAAATTATATAAAAAGCAGCGGACGCATTCCCCGTAGCTTGTCGAAGTGAAGCGAAGATCCCGACATTCGGGGCTCCAGGGCTCTTCAATTTATGTGAATTAAACCAAGCCGTCTTCACTTAAGGATTTATTTTCTAGGATATGTTTCGGACTGAAAATTGACAGATCCAGTGATGGCGGACGATCAGTTATGATTTCCATCATATAACGACCTACAGCAGGAGATTGCTGAAGCCCGTGGCCTGAGAGGCCATTTGCTAAATATAGGCCTTTTGTTTCGGCCACTCACTAAGGATGGCATTTCCATCCAAATTATTGACCGCATAAAGTCCAGCCCAGCCTCGGAGCAATTTGAGAGTATCAAAGGATGGAACGAAATTCACAAGCTCCGGCCATAAGATCTTCATAAACCTCTTGTCATCGGATGCAATTTCGAATCCAACCGGATCCTCTTCCATCGACTTGCTCAAAATGACTTGATTGCCGGTCTCTGTGCAAAAGTAAAGACCCGATGGAAGAACTGTTAATTAATGGTTTCTCGGATTGCACGGCGGGCTCAAGTGCGAAAATCTGCCGTTTGATCGGAATGACCGGGATTCTGACCCCGGCTGTTTCGGCGATTTGTGCTGCCCATGTAAAATCGCTCCAGGACCTTCATGGCATATTGTGAGATTTGAATATTCTCTTTTAGACTGAATTGAATACGAATATTACCGAGGGACAAAGATATTGAGGCAAACTGGTAGGTAGGATCTTTCTCAATGACGGCCAAAGCAAGTCCAGCATCGGATTGAATAAGATGATAAGCGGTTGAACAACCGATGACACCCCGCCTATTATGATTATATCGAAAACTTCCCTTCCCATAAGTCTCTGGATCAGACAATCAGCCATTTTAAGGGTATACATATTGTATTGAAAACATTTATTATTTTCAAGCCATTAAATGAATAAGACAAAAAGGGCACCAGGTCTTAACTCTTGACAAATTGTATGGCAGGAAGGTCTAAAGATTCGTATATTATTAGCCGAATATAAAAATAGATTGGCAATCTGTCCCAGACCGGAGAATCCGCCGTCCCGTGCAAGCAGGGGGTGTCAATGATAAAATAAGATGGGTCTGAAATTAGAGAGCAAGGGTCATCAGGAAAATAGAATTTGTATAGGTATCATTCCTTGACTACCCGATTTTGAAGGCTGATATCACCCTCAGAGGTCTTCCGCAGCTTGTCCAGTTTAGATAACATGGATTGGATGGAATCATCTGCATTAGATAAAGGATTAACCTGCTTCTCTGATTTATCAATATTTAGTCTTTTAAAAAACCAATTTCTAATGATTTTATCGTCAACATCTTTTAACAGTTCAAGACATTTTTTCAGGGCTTGTTCTTCAGAATCGCCGAAACCGCAATGCTCTTCCGGGGCTATACCATCCGGTCCGGTTGGTATGGCCTGGTAATCCGCTTTTGAGGTTTTACCGGCAATTTTTTTATAAACACAAATCGGTATAAAAAGCTTTTCTCTCTGTACTGCATACGTTGATGATTTAACCAAAAGCTCCTCTTCGTTTAATTGATACATTGAAATCTCCTTTTAATTTAACATTTGTTTAAGTTTCACACCCTTGTTTTTTCAAAAAAGTTTTATTCACCACACGCCAAAGGCGAGTCTTCATGAAATTATAGGTGCGAGTCTCGAGCGATTTATCACAATTAAATATTCAAATTTTATCGATCTGTCAATCAAAACTTGGTTGGGGATAAGCACCATTGGAGAAAAATTTCAAATAAATTAAAACACCTAAGGGAATATTGCCCTTAGCTATTGACATTGGGAAGCGAGGCATTGGATTTTTTTAACTTTATCAGGCATGGATGGCTTCGCCTGCTGCAGCCAACGCACTCTCTTTAACTGTTTCAGACAATGTCGGATGGGGGTAGATGACATTTTTGACATCTGCCAAAGTCATGTCCATTTTTATCATGGTCACTGCTTCTGGGAGCAATTCTGTAACATGGGGGCCGAACATATGCACGCCAAGAATTTTAAGAGTCTTTTTGTCTATGACTGTTTTAACGAAACCGCTGGTTTGCTTAATCACATGGGCCATTGCATTGCCCTTAAAGGTGGCTTTGCCTTCGATGATATCCATGCCTTTTTCAACGGCTTCCTCCGGTTTTAACCCCACACTGGCGATTTCCGGGTCGGTGTAAATGAAGCTGGGGATCGCACCATAGTCCATGGTTGCATCGATCTCCATAATGTTTTCAACTGCAATTATACCTTGCTCGCTGGCTACATGGGCCAATTGATACTTTCCTGTTACGTCACCAACCGCATAAACACCTGAAACATTGGTTTGCATCCGTTTATCGGTTTTGATGCCCTTGGACGAAAAATCGATACCAAGTGTTTCAAGCCCAATATTTTCCGTATTCAGCTTTCTGCCCATTGCCAGCAGACAATAATCTGCGTTGATTTGATCTTTATCGGTAAACACGGTTACAGAGCTCAGCGGGTATTGGCGCTCCAAAGATTCTACCCTCGTTTTGGTCATTACATTGACTCCGAGTCTTTTCAATCGACCCGCAAGTCTTCTCGACAATTCTTTGTCTTCGGTCGGCACAATACGATCAAGCATTTCGATTAAATAGACCCGGGAACCGAGCTGGCCGAATAAACACGCGAATTCACAACCGGAGACGGAACCACCGACAATGACAATGCTTGAAGGGAGATTATCCAGGTCGAGTGCTTCGGTTGTGGTTATCACTCGATCGCCGTCAAATTTAATAAATTTGGGTATTAGCGGTTCAGAGCCGGTGGCAATGACCAGGGCATCAGCCGATTCTTTTACCCTCTTTCCTTCTGCGGTTTCAATTTTTAGGGTAGTGGGATCGGATAACCGTGCGATGCCACTTAGGAGTTTGATATGCCTATTCTTAAAGATGGTTTCGATGCCGATGGCATTGTTTCGAACCACCTTATTTTTTTTCTCCACCATTTTATCGTATCGAAAAGAATCTATCGTGCAGTAAATTCCTAGTTGTCGTGTGTTTTGTACTGTTTTGTAAATGCGGGCAGCATGCAGCAGGGTTTTGGTGGGTACACATCCCCGGTTTAAGCAGGTCCCACCCAGTTTGCCCCTTTCAACGACCGTTACCTGTGCACCTAACTGCGCTGCACGAATCGCAGCCACATATCCACCTGGGCCACCGCCTATAATAATAATTTTTTTAGTCATTGATCCGTGTCTCCTCACTATTATTTTATGTAAAAATTTTATTCACCCTACGCCTTTAGCTCCAGGTCGATGACAAGCCACATTCCGGCTTACTCTGCCTAGAGGGGCAATAGGGCTCATGCAGGCCACATCTTATCCTTGGCATGCTTTAACCTTTTTCTGTCTTTTTTCCAGGCTATTTCTTTTTTTTGTTTTTTTCGTGCTATTTTCTTTTTTCGATCTTTTTCACCATCAAACGACAGTATGTAACTACCCGGGAGCTTCTCTGCTTTTTCTTTCTTCTTTATATCCTGTTTTTCATGGACTTCTTTTCGTCTGGGTATAGCCGGCCCGGTAAAACAGCTGGGTGGAATAGAATTGGCGATGTAAATCAGATCGCCTGTCTGATAAAAACAGGCGCCTTTTTCCGCTGCTTTTCTGGTGTGGATGGTCAGCAGCACAGGTGCCTGATCGATCCGTTTTCCCATTCTCATTGCCATCTGTTGGTTTGATGACAAGATAACATCGGAATCACCCGATGGGGATATTCCCTTTTCGATCACGCGGGGGTAAGCCTTTCTTCTGACACAGATAAAAAGAGACGCTGGAGGGGTATCGACCCGGATCTGTTGTGGCAGGTTGTTACGGGATTTTGCACGAATGAGATTTTCCTTTAGTTCCACCAATGGGTTTGGAAGGACAATTAGCAGTTCTTCGAGATGCGACCGCCGGACATATTTCCATCCGTCTTCTTCAGAAACCACCTTTAGAAGCGTCTTGACCTTAACAAACCCGTTTGAATCCAGGACCAAACCGAACTCATCCGGTCTGCGCCCCAAGACATAGGACAAAAATTTCGAGAGATGCCTTACGGATTTTTGTGGGTTCATAATCGCTAAAACCCTCCTTGACCTCATAACAGGTGTCTGATATCTCTTCACCCGAATCATTTATAAATGTCAACCGGTTTTATTTTGATAAAGCGGCCATTTGAAAAAGGAAAGTATTAAAAGGATGAAGCAAACAGACTCGAAAAAGCTGTTTCAGCAAGCTTTAAATGTGATTCCCGGAGGTGTCAACAGTCCGGTCCGCGCGTGTCGATCTGTCGGAACCGATCCCGTGTTTATCGATCATGCGTTTGGATGTTTCGTTTATGATGCCGATGGGAACCGCTATATCGACTATGTCGGTTCATGGGGTCCTATGATACTCGGACACCGGCATTCCCAGGTAATAAAAGCGATATCGACTGTTTTGGAGCGGGGCACCAGTTTTGGTGCCCCTACGGATCTTGAGATCGAACTTGCCGAGATGGTCATCGCTGCCATCCCTTCCATGGAGATGATCCGGGTGGTAAACTCGGGCACCGAGGCGACCATGAGTGCCATACGACTCGCCAGGGGATTTACCGGCAGGGACAGGATCATCAAATTCGACGGGTGCTACCACGGCCATGCCGACACACTTTTGGTGCAGGCCGGATCCGGGGTCGCCACTCTCGGCATCCCTGGAAGCCCAGGTGTGCCGGAGTCCTTTGTGGCACACACCCTGTCGCTTCCTTACAACGATATCGAAACCATCCAGAAGGTAATGGACGAGCAGGGGGAAAAGATTGCCTGCATCATTGTCGAACCGGTTGCCGGGAACATGGGATTGGTGGCACCTGTTGATGGGTTTTTGAACATTTTGAGAGAATTGACTGAAAAAACAGGGAGCCTTTTGATTTTTGACGAAGTCATGACCGGTTTTAGAGTGGCGTACGGGGGAGCACAATCCCTTTATGGCATATCCCCGGATATTTCCACACTTGGAAAAATCATCGGCGGCGGGCTGCCGGTCGGCGCCTATGGCGGCAGACAGGATATCATGGGACATATCGCTCCTCAGGGTCCGGTTTATCAGGCAGGTACCCTTTCAGGAAACCCAGTTGCGATGGCCGCCGGGATTGCCACGCTCAAGGAAATCCGTCAACCCGGTTTCTATAGTGCACTCGATGAAAAAGCGGAACGACTCACCGCTGGTCTTAGATCGAGTGCGGAGCAGGCCGGCATCGAAGTAACGGTTGATCGGGTGGGATCGATGGCGGGCCTCTTTTTCACCGGCAGTGAAGTAAAGAATTTTGAGGATGCCAAAAAATCGGATCTTGAAATATTTTCAACCTATTACCAGGGAATGCTTCAGAGGGGAATTTATTTGGCACCGTCCCAGTTTGAAGCGCTTTTTGTCTCATCGGCTCACAACAACAGATATATCGATCAAACCATCCGGGCGGCTGCAGAAGTCTTTGCTAAAATTAAGGAGATAGATTAATTTTTTTTTCTTCGATATATCCACAAAACAGATAGACTTTTTGAAAAAAGATTACAGCCGCGGGTTTATCCGGCGCTGCCAGATTCGGGCGGATATCGTGAAGATTGGCTTTTTTCAATCAAAAGTGAAAATCAAACAGCATCATCGGCAACAGGATGGCTTTATCCATGCCGGAATCATGGCGACCATGGCGGACCATACTGCCGAGTATTCCGCATTTACCATCGTTCCGAAAGAGTTTCAAATTCTTACCATCGAATTTTAGATTAATTTTCTAAAACTCGCCTTTAGAGGTACCCTGGTTTACCGCTCCCAGGTGATCAGAGAAGGACGTCGGGTCATCGTTTCTGAATCGGAAGTATTCGACATCCTGGACAAAGCTGAGATTCTCGTGGCCAAAGCACTGGTGACTCTGATGGCGGGTTCACATGGAAAAGATCACAGAACCCAAATAACATCCCGTAACTCTTTCGGAGTATCAACCTACAGGATATTTCAAAACATATCTATACACTTAACTGGCTCGATTTTGACAGGATTTGGTCGAATTTGACAACTGGAGACGGTTCTTGAAAAAACCCCCTAGATGCGAAACTTGAAAAACAATCATATTCCCAATCACGTGGAAAAGATCTACCTGATATCCATTTGTGGAACCGGGATGGGAGCGCTGGCCTGCATGCTCAAAGATTTGGGGTTTCAGGTCAGCGGGTCCGATCAGAAAATATATCCGCCCATGAGCACCTTTTTGGCTGAAAAAGGTATCCCGATACACAGCGGTTTTAACAAAAAACATATTTCATACGGCCCCGACCTGGTCATTGTCGGCAATGCGGTTACAAAGGATAATCCGGAGGTCCTCCAGATGCGGAAGATGGGGCTTTGTTACTGTTCCATGCCCCAGGCCGTCAATCGATTTATGCTTTCGGGTAAAAAACCGATACTGGTGACCGGTACACACGGAAAAACCACTACATCATCTATTTTAGCCTGGATCCTGTATGGAGCCGGCATGGAACCCTCTTTTATGATCGGGGGAATGTTACAAAATTTTATCAGCAACTATCGTATCGGAAACGGGGATTATGCCGTCATTGAAGGGGATGAGTACGACACCGCATTTTTCGATAAACAACCGAAGTTTCTGCACTATGACCCCCACCTGGCCATCCTTTCGGGTGTGGAATTTGATCATGCAGATATCTTTAACGATATTGAACAAGTCAAACAAGCCTTTGGCCGGTTTGTTTTGGATATGCCATCAAAAGGTCTGCTCCTGGTACATGGCGGAGATGAAAATGCCTCTAAACTGACCGAATATTTAAATTGCCGGGTTGAAAAATACGGCTTCACCGGAAACGCAATGTGGCGTTTGGGAGAGGTCGCTATTGATCCGCCGTGGACCCGCTTTGAGGTAACTAAGTATGGAAAACCGTTTGGTATTTTTAAATCGAGATTGATGGGGGAACATAATCTGTTAAATGCGCTGGCATGTATCGCCATTGCAGATCATCTGATGGTCCCCCGCAAATCCATGGCAGACGCGCTTGAAACATTTCAGGGCATAAAGAGGCGCCAGGAGGTACGCGGGCAAAAAGGCGGGATCACCGTCATGGATGATTTCGCACATCATCCGACAGCTGTCAGGGAAACGCTACAAGGCGTGAAACCGTTTTATCCAAAGGGAAGAGTGATCGCTGTTTTCGAACCCAGAACCAACTCGAGCAGGAGGGATGTTTTTCAACACATCTATCCGCTTTCCTTTGACGCGGCGGACCTCATCTGTATTAGAAAACCACCGTTGTTGGAAAAAATTCCTTTGGAAAAGCGATTTTCATCTCCAAAACTCGTCAAAGACTTAAAACAGAGAGGGAAAAATGCCTGTTTTTTTCCAGATACAGATCGGATTATCGACTTTTTGGTCAAAGAGGTAAAATCCGGGGACCTTATTTTGATCATGTCCAACGGCAGCTTTGATCATATCCACGATAGGCTGTTGAAAAGATTATAAACCAGCCACATAACAGCGATGTGCGTTCGTTTTATTTGTTTAAAAATGTTAAATTTTCATAAATTGACTACTCCTGCTCACCCAACCAATGCCTTCGGCATATGTAAATCCAAAATTTCAGTTCAGTAAAGCTTTTTAGCCCATTTTGTCAGGTAATTTACTCAAGTTTTGCACCTTAGATTTTACGGAGACTCGTTTTCGACAAAGGGCGAACTAAAATTTTTTACACAAAAACATGATGGCGTAGCCTTCGACAACGGCACAAAACATGCAATAATGGTACAATTAGGGTTCTTCAATATATTTTTTTTGATACTGTAAGGCAGCCGTTTTACCCTGTGTGCGCTCAATTTCTTTCAAATGTTTTTGATGCTTCCACGATTCGGCCCGTTTTGGGTTGGAGGTTTCGAGCAGAGACTCTAAACGCGCGATTTCCTTCTCTAACTCATCGACCTTTTTTATTCGATCAGAAAAGGACATGATGGTGGCATGGTAAGTTTTGGTATCCATTATAAAAATATCGCCGAGAAAGCTTTTGGAGATATATTTTTCAACAGCCTCGTCCAATGCGAGCCGGATTGTTTTTGAACGATCAAGCTTCAACGTCGCGCCTAGACGACCTATCAATTCTATATATTCCGAACTTGCTTTAAATGTCACAATTTTTTCTTTTGATTTCATCGGGACTCCTTATAATTTGTTTCATTTAATCCATGAGTAAAACAGTCCGTATTCTTTTGTAATACCAACGTATTATTTTGTAAAGCATTTTTTAAGAAAATAACCCACAAATGACCGAAAACAGCAAACGCTTTCCCTAAAGACCAATATTTGGCGTTATCGAAATGCAGTTGACACCCCTGGGTTATATCGGTACCCTGCGATCATTAAATTCGCTTTTCAAACTGAATAATGAAGAGTCAGATACTCCACATATTGGAAAAAAATAACAGGATCGTTTCTGGTGACACGATCAGTGCAGCCCTTGAGATCTCGAGGGTTTCAGTCTGGAAACACATTCGAGAACTTCAAGAATTGGATTACAAGATTATCGTCACACCAAAGGGATATCAGCTGGTCGGCACGACCGGCACGCCATTTCCTCGGGAGTTTTCTAGGAGAGAGGCCAAGGTGCACTATTTCCCAGAACTTGGCTCAACTATGGATACCGCAAGAGAGATGGCCGGAAAGGGATGTCCGCATTTTACGGTCGTGGTCGCCGGTCGGCAGAAAAATGGGCGGGGACGTTTGAAAAGAGAATGGTGTTCACTTGAAGGGGGGCTCTATTTTACACTCATCCTTCGACCGAAGATTCCTCCGATTTTCAGCGCCAGACTCATTTTTTGTGCATCGTTGACCTTGGCTAACCTGTTGAACAAAAAGTTTTCCGTCCCGGCGCAGGTTAAATGGCCCAATGATATTCTGGTCCGGGGAAGGAAGATTTCAGGGATGCTCTCCGAAATGGAGGCAGAGGGTGATCGGGTAACATTCATCAATATTGGGATCGGCATAAATGTCAATAATGATCCAACCTTTCAAGCGGATAGAGCGATCTCATTAAGGGAAATCCTAAAAGAAAGTGTTTCAAGAAAAGAACTGCTCTCTATGTTTCTCGATGCATTTGAAAACCGGGTTAAACATACGAATCTCGATCATGTCGTTTCAGAATGGAAGCAATATGCGACGATGCTAAACCGAAAGATCCGAATTGTCACACGAGATGAGGTTTCAGAAGGGCTTGCAAAAGATGTAGATGAAAACGGAACCCTTATTTTAGAACTTGCGGACGGATCTGTAAAAGAAATTGTCCACGGAGACTGTTTCCATTTGGGTTGAAACCACGGTCAAACAAAAAAATTAAATTCTTAACGGTTTAAGACGGTTTAATATGCACTTAAACTATATGTGTAAGAGATCTTCTTCACCTTTCCAACTCCGGGCCCCTGACAGTTCAATGTTGACTATTGGAAGGTGGGTGGTGCAAAATGCATCAATTAAGATCATCGATCATCAAAGCATAAGGAGCGGATCCATTGAAAATATTGATTGCAGGTGCAGGAGAGGTCGGATTTAATATCGCGAACCGGCTTGCCCATGAGAACAAGGATGTCGTGGTCATTGATGAAGATCCTGAAGCGATAAAGCGGATCTCTGAAAATATTGATGTACAGGTCGTAAACGGATCCGGAAGCAGCCCGGTTGTTCTGGAAGAAGCCGGTATAAAAGAGGCTGAGATACTCCTCGCGGTGACCAATAGCGATGAAGTGAATCTGGTCGCTTGTCTGGCGACAGATATTATTTCCCCGGTAACAAAGAAATTGGCTCGAATTCGGGGTTCAGATTACGACGATTATCACGAAATCCTCCTGGACAATGCCCCGCATATCGACACCGTCATCAACCCTGAAATAGAAGTTGTCCGGACCATCGATAGACTGATGAACGTTCCCGGTGCAGTGGATGTCGGAGAGTTTGCCGGTGGCCGGCTCAAATTTGTCGGAATACATTTAGACAAGAAGACAAGATTGGCGGGGATTCGTCTTTCCGATCTCCCGTCTTTGATCGGCGAACAAAGGCTTTTGATTGCAGCCATTGTGCGAAATGAAGAACTGATTATCCCTACCGGGGATGACACCCTGATGCCGGATGATCTCGTCTACTTTGTATGTGAAGAGGAAAATCTTTTTGATACCCTGAAAATCTTTGACAAACATGAGGAGCCTTTACGTCGAGCACTTATCGTGGGCGGTGGAAGTATCGGATTTCGATTGGCCCGGTGGCTGGACGAAAAATCGATCTATACCAAAATTATAGAAAAGGACGCGGAACGTTGCACACGGCTTGCAGAACACCTTAACAAAGTGGTTGTGCTTTGCGGAGATGGATCGGATCAGGAAATCCTCAATGAAGAAAATATACAAGATATAGATGTGGTGATTACGTTGACCAATGATGAGGAGACCAATATACTCACCTCCCTCTTATCCAAAAAGATGGGGGCAAGGAAAACAATTACAAGAATCAGCAAGTTCAGTTATTTTCCCCTGATGTCGATGATCGGTATCGATCAGGTGGTCAGCCCGAGACTCTCGGCGATAAACACCATTTTGAAACATATCCGCAGGGGTAGAGTGCTTTCAGCCAAAGCGATAAAGGGTGAACTGGCTGAAGTAGTGGAAGCTGTAGCATTGGAAACTTCGGATATTGTTGACAAGCCCTTAAAAAAGATTTCATTTCCAAAGGGTGTCATCATCATCGGTATCCTCCGGGCAGACGAATTTATTCTCCCCTCCGGAGACAGCGTCATCAAGCCGGATGACCAAATCGTCATCTTTGCAAGAAGACAGGCAATCCCCAAAATAGAGAAAATTCTTACCGTGAAGCTGGAGTATTTCTAGATGCGCTGGCGTCCCATCCTGAACACTGTCGGTACATTAATCCTTTTCTTTGGCCTGACCATGATCATTCCGGTCGGTTTCGGTTTGTACTACCGGGATCAAAGCGTTATCCCTCTTTTAAAATCCATGGGGATAACCCTGATCGTCGGTTTTATTCTCTATAAGTTTTTTTGGGGAGAAAAAACAGAACATCTGAGTCAGCGGGAAGGAATGGCCATCGTGGCCATCGGATGGACCGCCATCGGAATTTTTGGAGCCCTTCCATTTTATTTGGGCAATGTGTTTAACACGTTCATCGATGCCTTTTTTGAATCTGTTTCAGGATTTACGACAACAGGTGCATCGGTGCTTACCAACATCGAAGCAGTGTCTGAGGGGTTTTTATTGTGGCGAAGTTTTATCCAGTGGCTCGGCGGCATGGGCATCATAGTACTGTCTCTTGCAATTCTCCCTTTTGTAGGGGTCGGCGGGATGCAGTTATACAAGGCCGAGGTGCCGACACCTGTTCCCGATAAGCTCAGACCTCGCATCAGAGATACGGCGAGGATCCTTTGGAAAGTCTATGCACTCATTTCCCTGGCAGAAGTAATTTTACTGATGTTAGGGGGAATGGGTCTTTATGATGCGCTGAATCATACCTTTACAACCATGCCGACAGGAGGATTTTCAACAAAAAATACTTCTGTTGCCTATTTTGATAATCCATATTTTGAAATCATAATTATTTTCTTCATGCTGATGGCTGGGATCAATTTTTCGCTTCATTATCAAATGATGCGGGGAAAACCGCCTGTTTTATGGCGCGATTCTGAATGTCGTTTTTTTCTGGGTGCGGTCTTTCTGCTGGTCGTTGTGGTAAGTTTGAACCTCTACGGATCGGTGTACGAAAAAATGAGCCAAGCCATCCGATTTGCTACGTTCCAGGTGGTCTCAATCGTCACAACCACAGGCTATACAACAGCTGATTTTGAAAAATGGCCCGCTATGTCCCAGTTTATCCTTTTACTTTCGATGTTTTTGGGAGCCTCCGCAGGATCGACTGGTGGTGGGGTGAAATGTCTTCGCATCATGGTTTATTTTAAGTATTGTTATAAGGAGCTGTTTTCTCTTATCCACCCCCACGCCATCACCTCTGTAAAGATTGGCGGAAAGGCAGTTCCGGCGGATGTGATGCGGAGTGTCCTCGGATTCCTGGGTCTTTACGCCGGACTTTTTGTGCTTTCTTCGACGATTCTTGCTGGAATGGGGGTCGATTTTATGACATCGCTATCGGCGATTGCCGCCACAATTGGAAACATTGGCCCCGGGTTTGGTATGGTGGGTCCGACGGACAATTTTACCCAGATTCCTTATCTTGGTAAATGGCTCCTTATATGGTGCATGCTTTTGGGGCGGCTCGAAATCTATACGCTGATCATTTTTTTTGTGCCGGAATTTTGGCGGAAATAATCTGTATTTTTGAAACTATTTTATTGACAACAGTGGCATCTATCGTTAATTTTTACATGGTTTTGGGGCCGTTAACTCAGTCGGAAGAGTATCTGCCTTTTAAGCAGAGAGTCGCTGGTTCGAGCCCAGCACGGCCCACCATTCAAAAAACGTCCCCATCGTCTAGCCCGGTCCAGGACACCGGCCTTTCACGCCGGCGACAGGGGTTCAAATCCCCTTGGGGACGCCATCAATGATATCAAGGATTTAGATTGTATTCTAAGTCCTTTTTTATCTCTTTAATTATGAATACCCAACACTATACCCAACAATAAGAAGCAAAATTGAAGGTTGTGAATTCAAACTTCCCAAAAAAACAGCTTCA
>DCWS01000040.1 GCA_002328165.1 Desulfobacteraceae bacterium UBA2156 | reverse complement strand
AGAAGGCTTTTTGCTGCAAATTAAATGAAAATCCGGGATTTTGGGCACAGGAAGTCTGACTTCACAAGTGTGTGTGTTTAAAATAGGCCGCTTCAGGGTAATCCGGATCTGTGATGGTGTCATCGATACCGGGCCCCGGCTCCTCATCATAAGCGGGAAACACACCGATGGGCGGGGCCAGATCTGCTCTTGCTCTTTCAGAAGATGACCCTTGTTTTTCCATTGCTCCTTCCTCGACTTTTTGTTTTTTTGACCTTCAAAGTAAACTGATTGTCTTAACTCTATTATATTTTAAAAAACTTTGCGACCATTTGCAAACGCTTTTGGTGATGCTGAAGTCTTTGTCCGCGGTAATGATTTTATCCAGGCAACCACTAGGTTTGAAAATTTCAGTTTCATTCTTAAAAATCGAATATTATCGATGATCTTCTCCGGCGCACATATTTCAGAGGAAAAGGCAATCGAGGCCTGACCACATTGGGATCGAATGACCTTGATTGAGCGACTAGGGGTGTTACCGGTTGCCAATTTTTATTGAATCGGCTATTTTAACTCTGTGTTCAGTAATTAACCCAAGTTACACACCTTTGATTTTTCGAAGACCGGCATTCGCTCTATGCCTGGTGCGAGGCTTCGAAGGGTTAGGACTTCAAAACTTGAGAATTGTTTTAAAAGGAATGAAGCAATGAACAACGTCACTATTCGTCGCCGTTTTGCGGATACACCGCAAGGGCAAATCCATTATGCAGCGGTAGGCCGGGGCGAACCGCTGATGTTATTGCATCAGACACCAAGATCCTGGGATGAATATCGCGAAGTGTTACCGATCATAGGCGTCAAATATCGGACAATCGCAATGGATACACTGGGATTTGGCGATTCCTACAGGCTGAATGAGGAGGCATCGATTGAATTGTACGCGCAAGGGGTTATCCAACTTTTGGATGCCCTGGCAATCGAGCGAACTTCTATCGTCGGTCACCACACAGGTGGTGTCATCGCCGTTGAAGTTGCCGCCAGCTATCCGGATCGAGTAAAAAAATTAATCCTGTCATCAACGCCCTACGTGGATGCCGAAAATAGGGCACTCAGAAAGGCCAGGCCCCCTATTGATGAAGTTGAATTAAAACCGGACGGTGCCCATCTGGCTGAGCTTTGGCAGCGCCGAATGCCTTTTTATCCAAAGAATCGGCCCGATCTCTTAACCCGTTTTGTCATGGATGCCCTAAAGGTCTTTGATCGGGTCGAAGAAGGTCATCGGGCGGTCAACAGGTACAAAATGGAAAAAAAAACGCCGCTCATTCAAGCGCCGGCATTGGTGCTGGCCGGAACAGATGACCCGTTTTCTTACCCCAGAATAAAGCCCTTGGCCGAAAATATCAAAAACTGCCGGACAGCTGAAATATTAGGCGGCATGGTACCGATGGTAGATCAGATGCCTGGTGAGTTCGCCCGGGTGGTTATGGAATTTTTAGAGGAGTGAGTAAATGGAGGATGCTGAGATGTAACCGATCTCTTTATTTTTCGGTCCTACCCTCCCCATTTAGAGAGTATTTGTCGAAATCGACAACTGTAGGAGTATGTCCTTCAGATTCAAGGAAGCGCAGGAAGTCCTCCGAATTGATCGACGTTGTCATTGAATTGTCAAGAGGATGGAAGTTAAGCGTTTCATGCCGAAGGATCTCTCGATCAACGGCAACACCAACTTTATGTGTGTGGTCGTTGGTTACAGCAAACGGACTCACTGCGCCGGGCTCTACTCCGAGGTATCGCTCAAGGCGCTCGGGATTCGCGAAAGAAAAACGGCCGGCACCGAGGCAAGTTGCCAGCGATTTGAGATTGACGGTCCGATTTTCCAGGCAGACGATTAACCACATAACGCCTTTCTTGTTGCGCAACAACAGGTTTTTTGTATGGCAGCCGGGAATCTTGCCACGAAGCGCTTTGGACTGCTCGACAGTAAACACACGAGGATGTTTGATGGTGGTGGCGTGAATCCCCAGTGCACTCAGGCGATCAAAAAGATTCTGCGCATTGGCCGGGGAACTCCCGTCCACCAGTTGTATTGGTCTTGAGTCGGTCATGGACAATTACCTTATTTCGCAATTTTTAAACTGCAATAGCGATCGCATTTCTTGCCGTGAATTGTATTATAATTACTATGTGTTTTATGTTTGTGCAGATTCAATGTTGATTGTACCATTGGCAGAACCTGAATTTAATCGGTATTGACTGTATTGCTTAATCTTGGTGCTGCTAATATCAACCGCTCTCATATCTTGAAAGAACTCCTTGCGATATTTCGCCCTGGTATGTTCTTGGCCCTTGTGACCATGATCCACTTCCAAACCTTTGAGCAAGATCTCCCTCCCGTTGCTTTAGCAGTCCGTGAGTCGCCATTTTCTTCTTTGATCTTGAACTCTCCTGAAGAACTTTACCGTTCCGGCAATATTGAATCCAAAAGATATTGCCTTTTTTATAAATAGTTCCAATAAAACATCATCCCATTTTCTTTTTAAGATATTCAGTTACAGCTTTGATGATAAGTTTTTTTAATGTAATGCCTTGCTGATCTGTCTGTACTTATGCTTTACGATGAAAGTCGTTTGGAAAATTAATAATATACGGTGTTTCACCTTCTTTTGTTCTCGCCAATAAAATCGCCCCCTTTGATTAGCACTATCTTTATTATAAGAATTATAAAAAAATGTCAAAAGAAAAAGTAAGTTTTTTTTAATAAAAATTAGTAAACAGCCTGATTAAAGTTTAATCAAAATTAAACTGTTGACTAAAATTTGTAAAAAGCAATGGTTGACAAATAGACTCTCCGCTGGTACCGGAGTCTCAATTGACACCACAAACGATGGGTTATCATATGTTGTGGTTTTCTGCCAACCATGGTACACCTCATCTCGCATCGAGAGCCCTATATTTCCTTTATTACTCCGGTAATTGATTAAACCTTTTGCCGGAGTAATAAAAGGTGTCTCCTCGCAAGAAAAACGAAGTTAATTTCGCTATGTCTGTTTTGGGAAATAATCTTCGCACGAACCTTCGCGATAGACATCTGCCGTTGAACAGTGGAGGCCACCACCAAATGCGTAAGCATCCCTAAAGGGCACCGGCACGACTTCAAATTCTAATTTGTCAAACTGCTCCATCTGGTGCACTTCACTTGCCTCTACACAGACCGTTTTAGGATCAAGCGATAAAACGTTCATCGACAGCCAAACACTTGAGTAGCACAGAGGCGGGGGTTCTTTATGCGCAGGCTGGGCAGCATCGAGAATCTGCCAGTCATTTATCTCGAAAATTTTTCTCTGTTCTTTGGGAAGTGCTCTCACCGGATTATTTATAATTAAACCTGGCCTGAGAGCGACAAAAGTTGCATCAATGTGAATAGGGTATGGATCAGTAGGGAAATTAACAGCATGAACCCTGTGGTCAGAAAAATGCCTTCCAATCCATTCAATCCCTTTTAAGTTAGCCGTCATCCCATGTTGAACAAATAGATCTTTCCCCATCCTCAAACATTCTGCGGCATCAAATAGAACCTCTACTTCGGTTGTGACAAAGTCCTTTGCAGCCATAAGCTTAAGTCGGTCTTCTTCTGTTTGTACTCTATCCTTATAACCTGGTTTGTATGATTCCTCTGTCAACCGTGGTTTAGGAGCTGATTCCCATTTCATTTCCGGATCTTCTTCAAAATACCTTTCCAAAAGAGGTCGATAACATAGATATTCAAACCACCTGCATCTGTAGGACATAGTGGCTTCTAACATCTCTTTCCCAACAGTCAGTAAAATATCACGCGGCGGCATACAACCAAACATGCACTCAACCTTCCAGTCCGGTGTTTGAGCGATCTGACTGAAATCAAGGGGAGCAGGTCGGTCAACACGAACTCCTCTTTTACGAAGAATGTCTGCGAAATTGTCAAGCTGGGCATTAGCCTTTTCTTGTGATTCTTTACTCCGTTGAGTTCCCGCAAGTTCCCTCATAGGGCTGCCGACTTCTATTTTAGGATCTACTGCAATTTCAAGCGGTGGAATCATACAATTATCAGCCACGCCGATAATAACATGCTTTAACGGATCCCAATCATTCCATGAATTAACTACTGATTTTTGCTGTCCAGTCATAGCGCTCTCCTTCTTTATCAGTCGTTTTAGAAAACTCGATTACGTTACCAGCCTATTTAAGGCTGATTTTGTTTAGCATAACTAATAGACCCTGTGTTCTTAATAATTTGTTAGTATTCCGCTATGTAATTTCTAATAGTATTAACCGAATATATCGTTTGGAGGCTAAATGAAAAATTCCAGTTTTCAGATGTTGTCTGAGGCGCCTATGTTCTGGTCATGTTAGTGCATGTTATTTTGCAAACAAAAGGTAGGCTCTATCCCTTTGTTGGGAAAAAATGAAAAAACCAGAAGAATTCTAATACCAAGTTTGTCGAATATCAATTAAATGATATAAAAATATTGTGAAGAAACTAATATTTTATAGCGGGGTTGGAAGGAATTTTTAATATTACAGGGATAGAAGGTAGCTTCTCAAGTTGACCTTTTCGCCACTCAATCAGAATTTTTTGCGAATATTGTGACAGCAAAATTCTACGGAGTTTTCAGACATATGCAGCAATTCTGCTATTGCTTTTGTAATTCTATTTTCTTTGAGTAAATTCGCCACCTGAACCTCCCTGGAGGTTAGGTTGACTAAATTTTGTAAAAATTAATGGTTGACAGATAGCCTCTCCGTTGGTAATGGAGTCTCAATTGAAACCGCAAACGATGGGTTTCCATATGTTGCGGTTTGCATGATTTCTATACGCAATGATAAAATTTCAATCTACCCGATCTCAAAAAGTGAGTTTTTATCAAAATCAAGTAGATAATAAAAAGACATCCGTTTTGTTCCGAATCGTAGACGGACAAAAGTGTCTATGCTGTAAAGAGATGCAGAAAAAGTATGATTTTTCTATTGAGCCGAAGAACAACAGCAAGTTCATCCATGAACGTCAAAAGACGGGCCGCTTTGTCAACCTTGACCGCAGTAATATTGTCCAAGTGGTAGTGTATGCCTAAAAACAATGATTCATTAGTTCGAATGGAAGAAATTCAGAAGAGTTACGACGGTGAGACGCTGGTTATTAAAAATATGAATATGGATGTGACCCGCGGTGAGTTTCTCACCATGCTGGGTCCTTCCGGATCCGGTAAAACAACCTGCCTGATGATGGTGGCCGGTTTTGAACCAGCAACCCATGGTGAAATTTACCTCAACGACCGACCGATTAACAAAGTTCCGCCTCACAAGCGCGGCATCGGCATGGTTTTCCAGGATTACGCCCTCTTCCCTCACATGACCGTGGCGGAAAATCTCGAATTTCCGCTGAAAGTGCGGAAGATGTCTAAAGAAGAGTGTAAACAGAGAATCAAAAGGGTTCTGGATATGGTCCAGCTCAGGGGGTTTGAAGGCCGGCGACCATCGCAGCTTTCCGGCGGGCAGCAACAGCGGATAGCAGTTGCCCGGTCCATGGTCTTTGACCCTGATCTGATTTTGATGGATGAGCCGCTGGGGGCCCTTGATAAAAATCTGCGTGAGCAGATGCAGCTGGAAATCAGACATATTCATGAGAGGTTGGGCGTGACGGTCATTTACGTGACCCACGACCAAAGCGAAGCTTTGACCATGTCAGACCGCATCGCTGTGTTTGATGACGGGGTCATACAGCAGTTGGCCCATCCGGATAAATTGTATGAAGAGCCCGAAAATGCTTTTGTTGCCCATTTCATAGGTGAAAACAACCGATTGCTGGGAAATATCCTTGAGGCTGATGACAAAAACTGTAAAATTGAACTGGACAGCAAAGACATCATTCAGGCCAAAAACGTAAATATCGCCGGGATCGGCAATCGGACGACACTCTCACTACGTCCGGAACGGGTGATTATCGAACCTGCTCCGGGCAGTATGCCCAACATCTTCAACGCCAGGGTGGAAGAACTTATCTACCTGGGCGATCATATTCGGACCCGTCTCAAGGTTTGTGGACATGATGATTTTGTGGTTAAAGTTGCCAATTCATCCGCACGCGCAGCTCTCAATAAAGGCGAGACGGTTAAAATCGGTTGGAATATTGAGGACTGCAGAGCCCTGGACCCATCCGGATAATATTTTCGATGTTGAATCGGCCTTTGTATGACTTTTAAGAAAAAATTTTGGAAAAAGCCTGTTACACGCGTTTTTGCCATGGGTCTTGATTAAGCCCAAAACGATTTCTTACAAGCTGGAGCGCCGATTTTTTCATGTAACCCAAAACCCTAAAAACAGGAGGAACACACATGTACAAAATTATTAAACAAACTCTGCTCGCAATGATTGTTGTATCATTTACCGCTGGTATCGCCCTGGCGAAAACCAAACTGGTTATTGTCTCATGGGGTGGCGCCTACACGACCAGCCAGCAAAAAGCGTATCATGATCCGTATATGAAATTAAACCCCAATATCCAGATCATCAACGACGATTCAGCCGCTGCAGGCCCCGCCAAACTCAGGGCCATGAGTAAAGCCGGCAACGTCACATGGGACCTGTTGGACGCTGTTGCCTCCGACAGCATCGCCCTGTGCGATGAAGGGCTTGTTGAAGAAGTCGACCACGATGCCATTCTGGCGCCGGCGCCTGACGGAACACCGGCATCCGCAGATTTCGGGGACCTGATTGTCAGCCCCTGCTTTGTTCCGACGATCGTTTATGCCACCACGTTTGGCTACCGGAAAGACGCTTTTGCCACGCCGCCGACCACCATCGCGGATGTCTTTGATCTGAAAAAATTTCCCGGCGGGCGGACTCTTGAGAAAAAACCGATTGGAAACTTTGAGTGGGCTTTGATTGCGGACGGGGTTGATCCCGACAAAGTGTATGAAGTGCTGGCCACTCCCGAAGGCGTTGACAGGGCTTTTAAAAAACTGGATACGATTAAAGACAGCGTTATTTGGTGGTCGACAGGGTCCGAACCAGTGAAGAATCTTGTTGCCGGCCAAGTCGTCATCGGTTCAGCCTACAACGGCCGTCTCTTTAACGCCATTGCCGCCGAAAAACAGCCCCTGGCAATGATGTGGGACTGGCAGTATTTTGATCTCGACGGCTGGGTGATCCCCAAGGGGAGTCCGCACCTGAAAGAAATCAAGAAATACCTGCGGTTTGCCGCAGATACCCAGCGGCTGGCCGACCAGGCTAAGTATATCTCCTACGGCCCGGCGCGGAAATCTTCAGCACCCTTGGTCGGCAAACATGCTGAACTCGGTGTGGATATGAAACCGCACATGCCGACAAATCCGATAAATGCCAAACACAGGCTGGTCAAAAACTATGAATTCTGGGCGGATCATGAGGTTGAATACACTGAGAAATTCCTGGCTTGGGTGGTAAAGTAAAAAAGAATCCAAATGTGCCGTATCCTGGGCCGGCTATCCGGCCCTGGATCCTTTTAACCTCCCTGAAACCTAATCTTTAAAATTTTTATGCGGAAAATTTGATGAATCTGGAAAAAGCCAAAAAATCAATTTATTGTCATTCCGGCGAAAGCCGGAATCCAGTCATTTCAGTGGGTTGTGGACTCCGGCTTTCGCCGGAGTGACGGGATTTGGACTTTTTACAAGAGCGTCAAGTTTAACTTTTAGGATAAAAAGTTTCCCAAATTGCGTAAAATAAATAACATCAACAATAACCAGGAAATTCTAACCACTGCGGATGGAGTACCGCTCAAAGCCAGCCTCAATCGGGCTTTGCGCAGAGAAAGAAATATTTCCCTGCTGTTAGTGACGCCACTCTTTGTATTCGTACTGATCGCCTTTTTATTTCCCATTGCCGATATGCTTTTTTTAAGCGTCGACAATAAAATCGTTGTGGAAAAATTACCTCGGACTGTTCCCCTGCTCGCCGACTGGGATGAAACGGGCACTGTCCTTCCCGATGAGCAAATCTACAAGGCACTGGTCCAGGACATAAATGCAGGAACTGTGGACAAGACTATCCTGCGCCTCGGTCGAAGGCTGAATTTTGAACAGGGCGGCATGTCCAGCCTTTTTCGGAGAAGCGTCAGAAAATTGAAGCGTCTCAAAGAGCCTGAATCTTACAAAGCGGCAACAATCCGGATTCACAGGAAATGGGGTGATCTCGCTACCTGGAGACTGATTAAGCGATTAAGCGGGAAATTTACCCCTACCTATTTTTATTCCGCTGTTGATGGAGGCGTCGACAAAGCTGGACATTTTGTTCGCAATCCGGAAAATCAACGGATTTATTTGAAACTCTTTGTCAGGACGATTCTGCTCAGTCTGCTGATCACTCTCTTCACCATCATTTTGGGCTATCCCATTTCCTATCTTCTGGCGACTTTGCCGACCAAGTTGAGTAATTTGCTGATGATTCTGGTACTTCTTCCTTTTTGGACTTCACTGCTGGTGCGTACAACGTCCTGGATCACACTTCTACAGCGGGAGGGAGTCATCAATGATTTACTGGTTTGGATCGGAGTTGTTGATAACGCGCATCGTCTGACAATGATTCATAACCAGATAGGGACCATCGTGGCCATGACCCATATTCTGCTGCCTTTTATGGTACTCCCACTTTTCAGTGTTATGAAGACGATTCCGCCGAATTACATGCGTGCGGCCCGGTCGATGGGCGCAACGCAATTCCGGGCTTTTTTGCGAATCTATCTGCCGAATACGGTTCCGGGCATAGGTGCGGGCTGCATACTGGTGTTCATTCTGTCCATCGGGTACTACATTACCCCATCTCTGGTCGGCGGCACATCAGGAACTTTTATCAGTAATCTTATCGCCTACCACGTTCAGGGCTCTCTCAACTGGGGGCTGGGCGCGGCCCTGGGGACAATGCTCCTGATGTTTGTTTTGGCGCTCTATGTGCTCTACGACAAGGTGGTGGGCCTGGACAATATTAAACTGGGATGAACGATGGCAAAGTTACCCCCTTATACAACTCCCGCCGGATATACCTGGCATTACGCCTATCTGGTTATCTGCGGATTGATTTTTATGTTTTTAATTTTTCCCCTCATGGTGATCATGCCGCTCTCTTTTAACGCCAGTCCCTATTTTACATTTACTCCTGAAATGCTTTCTTTAGATCCGACCGGCTACTCCCTTCGCTGGTATCAGGATTTTTTTACCAATCCCAACTGGCAGGGGGCCGTGAAAAATAGTTTTATTATCGCCATTTTCTCAACACTGATTTCAACTTTTCTCGGCACCCTTGCCGCTTTGGGGCTGAGCCGCCCCAATTTCCCTTTTCGGACCACGATTATGGGCATTCTGATCTCACCGATGATTGTGCCCTTGATTATTTCCGCGGCAGGCATGTACTTTTTTTATTCCAGGATCAACCTCCAAGGCACTTTTACAGGGGTTATTCTGGCCCATGCAATTCTGGCCACGCCTTTTGTTCTGATAGCTGTTACTGCAACTCTGGTAGGCTTTGACCGCAATCTTACACGCTCTGCCGCCAGTCTAGGGGCCGCGCCGATGCGCGTTTTTTTTCGGATCATTGTCCCCCTGATCACACCCGGCGTCATATCCGGGGCGTTGTTTGCCTTTGTTACTTCCTTTGATGAAGTGGTTGTGATTCTTTTTGTCGGTAGCTACCGACAACGCACCATTCCATGGCAGATGTTCTCCGGCATTCGTGAGCAGATCAGCCCGACCATTCTAGCTGTGGCCAGCATCTTAACAGTAATATCCATCTGTTTTTTGACCTGCATCGAACTCTTACGGCGCCGAAATGAAAAGCATCGCGGAATAAGAACGACATAGTTTCAATCCAAAACCGGATTTATTGGTTGTTTTAAAACATCGGTGCGCTGCACCTGGTTACCGCCGCAGCGTTTAAAGCACTAACGTGCTTTTGCCCTTTCGGCCTATGGCCGAAAATCCAAGCCACCCGTACTGCGGGTGGTCGTTGACTTAAAAAGATCGGTTATATCCTGGAACCAGAGCTGCCCGATAAGGCTTTCCGGCGAAACTGGGCGCGGTTGATACAGAAAATATACGAAGTTGATCCCCTTGTGTGTCCCGGATGTTCGCGGGCTCGGCCTGTTTGTGGGATTGGAGCTGGTGAAAAACAAAAAAATCCACGAGTCGATCATGACTGTTGAGGCGAAAATCGATACGGGAATGAATCCCAAACTTGAGATGGCGAAAAAGCTTGCCGGGTTGGAGATGATGGCCATGGCAGCCAATCCAGGCAACGTTATTGTCATGGCACTGGCACTGATCGTTACCAAAGACGAGATTGATGAAGGTCTCAACATTATGGATAAAGCGCTTGAGGTGGCGCATTAGAATCATAAGCCATTGCCGCCGCATATGAAAAGATTGATACTTCGAAAATCGCGAATTTGATTGATCGTAATTTTAAAATGAAAATCGCAGTGGAATTAAAAGATTTCGACACTTACTACACTCTCAATCTGGCTTGCCACGATTTATTCATGAAAATGTCAGGAAATGACCAGATGCGAAAGATCGTCACACCGATCAAACAACGCCTGTGTGACTTCCCGAAACGGATCTACATCAAGGAATGGGAGCTGATTAACTGCAAAGAGCACGATCAGATTATCAATTTTATTAAAAGGGGGATCCTGTAAGTTCATCTATAATCATGAGGGATTCCCACTGGTCTTTTGCCAAGCATTCAAAATTTGTTCGGCAATTTTATTTTGATGCGACTAAGGAAATCAAAGTGAAACTGAATCATCAAAATTCAAAATTTTGATGGTTACTGTTCGGAGTATCATTTTATGTGATTTTAAATGATTTTACCGAATAGCGATAGGCGTGAACTTCTAAACGAATAGGAGGATTTAAAATGACAAAAAGTTTTATCACAATGTTTATCGTTTCAACCGTAATCACGCTTCTTCCCTGGACCGGCTCGGTCGGAGCCGCGGATAAACCGGATCAGGTCACGGTAGCCTATTTCCTAGAATGGCCCACTGCAAATCAGGTCGCCCAGGTAGAACAATTGTACGACAAGGCGATGGGCGTGAAGGTCAAATGGGTTGCCTTTCCTAATGGCAACGAAATGACTCGCGCCATGAAGGCCGGCGACGTGCAGATTGCCTATTCGCAAGGATTGATACCGTATGTGGTCGCAGTCAGCGCGGGTGTGCCGCTCCAGCTTGTCGGGGTAGCGGTGTCGTATTCCGAGAATGACAACTGTGTTGTCCACAGAGATGCCGGCGTTTCCAAGTACAACGCGCACCATACACTTGTTGGCAAAACAATCGCGACGCCCATCGGCAATGTCACGCACTACAAGCTGTTGCGCACCTTGGATTATCTGGGTGTTGACGTCAGCAAGGTGAAGATCGTGAAGATGGATGGTGCCCCTGGCGCCGCCGCTCTGACGAAACACAGGGTAGACATGGCTTGCGCTTTTGGAGGGCCCCTGACACGGATGAAAGATGTTGGTCACGTGCTGATGACGGGGAAGGAGCAGGAGGAGTTCGGCCTCCTGACTTTTGATGTGATCTCCACGACCAAGGAATTCGCCGCGAATCATCCAGATCTTTTGACTAAATTCATGCAAGTCACCGAGGATGCCAACCGCGCCTACGCCAAAGATCCGGCTCATGCACAACCGATTATCGCCAAAGCAGCCGGCATGAAACTGGCGGACTCAAACGGTTTCCTGGATAAATTCAGCTTTCCCTCAAAAGAAGAGCAGTTGTCCGAAGCTTGGTTTGGCGGCACGGTGCAGGCGTTCTGCAAGGGGGCCGCGGATTTCTTTGTCAAGCAAAAGGTGATCCCCAAGGCGCTTGACGACTACAGCCCCTATGTCGACGACAGCTTTTTGAAGAAAGTGAAGTAATTCTCTGATGGCGCAGTGTTCGCGCCGCGCCTTCTTCTATTTTCCTAAAAAGGAGATGTAATGGCAAAACTCGACGTCAAGGGTGTGTCCATGCGCTTTGTGCTGCCGGGAGGCGGTGGAGTACAGGCGCTCGAAGATGTCTCGTTTACTCTCGCATCCGGTGAGCTCCTTACGGTGCTAGGTCCATCGGGTTGCGGGAAGACGACTTTGCTGAACATCATTGCCGGATTTCTTGCGCCTACGGAGGGGCATTTAACGCTCAACGGCATGCCGATCGATGGGCCGGGTGCAGAACGCCTCATGGTGTTTCAAGATGGCGCCCTGTTCGAGTGGCTGTCGGTGGAAAAGAATATCTCTTTCGGCCCGGACATGAGGGGTGTACCGAAAAATGAGACGGAAAAAGTCGTATCCGGTCTACTGGATACGGTCGGCTTGCAGGGGTTCGGCGACAAGGCGGTTTACGAGCTTTCCGGCGGCATGCAGCAGCGCGTGGCACTGGCCCGCTGCCTTGCCAATGATCCGGAGCTGATCTTGATGGATGAGCCGCTCGGCGCTCTCGACGCGCTGACCCGTGAAAAGATGCAGGGATTGATTCTCGAGCTCTGGAAGAAGACCAGAAAGACCATCATACTTATCACACATGCCGTGGAGGAAGCGTTGTTCCTCGGCGAGCGTATGTTTGTCATGGCGCCGCGTCCGGGGCGACTTGTAAAAGAATATCGTCTGCCCTATGCCGACCGGGGCCTGGAGGAGAACCCACGAGATGTCAAGGCATCGTCTGAGTTCATCGAGAAACGCGAAGAAATTCTTTCCATGATCTGGGAGATGGAAGAGGAGATCATGGGACGTCAGGAATAGACCCTTTAAGGAGGCACAATATGTTGAAAAATAACAAGGCTCCATCCGGCCTCGCGATATGGCTGGGCCTGGCGGAAAACAGCTTTCAGAAACAGAAGACGGTTCACTTCGGCGATGCCTCGATGGTGAGCGGCGGTCGCTTCTGGAGTATCATAACACTGTTCATTCTGGCCGTGGTTTGGATCTTGTCCGGGCTGTATGAATGGACAGACCCGATCTTCTGGCCTTCGCCACAGGCCGTCGGGGGACAATTTGTGACGACCGCAACCGAAGGGTACCGATATTTTACCCTGTGGCAACACATCGGGTACAGCGTGTTCCGCGTTATTGCCGGCGTGTTTTTCGGATGCCTGATCGGCATCCCACTTGGGTTTGCAATGGGGCTGTCGACAGTGTCGCGCGGGCTTTTAGACCCGATCGTCGAGTTCATGCGTCCCATTCCACCGCTCGCCCTGATCCCCCTGGTGGTTCTATGGTTTGGAATCGGGGAGAAAGCGAAAATCATTCTGCTTTTTCTGACCGCCGTCTTTATCATGACCATTGCAGCACGGTCGGGCGTCTCAAGCGTGAAGATCACGAAGGTTCACGCGGCCTATTCGCTCGGTGCCACAAAATGGCAGGTTCTGCGTCATGTGATCCTGCCGAATGCGCTGCCGGAGATCTTCACCGGCGTGCGCACTGCCATGGGTGTGTGCTGGGCGACGGTGATCGCAGCCGAGCTCGTGGCGGCGAATGTCGGCATTGGTTTTATGATCATGGTGGCAGCAAATTTCTTATCGTCTGACCTCGTGGTGTTGGGCATCATTATTATCGGGATTATCGGGTTTGCCATTGAAATAGCGATGCGCTCGCTGGAAGCCAGGCTGATTCCATGGAAGGGCAGGGGTTGATCAAAGGGATTTAGCAGCCGGTGGGTTTTTTATTCCCCCATTTTAGGTCTTGCGTTTTTCAGGTCATATGGGAAATAAATGTGTGCTTTGGCTAGGATCATTTTATCCTGTACTTTCAGCTCATATTTTCCACCTAAAATCCATTCTTCGGTTATGAGTTGCTCATGTTTTACATATCCCATACCGACGGCAGAGCCCACCTTAAAGCCGTAAGCACCGGGCGATACATGGGTTCACTGCCATAGCGCATGATTTCAAGATCATCCAGAGTAAACATAATCTGCTTTCTTTTAATTCCTTCTTTATCACCCAGGATATGATTTCACTTTTGGATAAATGGCGGCTAACCGGATTTAACGTATTCTCCGGGCCGCGCATTTTACCCCGGTATTGAAAATCCATGGAAAATCTGGCCTGCTACATCATCCGTGCCTCTTTCTGTCAGGAACGAATGACGTATGATCGCGAAGCCGGCCAGGTTGAATACCGGGTAAAAAACAATTTACAAACGTAAGTGTTCGATGCTGCTGAATGGCTGGCTGCAATGTGTTCCCATGTGTCCGACAAGGGCGAACAGATGGTTCAGTATTATGGGTATTATTTCAATGTGGCGAGGGGGAAGCGCAAAAAAGCCGCTGCCGATGATCACATTCCCTGTATTTTGGAGTCGGAGTTGACCGACAAGAATTTCCGGTGAAACTGGGCGCGGTTGGACAGGGGTTATTTAAGATTGCACACCCGGATCTGTTTAAGAAGTTGGCGTTGGTGTTGTTGTTGGGTTGATCAGGGGCTGGGATGATTCGGACGTTGACTGTTTTACTGTAGACGAAAATAGCAGAAACACGAAGGGAGATGTGCAGGTTCAAGCTCGAAAAGTGTGATCGCAGGAAGCGATGAGAAAAATGTCTATCGCTTTCTGTGGAGTTCAGTCAGAGTTGCAGTTTACAGCCCTTCGAGGTGAGCGGCGGAAACAAAAATCTTTTTGGCGTATTCTTCAACTATCCAGGTAGCACGGCTTCCTTTTGGCACAACAAAGGAATCGCCAGCATTGAAAACATGGGTAACACCTTTTTCTTCCTCAACAATATAACAGAATTCGAGCTTTGGGTGATTGTGTTCCCAGCTGCCTGCGGTGCAGTCCCGGATACCAGTTTTAAAGTTGTTTGAGCTGTGCTGGAAGTAGCTCCAGTTATTTGTGAAAGGCTCACCAGATTTAGGATTAACCTTTGGTTTCGCAGTATGAGCGATTGGCTCATTTTTTCCGGTGTAACGATATTTCCTTCAGGCATTTTTCTATTCTCCAGCAGTGTAGTCTTAACCTTTTATTTGAATATCCCCGAAATTCAGCCAGCTTTAACAGGATGGTGTCAGGAGACAGATTATTTTTCACTGAACTGCCTAAAAAAGATCAGTTCCCACAGTAAATCCTCAAAAAAAACAAGCTGTCTTCCGAATGAGTTGATCAGAACCTGTTATGTGTAAGTTGTGTTGATTATTCTACACCATCAAAACGATCGGGGCGAAAATCAGTCAAAGGTAGATCAGGTTGTTGTCCTATAACGATTTGGGAAACAACACGACCCATCATTGGAGCAAGCTGAAAACCATGGGCGGAAAAGCCGCAGACATGGAACAGTCCCGGTACATTGGTGGATTCGCCGACAACCGGTACTTTGTCTTTTAAACAGCCCTCAAAAGCTGTCCAGCAGCGGATCATCTGGGCATTTTTCAAGCCTGGCAGAATCTCAGTCATAATTCTGGATGCTTTCGTCATCTGCATCGGATCAACCCAGATTTTCTCTTTCTCAAGGTCGTGTGGTGAGCGATAGCCGCCACCGACTACAATTGAACCGTTCTTTACCGCCATTAGCCCAAGCAGGCGACCGGTGAGACCAAGCGAGGTACCGTTCAGCATGCCGGGCATCCGGTCGGTTACCATCATGGTTGGCGCTGTTGCAAATACAGGGAGCGGATCTCCAAGCATTGCAGAGAATCTGCCTGCCCAGGCTCCAGTGCCGTTGACAAGTGTTTCGCCTTCATACTCTTTGCCTGAGCTGGTCTTCACCTTAAAGCCGTTGGAAGTAATTTTCGCTTCGATTACTCTGGTGTGAATGAGCAGTTGCACATCTGCTCGTTCGGCGGCAGTTGCGTACGCTTTTGAGGTGAGCATCGGGTTTGCGAGACCGTCGGTATAGCAGGCAAGACCGCCAACAACATGATCGGCAACGTTCGGAGATAATCGTCGTACCTCTTCAAGATCGGCAACAACCTCATGGTCATAGCCCATTGATTTGAGGGTTTCTTCACGCTTGACCAGCTGTTCCATCTCTGCATCGCTTTCGGCAAGTCGAAGTCGTGGCGAAACATAAAAACCACAATCAGACCCGATGGTCTGTAGGTGGTGATCCCACATCTTCCGTGCTTCTACAGCAAAGGGGATTTCACGTACATCACGTCCCTGGCAGCGGACACCGCCGGAGTTGTTGCCGGATGCATGCCGTCCTGGAAGGTCCTTTTCAAAGATTATTACTTTCTTACCTTTATTTGCCAGTTCAATGGCAGTGGCGCAGCCCATAATACCGCCACCAACTATAAGTACATCAGCTTTCATTTGAATCTCCCAGCTCTGCGTTTGCCAGCTCCTGCAGACTAACGGGTTTGATAGGTGGTCGCAGACGGTGTTGTCTGGCTTTGTCAGGGGCAATGCCGGATTCTTCAACAATCAGCTCATGAACTGCAGAACCACACATGCGCCCCTGGCAGGGACCCATGCCGCAACGGATAATTGCCTTTATCTCGTTATGATCAGTTAAGCCATCCTGTACCAGATCACGGATTTGACCTGCGGTGACACCTTCACAGCGGCAAACCAGAGTCGATTCCGGCATTTTGTAGAGATGAGGCCGTGGTGCGTAGAGGGCATCAATAAATGGCCTTGGCAATAGTTCAGTTTCAAGCTCACGGCGTACCGGAGTTGTCAAGGTTTGATATTCTTCCTTGCTGAGCCTGTTCATTTCTCTTGCAATTGTAAGCCCTGTCAGTCTGCCTTTGAGTTCTGCAGATTTTGCACCGTGGACGAAATGACCATCACCTGCGACAAAGACTGCTGGCAAGTTGGTTCTGCCATCTTCTTGTACATCGGGGTGCCAGTAACGCTGAATCGGATCCCAGGTGTGATCACAGCCAATCTGCCTGACCAGTGAGGTGTTTGGGATTACGCCTTCACTCACCAGGAGGGTGGTGGCATCATAGCTCACTTCTTTGGAACCGCGGGTTGCTGAAACACTTTCAAGTCGCTGCTCGCCAATTGCTTTGAGATCTTTCACGTTGCGATGGATCGGTGCCTTTCTCTTCATAGCGGTGCGATAAACATCAGCAATCATCTTCACACCTTTCATCATATAACCAAAACGTTTCAAAGCCTTTGGCAGGTGCTTCATTGCCGGAAGTATCTGACCGAGCGGGGTTGTGTCAAGAATTGCAGCGACCGGGGCGTCAAGTGCGAAGAGGTGCTCGGCAACGAGCCACAGCAGTGGTCCGCTCCCTGCCAGCACAACCGGTTCTTTTGGGGAGAGGCTTGAATCCTTGAACAGATTAGACATTCCGCCACAGGTCATAACACCGGGCAGGGTCCAGCCGGGAAAGGGGACTGGTCGTTCCATTGCGCCGGTGGAAATGACGATGTAGTCAGCACTGATTTTTCTTGAGGCTCTGTTATGGGAGAGAAAGACATCGCCGTTTGCTTCAGCCTGCCAGACCAGGGCCTGGGGCAGATAATCCGGGGATGCCATTTCGAACTCTTTTACAACATTTTTCCCCTCGGCATAGTCTTCACCAAGGATAGAAAGCTGTTTTTCGGACGCCGCAGTGATGTTGCGGTAGATCTGCCCGCCGGGAGCGGCCTGTTCGTCGAGGATGGCCACATCGAGGCCTTTGTCGGCAAGCTCAGCAGAGCAGGCAAGTCCAGCTGGGCCTGCACCGATAACTATTACATCATATTTATGCTTCATTTTTTCTCATTTACCACTTTATCTTGCCGCTTAACGGACATTCCGTCAAAGACCGGCTCCAGACATGCCTGGCGGTTTTGAAGACCATCAATCTCAACTAGGCATTCGAAACAGACGCCCATCAGGCAGTATGGTGACCGCTTTTCCTGATCGGCGGCGGAACGGCATACATGCTCATCGTCGTGACCCAACAAGGCAGCGGCAACTGTTACCCCCGCTGGTACGATGCGGGTTTCACCCTCAAAGTTGATGGTTACGGTTGTTGAGGCTTCGGGTGGATTGTTCCAGGTGAACTTGCTGTTACTCGTGTTCATAAATACTTTCCGGGTTTACCGTGTGATGAAATCCAGGAATCCTGCAGGCTCCCGGTGTTACGGTTCTATGGATTGAATGACATTAAACGCGATATGGTTGCTCCCACATGACGAGATCCTGACCAAGACCTTTTTCCACTGCATTCTCATACATTGCCATACCCCAGGCAATATCCTGAATGATCATACCGTTGGAGATGAAATATTTTTTCTTGTCGCTGTTTTTATCGACATTGGCAAGTCCTGCGACGATCTTGCCAAGGTCCTGAATTTCACTTTCCTTGATTTCACCGTTATCAACGAGGGTATGCAGTTGATTATGTGGAATGATACGTTCATCTTCAGGAAGCATTAACCCTTCAATCTTATAAGTTTTCTGCATCTCCCAGCCATCCGGTATGATATAGGCGTTGCGCAGGTAGTTATCTTCAACGTTTGCGCGACCCGGCAGGGTGAGAAGTGATCCGGGTTTCAGCATCTTGTCTTCAAAGAGCGGGGCGTGGTTACCGGAGATCGCAGAAGTGACGATGTCCTGATTGATGACCGCCTCCTCAAAGCTCTTAACCATGGAGACATCGATATCGCATTTGGCACTCATCTCCTCACAAAAGCTGCGTGAAGCATCGGAGTTGATATCGAATACCACAACTTTTTTCAGCGATGGTACCGATTTTACGATGGCATCTGTGCAGAACTTGCTGATTGGTCCGGCGGCGATAACACCAAGCGTTTCGCTGTTGTCCCGTGCCAGGTATTTCGCACTTAAGCCGACAACTGCACCGGTACGCATGCCACTGAGGATATTTGCCTCCATGATGGCAAGAGGTCGTGCAGTCTCTGCGTCATTGAGGGTCATAGTGATAATAGACCGGGGCAATCCGTGGTTTTTCGGGTTGTTGATGTTGGAGCCGTACCATTTATTACCGCAGACCTTGAAACGTCCGCCAAGATAGCCCGGAAGAGACATGAAACGCTGGTCCGGTCCGCCTTTTGGCATACCTGGAAACTGTGGTTCTTTCGGGAACCAGACACGCTGACCATGGGAGTTCCTGGTGGAACCTCCCATTACATAGTCTCCCAGGCCAAGCAGCTTAAACGCCTCGTCCATGAGCTCAATACAGTGGTCCATGTCGGTGACACCGGCACTGATCATGTCCTGCTGTGAGAGGAACTTCAGTACTAATCTGGGTGAAAACATTGGAACCTCCTGGAGATGAAGTTAGCCGTTTGCAGGATGCATGGGATATATCTCAAATATATCACACATCAGATATCTGTCAAGCGTAAATCGAAAGCACATAGTTGTAAGAAATGGCTGCAAAACATTACTGGTACATGATGTTTTAGACTTCACAACTAGAGATGTGAAACGGATAAATGCTGCTAGGTGTCTAAATTTAATACTATTCAATGGAAAGATTGCAGTCTGATACAGGGATTGTTATGGAGAGTCCAGATCACACACCTTTCATATTTATATATGAAAATTGTTGCCCGGTACTAATTTTTCACCAGTGTGTAACAGGAAAAATAATCGACTTAAGACATGATATGAGTGAACCGGTAAGAATATCAAGGAGTTGCTGGAGAAGTTGAGACGATTGGGTGGAAATCGAGAAATTTAACAACCAGGCAGTGCTGGAAAGGAACAAATGCATGAGGTTTTGTATTGAGCGAAGGTTCAAATATAGCATAGTCGCTAAAAAATTTAACGGACGTGAGATCTTGACAAGGCGTGAAAAAATTAAGAAGAAAGCGATGATTCAACGCAGGAGGTACAATTGCTCTTTAAAGGTTGCTTAATCGAACAGAAAAAGGTATCTGAAACCTGAGACCCTCTCTTATTTCTATACCTGATTTGTCCAAAACCTTTTGAAGACATACAAGAAGGTTCCTTAGGGATGTACAGGGATAATTTATTTATATTTATCATTTGTATGCGAATTTTATTTGATGACCAACTGAGCGTTTTAGCTCAATTGGGGTTACACTAAAGGAGATGATGATGACAGAACAGGAAATTTACAAGAGATTTATCGATTGGCTAGGGAAAACATGGTGGGTACTACCCGAATCAGAGCACTTGATGCCTTTAATTCGGGCTCGTTATACTAAAGAAGAGGCAGAGCTTTTAACGGGAATTCCTCATGCATCCAAGTCCCCGGAAGAATTGGCCCAAATAAAGGGAATGGATCCCGATGAGATTGGTCCCTGGCTGGAAGATCTGTGCAAAAAGGGCGTTTTGTACAAAACCAGGCGCGGCGATTTGGTCCGCTACAGGCTCAACGACTCATATTTTGTATTTTTTCGCAGCGCTTTCTGGCCTGGAAGTTATGATGATGACAGCAGGGAGATGGCGTCCTTAGTGAATAAGTACTATTTTGACGGTTTTTATGATCAGTACGCAACGGCTCATGTCAAAGGTCTCAGGTCTCTGCCCATCAACAAAACCATAGAAGATACCCGGACAATATTGCCCTACGAAGACGTGATGAAGGTGCTCGATAATTTTGAATATTTTACCGTATCTTCCTGTCCCTGCCGCCAACGGAAAAGTCTGGACGATGAGTCGCACGAATGCAAAAAACCAACAGGGAACTGCCTTCACTTTGACGAGCTGGGCCGTTATTGTGTCGAAAATGGAATGGGACGTGAGATCACACGCGAAGAGACCGAAGAAATATTGAAGAAGGCTGCCGACGAGGGCCTGGTCCACGGAATCTCAAACTGGCAGGCAAAACCGGATACAATCTGCAATTGCTGCAACTGCTGCTGTTTGTGGATGGAGGCCTACCATAAACTGGGACATCACAAAAGCCTTGATGCTTCCAATTACCGGGTAAGGGCTGAGGAGAAGACCTGCAAGGCCTGCGGTCTTTGTGTTAAGCGTTGTCCCATGGATGCACTTCAGTTAAAAGTATCCTCCGAAGCGTCAAACAAGTTCCACAAGGCCGTTGTGCTCGATCCGGACCTGTGCATCGGGTGTGGTGTTTGTGTGCACAAATGTCCCAGCAGTTCTCTGGCCCTTGAGCGAAAAGATAAAATTGTCGATCCGCCAAAGGACGTGCGTGATTATGGCATGAGGTTTATGGCTGATCGGAATGCGGGGATACCTTTGAAACGAAAATAGTCGAAAATAAAGTAATAGCTGTTACCTATGATGCTCATGATCAAATGGTATTAAAATCATTTAATTCTATTTGTGAATTAGCAATTAAAAAGTTTGATAGGAACGCTAAAATATCTTAGAACATGCAAGGGGCTTTGTCCCTGTGGGAGAGATAAGTGTGCTCATAGCAATTGGTGCCGGTCGAAGAGATGAGGCATTTAAAATATGCTGATATATTCTTGAGGGAGAGTGAAGCATCAATCACCTATATGGAAAAAGGAACGCTGCGTTGAAGGGACAGACAGGTGGCTTTCGGGGCATTCATTGAGATCAAAAGATGAAATAAAATGAATATAGAAAAAGATAATGTAAATACGTCTATCTTGATCGTATTGATAGCTGGAACTCTGTGGTCTTTTGGAGTCTTGGTAGTTAAGCATATTGAAAATGCACATTTAGTTCCTTGGCAATATCTTTTTTTTAGAGGCTCAACTATTTTCTTACTACTTAATATTTATCTCTTTTTTAAAGAAGGAAGATCATTTATTAAAAATTATTCGAGAATTGGACTGTCAGGAATTATTGGTGGATGTTCGTTGGGCACCGCAATGTTGTTTTTCATTTGGTCTATAACACACACCTCAGCAGCAGTTACACTTTTAATGTTAGCTGCTGTGCCATTTATTACAGCAATTGCAGGCCGTATTTTTTTGAAGGAAAAAATATCAGTGACCACATTTACCGCAATAATTATTGCTGCGATTGGAGTTATTTTTATCGCATCAAATAGTAGCAAGTTCGGAACTTTGTTTGGTTTAGTGGCTGGGCTTTTAGCAGCATTGGGTTTTTCGATTTTTTCAGTATCATTAAGATGGAAGAAAAAAACACCAAAATTTACAACCGTTGCTGTCGCGGGATCATTCTGTGCAATTTTTTCTTTTTTTGTTTTGATTTTAAGTGACGTCAAATTTTTTACAACTTTTAGTAATTCATCTTTATCGGTTTTACACGGATTATTAGTTTGTTCAGGATTAATACTCTATTCAATAGGATCAAAAAACTTACCTGCTGCAGAACTTACATTACTATCTTTAACCGAAACAATAGGAGGTATTTTTTGGGTTTGGTTGCCTATTTTTGGGATTAATGAAGTTCCATCTAGCAATACAATAATTGGTGGGTTTATAATTGTTTTTGCAATTTTTTATTACAGTTTCTTTACTCAAAGAAATAGAAGATTTATCGGACTTAACTAAATAAAAATATGAGAAGACCAGATTTCTTGAGTTGAAAAATGGAGCACAAGTAAAACTTCCTTTTAGACTAACTGAGTACCGAAATAGATTAAATAAGCTTAGAACCGTTATTAGTAAAAATAATTTAGATATGCTTATTTTAACTTCAATGCATAATATTGCTTACTACACAGGATTTATTTATTGCTCTTTTGGTAGGTCATATGGATGCATAATTACTGAAAAAAAATAGTAACTATTTTTGCAAACATTGATAATAGCCAACCTTGGAAACGATAAAGGATAAGAACTTGCTTTTTGAAAGGATTGTATGGCGGAAGGGTGGTTGTTTGTCAAGAAAAGTACACCGCTGAATGCTGCATAGGCCAAACTGTAATTCGGATTGCAGCCAGAAGCGACTTCCGATCAGACTTGAGCATCGACACGGGGGGAAGCCAAAATTTTAAAAATGAGACTTTCAGCCGAATTTTAACGTGGATTTCCGTTAAGCTTTAAAACGCTTTTCGATTATTGGAGCCAATAATCGCTGGGCGGGAGCTGAGGATAAGAATCGTCATATGTATGTTCAGGGATACGGGGGCGGTACATGGGTTTCTGGTATCCCATAACCCCAAGTGTCTCAGTGTCCGTTCGATGAGCTCATAATGATATTATTTTCATCGATCCAGAACACTCAGGGCACAACAAAGGATTTGCACGGTAAATTTCCCGGATAAAATGACCCCTGTTTTTCCGGAATTCCTTGGGCGAAACTTCCGATTAAATCAGTGCCGGCACATCATCGTCTGTGATTCGGGGGGATTCCGATCATCCCGGAGCGGTATAAGCTGGATGAGATGGCCGGTTAGAGGGGATTTAACCTTTTGTGCAATACTCACCGTGCAGAAACTAATAATAAGCGGAAGGGTAAATGCCTAATTGTGCCGATAGAAATTTTGTGAAATATATTAGCTGTATCAGAGGCTTTAGGGTTGCATTCAATCATTGGCCCACAAAGTTTCGGCTGGATTCCAGCTTTATTGAAGAGTTAGAAGAGGTCATGACACATGAAAATTATCGAAAAATAATCCAAATGATTTCACTTTTTGTCGAAATGGCAACACACCGAATTTAACGTATTCGTTGGACCGCACATTTTACCCCGGTATGAAAAATCCAAGGAGAATTTTGCCCGGTATATTATTCGCGCGTCTTTCTCCCGGGAACGGATGACTTACAATCGGTAAACCGGCCAGATGGCATATCAATCCAAAGACGGGAAGGAAACCAGGGTGTTCGACGCGCTGGAGTGGCTGGCTGCTATGTGTTTTCACGTCCCCAATAAGGTAGAACAGATGGTCCGCTATTATGGCCACTACAGCAACGTAAGTCGGGGAGGTCGCAAGAAAGCTCAGACAGACGATCAAACCCCTTATATTCTGGAGCCAAAGCTGACCGACAAGGCTTTCCGGCGAAATTGGTCACGGCTGATTCAAGAAATTTACAAGGTTGATCCACTTACTTGTGCCAAGTGTCAAGGACAGATGCGAGTCATCGCCTTTATTGAAAATAAAGCTATCGCCAAAAAAATCTTGAAGCATTTTGGGATATGGGAGGTGAAGCGCAAACCCCGCCCAAGGGCAAATGTTCAACCCCTCATCCCGGATTCATACCCCATCCCTTCCGCAGGTGATTACCTGATCGATTCTGACCGTCCTGCCGAAGTCTGCTTTTGGCATCAGGCCCGTCGAAAAATCAACGGGGGCCTTTCCCTAAAATACCCGTAATTTTATTAAATTGACTAAAATTTGTAACAGTTAATGGTTGACAAATAGCCTCTCCGTTGGTACCTGAATCCCCATTGACACCGCAAACGATGGGTTTTAATATGTTGCGGTTTGCATAATTTCCATACGCAATTATAAAATTTCAATCTACCCGATCTCAAAAAAAGAGGTATTATCAATTGAAAGGTTTCACCGGAAAGCTGGTAGGATCGCTTTATCCTATCACTGAAGAGGAGTGCAAGCAGATTCACAAGTCCGCAGTTCGGGTTTTGGAAGAGGGCGGCATGCGGTGTGATGATGAACGGGCTGCCAAGATGTTTGAAAGGGCCGGATGCAGGATCGAGCAAGACGGGAAACTGATAAAATTCTCGGAGAAAATCATCATGGAGGCCTTTGACAAATGTCCGGGCAATTTTAAACTTCACGGCCGCCATGATCCTGAACTCGATATCAACATCGGGCACGACGAAGTACACTTTGCCACCGTTACCGGCCGATATATCGAAGATTTTCGAACCGGGGAACGGCGGCAGGCCACGCGGCAGGATGCCATCGAGGGAACCCGGATCGGCGATGCCCTGGAAAATGTCCACGGGCTGTATAAATCGGTGATGTGGATATACGATGAGCCCAAAATCTGCAACTCTCAAATTCTCGTGGCAGAGCAGATGAAAAATACGAATAAAACAAGTACCTGGGTTTACAATACGGGGGCCGAGCACGAGATTCCGGACCTGATCAAGATATGGGGGATCGCTGCTGGAGGTGCTGAAGCGCTGAAGGAAAGGCCCCATCTGATCGGGCACGTGATCGCCAACCCGCCCCGGGTGGTAGATGTCAATTACACAAGTTGGCTGATCGGATTCTGTGACGCGGGCATTCCGGTAACGGTCTACAGTGCACTCATGGGGGGAGCCACCGGACCTGCCACCCTGGCGGGGATGCTGGTTCAGATTATGGCCGAAACCCTCGCTCTGGTTGTTCAGGTCCAGACCTATAAGCCGGGGCACCCTCTGGCGTTCTGCAGTTTTAACCCGTCCATGGACATGAGAACGGGTCTGTGGTCCTTCGGAAACCCGGAGTACGGGACCGTAGGTACCGGGATCGCCGCCATGGCAAGGCGCTACGGTGTTCCATGTGTAGGGTTCTGCATATGTGATTCCTGTGACACGGATCAGCAAACATCTTACGAAAAGGCACTCAAGCTTTACAATTATGCCCTTTCCGGCATCGCCCTTACATGGGATATCGGTGGTATGGCGGGGTTCAATTTCGTGACCTGGCCGGAGATGGTTTTGGAAAATGAGGTCGCTTCCTTCATCGGCCAGTACCTGAAAGGCATCAGGGTGGATGAGGCGCGGATGGCCGTGGATGAGATTCTTCAAGTGGGGCCGCTCCCGGGCAGCTACCTGAATAGAAGGCACACAAGAGACTGGTACAGAAAAGAGTTCCTGATTCCCGAACTGAGCAACAGGGACTTTTTTGAATCCTGGGAAAGGGGACACACGGAGCTGCAGGAAAAAGCCAAACATAAGGCGGCCAAGATTCTCGAGACGCAGGAATCACCCGTAAAGCCCGAAATCCAGAAGGAAATCGACGACTACCTCGATTTTGTCGTGAAACGGGACGTTGGATAGCGTTCATAGGCAATGAATTTGATAGACAATAAGATATGCATGGGAGGTATATGAGGGGTCCTGCAATTGATGAAAGATACTTTGACAAACTGGCTCAAACGGTCATCGATGGCCAAGAGGAGGAATGCCTTCGCGTCATTCATGAAGGTTTGAACAACGGGATGGATCCCCTTGAAGCCGTTGAAAAGGGGCTCGCGAAGGGTATTAACAAGGTCGGTAACGATTTTGCCGAAGAGATCGTTTTTTTGCCCGAACTCGTCATGGCGGCAGACGTTATGAAGGCGGGCATGAAAATTCTGGATGAAAAGATCAAAGCGGAAGGAAAGGAAAGAAAGTCCCTGGGCAAGATTGTCATCGGCACGGTTAAGGGCGACATCCATGATATCGGCAAGTCGGTAGTAGCCGCCGTGCTCCAGGCGAACGGGTTTGATGTGATAGACCTCGGCATGGACGTGGAACCGGATGCGTTTATCCAGACCGTTGTGGACAACGATGCCGACTGCCTGGGCATGTCCACCCTTTTGACACTTACCCTTTCGGTCATGGGTGAAACCATAAAGAAAATGGAGGAAAAAGGCTTGCGGGAGAAGGTGAAGGTCATCGTGGGGGGCTGTCCGGTTACCCAGGAGTTCGGCGATGAGGTCGGAGCGGATGCTGTCGGCTTTGATTCGAAAGATGGGTTGACCAAGGTGAGTGAACTCCTGAGCGTTTGATATTAGGTAACCGTTCACAGGTTCAGGGCTCAACGTTCAGGGTTAGGAACAAGGGCAGAACTGAACACCTGAAATCCTCGAAAAAAATTACTGGTTTTGACATATAATTGCCAATGCCCCGCCAATTTTCAGATGGGAATGACGAAGCCGTGTGCTTCTCACATAAATACGCCTTAATAATGGAGTCCGGGGACGAGAATGCAACCTTGAACCCCTGAACCTTTGAACCCGTGAAAGCCCACGATATTAGATAGAATTGTCCTTTACTAATTCCGCTTTTCTCTAATTATTTTGTCCTAAATTATTTTACCATCGCTTTTATGGGCTGGAAGATAGGAGGAACTGCGCCCTTATGAATTCAAAAGAGCGTGTGATGCGTGTGATCAACCAGGAGGTACCGGATCGGATACCCTGTTTCGGAGCCAATTCCACGGTTACCTACGATCAAATGGAGGAGGTTCAGGCCTTCTGGCCGGAGGGCCATGAAAAGAGTAGGGCCATGGCCAGACAGGCCATGGCCGCATATACCGTGTTGGGGTTTGATGCGGTAAGGGTTCCCTTCTGCCAAACCTATGAGGCGGAAGCTCTGGGCTGTGTACTAAAGCCGGGGGGAACGGAAGGAATTCCGGGGATAGATCACCCCCCTCCCTACAACCTGGACGACCCCCCAAACTTTCCCGGAGATTTTCTCTCCAAAGGGAGGATCCCGGAGTTGCTCGCGGCGGTTCGCATTCTAAAAAAGGAACTGGGCAATGATGCTCTAGTTGTAGGGGGCATCATCGGGCCCTTTACCATTGCGGGGGCAATGATAGGCATGGTGCCCCTTCTAAAGGCGAGCTACAAAACGCCCGAGAAGATGTCCCCCTTCCTTGACCTGGCTGAAAAGGCCGGGACCTCTCTGGCCAAAGCTCTCATTGATGCCGGGGCCGATATCATTTGCTGTGAAGACATGACCGCCTCGCCCGAAATGATGGCCCCGCACACCTATAAGGATTTTGAATTGGAATATCAACGGAGGCAATTCGACGCCATCCCTGTCCCCAAGATTCTCCATATCTGTGGAAAGGTTGATGCTATTATAGAGTGGATGGGACAGACCGGTGCAAATATCCTCAGCATAGAGCCTAAGGCCAGCATCAAACTTGCCCGTGAAAAATGCGGTCGCGACGTCCTATTGATGAGCGGCGCGGATACGGCCACCACCCTCTTTATGAAAGACACCGCCACGATCAGGCAGGTATCCGAGGAGTCCATTGAAGCTGGCATCCAGATCCTGGCCCCTGGTTGCGCTGTGTCACCCGGAACGCCTCTTGAAAATCTTCTGGCCATGGTGGAGGTGGCAAAATCTCACAGCTCGAAATAAAGAAAGGGAGAAAATCATGATCGCTTTTTGGGATGTCCTTAAACGTTCTGAAAATGGAAAACTCATGGAAGAAAGGGAGTTTGATCTGTTGGTGGGAAAAACCGCCAAAAAAATAATAAAAAAATATGATATCAAATTCAATCCTGAGGAAATTATCCCTTCCGATGACAGTTTGATAGACAGGCTTTTTGATGCAGCGGTTGATTTTTTTTTAGACGTCGGCGTCTATTCTATTGACACAGGCAGGGTCATCAAGTTCAATCGGGAGGAACTGTTTGAATCTCTTGAAGCGGGTACGGACCAAATCGTCTGGGGGGAAGGCAGGGATCAACGCACGATGTTCAATAGAAGGGTGGAGGACCCACGGCCGCCATTCTGTAACTTTACCCTTGTTGGGACACCATTTCCGGAAGATCAATTTCTGCAGGCATGTATGAGCGTGGCCAAAGAAAGACTTGCGGACTGTTTCTCAGGCCCGTCCCTGCTCAATACACTCGGCGGCATTGAAGTTCGCTCCGGTTCACCTGCAGAAATTGAAGCGGCCATCTATGATATCGGCAAGAGAAGAGAAGCTGCCTGTCGTGTCGGTCATCCCGGCAAAGGAATATACACCATGGTCTCCGCTGCAGAAAAGGCGGATGCCATGATTGCAGCTGCACGCCCTGAATTCGGCGCTTTGCCGCGAGACGGTATCCTCTGTGGCGGGATCGCAGAGATGAAAGTAGACAACGACAGGATGAAAAAAATCTCTTTCCTGCGGAGGACCACTTATGCCACGGGTGGTTTGTTTGGGCCCTTAATGGGTGGCTATGCAGGCGGTCCGGAGGGAACCTCCATGGTTCTCATAGCCCATAATTTTCTGGGCCGTCTGGTGTTTGAAAACGAATATACCGCCAATTTTCCAATTGATATTCATCAGGTTTGTAACACCACCCGACAAATGCTCTGGCTCGTCAGCACGGCACATCAAGCGCTGGCTAGAAATACGCATCTACTCCATTTTGATAGCACATTTATTGCAGCTGGTCCGTGCACGGAGATGGCCTGCTATGAGGCGATCGCCCACGGTGTTGCCTCGACCGTTTCCGGAGCAAACCTGGCCCCGGCTGCAACGGCCCGGAATAAATATCCCGAACGATGCACCGGCATGGAGGGCAGAATGGTCGCCGAAGCTGGCCATACGGCCGCCCGCATGGGGATGAGCCGCAAGGAAGCGAATGTTCTCATAAAAAAAATACTCTCAAAATATGAGGATCGAATAAACGACGCCCCGATCGGGAAAAAATTCAGTGAGTGTTACGATCTGGAAAGAGTTGAGCCCACCCGGGAATACCTCGACCTGTATTCAAGAGTTAAGAAAGAAGTGGGTTCCTGGGGACTTGATTATTCCATTCATTTTCACTAGAAAGAAAAAGCCTCATATATTTCGGTTCGTGAATCCAAATAATAAGTGCAACTGTTAGTCATGCTGCTTTTCCATTGATCTATTTTCAAAAAGCGAATTCTTATCCTTTATCCTTTCCTCTAATAGATCAATAATAAAAAATAAAAATTGAATCGAGACTCTTAATGTTTTTATCTTTAATAATGTAAAAAATAACAAATTGGAAAGGAAAGAGATTATGGGAGGCATATTTAAAGAGATGGAACAGGCCATTATTGACGGGGATGAAGAATTGTGCACAAGTTTAGCTCAAAGGGCGATCGATGGGAATATTGACGCTGCAGAAGCTATACAAAAAGGCTATGCAGAAGGAATGCGGATTTTGGGGGATCGTTTTGAGAGCGGCGAGTGTTTTTTACCAGAGCTACTAGCTGCGGAAGATGCCATGAACGCTGCCGTGGAGGTTTTGAAACCGAAGATTGAAGAAACCGGTGGTGATAAGGAAAAAAGAGGAAAAGTGGTGATTGGTACGATTCAGGGTGATGTCCATGACATTGGCAAAAACATTGTGAAATTATTCATGAGTGTTGCAGGGTTTGAAATGATCGATGTTGGAAGGGATGTGCCGCTTCGCACCTTTATTCAGACAGCGCAAAAAGAAAATGCGGATGTCATTGCGGCTTCAGCACTAATGACCACAACCATGACCTATATGCCGGAAATGATAAAACAACTCAAAGAACTGGGCATAAGGGAACAGTTTAAAGTCATGGTCGGGGGTGCTCCTGTGATTGAGAGTTGGGCCGAAGAGATTGGTTCTGATGGATATGGTTTAACCGCTAAAGAGGCGGTACAAAGCGCCATGGAACTGATGATTAAAGACTCACAACCGAAAGCCAATTCCGGAAAAGGCGAGAAATTAAATAAACAGTATCATTAAGAATGCACGATTACGTAGTCCTTTCAAAAAGCTGCCGTCAGCGGCTTGACAACGCCGGATTCCGCTGCTATTGATTTCTTCGCTGTTCCCCGCAAAATGGATGCCACCATATATTG
>DCWS01000055.1:2895-12636 GCA_002328165.1 Desulfobacteraceae bacterium UBA2156 | reverse complement strand
AAAAAGCGAATTCTTATCCTTAAAGAGGCTCTTTTATTGTTGTTAACCGGCACTCTGCACATTTTCAAAAATCGCCTTGCGGAGATCCCTGGCGGTGGCCGGCGGTGCCGGAACATCCGGATGCAGAGCCATGGAGATAGCTTCCTCCGGACAAAGGTTGGCGCACGCCCCGCAACCGATACAACGGTTTTCATTCACAACCGCTATTTCTTCATCATTCATTGAAATAGCCGATAGCTGGCAGTGCTCCACGCAGGTTTCACAACCCTCACACAGCTCTTCATCTACCTTGGCAAGGTATCCGGAGGTAGCGATCCAGACCGGGCGATCGGTTTCCTTTACCTTTTTTAGTATATCACAGTGGCATTCACAGCAATTGCACAAATACTCCAGGAATTTTGAAGTATTGGAGCTTAAATGTACCAAACCGTGTGCTTCACATTCTTTTAAAATCTCATAGGCCTCTTCTTTGGTGATCATTCGCGTAATCCCTCTTTCGGCGGTATACTGCGCCCCGGGACCGAAATTCATACAGGACTCTTTGGGTGCCTCACAACTCTCTTCTCCCAATAGATAGGCCTGGTGCCGGCAATAACAATGGCCGACAGCAATGGCCTCCGCCTCTTCAATATAGCGTGAAAGCTCGTCAAAGGTATAAACCGTTTGTCCGGCCCGAATGGTCTTTTCAACCGGAATGATCCGGGATGGGGGTGTTATATCTTTGGCAGCCATAAACGTTTTGGTCACCAGCGGTGTGGCCATATCCAAATATGTTTTAAACCGGCGGGCTAAACGACGATCCCGTTCAGTATCCGTGCCCCGCATGAACTGGAATTCAAATATACCCGGCATAATCGGCAATAATCGATACAGGACCACCCCGTCTTTTTTCCGCGTCAGTACGGTTCCTTTATCTGCCATTGATTCCAGAAGGGGAACTAATTCTTCCACCGGTTTTGAAAGCTTTTCGGCCAAATCCTGAGCCGGTGTGGCTGTCGGGGGAATTTTAGCGGCAATCTCAGCTTCTTCTTCCGTAAAAAGTTCTTCAAAGAGCTCAGTAAGTTCGGGACATGGTATCGCGAGAATCATACCACCCAGTTTGTTCAGGTTATTGCAAAGATCGGTCACTATGGCCTTTTCCATGGAAAATCTCCTTTAAAGCATTTTTGTTATTGTCCGTGTCTGTGAAAAAACCGACAAGAATTACTTTTTGTTTTTAGAAAACATAGATAACTGTCACTTGGGTGTCAAACAAAAAGGCCGCAAGATTCCACAATTGATCTCATTGCGACACACAGTCTTTTCGCATGAGACATCGGGATTGAAATGCATTAAGTGATCCATAGAATTTTTCTTCCAGTCCCGGACATGAAGATTGTCAAACTTTGGGAGTCTCCCCGGCAAAGCCGGGGGTTTCCCAATGATTAATTAACTAATGAACAAACCAGAAGATATCACTCAAGTTTCGCACCCCCGTTGATCTTTGATTCCTTCCAGCATCACGTTCTCACCTGCTTAAGTAATAATGCCACAAAACCCTCGCGGCAACCGATCTCCACGGTCGCCAGGGATGGCTGATCTCGTTCAGCTTATCGACATCGGGCCGAACGGGAATCTTCTTTAGTTTCTGCGTCGCCACAGCCAGCGCAAGATCCGTGCTCGGCCAAATATCCGGCCTGCGGAGCGCCATAAGCAAGTAAATGTCCGCAGTCCAGGGGCCGATACCTTTTATCTTTGTCAGCTCAGATCGAGCTGTTTTATTGTCCATATTCTCAATTTCGGACAATTTCAGCTCTTTTTGGCGGATGGCCTGGGACAATTGGCGGCAATAATAGGTTTTCTGACGACTGAAGCCGATGGCATTTAACGCTGTATCATCTAAAGCAAGGAAGCGGTAGGGTGTCAGCGGACAGGCGGCTTCGCAAAGACGGTCGAACGTCGCCCGGGCGGAAGCGAGCGAAACCTGTTGCTCCAGGATAATATATACAAGGGTTGAAAACCCCGGTTTTCTCAGCCCCATCGGTGGATGGCCGTAATCGTCAATAACACGAGCCAGATCCGGGTCCCTGTCAGATAGGTATTTTAAAGCCCTTCGGAAGGTTCTCCTGGTCAGCTGCTCAGATTCAATTGTTCGATTCATTGTTATCTTTGTAATGTTTTACCCGTAATGGAGCAAAAGCCGAGATAGGGGGATTTTACTCGCAGTTGGTGAGAAAAGTATTTTGTGCAGGAGATACAACCATGAAAGTAGAGATCAGCGTAGCAGCAGCTGCAAAAATTTTCAAGGAAATTGAGGAACCTTGCAGCCCTGAATGTCGGGATCCTCCAGAGGCGGATAAATCTTCGCTGAATTTCGACAAGTTAAGGGCAACGCGCTCGCTGTTTTGAGTTTAATTTTTTTTCTTCTAATAATTGTTAAAGCGGATTGTGTGTTGAATACCGCGGTGAACATGTGGTACGAGTCTATCTCACAGGAACAGAGGCAAAATGAAGAACCCTGCGACCCAGAATGTCGGAATCTTTGCTGCATTTCGACAAGCTAGGGGTAAGCAGAGTGAAACCAGCAAGCAAAGGAGGGGAAAGATGGCTTCAACGGACGTTAGAGAAGTTTTTAAAAATATGCCGGCGGCTTTCAACCCGGATGCCGCCCAGGGACTGGATGCGATCATCCAGTTCAGCATCACCGGAGAGGGTGAAGGAAACTGGCATTTCACGATAAAGGATGGGGCATGTCAACTCCATGAAGGCGCGCACGATTCACCGACCGTGACCCTGACCATGTCGGCTGAAACATGGCTTGCCATTGTGAATAAAGAAACAAACGGAATGAAGGCGTTTATGAGCGGCCAGCTTCAGGTGGATGGTGATATGATGCTGTCTCAACGGATAGAACAACTCTTTCCGTTCTAGGAAAAGGGGTTTCGGTTTCGGTCCTTTTTTTGTAAAATTGATCAAAAACTCCAGCGTACGCCTGCGTATGCATTGGTATTATCCTGAAACTGTCCGAAAAATGTGTGGTCTTCTTCGCCGGTAAAAATATTGGAACCGGCCTCCGCCGTCCACTGATCGGTGATCTTGTAATGGACCTTTGGACGAATATATCCATCCTGATCCGAAGGGGAACAATAGACAAACAACAACAGCCTCCACGGCAATCGGTATCAGAAAAACAGCCACCATGGCGAGCGGCGCAGAAATCGCCATTTGCACAAACATTTCAACCCCGAAAGTGTCCTCGGCCACCGGCAGTCCGGTGATGGAATAATTGTCACCCTGGGTGTCGCCGAAAGATTTTATTTTTTCCAACAATCGGCTTCTTACATGGTAGGCAAAATCCTTTGATGTAATCGACAGATAGATATCCAAAGCCTTACCGTCTTCCGATATCGGGTCCCTTTATGCAACGGGTTGGCCATGGCGTTTTTGTCTATTTTACGTGCCACCTCGCTGGTCTTGGGCGGTTCTTTCATCAGCCATTCAAAGCGTACCTGTCCCGGGCCGGCCTGCTCAATGGTATCAACATTGCCGGGGCGATCACGTCTCTGCGGACCACCCTCTCCTCCGGAGCTTTTGGATCTATCATTTTTTTGGCAAACTCGGTAAGTTCCTGTACCCGCTTCAGAGTGGCCGGGTTAAAAACACCATCCGGATCTGTTTCGTTCACCACCCCCAAAACGACCATATCGTACAGGGTAAACTCTCTCTTGGTTTGCTTGTGAAAGATCCGCACGGCTTCATCTTCGGACAGCATGTTCTCCGGATCAGTATCCACTTTTACCATACTTATCATGGCTCCCAAGACAACGGTGGCCAGTACCATGATGATGATAACCAATTTGGGTTTCTTCATGGAAAACTGAATTAGACTGCTCTTCAGGTTTATGTTGTTTGTCCTCTACTGTTTTTTTAAAATCAAAGCTCCCAACTCCTCATTTCGATATCCTCGGCTCTGCCGACGCTTCAATCAAGCACGCCTTCAGGGCGTCGAGGATTTCGATTTCATTGCAGTTGTACCCAACAAAAGCAAGCGCTGTCTTTTTCGGTTCATTCCGCGGCGTAAAACTGTAATGTCCAGCTGTGAAATTGAGAAGGGCATAAGAATCAGGGAACCGGACCCAACCCTTTAATCTAAAAAGGGTAGGCGGCAGGGTTTGAAGAAATTCCTTCAGTTTCTCTTTATCAAATGGACGTTTTCCCTCAAATGAAAAAGCCTGAAACCCACCTTCTTCAGGATGGTCATGTTGATGATGTGCTGGTTTCCGATCTTCATGCTGACGTTCATTTCCTTCATAAAAGCCAACCCCTAACAGGTCGTGGGGATCTACAGCACAGTATTGGGTTGTAAAAACTCTAGCGTCTGGATTGATTTCTCGAACCAAAGCCTGGATTTCCCGGAGCAGTTCGGGCGACACCAGATCAATCTTATTCAATAAAATCGTATCAGCACAACTGATCTGGTTGTTATAAAAAGGACCTAGTACCTCCCTGGCTTTGAAAAAATCTGTGTCCACCACGGTTACCAGATGCCGGAGACGGCTGTAGGTGTTAGCAGGCGGTTCATAAACGGCATCGAGGATTTCTCCCGGCTGGGCAACACCGGTAGCTTCAACTACAAGAAAATCAGGGTGAACACGGTCATGAATCTCCTGGATGGCCCTTGCGAAATCGGTTTTCAGCGTGCAGCATATGCAACCGCTCGCAATCTCGATCATATCCACATTCTGACCGGAGAGCAGGGTACCGTCGATTCCGATATCCCCTACTTCGTTAACAATAAGGGCAACCTTACCAACTCCCCGAAGTTTCGAAGTTAACAAATGTTTTACAAACGTCGTCTTCCCCGCCCCAAGAAATCCGGATACAAGGAAAATCTCCATCTTTTTCGCTGCAGTCATCGTTCACCATATTTTGAGGAAAACCGTATCAGGCATAGGGTAAAAAAAATTTTTCTGGGAAAAATTGATGATGAGCGCTTTGACGACGGCACAAAACCTTTTAACCAGAAGAAACTGATATTACAAAAGAAACCAGATCATCGCGTGCCTGTACACGATAATTACTTTATGGATACCGGTTCAAACTGATTGCCTCATTGTTTTTCCAAAAAATTTTATTTACCTCACACCAGATGCGGCGCCGTGCGCCATTGGAGGTGCAAAACTTGAGTGATTATTAAAAAAACGGTTTCGGTCATGATCGCGGTTTTGTCTTTTTTTTGACAGTCTTTTTTCTGCCTCGACTGTTTGGGCCTCTAAAAGTTTATCGACTCTGTCGATATGTTTTTCAGTCTCTTTGGAAAGGATCTTCAATGTATTCGACATTAACGATAACAAGGCCCTTAGACCTGTTGTTGTAGTTACATGTTCTGTTCTTCATTTTATCAACAGGGGCAGCACCAGCTCTTCGATAGATTCATAGGTGGTAAATCTACCTGAACATAACAGACATTCACGCCGACGTCTAATGACGACCTCATCTTTGGATAGTCTTGAATCAATAACTTTGTTGTCAGTCTTTCCGCAATTTGGACAATTCATAAAAAGCCCCCCTCTTGCACTCTGTTTATGTACAAGTCGCTCATTTATGGATGGGCATTAAATAGTTTTTATTCATATACAGCAAAAGATTATCGGTTTCAAGATAGATGAAAACCTGAAACATTTTGGAAATGGATTACCATCTTGGCGTAATCCCAACTATGCCCGGCCTTGTGACACCGTCATTATCTGAAATACATCATCAATCACTTTTTGTTTGACAACTCTACCTTTCAACCCTATGGCATTAGTGAAGAGATAAGATCGCAAAGTTCGAACCATAGATTTTAGGAAGAGTCGATCAGGGGGAGCGAAGCTTGAGCAAAAAAGGGACAATCAATGCCATGGAAAAATTGACAGGAAGGGTAAAAGATCTGGCCCGGGGTTACGGGGCCGGCACGATTGGAATTACAACAACCCAAATGCTTGAAGGAGGCCCGCCCTCCGCAGATCTATCATATGTGCTCCCGAATGCCAGATCAGCTGTCAGTTTTGCAATACCTCTGGACCAAAATCATATAGCGCCATGGTTTAACAAAAAAGACCATCATGCGCACTTTCAAAACAACATTCACATTAATGTTATGGCCAGCGGTATTTCATTGGAGCTTGCCAATTATTTAAAGCATAAGGGCTTTCCATCGGTCCCGCTTTCAGCGAATACCGCCTACCGGACAGACACTAAAAACGGAATTTATGATGAAAAACCGCCGATATCCCACAGATATCTGGCGGTTTGCTCCGGGGTGGGTTTTTTCGGGTTATCAGGAAACGTTTTAACGAAAACAAATGGCGCTGCCATCATCCTGGGATCCGTGGTAACAGAAGCTGATCTGATACCGACGGAACCGATCCCTGTAGAAGACAACTACTGCGATGATTGCCGATTGTGCAAAGCTGCATGTGCATCGGGATTTATTGACGGCGAAGAGAAAGTTACGATAAAAATGGGGGGTGTTGAGTTTTCGTATTCGAAAAAACACCACCATAGCCGTTGTGACTATGTCTGCGGCGGGTTTACCGGATTGCATAAATCCGGAAAGTGGTCAACTTGGTCACCCGGGAGATTCCCCATACCGGACAATGACGACGAATTCTTTCCGGCGCTTCTCAATTCCGTTGGCCCTTATCTAAAACGGACAAGGCCTGGGATATCCTTCTTTAATGCCCTGATGCCTGGGGACAAGGTGCAATTAACCTGTGGAAACTGCCAGCTTATCTGCCATCCGGATAAAGATGTCCGTAAAAAGAGATTCAAATTATTAATCGAAAGTGGCGTCATCGTACAGAACCCGAGCGGTTCCCTCGAAGCGGTAACTCCGGAAGAGGCGATAAAGCGGTTGGTGTCGATGCACCCGGAGAAAAGGGCGTTATACGAAGAGATATGATCGATACTTGGATACGCGATCGAAGACCCCGGCAAACGGGTTGAGGCGGACGGGAATGCTCTTGCTGTTGCTGTTTCTGTACGTCTGTATCACTCGCGATGGGGTCTTTATCTTTTCGCAATTCGTGACGATATTGATACCGCTGAAAGCATGGGGGTAAAAACCAGATTCTGGAAAGTTTTCGGTTTTGCGTATGGCTGTGCCTGGGCCGGGGTGGCGGGCGCTTTTTACACCCACTATTTCAATTTGATTGACCCCAGCATTGGCGGCCTGGATGAGATGGGTAAGGTCTCTGTTTGATCTTTATTATCGGGGGTCTGGGTACGGTTTACAGGCCGGTTCTGGGCGCCTTTTTTGTGGTGATCGTTGCAGAAATTCTCAGGGGATGGGTTGCGGGATACAGCCTTCTTATTTTTGCCACCATCGTGATTCTGGCGGTTCGATTTGTCCGTGGTGGATTCATGGAGGCCTTTCAGGTTCTCTCTCCTCGTATTAGGGATAAATATCTGATGTTGATTGGGAAAAAATATAAAATCGAACCGAACGAAATTTTAACCTAATTGTATTCTTTACATTCTTAAAACGCTGTGATGTTTTGGACCAAACTTAGGTTGTGAATATCGTTTCTATCTTTTTTCGAAAGGAAGGGTACCCTTTAAGTATGGGCTTCTTGACCGGACGCCTTTTTAAAGAATTTTTCTTTTCTTGAATACATCCAAAAGAACATGGAAGACACTTTTATTCAGATAAATCTGCGGATCGGCTTGAAGATAAAGCAGAAACAGCAGTTGTACTTTTTTATATCAATTTGGATGGATATTTTAAAAGCTAAATTATAAGGAGCAGTGGATGATGCGAATAGAGACCTAATGTCAAAATTTCACCCTCGTCCCCTATTTCATTCCATCTTGCTAAAGCTGAGTTTTACATTCCTTTATTTTTACAACCAGTGCGCCCCTCGCCCAGGAAAATTTTTCTTTGGCTAATTGAGCAAATTCCCCTTTTGTCTGGACTTCGCCTTGGCCGTAAACGATGCACCCCTGACCCGGCCCATAAGTACCTTGTACCACTTTTGAAGCCATAAGAAGCTGGATATTCTTATCTTTTTTGAGATTTTCCTCGGTCGTATGATAATACCCTGCGGGTATGATGAGTGTGCCGTCATCCTTTATGCCAAAACTTCTTATATATTCTGCCCAGGTTCCGACCAAATGGGGACTGTCTCCGCTGGAGGTTACAATTGCAACCCACTCTGCCTTGTCTAAAACCTCTCTGCATACGCCTTCCAATTTTCCCATAACTGATTCCTCCTCCTGTTCTTATGAACATACCAATTGTCTTTGAGAAAACTTCTCCGATATATTGTTACACATGGACTTATGCTTTTCATTGACTTAGGTCAAAAGAGGTGCATATTTTTTATTTGTCCAGCCCCTTGTAAGTGTTTTTTCGGACAATGGTAACATAGACTCGAGACTTCCGGACAGGTCTACGAAGAACGGTTTGAGCGCAGATACGGATTTTATCGTCCCTATGTCGGGCAGGTGATGTTGCGGTACCCTGACTGCGGGATCCAAAGACAGTTTGTGGAGCTGTTGTCGCCATCCAGACGTTCGGGGATTTTTTAGCGTTCCATCCTCACCTTCACATCCTGGTTTCCGATGGATGTTTCTACGAAATTAGTGCAAGTTCACAAGATATTGCGGTAGCCTTTTATGACCGTGTTTGATAGATTACGTGCCAGATTGGGTACGCACATTCTATCTGATTTTATTACAACATACAAATACAATACTAAACTTTTTCGGCCTCCCATTTCTTTCTAAGCATAGCAGTTGCATAAATCTTGGGCTGCTTTTAACCTCTCCTATACATTGTGCCTTCAGCTGGTTTTGACATCAGTCCTGAAAGCCGGTTAATCGGAACCGACAGGACAAGATGCCATACATTCGGAACAGCTGTAAAATAAGCCAGAAGTAGCAGCTTGCCACATGTCCCAGAAATCTGGGCTATAGACTATGCTTTTGACCGCCTTTTCATCAGCTCCGATAAGTTTTCTTGTTGCGGTAATGACTCCTGGCAATCCACTCGGCATCATGTAAGAAGCACAGGCCCTGTATTCAAGGGTTCCATCTTCCTGGATGGCTTCAGCTGGACAAGCATCTTTACACGCCTGGCACTCATCGCAAGGATTTTCATCAAGAGGTTGGTCAGCACTCAGGGAAGCATCGGTAAGAATGGTGCCCAGGCGAACAAAGGGACCGTATTCAGAAGTGACGAGCAATCGGTTCAAGCCGATACCACCTAAACTCGCAATAGCTGCCACTGTTTTGTGATTGATTTCACCTTTCATGCCTTTCCATTCAGATCCCATATCCACTGGAAGATAAGGCGGCACGCTGACGGCTTTGGCCCCCTCCTTTCCAAGCAATCGAATGGTTTCCAGACAAACATGATTAATGCGCTCATAAACGCACATAGTGTCATAGCGGTTCAGCATAAGATTACCGGAACATACAGCCTCTCGGTTCAAAGCGACACCTATGCTGATAAGCGACTTAGCACGAGGTAGGAGTTTTTCAGGCTGTTCACCATGCTCTTGCAACAAAGGTGAATCAACCCCTGCGACACCCACCAAGTCTGCACCAATGGCCTGAACTTGTTCTTTTAGTTCAACAGTAGATAGCATGATTCCTCCTTTCTTCAAGACAGGTAATTTCGTGCAGCATTATGAACCTGTTTTATGTTTTAAAAATCGAGTGTAAAGAACCCAATCGAACTAATATGTTTTCTTGTATGATAAGACATTGCTTTTT
>DCWS01000055.1:0-2573 GCA_002328165.1 Desulfobacteraceae bacterium UBA2156 | reverse complement strand
ATTGCTTTTTCGAAGTGTCTGAATCAAAAAAGCGATGTCTTATCATACATAATTGGACAGCTTTTCGCACACAACCAACAGGTAGGTGCCAAGGTAATATCTGTACTTTCTTATCATTTACATAACAAAATACTTAACAAAACACCATCACAATACCCATATCCATAACAAAACATTCTTCATTTGTCACCAGGGTAATATCTGTACTTTCCTTCTGTACTTTCTTCATTTGAGAATATCTATACTTTGTATTCTCATATAACATCTTTGCTAGAGAATATCTCAGGTTGAGAATATCTGGAGAATTTCTGTACTTTCTTACTTCACACATTGTCAGGTGCCAAGGTAATATCTGTACTTTCTTTATTTTTTTCATGTTGGATCATCTCCTTCCTTCCGGTTTCTGTCTTTTGTTAGGACAGAGTGGAATGGACAGTATGTGGAATGTGGAATGGGTGGGCGGGACAGGAATTGTGTGGAATGTGTGGTAAGTGGGACAATGGACAGTACGGGCCCGCTGTATTTATTTTCTTTACTTTTATTTATTTTCTTTAGTTTCTTCATTTGGGATCATTTCCTTTCTTCCGGTTTCTGTCTTATTATTAAATATTCTGAATTCAACTTATAAGTGCAACACGTAGGTGGTGACGGAATGAGTTAACTGCGATATGTTAAGTGTTCCTTAAACCACCACGAGAAAGGAGCACTTATGGGATCATATACGCAGTTAACTCAAAAACAACGATATCAGATTTACGCATTTTTGAAAGCAGGTTTTTCACAATCAGCCATCGCATTGGAAATTAACGTTCATAAGGCAACCGTTAGCCGGGAGATCAGACGAAATTTAGGTAAAAAGGGTTATCGTCCCAAGCAAGCTCATGTCATGGCCATAACTCGCCGACATCGGGCTGATAAATTTGTTAAAATGACCCCTCAGCTGATTACCATAATTGATAATTTGATTCGAAACGATTGTAGTCCGGAACAGATATCTGGCGCACTTAAAAGAAATCACTGTATCAGAATCAGCCATGAAACAATTTATCAGCACATTTTATCCGATAAAATCACAGGTGGAAATCTATATCAGCATTTAAGACGTTCGAATAGAAAACGAAAAAAACGTTACGGCTCTCAAAGCCTGCGCGGTCAAATACCAGGCCGTGTGAGCATCGATCAACGGCCAGACATCGTTGAAGCCAAAAAGCGGATCGGTGACTGGGAGATCGGTACTCTTATTGGGAAAAACCATAAAGGTGTTTTGCTGACAGCGGTGGATCGCAAATCTAAATTCACCTTGATCAAAAAGGCCCCCAATAAAAAGGCCAATATAATTGCCGATGCTACCGTTAATTTGTTTGAGCCATACCAGAAAAAAATGTTCACCATTACATCGGATAATGGTAAAGAATTTACCAACCATGATCGAATTGCCAAAGAACTTAAATCAGGGTTTTACTTCGCCCATCCCTGCCATGCATGGGAACAAGGCTTGACCAAAAACACCAATGGTCTTATTCGCCGATATTTCCCAAAAACAATGGGGTTCGAAAATATTACCAATGATCAGATTCAAATGGTTATGAACCGCCTTAATGGTAGACCACGTAAAACACTTGGCTTTGCAAAACCGAATGATGTGTTTTTTAACCTAAAATACAATAAAGCAGCATGACTAACAGTTGCACTTATTATTTGAATTCACATATGATTAAAATAATATAATAATAACAAAAAATTCGCTGCCGCTTCGCTGTCTAATAAAATATGTCATAGTTTTGTGGAAAAAAGCAAGCAAAATTAGGGTCGCTGGCCAGTTGCAGCCGATGAAACGGGGGACATTGGTTTGTGTTCCCAAGATTGAATTGGACGGACGCTTTCATCCAGATATCGCTGCTGAAGCCAGATCAAAAATGCTGTTTCCCGGTTTGGCTTTCTACCTGCCGCAGCAGGGTGTCTCGAATGGTTTCAGTTTCTGATATAGACCGTTGTGCTGAACTCGTCCCGGATGAACCGGTCTTCTTTTGCGATGTTATAGTTACCCGGGTTGTAGTTCCTTCTCGTGTACGCCCTTTTTTCCCGACCGTGTTCTTTGCTGGTTTTTACCGTCAGGCTGATTCCCACTGTTGATGAGCAGAACTTCTGGACCCTATGACCATTCCACTCCACCACATAGACACAGCCGTTGCCATCAACCGCCATACCCGTGGGATTATTAAACTGACCGTCGCCCGACCCTTTCTTGCTCCATTTAAGCAGAAACTTCCCGGATGAATCAAACCTCTGAATCCGGTGATTACAATTATCCGCCACGTATACGTTGCCGCTACCATCTGTGGCGACACCATGGGGCTTGTGGAACCGACCGTTGCCCGTACCAGTGCTTCCCCACATTAATACGAAATTCACGTCCTGTTGAACCTTAAAATTATCGATATGGTCCGCTTTGAAATTTATAACATCCCTGTGTATCCTGAGGTTTAAGTTTCCTTTACAAGTCAAAAAACCCTTGCCTTCATATCTCGTAAGATTATAATCCAGAAACATAGTCATTTTCATATTATTCTAAT
>DCWS01000058.1 GCA_002328165.1 Desulfobacteraceae bacterium UBA2156 | reverse complement strand
CGGCATTAAAATCAACCACGACATATGGTATCTTCCGGTTTTCACTGCGCCTTGAAAACAGGATGGTGACATTGAAGCATAAATACAAAATATCGATCGGAGTGTCAAACAGGGATATTTACAAAAATTGGCGCATTTTTGTCAAATTTGGCCGTAGATCACCTGTACAGCCGGATTGGTATTTTTTTAAATGTAGGCTTCGGCTGGGCAGTCAGGACCGATCAGGTCGTCATCCACGGAAGGGATGGGGTATGAATCCGGGATGAAGGGTAGGGCATTGGCCTTTGAGCGGGTTTTTATGCGTAAGCAGCTTCTGAAGGGTGTACATGTCCACCTCGCCGGAAGAGGCCAGCATGGAAGCGTAGACGTGCCTGAGGCCTTGCAGGGCTCGAAAGTCTTCAGGCAATCCTGTGTCTTCTTTAATTTTATTCACCTGATGCTTGATATCGGTCCTCTGCCGGCCTCCTCACCCGGGGAAAACATACATAGATCGTTTATGTGGATGGTTTTTTAATAATTCGTGTGCAGAATCGTTTAAGGGGATTTTCTGATCAGAACCGCCTTTAGGATCGCGAAGATTGATAAGGCCCCTCTCAAAATTGATATCTTTCCATTTCAATTTAAACATTTTCCCTCCACGCATGCCGGTAAAAAGAGATAGCTTCATCACATTGGCGGCCTAGATGTTTTCTGATTTATCAATTACCTTTAGAAGTTCTGAGAGTCGCTCCAGTGTTAAGTCTTCGGTCTTTTGATTATTAACCTTCGGTATTTGAATTGAAAACGGCGTCCCATCACACAAATCCTTTTTGACACTGAAGCTTACGATTCTTTTCAGAAGCGCTAATATATGCTTCACAGTTTGGGACAACGAAAAACGGATTGCCGTTTGAAATTCAGGCTCCCAATGAAAAAACAATGAGGGCAATTGAGAATTCAAGACAGGGCAAAGGGAAAACCTTTTTCTCCATTGAAAGGCACATGGCAAGGGACTGTCGGGAGTGTCGCAGACACCCATCTACGGACTTCATTTCCCCTTTTTGGATGCTTTGGCCTGTTCGATCTGATCCAACAGGGAAAGCATCTTCTGCTTCGGTCTGTTCATGAACACCGTCTTCCACTGTTCCGGCGTAAGTTCTTTCCTTAAATATTCCACAACCGGAAAATGGGAATGCCAGCAATCGGCGGTTTTAAAGCAGGGGAGTCCCTGGTTTTCTCGACGGCAGTATGAAAAGGGAATCTGGTGCCCGAGACGGGGACATCGGATTTTTTCGGTATCCGGCGGAACGGTTGGTTTTTTTGTCATTGCGAGTCTTGTTAAGGATGGACCTGGAGACCCGAAGGGGTCTCCAGGAAATTCTATCAGCGGTCGGCGTTTAGGCGCCGGTGTACTGTTTGGGTTTGGGAAGAGGAGCGATATCCGCCAGGGCGCGCTGAATCTCATCTTCGTGCAGGGCATGATCCTGCAGTCTGCCGGCAAAGTAGGCTTCATAAGCTGCCATGTCGACGAGTCCGTGTCCGCTCCAGTTGAAGAGGATCACTTTTTCTTTCCCTTCCTCTTTGGCCTTGACAGCCTCTCTAATGGCAACGGCGACTGCATGGTCGGTCTCAGGCGCTGAGATAAAGCCTTCGGTTCGGGCAAACTTGACCCCGGCTTCAAAGGTTTCCAGCTGTGGAATCGCTTCCGCCCGAATGAGGTTATCCAAAAGGAGTTGGCTAACCAGGGGCGATATCCCGTGATAACGTAAACCACCGGCATGAATCGGTTCCGGCACAAAGGAGTGTCCAAGCGTATTCATGGCAATCAGAGGTGTCATCTGAACCGTGTCCCCGAAATCATAGGCAAATGGCCCTCGGGTCATGGTGGGACAGGAAGTGGGCTCAACCGCAATGACATCGATATCTTTTCCGTTGATCTTATCGCGTACAAAGGGAAAAGCCAGGCCGGCAAAGTTGCTGCCGCCGCCAGCGCACCCGATGACGACATCCGGATAGTCCCCGGTCTGCGCCAACTGCTTTTGGCATTCGAGGCCGTTGATGGTCTGGTGGAGCAGTACATGGTTTAAGACGCTCCCAAGCGAGTATTTGGTGGTTTCATCCTGAACCGCCGCTTCCACCGCCTCGCTGATGGCGATGCCGAGGCTTCCCGGAGAATCCGGATTCTGCTCGAGAATTTTTCTTCCGGCTGCGGTTTCCGAACTGGGACTCGGAACGCACTCGGCCCCCCAGGTCTGCATCATCATGCGACGATAGGGCTTTTGATTATAGCTGACCTTTACCATATAGACCTTGCACTCCAGATCGAATAGCTTGCAGCACATGGAAAGCGCACTTCCCCATTGGCCGGCCCCGGTTTCGGTGGTAAGCCGTTTTGTTCCGGAAATTTTATTGTAATAGGCCTGGGCGAGGGCAGTGTTGGGTTTGTGGCTTCCGGCCGGGCTGACCCCCTCATTTTTAAAGTATATTTTCGCAGGGGTGTCGAGGTGCTTTTCAAGATCATACGCCCGATAAAGCGGCGTCGGTCGCCAGATCAGATATTTTTCCAGGACCGCTTCCGGAATGTCGATAAACCGATCCTGGCTCATCTCTTGCTCGAGGAGCGGCATGGGGAAAATCGGCGCAAAGTCTTCCGGGCCGGCCGGCTGACCGGTTCCAGGGTGAAGGGGCGGTTCCATGGGGGTGGGCATATCCGCTGCGACATTATACCATTGTCGCGGGATTTCAGACTCGGACAGAAAAATCTTTTTGGTTTGCATAACTCCTCCTTTTTTTGGTTGTGGTTTACCGTCGCCGGCAATTTTTTTAATGCGGACCGTTCCTTTTTGATTTGTTCTACAAACTACGTACTAGGCACGCGGTTCCGAACCTAAACATACGGGGACGTGCCGTTTACTAATGACCTGTCGCCTTTGGCGACAAATCAATGCCACCCGTTTCACGGGTGGTTGTTTACTCCAGACTGTTATGACAGGTGTCTTCACTTCCTGTATTTCGGTGTTCTTTTTTCGAGAAATGCAGAGATGCCTTCTTTTGCTGCATCCATACATGCCATTTCACCAAACCCCTCATAACCGATTTCGAGGGCTTTTGCAAAACTTTTTGAAGCGGCGCCATCTCTGATCGTCTTCACCACCTGTGAAACAGCTTCCTTGCTCAAGACGAGATCTCCAGCCACAGGATTCTGCGGGACCGTAATGTCGGGAATTTCAATCTTTCCATCGAGAGTACGTCCGATTTTTCCTTTAAGGCGCTTCACCTCCGCCACCGCTTCCTGTATCAGCGCAATGTATCCGGCTGTGATTTTCTTTATTATTCCGATTTCCGCCGCAGCCTTCGATGCGATCGATTTCCCCTGGGTAATCATTTCATGAAACACCATCGCGCCGTTAGGCCATTTTCGATAGGGGACAACGCATCCACCGATGGCGGGCAAAATACCGAGTGTGATTTCAGGAAACTGAAGCCTGGCATCGGGCGAGGCAACGGCACTGTGACACCGGATAGCGAGTTCCAGACCCCCTCCGAGGGCAAGACCGTTTATCGCTGCCACCACCGGCTTGTCCATCTGATCCAGGAACAACTGCACCCGGGCACAATCTTTTGTGTACTGAATCGCCGCCTGTCTGTCACCGAGCATTTCAGGGAACTTACTAATATCCGCCCCGGCGGAAAAGGCCTGATTTCCATACCCGGTGATAACATAACCGCTGACGGATGGTTCCTCCGCGTGGGCCTGCAGCACCACCAGAATTTCATCCATTATTTCATCATTCAACGCGTTCATCGCCTGGGGCCGCCGGATCGTGATGATTTTGACGCCGTCCACGTCGTCGACCAGCAGATGGCGTTTAAAGTCGACATAGACCGATAAGGGTTTTGTGTGTCCGGGAAAGCCGGGTCTTTCGCTTTCGAACTTTTTTGTAATCCGGTTAACTTCGGCCTCACCCAGATTTTGCATGATGTCGAGGGGGCCTTGTCGAAACCCCAAAGCGACTTGACATCCGAAATTCAGATCCTCCTTTGTTCCGATACCCCTGTCAACGATGTCAAAACTCTGGGAAAAGAGAATGCCGAGCATCCGATCGCGTACTTTAGCGGCGATATCATCGGGAACCTTTACATCGCTTCCCGGACGGTGTGTGAGCCAACTTTCAACCGAACCCAAGATGTCCGCCGGCCGGTAATGATCTCCTTCCTCCATCTGAAGGCTGTTGGTTTCGATTATAATGGGATTGCCGTTGGCCATGTTTAAAACAAAAAAGGGTCCGGCAAAGGCAAACGCCTCCACGACTTTGTCAATCTGGCTCGCCGAAGCATCGTTCAGCAGATAGACCGCCTCATTGCACCAGTTGTCGAAAATTCGATCCAACACAAAGCAGATGGCATTATCCGTTATGATCGGTGCTTTATGGGTATGTGCAAAAAACCAAAAGAGAAAATCGATCGTCGCTGGGCTGCTGCCGGCCCAACGAATCACCTCCACCGGAAGACTCCGCCACGCCGGCGCGAAAAAATGGGTAACGGTGGTCCGTTCGGGTTTGATCATCCGGCTGAAAAGTCTGTCCGCGGGAATCGAGCTGGTGTTTGAAGTGATGAGCGCTTCATCACCGACAATCTTTTCGACAGTAGCAAAGATTTTTTGTTTTAAGGGAATGTTTTCGGTTGCCGCCTCGATGATCAGATCACAATCCTTTATCAGTTGGTATTGGGTCGTATACACGATGTTGCTGCAAACCGTTTTAGCCTTATTTTCATCCATCTTTTTTCTGGCCACCGCTTTTTTCGCGTAATTCGAGATTCGCCCCTCTGCTTGTTTGAGCGGTTCCTCGGCGATGTCCAGCAGGTAAAGCTTTATGGATGGCAGGGCGCTTTTTAAATAATATCCAATATCCGGACCGATGGTGCCGGCCCCGATAACGGCGATTTCCTTTGGAAGGGGGCGAGTCGATTCTATCAGCAAAGGATTGAGCGAGGACGGGTAGAGTTTTCTTTTTATATCCATAAACATTCTCCAATATCAGGTGAGCCGATCGATGTTGTTGTTTGGACGGTTATGCTTTTCATTCTGTATGCCGTATACCGAATTGTTGTCAAGCTAAAGATATTAACTCAAGTTTTCATAAAATATCAGGGTGTGGACATTGAGTTGCAAGATAAAAAAAACATCTCTTGACATATTTTGGCTGTATACTGTATACAATAGAAGATGATTAAGTCGATGAACATTTCATGGTGGGTACAGCGATGGAGTGAGCTGCACCCTGATAAACCGGCCATCCGGTTCGAAGAACAGAAAATCAGCTACCTGGATCTTCATCAAAGGGCCAATCATACGAGCTGCTGGCTCCAGGATTTGGGTATCGAAAAGGGAGATCGGGTGGCGGTGATGCTCGAAAACTGCGTTGAGTTTATCGAACTCTACCTGGCGTCTTCAAGGCTGGGCGCAATTTTTGTTCCGATCAACTTTAGGCTGGCGGAGCCCGAACTCGACTATATCCTTCAGAATGCACGTCCCAGGCTCTTTGTGTTCGGCAGCGGTTATTCGTCCATTGTGAACCGTCTTCAGCTGAAAAAGACGCGTTCTCCCATTATGTTAAGCTGTGTCGGACAACCTGCCGGTTCGGTGGAGGCCATCGATTATGCTGCAGAGACGTTGTTGTTTGACGGGAAAACCCCTTTTCTCACCAAATATTCAGGTCCCACGGATCCCTTGGAACCCCAGGTGATCATGTACACTTCCGGGACAACCGGGCAGCCAAAGGGGGCTGTGCTGACACATCGGAAAACCTTTTTCAATTGTTTAAATGCGGAAATATTCTTTAAACTTCACTTTGATGATGTCATGCTGGCCATATTGCCGCTGTTTCATTCCGGAGGGCTTTTTATACAGGCCTCCCCAACCCTTTATAAAGGGGCAACTCTGATCATTCACCCCAGGTTCGATCCAATCAAGATCTATCGGGATATCCCAAAATTCGGTGTCACTAAATTTTTGGCGGTTCCAGCCGTATACAGAGCGCTGCTGAGGGTCGATCCGGCACAAAGGGGCGATCTTTCTTCTCTGAAGGTTTGTGCCATTGGTGGGGAAAAAACAACGCCCGAGTTGTTGGCAGAGTGCAAGGATTCCGGTTTTTTCCTTCGTCAGGTTATGGGGCAAACCGAAACATCGATTCTGCTGTGGGCATCTGAGGAGGATTCGCTTCGCAAACCCGGTACCGTCGGCAGACCGGTCTTTCACGCCGAGGTGGCCCTTGTCGACAAGGAGGGGCAGGGCGTGAAGCCGGGTGAAGTCGGAGAGATCGTGGTTCAGGGCTCGATCATGATGAAGGAGTATTGGATGGACCCGGTGAAAACCGGTGATACGCTTCGCACCGGAAGACTCTATACCGGTGATTTGGCCCGTGTGGATGAGGACGGATATTTCTATCTGGTCGACAGGTTATGCGATATGTATATCTCCGGGGGTGAAAACATTTATCCGGCGGAGGTTGAAGCTGTTTTCAGAACACACCCGGAGGTTAGGGAGGTTGCCGTGATGGGAGTCCCCGACGATGTCTGGGGTGAGGTGGGACATGCCTTTGTCACCTGCGAAGACGCTTCGGAATTGAGACCGGAGGATCTGATCGCTTTTTGTAAAGGAAGGCTGGCGAAGTATAAATGGCCAAAAAAGATTACCTTTTGTGAAGATTTTCCACGCACCGCTTTGGGAAAGGTTCGCAAACCGCTTCTCACTGATCCCAAACAGGAGGTTCAGTGGAATTTTTAAAGAACATCACCATCTTGTCCCTTGAACAGGCAACGGTTTTGCCTTATCTGACGTTTAGACTCGCCCAGGACGGAATGAAGATCATCCGGCTGGAACACCCGGTTCATGGGGACCCAAACCGGATGATCGGTGAAAATGTGCTGGGTGAGGAACGGATGAATGCTTATTTTTTGTGCATCAATGCAGGGAAAAAGGCGGTGACCTTGAACCTGGCCGAACCGGAAGGTCAAAAGATTTTCCAGTTGCTCATTGAGAAACTCAATGTCGATATCTTCACAACCAATCAACTTCCGAAAAATTACAAAAAATTGGGGATCGACTACGATATCCTCAAGTCTTTGAAACCTGAGCTGATCTGGCTGGGTGTGACCGGATTTGGGCCGGACAGCAATGAAGCGGCCTATGACCCAATCCTGCAGGCCCGATCAGGACTGATGGAAATGACAGGTGAAGAGGATGGAGATCCTCAGGTAACCGGTATCCCCCTTCCGGACATGGGGACCAGCGAACATGCCTACGGGCTTTTAATGAAAGCCCTGTTTAAGCGTGAGGTCACCGGAGAAGGGAGCTGTATTCACCTGTCGATGTTCGAATCTTCCGTTTCCTGGCTCACCACTCCCATTTCACTGAGCTCAAGCTTCGGGACGCATTGCACCCGCCGTGGAAACACCCATGAGTTTTTCAGTCCGGTCTCAGTTTACAAAACAAAAAATGGTTTTGTATATCTGGCTGTCGGGAATAACCGGCAGTGGAAAACGATGGTTTCCCAGGAAATGTTCAACGTTCTGGACAGGCCCGAATATGAAAAAAATGAAGGTCGTATTCGTGATGTTGCGAAGTTGAACAAAGCCATAAATGAAATTACAGGCAAATATACTTCAGAAGAACTGATCGATCTTTTTAATCGGATCACCGTCCCGGTCAGTAGAATAAATACCATTTCAGAGGTCGCAACAGATCCATTGGTTGAAAGACGGCTGCTGTTTACAAGTGATCCTGTCACGGACGCCAAGATTACGCTGGCGCCGTCACCACATATGACGCCGTTTCTTGAAGAAAATGACCGGCATCTTTCATTTCCGCCGCGCTTTGGAGAACAAAATCAGGAGATTTTCGGTCAGGTGCTGGGGTATTCCGATGAATCGATTTCGCGCCTCAGGGAGAACGGCATCATATGATCGGGGGGCGATAGAAGACGGTTATATAAAAATGGTATGGGAGAAAGGGAAATGAAAATTGTCGTTTTGGTCAAACAGGTTCCCGACACCACGGATGTCAGACTCGATGAAAAAACAGGCAACCTGATTCGAGAAGGCCTGGAGAGCATCATCAATCCGGATGACCGGCACGCCATTGAGGCGGCTGTCCGGCTAAAGGAAGGCCGGAGCGGCAGGGTGACTGTTCTCTCCATGGGTCCGATGCAGGCGATCGACGTGCTGTCAGAATCGATCGGAATGGGCGCTGACGAGGGAATTCTTCTGTCGGACAAGGCATTTGCCGGTGCCGACACATGGGCCACATCTTTTACCCTGGGAAAAGCAATAGAAAAAATAGGGCTGTTTGACCTGATCCTGTGTGGCCGCCAGGCTATTGACGGTGATACCGCGCAAATCGGACCCCAGGTGGCTGACTACCTTCGGATTCCCCATGTGACCTATGTCTGCGATGTTGAAGAGGTGAAAAAAAAGACCATCACGGCGAAGCGGCGCCTCGAAAACGGGTATGAACAGGTTCGATGTGCACTTCCGGCGCTGCTGACGGTAATCGGCGAACTAAACCTACCGCGGTATCCGACGATGGATCGACTGATTCATGCATGCAGAGAAAAAGCGCCGATAAAGGTTTGGAATGCAGCGGATGTCGGCGTCCAAACCCGGCAGGTCGGTCTGGAGGGTTCTCTGACCCATGTCATTAAAACCTTTGCGCCCAAATTCAAACGAGAAGGGGAAATATTGAACGGGGACACGAAAGTCGTGGTTCATGAACTGATCGAGCGGTTAAAAAAGAGCGAAGGGGCGACAGCCTGTAAAGCATTTTCGTCGACATGCAAATTGTGAAAGAATATTATCGAGTCGGAGGCAATCATGGGCGTTTGGGTCGAAATTGATCTTTGCGACGGGTGTAACCTGTGTTTAAAAGCATGTCCCTACAGCGCGCTTGAGGTCAAAAAAGGAAAGGCAGAGGTTCTTGAACGCTGTACTTCGTGCGGGGCCTGCCTGGAGGTGTGCAAAAAGAAAGCCCTTGTTACGGATGCCAAACCAAGGGAAATCCCTGATTTTTCGGGCCACCGTGGGATCTGGGTTTTTGCGGAACAACGGGACGGACAGTTAAACCGGGTCTCTTTGGAATTGCTCGGCAAAGCAAATCAGCTGGGAAATGAACTCAACCAGGAGGTTTCTGCTGTTCTCATCGGCCATCATGTCTCGGATCTGGCAGACACTCTGATCCGATACGGTGCGGATCGTGTCTATCTGGCGGAGAACCGGTTGTTAAAAGGCTACCGTACCCTTGCGTACACAAAGGTCGTTGAAGAGCTGATCAGAAAGTACAGACCGAACATCTTCTTAATGGGGGCTTCCCATATTGGACAGGATCTGGCGCCACGGGTGTCGCGGCGGGTGGGCGCGGGGCTGACCGCGGATTGTACCGATTTGTCAATAGATTCTAAGGAAGGGATTCTTCTGCAGACCCGGCCGGCGTTTGGGGGGAATGTCATGGCGATTATCGTCAGCCGGTATTCGAGGCCGCAAATGGCCACGGTTCGTCCGGGAATCATGGAAGCGATCCCGTTACCGGATCACAAAGGACGGATCATCAAACAACCGATCTCCCTGTCGGAAAAGGAGATCGGGTTAAAGGTTCTCAATATCGCAGGAGAAGAGAAAAAGCAGGTCAATCTTTCAGCTGCGAAGGTGATTGTCGCCGGTGGACGAGGTGTAGGGGATGAAAACGGTTTCAGGGTATTGCAGGAACTGGCGGAGATTATGGGGGGTGAAGTGGCTGGAACCCGTGTCGCAGTGGAATCCGGGTGGATCCCGGCGGAGAATCAGGTTGGCCAGACCGGAAAATCGGTCCGGCCTGAGATTTACATCGCCTGTGGCATCTCCGGCGCCATTCAGCACCGGGCCGGCATGATGCACTCAAGATATATTGTCGCTGTTAACAAGGATCCGGCGGCTGCTATTTTTCAGGTGGCTGACTGGGGAATTGTGGGGAATATGCATGATGTGGTGCCGGAAATGATCAGGCAGCTGAAAGGGTGAGAGGGCAGGGTCACCGAGCCCATTCTCTTTACGTTCAGTTGGGGTTCCATGCGCATCGATAGGAGGGTTCAATGATCAGATCAAATCCTGAGGAGATTATCAGAAAAAGCATCGTCCGGTTTGTGGACAACGAACTGATCCCCAGGGCCCAGGATCTGGACAACAGCGCTGAATTTCCAATGGAATTGTTTCAGAAACTGGGCAAGATGGGGGTTTTCGGCATCCGTTATCCGCGCAACAAAGGGGGTGCCGGTGGCAACGCGACCCTGAACTGCATCATCTCTGAAGAGCTGGCACGGGGGTTGATGAGTATGGCTGCCATAACGGCAATGCAGTGTTTGATGGGGACCAACTTTTTATTTTATCACGGCACCGACGAGATGCACGAACAATATTTCTTACCTGCTATGCGGGGGAAAAAAATCGGTTGTTTCTGCATGACCGAACCTGAAGCCGGTTCGGACCTGGGTGCGTTGACCACCAGAGCCACCAAAGTAAAAGACGGGTATCTGATCAACGGCCTGAAAACCTGGGTCACCGACGGTCCCAAGGCCAGCTTTTATACGGTGCTTTGCCAGACAGACCCGACAAAAAGGTTCCGCGGTTTGGGATTTTTCTTTGTACCCCGCGATTTTCCGGGGGTCTCTACCAGTCGACCATTCGATTGTGTGGGAACCCGGACAACGCCCATTTGTGAAGTCTCGTTTACAGACGTTTTTATTCCAAAAGAATATCGGTTGATCCCAGAGGGCCAGGGCATCAGCGCGCTGATGTCAATCCTGGCTGAAATTCGCGCCACGACTGCGGCGCTGGCCATCGGGCTGCAGCGGGCGGCCTTGACTGATTCGGTCCGATACGCCAAGGAACGGGTGGCCTGGGGACGCTCCATCAGTGGTTATCAACTGATTCAGGCCAAAATTGCCAACATGATCACAAATTTGGAAGCTTCCCGGTTGTTGACGTACAAAGCAGCGGCCATGGTCGATCGAAACGAGGAGTGTGTGAAGGAGGCCACCATCGCCAAGTATTTTGCCACCGAGGCCGCATGCAGCGCTGCAGACGAATGTACTCGCATTTTTGGCGCGTATGGTTATTCAATGGAATATACGGCCCAGCGGTATTTCCGGGACACACGGTTTTTGTTAAACGGTGGCGGTACCCATGAGGTACTGCAAACCAACATTGCCCGCTGGGCAGGTTTGTAGGATATCCATTCAAAGGGGTTGCAGGGGAAAAAGATATGAATTTTGAAACCCTGAAACATCTATCCGAAAGAAAATCATTGGGGGAGCATGTTTTTGAAAACCTCAAACAGGCGATCATCCGAGGGGAAGTCGTAGCCGGTACCCGGCTCGTGGAGAGCCGTATTGCAGATGTGCTGGATATCAGCAGAACGCCGGTCAGAGAAGCGATACACAAACTTGAACGTGAAGGATTGATCGAGAAGCTGCCGCGAGGGGGCTTCAGTGTTTTGGGACTCACCCGGGAGGAAATCGGAGAGACCTTCGGTATCCGCAGCGTTCTTGAAAGCTATGCTGCAAGCCTTTCAGCGCTAAATTATCAGGATGGAGAACTTCTTCCGTTGGAGGAGAAAATCAGCGAATATGAGATGTATCTTCAAAAAAAACAATTGGAAATCCTTCCGAAAATCAATACGGAATTTCACGATCTGCTCTATACCCTGAGTCGGAATCCAAAATTAAACCGGATGATCAATCATCTCAGGGATCAGATTTACCGGTTCAGGCAGATCTTGTTAAAAGATGAAAGAATGGCACGAATGAGCAACGCGGACCACCGGCAAATGGTTGCCTTGATCCGGAAGAAAGATGCAGAAGGCGTGGAACAGCTGGTGAGGGAGCATATTTTGAGGGGACAGGCAGCTGTGTTGAAAGAATTTGATGAACAAAAAAAGGATGTTTGAAATGGTAAAAAAAAAGATTCGAATCCTCATTGCCAAACCGGATCTAGATGGCCACGATCGCGGCGCCAAGGTTGTGGCAATAGCCCTCAGAGACGCCGGTATGGAGGTAGTATATTCCGGGCTTCATCAAAGCATCGATCAGATTGTCAAAACCGCGCTTGAGGAGTCGGTGGATGTCATCGGCTTGAGTATCATGACCGGAGCGCATCTTTCCATCTGTCAAAGGCTGTTGAAACAGTTGAAATCAGAAGAGATGGAAGATATTCAATTAATTGCGGGCGGGGTAATCCCGAAAGATGACATTGCAAAGATGAAAACGATGGGGGTTCATGGCGTTTTCCCAGGCGGAACCCCTTTTGATGAGATTGTTGAGTTCCTTCAATCTCTATTTTGATTCGGAGGGAAAAAATGGGAGTCGCCAGATATATCAAAGATGAAAAAGATGCTATTAAAGAAACGATCTACCAGTCCGGCATTTCTGTAAAGCCGGTGTACGGTCCGGAAGACCTCGAGGCGGTGGGCTTCGATTATCAAAAGGATCTCGGCATGCCGGGGGGATTCCCTTTTACACGCAGTCTGCATCCCCAGGGGTATCGCAGCAGGGCTTGGACCACCAGACAGTATACAGGGTTCGGCACGCCGGAGGAGACCAACCAGCGGTTTAAATGGATGATTTCCCACGGCCAGACAGGATTGAATGTGGCCTTTGACCTGCCGACCCAGATGGGCCTGGATTCCGATGATCCGCGTGCAGAGGGTGAGGTGGGACGGGTCGGTATGGCGGTCGACTCCCTTCGGGACTTTGAGATCGCCTTTCAGGACATCCCCTTTGACCGGATCGGATCGGGGCTGACCATCAACGCCAACGCAACCGTTCTGCTGGCCATGTATCAGGTGGTTGCAGAAAAATTCGGGTATGCCAAGGACAAAATCAGTGCAACCCCTCAAAACGATATCTTAAAGGAAATGATTGGCCGGGGCGCCTGGATTTTTCCCGTGGAACCCGCAGTTCGTCTTGTTGGGGATTGTATTGAATATTCGGTGAAAGAACTTCCACGATGCAATCCTGTCAGCGTATGCGGGTACCATATCCGCGAATCCGGAGCCACTCCTGCCCAGGAGATCGCCTGTGCATTTGAGATTGCGAAAACTTATATCGAGAATGTGATGGCCAGGGGAATAAAGCCCGAAGCATTTGTCGGGCGGTTTTCTTTTAACCTGAATGTTTTTGGAAACCTCTGGGAGCAGACCGCCAAGTTCAGGGCCGCAAGGAAACTCTGGGCCAAAATGCTGAAGGAAGAATATGGGGTTCATGACAAGAAAAAACTCTTCCTGCGAGGACTCTTTGGTGGCGGCGGGAGCGGTCTCACAAAAGATCAGCCGGAAAATAACATCATCCGGGGCGCATACTACGCCCTGGCCGCTGCCCTAGGCGGCGCCCAAACCACAGCCCTCTGTTCATTTGATGAGGCCTATACCATTCCGACTTCCCGGGCAGCCCTTTTGTCCTTGAGAACGTTGGAGATCCTAATGGAAGAGGTCGGTCTACGGGACACGGTCGATCCCCTGGCCGGATCATACTTCGTCGAGACCCTTACCAAGCAGATGGAAGAAAAGATTTTAGAGGAGATGAAACAGATACAAAAGATGGGCGGAATGCTCCGAGCGGTGGCAACAGGGGCGATTCAGCGGGAAGTGACCCGCCAGGCCTACGAATTTGAAAAAGGGATTCAAAACAAGGAAATCATCAAGGTCGGGGTTAACAAATATATCGAAGGAGATCATCCAGAAGTCGAGCGCCATGAGTACAATGAAGCAGGGGCCCAAAAGCAGATCGCGAGCCTAAAGCTGCTGCGCAAAAAACGGGATCAGCAGCAGGTCTCACTCATGTTAAAAAAACTGGAACAAACCGCGAAACGCAAACAAAATGTCATGCCGGTTCTTGTTGATTGCTGTAAGGTCTATGCGACGGTGGGAGAGATGACAGGGGTCTTTCGTGGGGTCTTTGGTCAGTGGAAGGAACCGGGCATTTTTTAGCTGAAATGATATACAAAAAGAGGTAGAACTCAAGTTGTCACCTGAACCAGATCACATATTTCGTATGGGTTGTGACATCGGCGGGACGTTTACAGATTTCGTCCTGCTCAATGACACCACCGGTGAGCTCCGTGTCCACAAATGTCTGACCACCCCCGGGGATCCGTCAGAGGCGGTGGAGCAGGGCATCCGGCAGATGTTGGACCAAAGCCCGGGGTTTATCCATCATCTCGAAGAGATTATCCATGGGACCACCCTTGTGATCAACGCCATCATTGAACGAAAGGGCGCATTGACAGGGCTGATCACCACCCATGGTTTTAGGGATGTTTTGGAGCTGGGAAGAGAAATTCGCTACGATGCCTACGATATTTTTGCAGAGTATCCGGAACCGCTGGTGTCAAGGGCCTTTCGCAAGGAGATCAAGGAGAGAATTGCCGGCGACGGACGCGTTGTTTTGGAATTGGACCTGGACTCGGTGAGAAAGGCACTGGCCGATCTGTTGCAAAGGGGAATCGAGTCGCTCTCAGTCTGTTTGATCAATTCCTATGAAAATCCGGTCCATGAGATGAAGATAAAAAAAATTGTAGAAGAAGAGCATCCGGATCTTTTTTTGTCCGCTTCATACGAAGTGCTCCCCCAGATCAGGGAGTATGAACGGACAAGCACAACGGTGACAAATGCCTATGTCAAACCGATCACCGAAAAGTATCTGCGGAAGCTTTCCTCCCGTCTGAATTCACTGGGGTTTCATGGCCGGCTGTTTATTATGCTCTCTTCCGGCGGAATTACTTCATCGGATACTGCCAGAAAATTCCCGGTTCGAATTATCGAGTCCGGTCCCACCGCCGCCGTGATCGCATCTCAGTACTACGGCAACATGTTGAAAATCAAAGATATATTCTGTTTTGATATGGGTGGAACCACAGCTAAATCGTGTCTGATCCAAAAGGGGCAGGCCGGTCTGGTTTCGACTTTTGAAGTCGGGCGTGTCCAAAGATTCAAGAAGGGAAGCGGTTTCCCCATTCAGGTGCCGGTGGTCGACCTGATGGAGATCGGTGCCGGGGGGGGGAGCATCGCCAGAATGAACAGGATGGGCCTTCTTCAGGTCGGGCCGGTTAGTGCCGGCGCGGATCCAGGACCGGTTTGCTACGGTCGGGGGGGAGATGAGCCCACGGTAACCGATGCCGACCTTGTCCTGGGTTATCTCGATCCGGATTACTTTTTGGGCGGGACCATGCCGTTGGACAAAAGCGCTTCTGAACGTGTCATAGCGGAAAAGGTTGCCAAACCCCTAAAAATGTCACTTTTAGGTGCGGCTTTCGGAATTCACGATCTGATTAACGAGACAATGGCGTCCGCTGCAAAAACCCATATTGCGGAAAAGGGCGGGAACCCGAACATTATTACCATTTCCGCTTTCGGCGGGGCAGGGCCGGTTCATGCCTATGGCCTGGCTAAGAAAATCGGTGCTTCCCGCATTCTTGTCCCACCGTTGGCCGGGGTCGGCTCGGCTCTCGGATTTTTTACCGCGCCGATTGCCTTTGACCTTTCCAGGAGCCACAAGGTTAACATGGAAGAGGCTGATTTTGAGAGGATCGAGGTACTTTTTACCACTCTTGAAAAAGAGGGTGAGGCGGCCCTCCGGTCCGTTGCCAAGAGACAGACAATCCGGTTTGAACGCACGCTCAATATGCGTTTTGTGGGACAGGGAGCAGAAACCGACCTTCGCATCAAAAGAAAACCCTTTCAACAGTTTGGAAAAGAGGAAATACGGCATCTTTTCGATGAGTCGTACCAGAAATTGTACGGACGAACCTATCCGGAAACTCCGGTTGAATTTGTGACGTTTAGGGTAAGGGCGAGCCTGCCGGAACGTTCTTTTCATATTCCCAGGCTGAAAAATGACGTGGCTCCTTTGGAAGATTGCATAAAAGGAAAACGGGAGGCCTATTCCCTGATCCGGAGGGCTTACATATCTTTCACCGTGTACGACCGACTGAGGCTGTTTTCGGGCGCCGTCTTGAACGGCCCGGCCATTGTCGAAGAAAAGGAATCAACGATTATCATCGGAGAGGATGCCGCAGGTACCGTGGATGGATACGGATTTGTTTGGATCACCATCAATTCAGATAAAACAAAAAGTATAAAATAAGATTTTCGAACAACTTATATATTTTATAAAAGTAATACTTTAAATAGAATTTTTTCCCTTGTTCACGTTTAATCCGGGGATAATTAAAATCAGGAATTGCCATCATGCAAAAAAAAGTTCAAGGCAGAGACACCGAATCCAAATTTGACTCCATCAGACTTGAGATCTTGTGGCGGCGGCTGATCTCCATAGTGGATGAGGCGGATGCATCTGTGGCCCGGACCGCTTTCTCCAGTCTTCTGCGGGACGCGCACGACTATACCTGTATGTTCACGGACAGCCGGGGGCAGGAACTGGTCCAGGGAACCTTTTGTACACCCGGTCAAGCAGGGGCCATGGCCCTCGGCGTAAAAAAGATCATTCGGTCCGTTCCCCTGACTCAGTACCAAAAGGGCGACGTTTTCATTGTGAACGATCCTTGGCTCCTGGCCGGTCATTTGAACGATGTTTGTGTATTCAGCCCCATCTTTTACAAAGCAAGACCGGTTGCTTTTACGGCCTGCGTCTTCCACCATTCGGATATCGGTGGAAGGGTCTCATCTGACAATCGCGAAGTCTATGAGGAGGGGCTCTTTATTCCACCTTTGAAACTTTATGAAGCCGGCATCCCCAATGAATCGGTCATCGATCTGATTCGATGGAACGTCAGAACCCCGAAAGAGGTGATTGGCGATATTCGTTCACAGGTAGCGGCAAACCATGTATGCTCGCAAAAGATTATCGCAATGCTGGAGGATGAAGGTTTTGATACATTGGATGATCTGGCCGATGAAATTATCCGACGAACAGAAAATAGCATGCGGCAGGCCATTTTGAAAATCCCTGACGGTGTCTATCCCTATGAAGGGGTTATAGAAGGTGCAGGTAATAGAAAGGATATCTTCATACGTCTTTCAGTATCGGTCAAAGAAAGCGATATCCGGGTCGATTTTAAGGGCACCTCTCCCCAGGTGGAGTGGGGCGTAAATGTGGTGTATAACTTCACTTATGCCTATGTGTTTATGGCGGTAAAAAGTGCATTTGACCCGGACATTCCGATAAACGAGGGCGCGATTCGGCCCGTTCAAATGACGGCTCCCGAAGGAACCGTGGTCAATTGTAGCTTTCCGGCACCCGTGGCTGCCCGGATGCAGGTGGGCCATTTTATGACCGAGATGATATTTAAGGCGCTCTCCACGGCCACTCCGGATCGTATCATAACCGACAGCGGCGGTACACCTGCACAAAGCAATATTTTTTATGGGAAAAAGCATAACGGGAGTCCATGGCACACGATGATCATTCGAGGTGGCGGGTTGGGTGCCGGCAGCAAAATGGACGGTTACCACTGTGCCGTCTTCCCGGCCAATGGCGCCAACACGCCGGTGGAAATATTTGAGAGCGACACTCCTCTTCGGGTTGAGGTCCGGGAAATCGTTTGCGACTCGGGTGGGCCGGGGAAGATGCGGGGAGGCCTGGGGAGGAGAGTGGTGATCCGGATACCGGATGATGAATATGCGCCCCAGTCGCCGGTGACGGTGGCCGTACAGGCGGGCCGTTTCCGTTATCCCCCTCAGGGCATATTCGGCGGAAACGCCGGTGCGAAAGCCCGGTTCCTGAATAACGACAAGCCGGCAGACCCCAGCGGATTGACCTTCTGCAAGCCGGGGGATCTGTTAACCTTTTGCAGTGCCGGCGGTGGCGGATATGGAGACCCGTTTGAAAGAGATATTAAGGCGGTTGAAACCGATGTTTCGCAGGGGTACGTGAGCATAGAGCATGCCCGTAGATATTACGGCGTGGCGATAGATGCTGCTACCCAAAAGGCGGATCCGACGGCCACCGAAGCGCTTCGGCGTTAGAAAAAGCCAGCGGAACAAAGAAGAGAAAAATAGCGAGGATCAGATCGGTCAGTAGAATCTATTCGGACAGAATCAGGAGGAGCATTGATGAAGAAAACATTCATGCCCGGCTTTAGGGACCGTCGTCAACTGGAGGGGCATCAACTGGCAGGCCTAAAGTGGTCGGTTTCCCATGTCTATCAGGGCTCTTCCTTCTACCAAAAACGATTCGATGAAGCGGGGGTTCGGTTGTCGGATATTCAATCGTTAAAGGATATCCGTCATCTCCCGTTTACCCAGGCAGATGATCTCAGGGAAAACTATCCTTTTCCGTTTTTATCTGTACCAGGTTCCCTGGTTGTCCGGGTCCATGCATCATCCGGAACCACCGGGAAGAGAAAGATCCTTGCCTATACAAAAAAGGATATCGATGATTGGGCTCATTTTTTTGCCAGGTGTTATGAAATGGCGGGAGTTACGGAACAGGACCGGGTGCAAATTGCCGTTGGATACGGCATATGGACAGCGGGCGTTGGATTTCAGCTCGGACTTGAGAATCTCGGTGCGATGGCAATCCCCACCGGCCCGGGGAATGTCGATATGCAATGCCAATTTTTAGTAGACCTCCAATCGACCGTCATGTGCTGTACCGCTTCGATGGCGCTGTTAATGGCCGAAGAGATTGATCGGAGAAATTTAAGAGAAAAGATTGCATTGCAAAAGATCATTTTCGGTTCGGAGAGAAGCAGCGATGCAATGAGACGAAGGATCAAGGAGTTGATGGGCCTCGAAGATATGTTCGATATAACGGGAATGACCGAACTCTGGGGCCCGGGTGCGGGACTCGATTGTCCAAAACATGAGGGAATTCATTATTGGGCAGACTATTTTATTCTGGAAATCTTGGATCCTGATACCCTGGAACCAGTGCCGGCGGGTGAAACCGGAGAGATGGTGGTCACCACCCTCAGCAAAGAAGCATCTCCCCTCATTCGATATCGAACTCGGGATCTGACCCGGTTGATTGAACATCCTTGCTCCTGCGGGAATGTCTTTCCCATGCATGACAAGATTCTGGGGCGATCGGACGATATGGTCGTCTTCCGTGGGGTGAACATCTATCCGGGGCAGATTGACCAGATACTTTCAGCCATTCCGGAAATCGCTTCTGAATACCAGATGGTTCTGGATCGGAGAGACGACGGCAGGGATTATTTGACCCTGAGAGTGGAATGCCATGGGAGCTCTGATCCGTTGGAAAAAGATGAAATTGCCAAAATGATCTCTGAAACCATAAAAAAAAAGATGCTGTTCAGCTGCACAACGGAAGTCTTGAATTATAATTCACTCCCGAGATCGGAAAAAAAGTCAAAAAGGGTTTTTGACAACAGAGCAAACTAGGGCAGTGACACCTTTCCTGCGGATTTAGCAAAAATTGGAGAAGTCGGTATGAAACAATTTGCTTATCTGGTTCCACGGTCCTTGGATGAAGCGATCTCATTTCATGAGGCCCATGGTGATCGTGCCAAGTATGTAGCCGGTGGAACGGACGTTTTGGTGAAGATCAAAGAGGGTAAGATTCTGCCGGACTATCTCATCTCACTCAAACACATCCTGGGGCAGGACCGTCCCCTGCTGAACCAAGAGACCGGTGAACTTTACATCGGCTCATTTGTGACCCATCGCATGATTGAAAAGTCGGCTATTGTCCGGATTCATTATCCGATTCTTCATGATGCAATCAGAAATATCGGCTCAGTCCAGATTAGAAATGTAGCCACCATCGGCGGCAACCTGGTCAATGCGGTTCCATCCGCGGATGGGGCGATCCCACTGATCACACTGGACGCTACGGCCAATATACAGGGCCCCAAGGGAGAACGATCCGTTGATCTCGCCCGATTTTTTCTGGGGCCGGGATTGTGTGATTTAGAACGAAGTGAAATTCTAATTGAAATCGTCGTCCCGCCGCTTCTTCTCAGAACCGGAAGCGCTTATATCAAATTCGGGCGGCGGGAGGCCATGGAGCTTCCCATGCTTGGCGTCGGGGTTCTCCTCAGCCTGGGTGAAAGCTCGGTCACCTGTGTCAAGGCCAGAATCTGTTTGGGTGTGGCGGCGCCGACACCGATAAGAGCCCTGGAGGCTGAAGCATTTCTTGTTGGAAAACCGATTGATGGGGGTACGCTCGAGAAGGCTGGAAAAATAGCGGCAAAAGAATCCCGGGTCAGGGACAGTATTCGGGGGGTTGCTTGGTACAGAAGGGAAATGGTCGGTGTTTTAGTCAAACGGATGGGGCTCAAGTGCATGGAGAGAATCAAGAAACTTGCGCAGTAAATTTAGGGGTGGTCTATTATGGGGAAAATGATTTCGTTTGCTTTAAACGGTAATAAGATGGCCGTGGAGGTTAAAGATCACTGGACTCTTCTTCACCTGCTCAGGGAAGAACTCGGCTTGCTGGGTACCAAAGAGGGTTGCGGCAGCGGGGAGTGCGGTGCCTGCACCGTCATTGTTGACGGGATGGCGGTCAATTCATGTCTTTTTCCCGGTTTAGAAATTGCCGAAAAGGACGTTGTCACCATCGAGGGTCTAACATCACCGGACGGGACCCTTCATCCACTTCAAAAGTCGTTTGTTGAAAACGGCGGTATTCAGTGCGGATACTGCACCCCCGGCATGATCATGTCCGCCAAGGCGCTTCTTGACGAGAGTCCGAATGCCACAGAAGAAGAGATCAAGCATTCGCTGGCCGGTAACATCTGCCGGTGCACTGGGTATGTTCAGATTATCGATTCAATCAAATCGATCAGCGAGGGCGGCGTCGAGGAAGTCCATGTCGTCGCCTGGAAGAACAAAGAAAAAGACGAATAGATAAGAGGGAATGATGCAGGATCTGAAAGCGGTGGGAAAGCGCATCCCGAAAATCGATGCGGTAGACAAGGCAACGGGTCGTGTCGAGTATATTCAAGATATTAAACTTGCCGGCATGCTGCATGGAAAAATATTATACAGCAAATATCCGCATGCCAGAATTGTTAACATCGATACTTCAAAGGCAAAACAGCTAACTGGAGTCCGTGCTATTTTGACCGGAAAAGATATCCCTGAAATAAAATTTGGCGTTTATAAGGACAACAGGCCGTTGAAAACAGGGAAGGTTCGATCTTATAGGGACGAGGTGGCAGCGGTTGCCGCCATCGACCCGGAGATAGCCCAAGAAGCGCTCAGCCTTATTAAAGTGACCTATGAAGCGCTTCCTGGAATTTTTGATCCAGAAGCTGCGATGAAGGAAGATGCACCGCTAGTACACGAGGAGCATAAAACCAATATCCTGAAGATGCCGTGGAAACTCCATTACGGCGATGTGGAGACCGCAAAAAAAGAAACCGCCTATATGGTGGAAAATCGATTCAGCACCACATGGGTGACCCACTGCTGTTTAGGGACCAGTGGTGCAATTGCTCAATTTGATAACACCAACAATCTGACCATTTATACCAACACGCAGATTCCGTCCCTGGCGCAAAAAGACTTTTTGTCCGCGCTCAAAGCCATGGGGTTGAGAGACAAGCGGGTTCGGGTGATTAAACCCTGCATTGGCGGCGGTTTCGGAAGCAAGCTGGATACCTATGCGTACGAATATCTTTCCATCCTTCTCGCCTTCCATACCAGGAAGCCGGTCAAAATTGTATTCGGCAGGGAAGAAGAGTTTTTTGCTACGTCAACCAGACAGCCGACGATTATGGATGTTGCCCAGGGATGCGACAAAAACGGAAAACTTTTGTTTCGTGATATATCCATGGTCCTGGATAATGGTGCGTATACATCATGGGGCGCAACCACTCCGTCGGTCATGATGATGCCGATAACCAGCCTTTATAGGGTGCCGAATGTGCGATATGAGGCCATGTGCGTATATACTAACAATACTTACTCCCAGGCAATGCGGGGATATGGCAACCCGCAGGCCACCTTTGCCATTGAAAGCTCGATGGATATGCTGGCAGAGACCTCCGGGTTCGATCCAATGGAACTTCGCCGAATCAATGCCAACCAGGCCGGTGATGTTTCTCCCCAGGATTTCCAGATCACCACCTGCGGGCTCGATCAGTGTATTGATGAGGTTGAAAAGCGACTGGGAAAAAAGACCCCCAAGGAGAAGGGGGTCGGTGTTGGATTCGCATCGCTCATCCATGTGGGAGGCGGGGCCAGGGTTTATAAATCAGACGGTTGCGGCACCATTATCAAAATGGACGATTACGGAAAAATAAACCTGTTTACCGGTGCCACGGACATGGGCCAGGGTGCCGATAATATGGTGGCCCAGATCGTGGCGGAAGAACTGGGCCTTGATGTGGCGGATGTTCATGTCATACACTCCGACACCGATGTTTGTCCATGGGATGTAGGTGCCCATGCGAGTCGAACAACATTTGTTGCCGGAAACTCCGCCCTGGGCGCCGCAAAGAAAATTAAAGCACGTATTTTTGACATGGCCTCCAAACAACTGGAAGCGCCTCCGGAGATACTGGTTATGGCAAACCGGATGGTCATGGTGAAGGAGGATCCGAAAAAGCGGCTGGAGATCGGAAAGCTTTTACGGAAGTTCCATTTCAGCACAAATGGGGAAATGTTGATGGCCGAATATTTCTATGATCCTGAAAACGAAAACCTGGGAAGGGATTTTAAGGGCAACACTTCCATGACCTACACCTTTGGCACCCACGGTGCGCGTGTGAAGGTGGACGAGGAGACTGGAAAGGTTCAGATCCTCAAATATGTCGCTGCCCATGATATCGGCCGGGCGATCAACCCGATACTCCTTGAGGGCCAGGTTTACGGCGGGGTGATGATGGGTATCGGATATGCACTGACCGAGCAGATCATCCACGAAAAGGGCGAAATTATGAACCCCAATTTCAGGGATTACAAAATCCTGACGATAAAGGATGTTGTACCGATTGAAGCCCCTGTTTTTGAAACCTTTGATAAAGATGGTCCCTATGGGGCAAAGGGGATTGGTGAACCCGGATGTGTTCCGACCGCACCTGCGATTGCCAATGCCATCTACGATGCCATAGGCGTTCGGATCAAGGATCTTCCCATCACCCCGGAAAGGGTATTGACCGCCATAAAGGCGAAAAAGAAGTTGGAGTCTTAATCGTTCAATGAGATTCAAGATCGGCATTGATGTGGGGGGAACCTTCACGGATTTCCTTCTGTCCTTAGAAGATGGCGCATCCCGGATCTATAAGGTGCTTTCCACACCGCAAGAGCCTTCGATTGCCGTGATTCGAGGCCTCGAAACGATGGCGTCAGAGCTGGATATGCGGATTGAAGAGTTTTTGCAACAGGTGTCGGTCATCGTCCATGGAACCACAGTAACCACCAATGCGGTTCTGACTCGAAGCGGTTCAAAGACCGCTTTGTTAACTACAAAAGGCCTCCGGGACACCCTGGAAATGAGAAGGGGAATTCGTGAGGAGCAGTACAACAATCGGTATAAAAATGTCGAGCCGCTTATCGAACGGTATTTGAGGCTGCCTGTGGAAGAAAGAATAGATCATAAAGGGGATCAAATGACCACGATCGATCTGGATGATGTGGAAGATGGGGTGAATTTCATGATTCAGGAAGGCGTGGACGCTGTTGCGATCTGCTTTATGAATTCTTTTGTGAATAGCCGGCACGAGGAAACAGCAGCAGAAATTGTTTCAAAAATGCTGCCGGATGTTTACTTGACGGTTTCAAACCGGCTCCTTCCCTCCATACGGTTTTATGACCGGGTCAGCACGACTGCTCTCAATTCTTATGTGGGACCTATTTTAAAAAGATATATCAGCTCGTTGGTCTCCAAACTGCAGCACGCACATTTTTCCGGGATTCTTCTGATCATGCAGTCAAACGGTGGTGTCATATCCCCTGAATTGGCCGTTGAAAGGGCCGCCGTGACCCTTCTCTCCGGGCCTGCCGCAGGTCCTGTGGCCGGTGTTGAATACGCTGCCGCCCAGGGGTATTCGGATTGTATCACGGTCGATATGGGCGGAACCAGTTTCGATGCTTCTCTGGTAAGGGACAGGGCCCCCACGGTGACGACTTCCGGCGAGATTGCGCATCTGAAACTGGCACTTCCGATGCTCAATGTTGTGACCATCGGCGCTGGCGGGGGGAGCATCGGATGGATCGATGAAGGGGATTTTTTGAAAATTGGACCCCAGAGCGCGGGTTCGAACCCGGGGCCGGCCTGCTATGATTTGGGGGGAGAGCTGCCGACCTGCACGGATGCCGATCTTGTTCTGGGGTATCTGGAAAAAGATTATTTTGCAGGGGGACATATTCCTTTGAATCCGGAGAAGGCAAGCCGGGCGATCATAAACCATATTGCCGAACCCCTGGGCATCGATCTTTACGAGGCTGCCGCAGGAATGTACAATGTTGTTAATGTGAATATGGCGGCGGCGGTGCGTGAGGTTTCCGTCAAACAGGGTTATGATCCAAGGGATTTTCCGCTGATTGTGGTCGGCGGCGCCGGCCCCAACCATGCATGCATGATTGCCCAGGAACTTGAAATACCGCTGGTGCTTATCCCCAGGGAGTCATCCATCTTTTGTGCAGCCGGCATGCTGCTTTCAGATCTCAAACATGATTTTGTGAAGACTTACGCCACATTGCTCAACGAAGCAGATGCAAAGAGCTTCAAAGATTTTTTCAGCCAGATGAAAAGGGAAGGATCCAATCTCGTGACATCCGAAGGGATTCCGGAAAATTGCATCGAATATACCTGTTCTCTGGATCTTCGTTATGTGAAACAGTATCACGAAGTCAACATGAAAGTATCAACGGATGAGGTGGAAAAGGCCGACTTTGATGCCTTGGCTACCCGGTTCCATCACCTGCATAACAAACGCTTCGGCTACTCTCTTGAGGCTGAAAAAGCACCCGTCGAACTGATCAACCTCAGGTTGATCTGCATCGGCAGGACCGAAAAACCAGAAATCAAGCCAAAAGCATACGGAGGTGTAAATCCATCTTCAGCGCTCAAAGGGAGAAGAAAAGTCTATCTGCCGATGCAGAAGCGGTTTCAGGAGGTGGACGTGTTTGGCGCCGAGGGATTGACTTTCGGAAACAAGGTTTTCGGTCCTGCAATATTGGAACAGGTAAATACCACCACTTTTGTGACACCTGAATACAATCTACTGGTGGATAGCTACGGTTCATACACCGTATATTTAAAAACAAAAGAAAAAGAGATTGAAAATAGCGTATTGAATTCATCCATGATAAGAGAAGAAAATAAAATAGCCGCTGTCTGAAAATAATGAACTCGTAAAAAGACCATATTGCTCTCTAAATGACCATTGTGGGGCGTTCAGATAGGTGATACTAAATTTCAAGAACTCGTCGCAGCCTCCTCAAACAGCTTGAAATTCTTAACGTACCACCTATCAAGACGCTTTATCCCAAAATGCTCAAAGTCATTCGCAAATGACTTTTTACGAGTCTGTCTAAAAATGGTGTGAGAAAATATGAGCGGAGCAAAACCGATCCTCATAGTGGAAGATGTTTCCATCAGCTTCGGCGGGCTGCAGGCTTTGTATCAGTGTTCATTCAGCATGAAAAAAGGAGAGATTTTTTCCCTGATCGGACCGAATGGGGCCGGCAAAACTACGATTTTTAACATCATTAACGCCCTGTACAAACCCGATGGCGGTCGGATTTTATTTGAAGATGAAAACCTGCTCTCTCTCAAGCCGCATCAGGTGGCAAACCGAGGAATTGCCAGGACATTTCAGAACATAGAGCTTTTCAATGAGATGACGGTCTTGGAAAACGTTCTTACCGGCCGTCATTTTTATTACCGTTCCGGGGTCATGGCCAATTTTTTCGCCACCCACAGATCAAAAACTGAAGAGGATCAAAACAAAGATTACATCCTCGATCTTCTCCATTTCCTGAATCTGGAATCCTTCAAGGATCAGAAAGCGGTGGACCTTTCCTTTGGAATTCAAAAGCGAGTGGAACTGGCCAGAGCGATGGCGCTAGATCCAAAAGTTTTGCTGCTGGATGAACCGGCCGGGGGATTGAACCCGCAGGAGACAGAGAATCTGATGGGTTTGATTCAATCGATCAGGGATGAGAGAGGGATCTCCATTTTGCTGGTGGAACATGATATGCGCCTTGTCATGGAACTTTCCGATCGAATCTGCGTACTTCATTTTGGCCAGAAGATCGCAGAAGGCACGCCAACAGCAATTCAACAGAACAAAAATGTAATCGAAGCCTATTTGGGCACAACAAAACACGATGCTTAAACTAATCTCCGTTGAATCGCACTACGGTCGAATACGAGCCCTCAAAGGGATATCTCTTCAAGTTCCTGAAGGGCAGATTGTAGCGCTGCTGGGGGCGAACGGAGCCGGTAAGAGCACCACCTTGAGGACCATTTCAGGGCTTATCCGTACTGCCGGTGGAGAAATCCTATACCAGGGGCAACCGATTCATCATATTTCTCCCAATCGGATCGTACGGCTGGGGATATGCCAGGTGCCGGAAGGCAGAGATATATTTATGGGACTTACGGTTCAAGAAAACCTTAAGATGGGCGCTTTTACCCGGAAAGACGGGAAGGAAGTTCAGCGGAATCTGAACAGAATCTACACCTCTTTTCCGATCCTCAATTCGCGGGCCAAACAGATGGCGGGAACCCTCAGCGGGGGCGAACAGCAAATGCTGGCCACTGCCCGGGGGCTGATGTCCAATCCAAAGCTCATGCTGTTGGATGAGCCCTCACTCGGGTTGGCCCCCTTTTTGGTAGAGGAAATATTTCACATCATTGAGGAGATAAACAGAGAAGGTGTTACCATCCTTTTAGTGGAGCAAAACGCCAACATGGCACTCCGGACCGCCCGGTACGGTTATGTGATGGAAACCGGGAAGATCGCCCTGCACGACGATGCTGAAAGCCTGATCAAAAACGACTATGTAAGAAAAGTCTATCTCGGGGCAGGTGATTGAAAAAGCAATCCCGAAAGGACCCCCTTGGGAGCCCACCGGGCTCCCAAGGGGGAAGATGATTTATAGAGGTTCCTCAACAAGCTTACCGTCTTTAAGTCTTACCCATCCGGAGATCGGTTTGAACACATCTTTTTTTACTTCAACCATAAATCCGGCGTTCTGGGCCAGGTGGGCGGATCCTGAAAAGCTCACCGCCGGTACAATGCCGTTTTCCCAGTTTTTCATCCCCTCCAGGGCAGCCAAGTAGCTGTCACGGGTCAGGTTTTTGCCCGCTTTTTTGAGCCCTTCAACAAACAGTTTCGCATAAAAATAACCAAACAGGCTGTAGCGATTGGGTCTGTTGTCCTTATCTTTTCCGTATTTTTTCATCATTTCCCTGTATTCGGCCATCGCCGGACGCTGGGAGTTGACCGGATCCGGCCACAGGGACAGACCCCATACTCCTTCGCCGACACCGCCCGAGAGGATAATAAATTTTTCATCGGTCAGCGGGCCCGAAGAGATAATCTTGGTTCCCTTCAAACCCTGTTTGTGGGCCTCTTTCAAGGCAGAGGCGCCCGATTTGGGAAGGGCAACCAAAATGAGTGCATCCAGGTTTGCTTTTTTAAGCTTGGCAATTTGGGCGCTCATATCCACCGTTCCCCGTTTGTAGGATTCGGCAGCGATCAGCTCCAATCCATACTTTTCAAGTACCTTTTTGGCCGGATCCCTGAACGTGTATCCATACTTGTCATCCTGATAGAGTATACCAATTCTTTTGAACCCCTTTTTTTCAACAAGCCAACTTGTCACCACTTCGGATTGGGTCGGGTAGGGAGCAAAAGAGGTGAAGATGGTCTTAACACCTTTTATCGGGACACCCTGGAATGGAAAAAGGAGGGGTACTTTGTTCCCGGTGAGGTACTTCACGGTCGCCATGACGGGTGCGGTACCCTGGGGAGAAAGAATGGCAAACACCTTATCCTGTTCCACAAGCCGCTTGGTGTTCGCAACCGCGTTCTGGGGTTTATAGCCATCGTCGTAATACTGGGTGACAATCTTTCTGCCATGTACTCCGCCCTGTGCGTTGATGTGTTTAAAATAAATTTCAAGTCCGTAGTTCACCAGCTGGGTTCCGGGATAAACAAGCGGGCCGGAGAAGCTGTTGGAACATCCCACCAGAACCGTGGTGTCTGTTACACCGACCTCTCCTCCGAGGCTACTTCCGGGGAAGAGGAAAAACATGAGAAAAAGTCCTAATACCGAAAATTTTGTAATCTGTTTCATTTCTTTTGCACTCCTTTCTGTTTTTGTTTATATTCCAGGAAGAGAGAGATGTTAACTCTCCTGCGCCAACTCCTTATTTTTGGATCTCATGGCCAGTGAGAGCCTTTCCAAAAGCGTGTTGAGCATACCGCTGATGCCTCGGGGCATAAAGATCGTAAAGATGATCAGCGAGAAACCGAAGATTAAAATTTGAAGATTCTGAAGGCCCGCGAGTACCTGCTGCATGCCGGTTAAAATAACGGCTCCGATTATAGATCCCAGAATGGACCCCATCCCCCCGATGACGATCATGGCGATAAAATCGATGGAGAGTTCAATCGTGAAAGCATCGGGTGAAAGATAGGTTATCAGATAGGCAAACAGACCGCCAGCGATGCCGGTGTAAAAAGCACTGATGGCAAACGCAATGGTCTTATATTTGGCCAGATCGATTCCGATGGTTTGCGCCGCTGTTTCGCTCTCTTTCAAGGCGATGAAAGCTCTTCCGATATAGCCGTTTGCCAGGTTCTTGGCAAAAAGAGTCAGGATGATCGTCACAAAAATGATAAGATAATAGAGTTTAAAATCAGAATCAAATGAAAAACCGGCGATACGGGCAATCGGAACTTGAAAACCGTCATCGCCGTTTGTTAAAGAGCTCCACTGGAGAATGATTTCACTGACCACCACACCGAAGGCCAGGGTCGCCATGGCAATATAAAAGCCCTTTAATCTGAGGATCGGTATGCCCAGAAGAAAGCCGACAATGCCGGTGAAAATGCCGGCCATCAAAATGATCACCAGGCAGGGCATCCATTCTACCTGCGTGCCGACAATGGCTGTAAAGTAGGCACCTAGGGCGAGAAACCCGGCATGACCGGCTGCGATCTGACCGGTATATCCCATCAAAAGATTTAGACCAAGCGCGACCAGCGCATAAACAGCGAGCAAACTGAGTAAAAAGACGGTGTATTTGCTTAAAATAAAAGGCAGAAGGGCGATAATGATCAGTACTCCAGTCCAGCTCAATACTTTCCCTTTATTTAACCCCTGCATCTGAAAATACCTAACTTTATACCTTAGTGAGCCTTTCTATCCCCATAATTCCCTTGGGTCTGATGACCAGCACGATGCAGATTACCATGAAGGGGACAACATTTTTTATCTGGGAAGGAAGATAAAGGGGTGCGACATTATCGATAATGCCAAGGAGCATCCCGCCGATGATGGAACCGGGTATACTTCCCCATCCCCCTAAAATGGCGGCTGCGAAACCGTTAATGACGACCATGCCCATATGGGTACTCAAGAAAACAACGGGTGCCATGAGAATACCGGCGACAGCAGCCACCAAAAAGCTGATGGCCCAGGTAATGGAAAAAGACTGCTTTACGCTGATGCCCATCAGGAGTGCGGCATTCTGACTGTGGCTAACAGCCCGCATGGCCGTACCGTAGCGGGTGTATTTGAAAAAGATGAACAGCATCAGCATCAATATGACTGTTGTTCCGATATTACCGATGCTGATCATATCGATCGTCGCGTTACCGACTGTAATCGTTTCGTTGGGGAAGATACTGGGATAGGGAAAATCGTCATGACTCCATACAAAGCCGGCCAAACTTTTCATGACAATGGAGAGCCCCAGGGTGATAATGAAGATATTAAAATGGGGAGCCCGCATGGCCGGTCTGATCACCAGTCTTTCTACAATGATTCCCAACACGGCTGAAACGGCAAGGGTGAGCAAAAAGGCCACCGGAAGCGAGAATCCCGCAGAATGAAAGAAAGTGAATCCGATAAAGGCCGAAACCATGGACATCTCGCCTTGGGCGAAGTTCACGTGTTCCGTAGTGTTGTAGATGAGCGCCAAACCCAGGGCGACCAAAGCATAAATGCTCCCTGTGGCGAGGCCGCTCAAAATTACTTGGAGAAGCATCTATCTCTCTCTCAGTGTCGATCGAAGTTTTTTGCCGAGATAAACGATGGTCAAGAGTACGCCTTAAGATACCTTCCTATCGAAAGGAGGCATGACATTGACAATAATTTTCATATGCGATAAATGTTCCTATGAAAATATCATGAGGCGTTTTGTCTGTCAACTCCCGCTTCGTCAAACCACGTAAAGAAAAACCGGGCTGTTTCATTGGGTCCCGGTTCCTTTTTTATCAACTGACCGGATAGATAGCCGATGAAATTTCTTAAAAAGATCGATCATATCGGTATTGTGGTGGAAGACCTTCAAGGGGCGATGGCTGATTTTTCAGACCGCCTGGGGCTTGAATGTGACGAGCAGATAGCATTGGAAGGTCCCGGCATCCGTATGGCCTTTTACTCACCCGGGGGAGGACAGGTGGAGTTGATCGAGTTTCAAAAACCTATAGATGGTGTGGATCCGATCGTTACCCGCCCGGGAAAGGGAGTTCAACATCTGGCATTTCAGGTCGATGATATTCACGGGGCAATCACCGAAATGACAAAGAAGGGAATGAAGCTGGTAAAGGGTTTTCCCCGCAAAGGAGGCCATGGACTTGTGGCGTTCTTTTATCCTATCGAAGGCTGGGATCTGCTCATTGAAATATGCCAGCCGGTTGACGCAAAGACCAAAAAATGAATGGACCCCCGATGGGGCATGGTGCCGCATTCGATATGGGGCAAATAAAATTTTTTGGAAAAACAATGAGGCAGCCAAAAAATACCGCCATGGAGAAAAAGGGGCAGTTCTGGAACGAAAAAATTGAAATGCTTCCACCCAAAGAGATGAAAGCCTTGCAGTGGAATCGTCTGAAGCGACAGCTGCGGTATAATTACGAAAACTCTGTCTACTACCGGGAAGAGAAATTTCACCGGGTGGGTTTAACTCCGGATAAGATCCGAACTCTTGAAGATTTTCAGAAAATCCCGTTGATGACCAAGGATGAGCATCGTTGGGTACAGGAGGAGTCACTTCGGCGATTTGGGCACCCATACGGTCTCATCACCTGTGCGCCCCGCGAAAAAATTATCCGCATCAATTCCACAAGTGGTACGACCGGAATGCCGACCCTTTATACCCTGACCCGGCATGATATCGAGGTGCTCAATGAAATGCATGCCAGGAAGTACTGGCGGGCGGGTTTAAGGCCCGGCAACATCGTGCTTCAGGCGCTCTCTTTGGGCATGTTCACCGGTGGGCTCCCCCTTTCCGACGGTCTTCAGGCCATGGGGCTCTGTGTGGTGCCGGTCGGCATAGAGGGCGGCACCCGGCGGGTCCTCGATTTTGCTATTTTGACAAAACCGGATGTTCTGATCACCACGCCCTCTTTTGGTGAGTACCTCATCGAAAAAGCCCCTGAGATTGCCGAAAGGCAGGCCGATGAACTTGGCATTCGATGGTTTTTCTGTGCCGGAGAGCCGGGGGCCGGAATTCCATCTTTGCGAAAGAGACTGGCGGAGGGCTTTAATGCAAGGGTTTTTGATCACACCGGGGGCGGCCATGCCTTTCACGGCATCTCCTGCGATTCAATACCGTATCCGGGGATGCATTTTTTTTCCCCGGACCATTGTTTTTTGGAGCTTGTAACCCCTGAGGCGAAACTGCCAATTGAAATGTCGGACGGGACTGTGGGAGAGATGGTGTTCACCTTTATCGATTGGGAGGGGGGGCCGTTAATGCGGTATGCCCCGGGAGATCTGGTCCAGGTTTTTATGGAACCCTGCACTTGCGAATGGCCTGAGATGAGATTCAAAATCCTGGGTCGCACGGACGATATGCTGATCGTAAAGGGGGTAAACGTTTATCCTACCGCCGTGAAGGACATTGTGGGGGAGTTCACACCCAGAACAACAGGGGCGATGCGAATTCTGTTGAAGAAAACCGGGCCTCTGGTTAACCCGCCGTTGAAGATAAGGGTTGAATACGGGTCTGCCGAAATACACGATCAGGACAAGGAAAAATTGATAAAGGAACTTGCCGGCCGAATCGGTGAGCGGCTGCGGGTCCATCCATCAATAGAACTTGTTCCGCAATACTCCCTTCCCCGGGGCTCAGGAAAGATGTCGATGATAGAGATTGAAAAAGATGGGTAAGATCGTGGCACCAAACCGTGAAGCAAGCCGGGTACTTGCATCCATTCTCCAGTGCCGGTTAAAATCGATTACCCATGAGATGGGGTATACGCTTCTTCGGACCTGCAGATCACCGATTCTCAATGAGGCGAGAGATTTTGTGACCGGCCTTTACGATGACAAAGGACATATGCTTGAACAGGCCGAATATATCCCGGTCCTTGCATTTGCCCTTCAGCCGGTCTGTCGGAAAATCATCGAATACTTTGGCGAAGATATCGATCTGGGCGATATTATTTTGCACAACGATGTCTTCACCGGCGGAAACCAGAACGCCGATGTGTCGGTATTCAAGCCGGTCTTTCATCAAGGAGCGCTCTTTGCGTGGACCGCGGTCAAGGGGCACCAGGCGGATATCGGAGGAGCGGTGGCAGGGGGATACAACCCGGACGCCCGGGAGGTCTGGCAGGAAGCCTTTCGCATCCCCCCTGTTAAGATTTTTGAGAAGGGGAAGCTCAGAAAGGATGTATGGGATCTGATCTTCGCGAATATCCGATACCCGATTGTCGAAGAGGATATCAAGGCTCAGATCGGAAGCTGCGTTGTGGGGGAAAGGTTATTAATGTCTCTTCTCGATCGATACGGTGTCGATCAGTTTCGCGCACATCTTGAGCTGCTCTTTGATTCAACAGAGAAGATGGTTCGCTCCGAGATCAAACGAATCCCGGATGGTGACTATCAGGGCGAGAGCTGGATGTTCTACGACGGCATCCATCCGGGATCGAGATCTAAAATAAAGGTCAACATCAACATAAAGGGGGAAGAGATCTTTTTTGATTACACGGGAACCGATCCCCAGACCGAAGGGTTTGCCAATGCCCCCTTGAGCGCAAGCGTATCAGCGGTAATTTTGACTTTTTTAATGCTGGTGGACCCTGATATTCCGCATAATGAAGGTATTCTCAGGCCATTGCATATTGATATCCCGGAGGGGACGTTTCTGAATGCACGCTTTCCGGCAGCAACCACATTTGGGAACAGCATTACCGGACCCCATGCGGATGCCATCTTCAAGGCCATGTCGAAAGCCATCCCCGACCGCGTCACGGCAGGGTGGAACAGGATGCTGGCTCTGGCCGTCTCAGGGATTGATCCGAGAGGCAACCAGCCTTTTGTTGATATCCTGTTCAATGCCCTGAAAGGGGGATCCGGTGCGACCCGGGGTTTTGACGGTTACGACCATATTGGACTGATTAATTGTGCCGGAGGTATCCTTGCCCAGGACCCTGAAATGTTTGAGCTCCAGACGCCCCACCACCTTCTGAAGCATGAGTTTTCGATCGATTCCGCAGGCGCAGGGCAATGGCGAGGCGGGCTGGGGGTTGAAACAACGATCCGGTTTTACGGGGACCGGGTCAAGGGCGTTGTTTTTGGAGACGGTGTTGATGAGGAGGCCCGGGCGTTCGGTCTTTTTGGAGGGAAAGCGGGCAGCATCAATGAAATGAGCTTTCGATTTGACAATGGAAAACTCCATCGACCTAAATCCAAAGAGATCATTTCCGAACTTCCTCCGGGAACCGTTTTGCGGCAGGTGGCAGGGGGCGGTGGCGGATTCGGCAATCCTTTTTCAAGATCTGCAGACCGTGTCGCAAAAGAGATGAGAAACGGTGTCATTTCGCCCCGGCGTGCAAGGGAGGAATACGGCGTGGTGATAACCCCCGGGACATATGAAGTAGACCGGATCGAAACCGGGCGGCTCAGGAGGGACCGCTGACACGGATTCGTCTTTATATCTCTCTTCTTATTGAGCCTGGACACATCCGGATCAATGAAGTACAATGGACACGATCTCTTCCGCTTCATGTATCGTTTCAAAGGAAAGTGGACAGATTTAGGATATAAATTAGAGACGGTTTTAGGTTATAATCGAAATCGAGAAAGGAGACACCGATGACACCTAAAACCCGTAAAAGTCCAGAATCTGTGGTTAAAGAAATCAAACGCAGAATCCGCCGCAAATTCAATTTTGAAGAAAAAATCCGAATCATTTTGGAAGCGCTGAAGGGCAGGGACAGCATCTCTGCGATCTGTCGTCGAGAGGGTATCGCTCCAAGTCTGTATTACAAATGGAGCAAGGTTTTTCTGCAGGCATGCAAACGCAGAGACTCAAAGGGGACACACTCCGTGAGGCGAACAGCGACGAGGTGGGTGAACTGCTTACCTATAATTCTGTTGCCATAGAGCGATCACCCAATCAGGCGACACATAAACATTGTGTGCACTGACAACTATGATGCTGGTCCGGGCATTGCCATGGGGCCGGTATATTGTCAAGCAGGGTCATATCATTGCGGTTTCCAAGCAAACAACGGCAGGTATGTGTGATTGGTGAAAATGTGCATTCCTGTCAAACCGCTCATTTGCTGATAAAATCAACAATCTTTTTATAGACCGGTTCTGAATTTGCAATACAATCTCCAACCGAAATGCCACCCCGGTAATTTCCGCTTAAAAAAAGACCGGGAAATTCCCCCTCGACCTTTTCAAAGTATCTTTCGTGTTCAATATAACCGAGGTTGTATTGGGGGATAGCCTTTGCCCACATCTTTTCTTTAACAAACAGGGGGTCTTCATTTATATTCATTATTTCCTTAAATTCCTTCAGCACCCTGTTGATGAGGCTTTCGACGTCCCCGTTAAAAAGTTCAGGAGATCTTGCACCACCGATAAATAGGGTAAATGCCGTCTTGTTGCTGTCTGCCCGTTGCGGAAAGATGACCGAACTCCAAATGGCGCCCAGAAAGGACCTGTTTTCTTTTTTTGGGATTAAAAAACCGAATCCGTCCAAGGCCCGCCCGATACTTTCTTTTCTAAATCCCAAAAAGAGCACTTGCACAGGGGGATAGTAGATCTCATTTAGATGCCGGCACAATTGGTCGTCGAATCCACCAAAGACAAGGGCCGCTTTATAGGCAGGTATTGTTGATAAAACAATGTCGGATACGATTTCTTTCGGTAGATCATTGTGTTTGTAGAAAATTTTGTATCTATTTGCTGATTTGTCAATTTTTTCGACCTTGCAGTTGTATGTGATTCTTTTACCGAGTTTGCGGGCAATTGCTTTGGGCAGGGTCTGCATACCACCTATAAAAGAAAACATCTTTGCACTCTGTTTCGATTGCTCCCCAATGTTTTTTCTTTCCTTTGCGCCTTTAATCATTCCCTTTATCAAACCGCCGTAGAGTTCCTCCAGCCGATATAGCTTAGGGAAGGCGGATTTAACGCTGAGGGTATCAGGGTCTCCCGCAAATACACCGGCGACAAAGGGATTTATGGCATAGTCCAGAAACTCCCGGCCGAGACGTCTTTTGACAAATTCAGAAATACTTTGATAATAACCCTCTTCAGATTTCCCAATGAACGGTTCGGCAAGCAGACGGAGTTTGGCTCGCCTCGAAAATAACTTTGTTCTTAAAAAAGCGATTGGGTTTGTCGGTAAGGCATGGAGCTGATTCTTTCTTAAAATATATCTTTTGTTCCCCGTTTCATTTGCATAAACCATTTCTTTTTGAAGACCGGTTTCACCTACCAGTTCTCCGACCAAGGTGGTGGTTTCCAATCCGCTGTTTGAACCATAATCAATCAGAAATCCGTTCTTCTTCTCGGTTATCATCGAGCCGCCGGCCTCGTTTTGCGCCTCAAGAACGGTGATGTCAAATCCATCTCTGGCGAGCCAGTATGCAGTGGAAAGGCCTGATATTCCAGCTCCTAAAACCGTAATTTTGATTGCGGGTTTCTCCACTGTTTATCCTTTGCCTCTGATTGATGCCTTGTCTTCTTCCATCGCCTTGAGGGTTATTTCTTTGAGCGCCTCGATAAATGTCGTCGAGTCGTTCAGTCCTTTCATGACCCTGTAATTTTCTATATTCAGATTTTCTGCAATCCGTCTGTATTCGATTTCGAGTTCATAAAGGGTCTCCACATGATCCGACACGAAGCTGACAGGGATAACCAACAGGTGCTTTTTATTTTTTGCGCCCAAATGTTCTATCATTTCAGCCGTCGATGGTTTCAGCCATTTCAGGGGACCGACCTTGCTTTGAAAACATAAATGATGTTCATGGGAAAAATTTCGCGCAGCCATCACATCGGCGACGGTTTTTTTAATTTGATCGCTGTACGGATCACCTCTTTTAACAAAACGTAAAGGGGTTCCGTGGGCACTGAACAAAAGCTGTATATCGCTGCGTATTTTTTCCGGAAAGCCCAAAATCGATTCATCGATTCGATTGTTTATCGCAGATATATAGTGGGGGTTGTCAAAATAATCGTTGACGTAAATCAGACGGGTTGGGTCACCCTTGTAGACTCTTTTCCATTCATTAAACGATGACCTGGTTGTTGCAGTGGAATAGTGGGGATAGAGAGGGAGCAGGACGATTTTGTCAAAATTATGCACCGCGATCTGTTCGGCCACATCTTTTATTATCGGATGCCAGTAGCGCATTGCGGTAAACACTTCAATCTCGGGAAGCTCCTTTTTAAGCGTTTTCTGAAGCATCCGCCGCTGATACTCCGTCCAATAATTAATGGGTGACTTCCCGTCAATCTGCTCATAAATACGCTTTGTTTTCGGGGCCCTTCTCCTGGAGATTATCCGTGCGAACACCTTTTGTCCGACCGGGATACTGAAAATATCATGATCGCTGAAAAGATTGAATAGGAAAGGCTCCACCGATGCTAAAGAATCCGGACCGCCGAGGTTGAAAATAATGACTGCCCTTTTATGCATATATTCTTATACCTCGATTAAGGTACTAATACTCCGGTTGAGTTTTTTTTCGATTGGGGTTATACGGTTCTCGAATACCGGGAATGGTCTTCTTTTCTTTCAATATAGCCGTCAAAATTCATCGCGATATTTCTGATCAAAAATCTGCCGGTTTTTGTTACTTTCATCACGCCATTTTCAACGGCTATCAATTCGCCCCCGATCATTTCCTTTAAATTTTTCAATCCCCAGGCGAAGTAGGTTTTAAAATCGATATCGAATTTTTCTTCAACCAGGCCAAATTGGAGTTCGAAGTCACACATTAATTTTGTGATGACAAACCGGCGTAACATGTCATCATCTGTCAGATAACACCCTTTTGCCGTGGGCAACATTCTTTTGTCCAGCATGTCGAAATATTCTTTTTCTTTTTTTACATTTTGGGCATAAATACGCCCGAACTGGCTGATACTGGTGATACCCATTGCGTAAAGATCCGTACCGGCATGGGTGCTGTACCCCTGAAAATTTCGGTAAAGTTTTTTCTCTTTCAAGGCAACCGCCAGCTCGTCGTCGGGCTTTGAAAAATGATCCATCCCGATAAAAACATAACCCGTTTCTACAAGTTTTTCCGTTGCCATTTTTAAAATATGAAGTTTTTCTTCAGCAACAGGCAAATCTTCGAGTTGAATGAGTTTTTGGTGCTTTTTCATCCAGGGGACGTGTGCAAAATTGAACAAAGCAATTCTATCCGGAGAAATATCGATAATGGTATCAACCGTTTCTTCAAACGATCCGATGGTTTGAAGGGGAAGTCCGTATATCAAATCCAGATTGATACTTTGAAACCCCAAGTCCCTTACCCATTCAACCACCTGCCTTGTCATATCCTCCGGCTGAATTCTGTTTACGGATCGCTGAACCTGTTCGTTGAAATCCTGAACCCCCATGCTAATTCTGTTAAAGCCGCCGTCCCTGAGGGCTTCGAGATGGTTTTTTGTTAATTCCCTGGGATCAATTTCACAGCCGGCTTCCATGACATTTTTGCAATCAAAACGATCATGAATATAAGCGGCCAAATCAGTGATCTCATCCGGATTCAGATGGGTCGGGGTACCGCCGCCCCAGTGCAGCTGGACCGTTTCTCTATCCGCTGAAATAAAGGAACTGATTAAATCGATTTCTTTTTTCAAGTATCCGATGTAACGACTGATTCTATCCCGATTGTGTGTGACAATCATGTTGCAGCCGCAAAAATAACAGAGGGTGTCACAGAACGGCAGGTGAAAATATAGGGACAGATCCGGAAGGTTTTCTCCCTGATTGGTCCTGATGGTTTCATCCCTGAAATTATCCGGTGTAAACGATTCGTGAAAATGGGGGGCGGTGGGATAACTCGTGTATCGGGGCCCAGGTTTGTCATGTTTTTTTATTAAATTAATATCGATTTCTAGCAAAACTATTCTCCTGCACGGTGAAAATACGCACTCTCTTTCTTAACAAAATCGACCAAAACTTTTAGGTTCTCCGGCGGCACATCAGGGAAGATCCCGTGTCCGAGATTAAATATATGTCCGCTTCCTTGGCCGAACAAAGTTAAAATTTTTCCCGCTTCCTTTTCTATCTTTTCACGACCGGCATAAAGAACAGTTGGGTCAAGGTTTCCCTGCAGCGCAACTTTATCGCCAACCTTTTTTCTGGCTTTGCCGATGTTTATCGTCCAGTCGAGACCCAATACATCGGCTCCGCACCTAGCCAGCTTGTCCAGCATATAATGTACGCCTTTTGCAAAAACGATGACTGGCTCATCGTTTCGTCGGAGTTGAGAAATAATTTTTTGGATATATGTTAATGAAAATTCTTTAAAATCATCCTCTGAAAGGATGCCACCCCATGTATCAAATATCTGTACTGCGTTTACACCGGATTCAATTTTTGCGCTTAAAAAGGCTGCAGCGACATCGGCGATTTTTGATAGAAGGCTGTGTGCCAGTTTGGGCCGGGTAAAAATCAATTTTTTAACTTTTGAAAATGTTTTTGAACCCTGTCCCTCGACCATGTAGGTCAACAGTGTCCATGGGGAGCCGCTAAAGCCGATCAAGGGGACGCGGCCATTCAATTCTTTTTTGGTCATAATCACGGCATCGATTACATATTTGAGATCGGCAAAGGGATCGATATATCTCAGTGCCTTTGCATCCGCTTCATTTCGAATCGGCTGAGTAAACACCGGCCCCACACCCTCTTCCATAGCAAAGTGCATACCCATTGCCTCGGGTATTACGAGAATGTCTGAAAAAATAATCGCTGCATCAACGCCGATCAGATCAATCGGCTGAACGGTAACTTCGGCTGCAAGTTCTGGGGTCTTACACACGGTCAGAAAATCTGCCTTTTCCCGGACAGCACGATATTCCGGTAAATAGCGCCCGGCCTGTCGCATTATCCAAATTGGCGTTCTCTCAACAGGTAAACATTTACATGACCTCAGGAACAGGTCGTTTTGAAAATTATCCACAAACGCCTCCACTTTAATATTAGTTTTCGATTTTATCAGCTATAGGATAAAAATTCAAAACAGAATCGATAAGGCTGTTTATTGTATTTTCTAGGGGGGTAATTTGAACCATAACTCCTTTGGACCTGATTGCACTTTCCGTCGTGGGGCCAATGGCTGCCACTGTACGCCCCTTAAAATAATCTTCAGGCTCGGCCAGATTTAAAATCTTTACGAAATTATGAAAGGTAGACGGACTGGTGAAAATAAAAATATCCGGTTTGCTGTTTAAAATCACCTCGACGGTTTTATCGTTTTCAGAACCATCAGGCACGATTGTATTGTAGATTGGCAGACGCGTAATCTTTGCACCCATTCGGCCAAGTCTTTCCGGCAGTTCATCCCTGGCTATGGAAGAGCAGGGAATAAAGAATTTTTTTCCGGTTATATCAGACTTGCTCAACTCTTCCACAATGCCTTTTGTACTGAAATCTTTGGGGACAATATCGACCGGAATATGATATCGGTTGCAGGTGACAGCAGTTTTTTCTCCAACCGCCACAACGCTTGTTTTATCAAAATCTAGATGTTTTTGAATCTGATCCAGACGAATAACAAAGTGTTTAACCGCATTGCCGGATGTAAAGACGATATAATCAAACATGTTAAATTTTTTAATCCAAGAGTCAAACTCCTCGTGATTTTCTGTGGGTACAATTTCAATTGTGGGAAAAGAAATTACAGCCGCCCCGTTTTTCTCTAATTTCAAGATGGCCTCCTTTGATTGTTCAGGCTGCCGGGTCAAAACGATGACCTTATTTTCTAGGATCTTGGACACGAATCAGTGCCTTGTCTTGATTTTATGCAAAAACCCCTGCAACTTTTCTGCAGTGTTACCTGTCCTGATCGATTGAGATATTGCGAATTATACCTGTTTATAAATATCATCCAATATACGCCCGGCACCTGCTTTTAACAGATCATCGGCCAATGCTTTTCCGGTTTTTTCAGGGTCGCTTTTGCTTCCCCTTCTTTTATTTTTAAATAGGGTCTTTCCGTCAATCGATCCGATCACCGCCGTAAGGTACAACCCATTTGATTTAACCAGGGCATATGCCCCTATCGGAACCTGGCATCCGCCCCGGAGGCTTTTTAAAAAAGCACGTTCAGCAGATACTGCCAGGAATGTATCATGATCATGAACCGATAGAACCATTTTCGCTGCAAATTGATTGTCTGCTTTTATTTCAACTCCCAAAGCCCCCTGTCCCACTGCAGGAATTATTTCATCGACACTAATATAGGAAGAGATATGCCGTTCCATCTTCAATCTCTCAACACCTGCCCGGGCAAGGATGATGCCATGCCAATCGGAGTTCAAAAATTTTCGGATGCGAGTGGGAACATTTCCGCGCAGATCGACAATTTTTATATCAGGTCGGATATGGAGAAGTTGAGATCTTCTTCGAAGCGATCCGGTAGCCACCGTCGCTTCATGGGGTAATGTTCTGATGGTAACCCCGGGTTTTTTTGCGATCAATACATCTTCAACTTCGTGTCGCCGGGTGACTGCGGCAAGTTTCAGACCATCGGGGATCCGTGTCTCCAGGTCCTTTAAACTGTGAACGGCAATGTCAATATTCCCCTTTAACAATTGGTTTTCGAGATCTTTTGTAAACAGTCCTTTGTCACCGATCTTGGAAAGGGCAACATCTAGAATTTTATCCCCCTTTGTCTTGATCCGCTTAATGATGACTTTTAAACCCTTAAAGCGTTTCTCAAGTTCGTGTTTAATAAAATTCGATTGCCACAGTGCCAAATCGCTTGTACGTGAACCGATAATTAATTTCTTTTTTATCTTCATTTCACCACAGTCTATCAGATGCTATCGATGACCTCAATTGAATGAAAACCAACTCCCCATATGTTTTAAATGCATACTACCCATACTGCAGTGTGTTGGTTTTGACAATGATTAATTGAACATTGATTCGTATCATGCATATTGTTATGATCAATTGTGAAAAGCTTTCTGACAACCCTTCATCTCCCGGAAAAAAATAGAAGACAAACGCTATAAAATCACATTTGACGGAACCATAGTGGGTGGCATGACAAAAGGGGGAGTTAAAAATAATTTGGCCTCCCTTTACAATATGAATTGAAAGAAAATTGAACGTATTTTCTTTACGGGCTCACCAACGGTAATAAAGAAAAGTGTGGATTATAAAACCGCCATAAAGATCAAGGCTGCTTTCAACAGAGCAGGCGCAGTTCGTGAGATTCAGGAAATCACGAAACAGGGAAATGACATACCGCCGGAGCGGGGGGTACAGTACGCTGCAATGACGAAGGATGCAGCGCAACTACCCCAATATACGGATATATCATGAAGGGGTAAGTTACCAGCAGGTGCATTCCCCGTAGCTTGTTGAGGCAAAGCGTAAATCCCGTATTCGGGGTCGAAGTGAAGCAAAGATTCCGATTGCGTGACTGCGGAGTTAATTAATTGCTGAAGGACGTTTCTCTCCTGAATTTATAGCTATTTTGCATAACTGGATATCTTTAATAATATGCCCCGATTGCGATCTAACCATATTGTTATTAAAGAATATTTGACTCAGAGTATGGTTTGTGGTAGCGATGAGCCGTTCAGAACGCTGATCGAGTCCAGTCTTCATACGATGCCTTACAGATAGACAGAGATCAACATTCCAACACTTAAGAAAAAGCCCCATTGTCAAATAATATATAACGGCGATTTCGTTGTTGGTTCATTGTTCATCAGAGGGAGTCGGGAGATTGCACGTCTGCTCCTTAAAAACGCTAACCCAGACATATGGCATTAAGTTAATCCATCCGCGAGTCTCAATAAATATTCTTGAAAAAAGTAAAATGGTCAGAAGATCTGACCCGGAGATAATTTTATTTAAATCTAAATAGGGAGGAGTTAAAAATGGCAGAAGGAAAAGGACTGAGTAAACCGGTAAAGCTGAAAAATGAGCTGGCAGAGCTCCTGGGAGCAGCAGAACTTCCCAGGACAGAGATCACCAAGAAACTATGGGACTATATTAAAGCTAATAAACTTCAGACAAAGACTGAAAATGGAAAGCCTGAGAACACAGGCAAGTTCATTGTGGTTGATGCTAAACTGCTCCCGGTCTTCAAAAACACAAAATCCAAAAGCAAATCAGGCAAGGTCACTGACCTTACAATGCTGAAAGAAGACCAAACGATCAACATGATGCAGCTGGCCGCCGTTGTCGGCGCAAACATAGAATAAGCTTGAACCCAACGGGGTCGCATCGTAATTAATAATTATTCAATACGATACGTCGAATCTTTGTTGCTAGCCCGAAAACAACGTTATTTCTTTGTTGATAAATAGGTGCAAAAGTGGTGTTTAAAACACATGCCACGTCAAACCCGCATCGATGCCTACCTGTGCGTCCACACGCAGACAGGCACCTGTCAGCCCCCAGGCGGGATGCAGTGCTCTTTGATAGTTTAAAAAATTAAAGGACCGATACACGCGATGCGCATTTATCATGGCAAAATAATCTCTTTGGATAAAAACAACACGGTCTATAATTATCTTGTTGAAGACCAAGGGCGAATCGTCTATCTGGGAGACTCTCTGCCTTTGGAGTACACAAAAGATGATTGCAAAGTGGAATTGGAAAACCGTGCTTTACTGCCGTCTTTTGGGGACGGGCACATGCACTTTTCTAATTGGGCCCTGATTGCCGGTTCTTATTTTGATGTAAGAGCAGCGAAAAATATCAAGGAACTCCGGGAAATTATACAGAGATATGTAGCCGAAAATAAAAAGAAGAAAGTGATTATCTCCTTTGGCGTATCCAGGCATCGTATTAGAGAAAAACGGTTGATTTTGAGGCAGGAACTGGATGAGGCGTGTTCAGATATACCGTTGATTATTGTCTGCTATCATGGACACTCAGCAGTTTTCAATACTAAAATGTTGGAAAAATTTCCCGACAAGGTCAAAAATTTACGGGGTTTTCAAGCGGATAAAGGCCACCTATTTTATGAAGCCTATTTTGCAGGGACGGATTATGCAACATCATTGGTTTCCCCGCTCGATCTGGTAAAAAGTATCGTAAAAAGCTTTGATCTGCTGGCAGAAAAAGGGATTGGACTCATTCACGCAACCGAGGGGATTGGATTTCCCAAAGACCTCGACATTACTTTTGTGAGCCTGATTGCAAAAGCTCTATCAAAGAAAAGACAATTTCAAACACGACTGTTCTTTCAAACCATGGAAGTGGAGAAAGTACTCAAACGAAGCCTGCCTCGGATTGGCGGATGTTTCGCCACAGCTCTAGACGGGTCCTTTGGCGCCTGTGATGCCGCACTACATGAACCTTACAGCAATGATCTGGATAATACAGGGATTCTTTTTCAACGTGAAGAAGATGTAATTGAATTCGCCAAAAAAGCGAATCGGGCTGGGCTGCAGATTGAAATGCACGCCATCGGGGATGCGGCTGTTACCCGTGCTGTAAAGGCAATTGAAGCGGCACTGCTGGACTATCCGCGGGAAGACCACCGGCATACGATTATTCATGCCTGTTTGATTACTCCCGATGATTTGAAAAAAATTGCTGAATTAGGAATCGGTATCACCTCTCAACCCGGATTTCTGATCAGTCCCATGGAACCCCTGGCGTACCTAAATGAAATTTTGGGTCCTAGAGTCACCGGAAGCTCTCCCTTGAAATCCATTTTGAATGCCGGAATACACCTCAGTGGCGGGTCAGATGCACCTGTGGTGCATCCTGATCCGATTGAAGGGATCTATGGGGCGTGCAATCATCCATATGATCCGGATCAATCTGTTTCCATTATCGATGCTCTAAAAATGTATACATACGAGGTGGCCTGGACGACTTTTGATGAAAAGGAGCGAGGTAGCCTGGAAAAAGGAAAAATTGCGGATATGGTGATTTTGAACAAGAATCCCTTAACCCATGACCCCGCAGATCTTCGCTCATTAAAGGTGGAAGAGTTATTTTTATCCGGAAAAGAATATAAACCCGGCATGAATCTCCCGGGAATGCTCTGGAATAGTTTTACGGGGAGGCATGAAAAAATTTAACCCTTCTCCGCTGATCAAGGAGAAACCCAATGGCCCATGAAATTCTAGAGCTAAAAAGTGTCCACCCTACCACAGGCTATTCCCATGCTGCCAAAGCGGGCAATACCCTTTATATTGCAGGACAAATAGCAAACGGCATTGATGGGAATTTGGTCGGCCCGGGCGATATCGAAAGCCAGGCACGCCAGGTTTTTACAAACTTGAAAAACATTCTGGAGGAGGCCGGCGGCAATTTGTCTCATATTGTAAAAATGACGACATTCCTGACGCACTTCGACTTCATTAAAGGCTATCGAAAGGTTCGGAGTGAGTATCTCACCGAACCCTGCCCACCCAATACCTTGTTGATAATTGAGAGTTTGGCTCTGCCGGAATTTATGATAGAAGTTGAGGCCATTGCGGTGCTTGATTAGAATTGAAGAATCCCGTAGACCCGGATGACGGGATTTTCGCTAACGGATCTGGTACGCCGGCATTTGGATGTGGCTCTTCCTGCAACGCGGACATCGCCCCGGGGAAGTGAAGCGTCTCCTGTCTTTAAAGACGTATCTGCAGTTCAGACACCTTGCAGGTTGAATAAAAAGCCTTTTGCCCTTGGACTTAACGGAAGATGAGACATGGGGAAGATGGCTGTAAACCTCCTTTTCCGGGATCCCAAGAATCTGAGACAGTTCGATGGCGGTCATCTCCGACCCGTTCAAATGTGTCATCATTTGGTGACGAATTGTCTGCATTTTAAGGATGTGACCAGGTTTTAATTATGTCAACCAGGGAAAAGCTCCGGGTGCTGTTTTTTCAGATTGGACATAATATGTCGGCCGGCTGCGTGTGCATATTTGAAAAAATGATCAATCCGATCTTCGGTGGAATTTAATGGTATCTCGCAACCTGAAGCAAGGATAAACCCGCTTCCAGCCGCCCCCTTTTCAAGACATTCGTCAACGGCGGCTTCCATTTCCCCGAAATCTCCGATAGCGAACAATCCGGTCGGTATGTTTCCCATTACCACAACCTTGCCACTGGATTTTTCAATCATTTTGTTCAGCGATGAGGGGGCATCCAAACTGATCAGACCGATTCCCGTGTCCAAAATATCATCGATAATCGGATCAATGTATCCACAAATATGCAGGGCCATCGGCGCTTTTTTGAGCATCTGTCAGTAGTTCACGAATAGAGTGCCCCACTAATTTTGCACAGTAGGGCCCGATAAGGACTGTAGTCGGAACCCGCTCTGCATACTGTCGTCTTATGGCGGCGAGTATGTACTGTTTAGCACTTGGCTTTTGCATGTCATCCTTCTTCCGATCTGCCCCGGAACACGGGCAAATCATCCCTTTTCGATAATGTCTTACGGAAAAATTGGACCGAAACAGCGAGCGCATTCCCCTATCTTGCCGAAGCGCAGCGAAGATCTCGATATTCGGGGCTGCAAGGTTCTTCAAAAAGTCAAGCACATGTTAAATGGGAATGCAAGCATCATGCTGTCATTTTGCCGAAATATTGGAACAGATATGCCAGGGTAAATTCAGCCTACGATAGGCGAGATAGTTCCGGATTTGCCTCTCACTTCAATCTATCTGCAAGGAATTCCTGAAAACGCTTCCAGTATTTTTTGTCAGAAACTTCTTGATAACGGCTTCTACCAAAAACGGTAAACGTCTGACGTGACCCACTGTAAGGTATCATTATCACAATTTCCCCCCGGGTCTTGGTGTAACTTTGCCCTGTTGGGGTCTTCATTGCGCATTGACGAGGCATGGGAAATGGACTTGTTGTTTCGATTTCAAACTCAGGGGAGATGGGGAGAAGGGGGATGGGTCTGAACCCGGCCGCCCGGGTGGGAATATTTTGATGAATCGATCTCCTGGAGCCTCACGCGGAATTCATACTCGGATACGCTGCTCTTCCAGTGACCGGTTATCTCCGCCGCGTACACCAGCCCGATGAACAACCCCACAATGACCATACCCAACTTTAGAGGGGACCAAACCTGCCTGTTGAATCCTTTCGTCTTTAACTCCAGGGTATTTTTAACCGGGCAGACCGATACGCAGTCCATGCATCCATTGCATTCAGAACTTCGAATGTTCTTTTTTTTATTCACAGGCAGATGGTACGGACAGACCTCGGTGCAGCTTTTGCACTGGGTGCAGATTTTTGGGTTGCGAAGAATCCGTGTGGGGCTGATGAGTGAGAACAATCCCATGAGCGCCCCGTAGGGGCACAGGTATCTGCACCAGCTATTCCGAACTATAAAGGAAGAAATAAGCAGTACAAAAAGAACGATGGCAGAAGTAGTAGACATGCGGGTAAAGAAGAAGAGCATCTTCACATCGGATATCTTGTAATATGGGCTGTGGAGAAAGTATAAGATGGCGGACCGACCCATCGAGAGAATGGACCATATAAAAAATCCGAGAACCAGGTATTTCATGCTGCGTAAAGGAAAATCAAGCCATTTGGGAACCTGATAATTTTTTCCGAATAATTTTCTTCCCAACTTCCATAACCATTCTGATAGGGTGCCTACCGGACAAAACCATCCGCAAAACGACTTTCTTAAAAGGAGGGAAATGAGCCCTGCAAACCCCAAAATCACCATAGCAGCAGGGTGTACGTCATCCCATACTCCGGTTGTGAGGAACAACTTCCAGCCCAAAAGCGCACCAATCGGTAGAAATCCTTCGACTCCCGGCGGTCTTGACACTTCGATCGTACCGACCGAAGTGGCCTGGAGGACATAAATAAAAAACTGTACGCCAATTCCCAGGGTTAGAAGCAATATGCCCAGTTGAACGCTGTTTCGGAACCTCCATGAATAGGAGTTGATTTTTTCTGGTGGTTGCCCACAGGCAAAAGGAGTGTTTCTATTCCTCTCTTTTGGTTCCTGCGATAGTCCAACCGAATGATTTTCTGTTGTTATTTTTGATTCCATGTTCTGTCTGTTTTTTTCTTTTTTGATGTCTCAACCGTTAATCAGGCTGGAGGAAAATTGCCTTGACTTAAGTCAAACTGTCGTAGTTTCTGTAAATCAGGGTGCCGCTGAAGGGTTGAGACGACACGACCTTTGCTCACTGATAAAGATACGGATACACGACTTGTAAACCGGTTCTCACGGCGATAAGCTAATGGGTAAGATTTTCCGAAACAGGCGATCCATTTATCGTCCCAGGAAAAAAATATATGGATATTTTGAAAACCGTTTAATTGTGCCCTAATCGAATCAAAACTCGATTAGATGTTAATCGTTATCAGTTATTGGTTTTGCCAAAATTAAATTAAAATTGTGCCTCATCTATGTATGTCTTCAAAAGGTTTTGGACAAATCAGGTATAGAAATAAGAAAGGGTTTCAGGTCCCGGATACCTC